>JADKCG010000038.1 GCA_016714745.1 Elusimicrobiota bacterium | reverse complement strand
GGTGCGACGAAGCCAAAGAAGAACTGCAGGGAAATTATCGAGTTCTTGAAAGACCGGCCAAATTCCAAAAGTTGGGCGGCAAATTTTAAGGGGTAGCTGTTGTTCGGATCGTCCGGGGTACCGGCAAAACGCTGTTGGCCAAGGCGGTGGCGGGGGAAGCGGGGGTGCCTTTTCTCCAGTTCGGGTTCGGACTTTGTGGAGATGTTCGTGGGGTGGGCGCGTCGCGGGTGAGGACCTGTTCGAACAGGGCCGCAAACACGCGCCGTGCCTGTTGTTCGTGGACGAGATCGATGCGGTGGGCCGTCAGCGGTTCGCCGGGATCGGGGGCGGCCACGATGAACGCGAACAGACCTTAAACCAGCTTTTGGTGGAAATGGACGGGTTCGACACCCAAAGAAGGGGTACTTGATCGCCGCCACCAACCGGCCGGACGTTTGGACCCGGCGTTGTTGCGGCCGGGCCAGTTCGACCGGCAGGTGTCGGTGCCCATGCCGGACTGAAAGGGACGCGAACAGGTAGTTGTGGTGCCCGCCAGCAAGGGTTAAGTTGTCGCCCGGAGTGTGGATATGACGGTGATTGCCCGCCGCACGCCGGGGGTTTACGGGCGCGGACCTGGCCAACCTGGTCAACGAAGGGGCGTTGTTGGCGGCGCGGCGAAACAAAAAATCCGTCGATATGAAAGAACTGGAAGAAGCCATCGACCGGGTCATCGCCGGCCCGGAACGCAAAAGCCGGATGATGAGCGAAAAGGAAAAGTTGGTCATCGCCTACCATGAGTCGGGGCATACCCTGGTCGCCAAAAAGTTGCCGACCGCCGACCCGGTTCACAAGGTGTCCATCATTCCGCGGGGGCCAGCCAGTTATTACCGCCGCAGCTTCCCACGGAAGACCGTTACCTGACGACAAAGTCGGAGATATTGAACAGTCTTTGCATTTTGCTCGGGGGTCGAATGGCTGAACATTTGGTCTTTAACGAAGTCACCACGGGCGCTCAAGACCGATCTATCGAAGGCCACCCAAATTGCCCATAAGGTCTTCGCCCAGATCGAATGTCGGAACGGTTGGGCCCGATCACGTATCGTAAAAAGTCGGAAGAACTGTTTCTGGGACGGGAACTGGGGGAAGGCCAAAACTATTCCGACCAAACGGCCCAAATAATTGATGAAGAAGTGAAACGTTTAATCGCCGAGGCCCAAGAGCGGTCAAAACGATTCTGACCGATCACCGCACGGCCCTGGACACCTTGGCCAAAACCCTGATCGAAAAAGAAGTTTTGAATCGCGACGAGATCAACGCCATTGTCGACGGCGTTCCGCCGCCGGTCCTAGCGTCCCGTCGGTTCCTCCGGCCCCGTCCACTGAAGGCGGATCGGCGCCGGGGTTTGTCCCCGCCCCAGCCCAGCCTAACGGGTTCGTTCGCTTCAACACGACAGGGTGGCGTGGAATCCGGGGGGCGAGCCAACGCACATGGCCGGACTCCGTTGGATCTCTCCCGCGGGCCGTTGTTGATGGGTATTTTAAACGTCACACCCGACTCTTTTTCGGTGGGGGCCGCTACGATCAAGGTGGACCGGGCCTTGCCCGGCACACGCTGGTGGAGGAAGGCGCGGCAATCATCGATGGGGGGCGAATCCACCTGGCCGGGGTCCGACCCGGGCCCCTGGACGTGGAACTCAAACGGGGTGATCCCGGTGATTCAAATAACTTTTCCCACCGACTGCCTTCCGTTCGTTGTCCGTCGACACCACAAAAGCCGAAGTGGCCCGCCAGGCGTTGGAAGAAGGCGCGTTCATGGTCAACGACGTCTGGCGTTGGGGATCCATGGATGCCCGTGGTGGTGCGCGACCAAACGCGCCGGTGGTCTTTGATGCACCGTTTAGGGACTCCCGCACCAAGGCAAGACGCGCCGGTTTACGGAGATGTGGGTCATCGACCTCCTCGCTTTTTAATGAGCGGACGCGTTTGCCGTGGGCGCGGGGGATCCGCCGCGATCGGGGTGGTGGACCCTGGTATCGGATTCGGAAAAACCACCCTCCCAACCTGGAGATTTTACGTCGGCTCGGCGGGATTTCAAGAAGTTTCAACTTCCCCTGGTGGTGGGCGTTTCGCGCAAATCGTTCATCGGGCGTGTTTTGGGAAGCGAACATCACTCAACCGTTACCCCCGAGGAGAGGAGCGAGGAACCTTGGCCGCCCATCTGTGGGCCGCCGCGCCCAGGGCGCCGACGTGTTGCGCGTGCACGACGTGTCCGCCACGGCTCGGGGCGTGGCCCTTGGGAAGCCATTGACCAACCTGAGTCTGGGGGTATAATGAATTACGGAGAAATTCTGAATAACGGCAGAAATCGAATGGCTCTTACGCGTGTGGTCCCGCGGCCAGGTCACTATTCCGCTCGCTTTCGGCGCGAACTCCATTTGGAGGAATACGCGATCAAAGTGGTGCGGATCGGCCGATCGCTGATTTTAGCTCGACGGGGGATGGTGGGATTCGTTTCAAAAAATTTGAGCGGGAAGTTAAAAAAACGCATTTCTTTTGACGATCTATTAAAAGACCTTAAGAAAACCCGCAAAGAAATTCATGCCAAAAGTATGGCGTTTAAGCGACTGTTAAACAATCCCCTTATTTAATGACAGTCCTAAGCGGTGGAAAGTTTTCTGGACACCAGCGCCCTGTTGGCCGGAGTGATTTCACGGTGGACTGGCGCGGCCCACGAAGTTTGCTTCGGGTCAACAGGGTTGATCAGCCTGCTCGTTTCAACCTGGTAAGTTGATGGAAGCGGACCGAAACATTTTAAAAGTTTCCCCATCTTGGGTTTGATTTTCATTTGCTCATGCGCTCCCTTTCGCCCCAGTTGGTCGAAAACCCAACCGTCAAGGAAGTCCAAACGGCTGTCCCCTGGTGGGGATGACGCGCCCATTCTGCTTGCGCACCTGAGCCCTCGCAGATTCCGCGGTGACGTGGAACACCCGCCATTTTATGGGACCTCGCGTTCCTGCCCATTTGCCTTTAAATTTGTGACTCCGGGGACCTGGTGTCCGATTGGAACATGTTTCTGGACCAATGGCCGTCTTGAAAGAGAAAACGCGGACGTCGGATTTTTTTTGATCATCGGGTCGGGCATTGCGGGGGTTGTCGCTGGCGTTGAAAGCGTCCGGCACGTACCGGTGCGGTTGGTGACCAAACGGCAGTTGTCGGAATCGGCCACGGATATGCCCAGGGCGGATTGGCGGCGGTGGTATCCCCGGACGATTCCATCGAAGCCCACGTGCGCGACACGCTGGCGGCCGGGGCCGGGTTGTCGGACGAAAAAATTGTTCGCGCGGTGGTGTCCCAGGCCCCGGCGCGGGTCCAGGACCTGATTGACTGGGGCGTTCATTTTACATCGTCCGACGCCGGTGGACGCGGAACACCCTCCTACCAGTTGGGGTTGGCAAGGGGGCCATTCCGTCGCCGCATTTGCACGTGGGGGATTACACGGGCCACGCGGTGGAACGGGGTGTTGGTGGACCGGGTCCGGGAAAACCCCCGGATTGTAGTTCGACGAGTTTCACGCGGCCGTGGATCTCCTAACCCGGCGGCGGTTGGGGGTGAAAGGCGGGGGCAACGCGTGCGGCGGAGCGTATGTGTTGGACGTGGAATCGGGCGTGGTGCGCACATTTTTGGCTCGGGCCACGGCCTTGGCCACGGGCGGGGCCGGAAAAATTTATCTTTATACGTCCAACCCCGACATCGCCACGGGCGACGGCAGGGCCATGGCGTTGCGGGCCGGGGCGCGGTTGGCGAACATGGAATTCGTTCAGTTTCATCCCACGTGTTTGTTTCATCCCAAAGCCAAAAACTTTGATCAGCGAAGCCTTGCGGGGGAAGGGGCGGTGTTAAAAAATCGCGCCGGCCAGCGGTTTCGGCGCAAAAATACGATCCCCGCGGGAGCTGGCGCCCGGGACATTGTGGCCCGGGCCATCGACGCCGAACTGAAACGAACCGGCGACGAGTGTATTTTGGACATCACCCATCGGGGGCGGTGACTATCTGCGCCGCCGGTTCCCAAAATTTTCGAAAAGTGCTTGTCGTTTGGGATCGACATTTCCGCGCAACCGATCCGTGGTTCCGGCCGCGGCACTATTTTTTGGGGGTGGTGACCGACAGCCAGGGTGCCACGGGGTTGCCTCGCTTGGCGGCGGTGGGCGAAGTGGCGTGCACGGGGTTGCACGAGCCAACCGGCTGGCGTCAATTCGTTGCCGGAAGCCCTGGTGTTTTCCCACGCGGTGGCCGACGCCTGGAAAGACATGGCCCGGGCGGAGTTCCCGTTGTTGCCCCGGCAGGTGCCGGACTGGAACCCTGGCCGGGCGCGTAATTCGGACGAGCAGGTGGTGATCCGCCAAGTCTGGGAAGAAATCCGCCGGTTCATGTGGAACTACGTGGGCATTGTTCGCACCACCAAACGGTTGGAACGGGCCCTGAGCCGGATCTTGTTGCTCAAAAAGATTCAAGATTATTGGAACTTTTTGGTGACGCCGGATTTGTTGGAACTGCGCAACATTGCCGTGGTGGCCGAACAGGTGATTCGGGCGGCGTTGGCGCGTCACGAATCCCGGGACGTCATTTCCGCTGGATTATTCTCGGCGGGCGGCCCGACGGCGGTCGCGCTCGTGACAGAACGCGCGGCTTGCCAAAACCTGGCGGCCATCGACTCCGCCAGCGCCGTCGATCCGCGCCGGACGGCTGAGGGGAAACCCCGTGAAGTGGACCATTCCGAACGGCTCACCCGCTGGGTGGAACAGTTGTGCCCGAACCCGTCGGACGCCCTTCGTATTGCGGCCGGGGCCAACGACATTGGAACGGATGGACGTCCCCACGGGCCACGTTTCCGGAGGGGCGGGCCGGGTACCTTCGGTGGCGGGAAGAATTAAAGTTTCACGCCCGCCGCGTGGGCGACATCATGGGAGAGGCCGGGTATGGGACAGAGGACGTGGCGCGGGTCACGGCGTTGATCACAAAGCGGCCCACCGGGCCGGCGACGCCTGAGACAAGCGTTGGAAGACGGCCTGTGTTTGGTTTTGGAAACCCAGTGCCGCGTACCTGGCCGCCAAGCACCCTAAAAAAATGGACGACATCGTCAAAAAACCCGCAAAATGTCACCGATCGCCCAACAGCACGCTGAGGCTTTGGTTTCCGACGACCCCCGCTCAGCAGGATAAAATTTTGTAACTACCCAGGGGGTTGTGTGTCTTCAACGGCTCAAAAAAAAAGATTTTCCTTCTCCTCTTGGGAGAAGGTGGCCCGGAGGGCCGGATGAGGGGATGGACGCTCGTATCGTCAGAAATACATTTCAATCACCCTGCCCTCTCCCAAGAGGAGAGGGAAAACCCCTGAGTAGTTACTTATTTTTCAGTCGCCTCACTCTTGTGCGGCCTGGGACAATCAGGAAAGCGCGTAGAGGGAAGAGAAAGGATTTTGCCGTGGCGGGAAAGTTGTCTGGGACACTTTCACGCCCAGTGTGTGGTAAGGGTTTTCCGCAAGGAAAGATGCAAACTTCGCATGGCGCCCACCGCGGACTTGACCTCCAACGGCACGGAGGCGGGGGATCGACGAACGACGTGGTCCACCTCGGCGTTGCTGGTCCCGGCTTCTCGATGCCAGTAATAAAGTTCAGGCGGAAGCGATGGGGGACCAGCCCCCGCCAGCTCTTGGCCTGAACTGTTCGACCAATCCCCTTGACGAAGCACGGCGTGCGCGGGCTCAACGATCCACGAAGCAAGGCGTAGTCCCATCAACGCCTGTCGAGGTCCACGTCGAAGAACAGGACCTTGAACCGCTTCCGGTCGATCTCGGATCCCAGGGGAACGCCGTTTGAAGAGGAATGAAACACTTTATGCGCCACCGCGCAGACGAGAAGATCCAACGCTTCCGCCAACTGAAACGCGCGGGCATCAGTGCGAACTTTGCTGTGTTTAACTTTTCACCCCAATGCCGAGGATGGCGTTCATCACATCCTCGGCGTGAGGAATTCTACTGGCTCGGGACGCATCTTCTCATGTCCTGGCGATAGCGTGGATTAATTGGCTCTGAATTTCTCTGGCACCGATCCAGATTGCGCTCGTCGATGTAAGCGCTCACCACTTCAGGCAGTCCGCCCACCGCGGTATAAGAAGCGACCAAATCAATCCCTTTTCGTGTAGCGCTGAATTGAGGGGTTGGTCAAACGGATGGGTCGCCACGGCATCCATGAAGGACGTTTCCCCCAGGGCCGAAAGAAATTCCAAAAAAGAGAGGGGCTGTAAGTGAAGAATTTCAACCCGGCCCACCGGGAGCCCGGTCCGGGCGAGCTCAAACTCCAGCAAGGACCCCGCCCCGATCACATGGAGGCGGGACATTCCTCATAAAAGTAACGAAGTGATTTGATGGCTTCAGGGCATTCCTGGGTTTCATCAAGAAGAGCAAGGATTTTTCCGGGAGTCAACTCCGCGTTAAAAAAGCGGACAACGCCGGGATCAAGACCGAGGAAAGGTCTCCCCCGAAAATTTTCCGTGCTTCGGGGTTCCTTTCGAAATTAACTTCCACCATGTTCGAGAAATTGGACCCAAACCGTCCAGACAAGGTGAGACTTCCCCACCTGCCTCGCGCCACGCAGTAAAGAGACTTCCGAACGGACGATTCTAGCCACTTATTTAATAAAAGACGATGCTTTTCTATCAATGCGCATGTCTTAATACTACCATAAAATGTCAATTTGTCAATCGGTAATTTTAGCGGACGCAAGGACTTCAGCAATTGAAACTGTATCAAAGGGAGAGAAGAGCATGCCCAATAAAAATAAGCGCCCATAAATACTGCGTTAACATTGTGTATTATAAAAGTTAAAAAAAAGAAACATGCGTTTTCATTATTATTAATATTGTAAGCTAAAATGGGTTCACAAACCCTAACATGTTCAGGGCACACTCAGCGACCCCAAATAGCGGAACCCTCCGCCGCAGGGTGGCACTCTCTGAAGAAGACCACCTCTTAAGTGTGAGAATTGGCGCACACATTTGCCCAAGGACACCTTGGAAGGACGAAGCCTGCTTGGCGGGTCTCCTGCACGATTTAGGGAAATATGGAGATCGATTTCAGGCTCGTCTTCAAAGGGTATGACCAGGGACTTGACCACTGGTCCCAGGAGCTCGACTTCTCTTACGGAACATCGCGCCATTGCGGCCGCGCTTTCAATTCAAGGGTTACCACGTTGGTCTGCAAAGGCCGATCGCGACTCACTGCAAACAGCATGATCAGCCAGATTGGTTGAAAACCACCCTTTTCAACTCAATTTGAGCGATCCAGGTATTTCCCGATTAAAACAGCGAGCGACCGTTGACGGCATAAATTTTCTCACACCAGCCAACTTTGCCATCAAGTCCATGGCACAGGCGGTCGGAGCCATGCTGGATATTCGCCTTGTGTTTTCTTGTCTCGCAGACGCCGACTTTTTGGACACCGTTGCCGTGCCATTCACGGTCATTGAACAAAACGGCACGAATCTACAGGCACGTTTCGGAGGTTTCCCTGAAAATTTTGTGCTTGAGCACCACAACCTTGCCGGTCTTGAGAAGAACACGAAAAGCGGGACGCTGAGGCTGGGCAGGACAGACAACGTCGTTTGTTGTCTGAAAATTGGGACGCGCCCATCGTGCTCGCCACCAACGTCAATTGCTCAAATCGCTGTTCTCAAACCGTCCTCTCCGTGCCGCAAACTTCGTAGTCTCATGGATTCCGTCATATTGTTTGTGGAGGCACAAACCTTGCCTCAAAATCTGGCCGTGCCAACCTTGCGACCTTCACGCTTGTCGTCGGTTTACCATTCAAGCGTGATTTTTACTACCGCCACACAACCCGCTTTCGATACGCTTTGAGGCTGTGGCCAAACAAGCGGCCAGCAAGTGGAGGCCAGTAAATCGTTCCTGAACACGCCGTCTTGTTCAGTAACCTCAAAAAGAGTGGATGTCTCTTGGCCAAGGGCGGGCGGAGGCAAAATTGGACCGACCTCGCTGGAAAACTTCGAAAACTCTCCAAGCCTTAGTAGTGGTAAATCTGCAGCGGCACGCCCTCACTCTGTTGGAAGCTCTTGGCGATGCTCCTGATGTTTCCACCTTTCAACTAATCTTTGCCCATGCCGACGCACCGTACTAGATAAGGTTCGAGAACTTTGAAAGCTGGTCCACCCTGCCGGCTGATTTCGACTCAGTGCGTAGAGGCCGGCCATTTGTCGGATGTCATCGGACTTCCCCAAAGTTTTTGCGCTCTGGGTCGCTTTGGAAGCCATCGCGCAGGCGGCCGGGCCTGCAACCGTGAAGGGCGAATGAACATAAGCAACTTTGGGAAAGTTATCGTGTTTGAGCCTGAAGACCGGTAGCTGGCGACAGTGTTATCCACGCACGCCTATTTCCAAGCGACCGAGGTGACCCGTGTCATGCTCGCACGGAGGGCGAACTGGATATCA
>JADKCG010000037.1 GCA_016714745.1 Elusimicrobiota bacterium | reverse complement strand
GCGCGCCAGGACGAGGAGGCCGAGGGCCAACCCTTAAGACTTGTTAGGTTTCCCGAGCCCCGGAGCGGAGGGCGGACCCCTCGCCAGTGGGCAGTGGCCCCGCGCCACACAGACCCAGCGCACAACGGCCAATCAGCGACAGCCCCCACGTGCGGGGCCGCGGACAGCACCTCGGAGCCCGGGGTGAGGCGAACCTCCCGGAGCGGAAGGCGGCACGGTCCCGGGGGCGACGGAGCGGAGCGGCGGCGGCGCGAAGGGCCGACGCGGCGGAGCGGCCCCGGGGGAGAGCGAACCCACCGGAGCGGCGGCTGGGGTTCTCTCCCTCTGGTAGCGAATCAACCGCCAGCACAGCGGGGCGAGGCGAAGCCGAGCGTCTTTTAAACGCCGGAGCAGGCCCCGAATATATCTCCCAGGGCCGGGACAGACGAACCAATTGGGCGGGGTTGGAGCGAACCTAACGGAGCGCGGGCGGTTCAGTCGCGGGGGCGACGGAGCGGACTGGTCCCGCGCCCGTTTTTTGTGCGGGGCCGGGGAGCGACCCGGGGGACGGCGATTCTGTCGGAGCGGGCCGCGTGGGTTCAGTCGCGTCGGGGAAACGATTCAACCGCCAGCACAGCGGGGCGAGGCGGGGCCGCCGCGTGCTTTTCGTGGCGGCGCGGCCGAGCGGCTTTTCGGCGGGAACAGCGGGGGCTCTGTTTTTCGCGGGACCAGCGGGGGGCTGTTTCTTTTCCCGCCGACCAAGGGACGGAAGCGGAACTGGGCCGGACGATTGGGAATCGCACCGAACCGAAGCAAACGACATGGCCGGACCGGTCAACCGGGGGAGGAACTGCGCGATTGGCTAAACGCCGGGGACGAAGGGAAGGGAACGGTTGTCGAAGCGGGACGGACGAGCGGGCGCGGGCTTGCGCCCGTGAGCGGTGGCCCAGCGCTGTAGGCTGTGTCTCTTGTCTCTGTCTCTCTCTGCCGGCACGGTGAATTGGAGTGGCCCCGCCGGGCGCCGCGATAGCGGTCAACGGTCAAAAAAATCGAACGGCAAAGGCGCGGCACCACCTGCCGCAGTGGACGGGAGAGCATCGCACCCCCCTCTACACATGCGTCAGGGGGGAGGCCATTCAAGGCCTCCCCCCTCCATTCGCAACAGGTCGTCCGATCCCCAATTAGGAGGGCCGCAGGTTGTAGTCCCCGGTCAGGCGATAGTTTTGCCAATAGTCGTGGGCGATATTTGGTATTGTAGGTCGATGGTTTGCGACCAACTTTATGCTCCACATTTTATTCGTCTCGAACTCATCAAAAGGGTCTGACCTTTCTATAAGGTTGGACCCTTTACTGTTTTCGGCGGAGTTTTGGGGGACGTTGGTAGATAAGTAGTTTAATTGCCAAGAGAGAAGAAATTCAGTAACGTAGGGGAATGCCACGACTCGCGCGATTGGACGCTCCTGGACTTTTGCACCATGTGATGGCCCGGGGGATTGAGCGGTGTTATCTTTCCCGGGAAGTTTGACTACGCGGATTTTGTGGAACGGGTGTAAGCCGGACTGGAGAAATCGCCAAACACGATCTTGGCGTGGGCGCTAATGCCGAATCACTTTCACTTACTGGTTCGGTCGGGAGCGTCGGGGTTTCTTCTTTGATGCGGCGGGTGATGACGGGCTACGCGGTGGGGTTTAACCGTCGCCATAAGCGCGTGGGCCATTTGTTTCAAAATCGCTATAAATCTGTTGTCTGCGAAGAAGAAAGATATCTTTTGGAGCTTGTTCGCACATTCACCTCAATCCCCTGCGGGCCGATCGTCCAACGATGGAGGCCTTGAACGGTTATCCCTACACAGGACATTCCGCATTGGTGGGTGGGATAAAACGGCCGTGGCAGGCGACGGAGGAAATCCTGGCGCGATTTGGAAGCATAGGTGGCGTAGCGCGTCGACGTTACATGGAATTTATGACGGCGGGACGTGGTCAGGGGCATAGGCCGGATTTGGCTGGCGGAGGGTTGGTTCGGAGTCTGGGGGGAATGGCAGAGGCTCTGAAGGCCCAGAAAGAGGGGGCCGGTGAACGATTTGACGAACGAGTGCTGGGTTCAGGGGTTTTTGTTGAGTCTGTTGTCGACCGTTTAGAAAAAGAAAAAGAAACCTGGATCTAAAGATTTCCAGGGATGAATTAGTGGAGAAGGTGTCCGAGGCGATGAGAGTTGCGAAACAGGATCTCTTGGTCAAGGGAAGAACCGGCCCGATTTCCCGGGCCAAGGCGGTGCTCATCCATCTGGGAGTGGACCGTATGGGCCTGCCGGTTCGAGAAATGGCCGAGCTGACAAGAATGTCAGGCCCCTCGGCCAGCGTCGCGCGCTGGCGCGGGAGGGAATTGGTCTCAGAAAATCCGAATAAACTATTTAACTAGGAACGTCCCTGGCTGGATAAGCCCCCTTGACGGCGGTCTCTTTTGGACTTAATCTTACATCCATGAATCCTCGGCAATCTCCTCCCCCTGGCTTGGCCCCTGTCCTTTGGCGCGATCGCTTTGCGGAGGGGGTGGGCCGGTTCATTGCCAATCGGGCGGGGTGGGTGGTTTTGGGGACATTGTTGTTTGTTGGTTTTTTTTCCGCTTTTCTCCCTCAGGTGACTCCCAAAAATGACAGCTACGATTTTGTTGTCGACCGCGACCCGGCCACGGATTTCTTTAATAAATTCCGCAAGATTTTTGAGAAAGACGAATTCTTCGTTATTGCCTACCGTCAACCAGACCTGTTCACCGAACCGCGCCTGCGTGAACTGAAGGAACTGACGGAGGCTCTCGAAAAGGTGGAGGGCGTAACGGATGTCGTCAGTCTCTCCAATGTCGCCGACATGCGGGGGACGGCTGACTCTTTCGAGGCCGACGATTTCCTCGTGACGATTCCCTCCTCCCCGTCGGATCTCGCGGCCCTTCGGCGCCGGGCCCTGGCCAATCCTTTGTACGACCGGACCCTCCTTTCGCCGGACGGCCAAACCACGGCGATCGTTGTTTTTTCTCCCATCCCCCCGCCCGGATCCGACCGGGACATCGAAAAGGAAATCCGAGCGTTATTGAAGTCGGTGAACAAAATATTGGCTCCCTATCGCGCGCGGGGACTGCGCATAGCTGTGGCGGGGTGGCCCGTGACCACTTACTTTATGGGGGAATACATGGAGGCCGATGCCCGGCTGTTTTTCCCCATTTCATTAATCTTGACGTTGGTGGCGATTTGGTTTGTGTTCCGGAACATCAGGCTATTTTTTATCGCGGCTCTGGGCATTGTGCTGACGTTGATGGCCACGTTGGGCTTGGCGGGGTTGGCGAATATCACGATCAACAACGCTTCGATCGCTGTTGTGCCATTGGTCATGGCTCTGGCGCTGTCGGACATTATTCACATATTCACCCATTTGGATCGACGTCTTTTGGATGAGAGCGGAGGCCGACCCCGGGAAGCCCTGGGCCGAGTGTTAAGGATGGTCCTCTTTCCCTGTCTGTTGACGAGCGTGAACACGGGGATTGGTTTTTTTTCCTATACCTTCAATAGCGTAATGGCCATTCGAAGTTTCGGGTGGCTGGCGGCGACCGGAATGATCTTCGAGTTCATCGTCACTTTTGGTTTCGTCGCGCCCCTCCTGACCTATTTTCGAGCAGACCGGATTTACCGGTCGCCCGAAGATCACAAAACGCGGGAAATTCCACGGTTTATTCGCTGGGTTCATGGCGCCATCACACGCCATCCTTGGTGGCCGTTGCTCCTCTGCGTGGCGGGCCTGGCCTGGGGGGATGGTTCGCCCGGGACATCAAGGTCAACACGAACCTGGAGGAACTTTTCAATTCGAAATCCGAACTTCGTCAGGACATTAATTTTGTTCGGGACAACCTGGCGGGGATCGAAGCCATTAACGTTGTTTTTGAGTCCACCCGAGACGCTTTCAAAAACCCCGCTCTCCTCGTCAAAATCGACGCGATCAGCCAAGAGTTCAAAGCGCACCCGCGTGTGGACTCGGTGGTGGGGTTTGGCGAATACCTAAAGGAAATGAATAAAGCTTTTCATGCGGAAGATCCCGCGGAATACCGTCTCCCCAAAAACCAACGGATGTTGGAACAATATTTGTTGCTTTACGGTCGGGATGATTTAGAGGATTATACCACCCCGTCGTTCGATACGGTCCGGGTGATGATCCGCGCCGCCGCCCCCAGCTCGAACGAATCGCGCGAACTAATCCGCGACCTCCAAACGATTCTCGACCGCCACCCCATCGCGGGGGTGACCGCCACGGTGACCGGGTCCACGGCCCTGGGTGTTCGGACCATGAAGGTGATGGTGGACGACCAAATCAACAACATCGGTCAAACAGTCATTGTGATCTGGTTGATCATGGTGGGGGTCCTGCGGTCCTGGGGATTGGCCTTGCTGTTTCTTCTCCCCAACCTGTTTCCCATCGTGATCAACTTCGGACTCATGGGAGCACTCGGAATTCCCTTGGATTCAGGAACGTCGTTGATCGCGGCGTCAGCGTTCGGGATCATCGTTGACGATACCGTGCACTTTTTTTCCACCTTTGGCGCCCATCGAAAGCGGGGCATGGGGGTCGCCCAGGCCTTGGAGATCACCACCTTTGAAAAAGGCGAAGCTTCCGTGGCTTCTTTTCTCATTATGGGGATCGCGTTTGGGGTTTTGACCTTATCTCATTTTCAGCCCATTCTTTTTTTTGGGCTTCTCAACATCTTTATCTTGGTGATGGGGATGGTTGGAGATCAGGTGTTTCTAAAATCGGTCCTTACCCTGTGGGCCCGTTGGGCGGACCGGGCCAGCGCCCCTCCCACGGCCGTCAACAATCCCGATCGGATTTCACATTAGCGTCGATATACCCCATTTTATCGCTCTAAAAAATAATCCGATCACGGGCAACCTTTCATAGATTTGGGAGGACACATCCCAAAAATCCTCATGTTTTACGATGAGCCCGTGGGAATTCAGTTCCACCCAAAAGCATCCTCGGATTTCCCAATTCATATGAAACCGTTCGTACCGGAAAACCCAAATCAGAGCACATCGATGTTCGTTCCCCACTGAAGCCGTTATTTTAAACCGGGGATTTCGGCCTCTCGTCCACAGGTTCGTGTAATATCGTTTCAGCCCAGGGAGATCAAAAATTTCGATAAAGGGGTCTTTGAAATGGAGTTGGGGAGCGTAAATGTTTCCCAGGGTTTCCAGGTTCGCCAGGGAAAGATTTTCATAATAGGCGATGATTTCTTCGATTCGGTTTTTCATTTCCCCCCCATGTGGGACTCTTGAATTTTAGCCCGTTGCGCCAGTTCCGTATGAGTCAACCGGGTAAGAATTCGATTCCAATCACGGCATGAAGAATTCGACAAATCAATCATAAATATGTGTTATTAAACATTCAAAAAAGAATATTAATGATTAATTAAGCATATATTAAAAATAAAATATATATTTTAAAGCAATAAATTTCATTAAAAACGTTTTAAAAGAGAATTAGATAAAATGATGTTCCCCAGTGTTTCAAGTTTGCGATAAATTAACGGCATGAAAGGCGCGCGGGAAAAGCGTTCCTCAGTGGTAATCGATTCGAGCCCAAAAGCTCCTGTAAGAACGTGGCATGGGCTTCCGGCCGCGCAACAAAATCTCGATTTCGCCAAGCTGGTGAAACCCCTCCGACCTAAAATAGTCCTTATCGGAGGATTTTGGCTCGAGTCGGTCGGTAGTTTTGCCAGTAACCATGTGCTATATTCGCCAAAGGATTATATGAACGACATTTCGCGACGTCGAACGTTTGCCATTATTTCTCATCCGGACGCGGGGAAAACCACCTTGACGGAGAAGCTCTTGCTTTACGGCGGGGCTCTGCGTTTGGCGGGGGCGGTCACGGCCCGGCGGGATCAGTCGGCCACCGCTTCGGATTGGATGGAACTGGAGAAAAAACGTGGGATCTCCGTTAGTTCCACTGTTCTTCAGTTTGATTATGATGGGTATCGCGTGAACTTGCTGGATACCCCCGGTCACCGGGATTTTTCTGAAGATACGTACCGGGTGTTGACCGCGGTCGACGCGGTGGTGATGGTTATTGACGCCGCCAAAGGCATCGAGAGTCAAACGCGTAAACTTTTCGAGGTGTGCCGTCAACGGCGCGTGCCAATCTATACCTTCATGAACAAGCTGGACCGCCCGACGAAAGAACCTCTGGAGTTGGTTGACGAATTAGAGAAAACCCTTCATCTCCGCCCCTTTCCCATGAATTGGCCGTTGGGCACCGGGCCCGATTTTCGCGGGGTCTATGATAGAATCATGCGCCACGTTCACCTTTTCGAGCGGACCCCCGGCGGTTCGTACCGAGCCTCCGAAGCGGTGCACGATCCCGCGGATCCGTTTATCTCCCATTGTTTGGACCCCATGAGTTACTTGAGATTTATTGAAGAGACGTCGCTCCTCGACGCGATTGTTCCGCCCTTCGACCCGTCCGCTGTCCTGGCCGGCGACATGACCCCCGTCTTCTTTGGCAGTGCTTCCAACAATTTTGGTGTTCAGCTCCTGTTGGACGGTTTTTTGGCGCACTCTCCTGCGCCGGTGGCTCGACGAACGTCCCAGGGGCCGGTTTCGCCCGACGACCCTGCGTTTTCTGGGTTTGTTTTTAAGATTCAGGGGAATATGGATCCGCGTCACCGGGATCGGGTGGCCTTTATGCGGGTCTGTTCTGGGCGGTTTGTCCGAGACATGTCGGCATTCCATTCAGGGACGGGCAAACGAGTCAAACTTTCCAATTCGCACAAACTCTTCGGTCGAGATCGGGAAGTGGTGGAAGAAGCCCACGCGGGGGACATCGTTGGTTTGGTGGGTCATCCGGAGTTCATGATCGGGGACACGTTGGGGGATGACCCGCGCATCGTTTACGACGAGATCCCGCGGTTCCCTCCGGAATGTTTTGCGTTCATCCATAATCCCAGCCCCGCCAAATACAAACCCTTCCGCAAAGGGCTGGAGCAACTGCTTTTGGAAGGGATCGTTCAATCCTTCACTTTGAATAATGGGACCCTCCTCTTGGCGGCGGTGGGGCCTCTTCAATTTGAGGTGGTCCAATTCCGGCTGGAGTCGGAGTACGGGGCGTTATCCCAGATCGAGGGGGCTCCTTGGAAAATGGTCCGTTGGCTGGAGGGCCCTTTATCGGGGGAGATGATCCTCCATGCGGGGGTTCTGCCCGCCTCCGACGCGGAGGGGAGTTCGGTGCTTCTCTTTCGGGATGAGTGGTCATTGACCTATTTCCTGGAGCGCAACCCCGGCATGGCGCTACGCGATTTGCCCCATAAAGCATGGGCGGTGGGGCCGCTGGGAGCGTCGACGTCGGAAGGAAAAATCGGTGCGGCCAGGGCGGCCGAATACCCAGGGGGGAAATGACGATGGAAAAGGTTTTGCGGGCGCTGATCATTGATGACGAAGAAGTGGTTCGCCAATTGTTTGGGATGTATTTGGGGCGAAATGGGTATGAGGTGTTGGAAGCGGAGAACGGCGTGGTGGGGTTGGCCCTTTTGCGACAAAGTCTTCCGGTGGACGTGGTGTTGGTGGACTGGACCATGCCAGAGATGAATGGGTTGGCTTTTCTTCAGGCGGTGCGGGCCGATCCGGCGCTCGCAAAGGTTTCTGTTCTTTTGGTGACGGGGGATGGCAATCCCGCTCAGAAGGATCAGGCCCGGGCGGCTGGGGCCGACGGCGTTTTGGTGAAGCCGGTCACCAACCGAGTTTTAATGGATAAAATTAAGGCGTTGGGGACGGGAGTGGATTCTTGGTGAGATCGGGTTAACCTCAATGAGGTTTAGATAAGGAGTCGTTGCCCGATTTATCGGCCGATTTGTATTTGAACCGAGTCAAAAGA
Organism: Elusimicrobiota bacterium; assembly: GCA_016714745.1. Lineage (GTDB taxonomy): Bacteria > Elusimicrobiota > Elusimicrobia > FEN-1173 > FEN-1173 > JADKHR01. The sequence continues at coordinate 21,320 of JADKCG010000037.1, read as the reverse complement.
GCCCCAACAATGGGGCAACTACAATAATGCAGGCCTTATCTAAAGCGCATTTTAAGCGAAGAATAACACGGGGTGGATCGGCATTGGCCGATCCACCCCGTGTGCGTTAATGTCGATTATTATTCGCCGTAGACGACGGTGGTGAAAGTGGAGTAGATACCGAGAATGTTTTTTGCCTCGTAATCCACGTGGTGAATCTTGGTGATTTTTCCATTTTTAGCCGCCGCTTCAATGCTGGAGTCTCCCGTGGCGATTAACCCCAGAACAGAAGACGACATGGCGCGTCCGACTTTCGACGAAGGGCCATTGGATGTCACTCCCATGGGGGCCTTGACCTCAGTGTAAAAGAATCCGTTAACCGGAGACTGGACCATGGCACACCCAGTGAGAAACAAGATGGAACTTAACAGACCCGCGGAAACAACACGAGATTTCTTATGCATGAATCGTCCCTCCTAAGTGATGTCGAACCATGGTAGTAATTTCCAGCGAGGCAATCAACGCTCTTTCGTCGTCTCCAGGGGGTCTTCGTCCGTGGGCTCGTCTGAGTCGCTGTATTTATTATTGGAAGGTGAACGGGATTTGTCTTTTTTATTTTTGGGGTGATCTTTAGGGCCGTATCCCTTACCATTCCCTTTTGAATGCTCGGGGCGGAGCGCGAGGAACTTTTTGAATTGGTCGGGGGTGAGAACTTCGCGGACGTAGAGGATTCCTTCCAATCGTTTGTCCGCCATCTCATTTTGGGCGTTTTTTAACTGTTCGTTGATTCGTCCGACCGCCCGTTTATCCATTTCTGTGTTTTCGAGCGCGGCTTTTAATTCTTCTCGCTTTTCTCTGACATCGAGCATGAGTTTTTCCATTTCCGCTCGCTGATCGATGCGATGCGTTTCTAGTTTTTTCTGTTGTTCTTTGCTGAGGTTAAGTTCTGATTTCATGCGATCGCGCATCCCCTCTTCGTCGCGGGGCGACCCATATCCGTATTTTTCGGCCGCGGCCAGGCTTCCCATCACCATCATCGTGAGCATCACACTTCCGAATTTCTTGATCATAACGAGCCTCCTTAATTTATAGAAAATAACTTTCGATTTCAGTGCCGAGATCGATTTCTTCTTCCACCGTGTTCGTGTCCGCCAAGTAAAGGGAAAGGTCCATTTTTGAGACCGGAGGGGGAGCCTTCAAAAAGGAGACCATGAGAAATAGCGATGCCGCCAGCGCCAGCCCTCCTGTCCAGACCCAGCGGCCCCAAGACCGGGAGGATCGTTGGACGGGGGGGGCTTCAGAAAGGATGTTTGCCATGACTTTGTCGGCGAACCCTTCGGGGGCTTTTATTTCCCGGAAGGGTTGAAAGAGTTGCTGGATGGGCAGGTCGTCGTTCATTTTGGGTCTCCACCGGATTGGACGACAGGGGACGCCGAAAAGTGTCTCGCCTGAAGGCGCAGAGACTCCCGGGCTCTCCTTAATCGGGATTTGACAGCGTCGAGAGACAGCGCGAGGGTTTCCGATAATTCCTCGTAAGTCAGGCCTTGGATTTCGCGGAGGGTCAAGATCAGCCGTTCTGCCGGCGCCAGGCTCTCCAGCGTTTGGCGCGCCAAGTCCGTTTGCTCGGTGGGTTCGGCGATCTCTGCTGTTTCCGCGGCGAATTCCCCGCGGGCCTCCGTGAGGGCATCTAAGGATTCGGCGGGACGTCTTGAACGGGCTTTTAATAAGTCGAGGGAATGGTAATAGGCCACGCGGTAAAGCCAGGTGCTGAACGATGATTCGAAGCGGAAATCCCGGAGCCGTCGGTACGCTTTAAGAAAAATTTCTTGGGCGGCGTCTTCAGCGTCAGTGGGGTTTTTCATGAGCGAGAGACAAAGCCCATAGATGTGGTCTTGGTGGCGGTGGATCAATTCGGCGTAGTCCTCGGCGTGCCCGTCGAGGATACGTTGGATGATCTCTTGGTCGTTCGTTGGGGCGTTCATGGGTCTATCATTATAGACGATGGAGGACGGAAAAAAGTGTCGGGAACCGAAAGACGCGGGCGGCGGGTTTTTCCCCTCTTTGATGCGAGCTCGTCTGGGTTATGAAAAGGTCATTTTATAAGAGGACGAGATTGTTGCGGTGGATGACTTCGGCGGGGGCGGGGTGGCCCAAAAGCAAAGATTCTAATTCCGTGGAACGGCGGCCCTGGATGGTTTTTAGATCGGTGGAGCTGAAAACGGTGAGGCCTCGGGCGAGTTCTCTGCCGTCGAGGGAGAGGATCTTCACGGTGTCTCCGGCGTTGAAGGGGCCTTCCACCTTTTGGATTCCGGAGGGAAGCAAACTTCGCTTGTTTTCGGTCAGCGCCCGTACAGCGCCTTCGTCGACGTACAAGGCCCCTCTCACTTTCCGTCCGAAGGCGATCCAGCGTTTTCGCGCGGAAAGAGCTTCGGCGCTGGGGACGAAACGGGTGCCGATGCCTTTTCCGTTCAAAATATCCTTGACGATGCCGGGGGTTCGGCCGGAGGCAATCCACACTTCGACCCCGGAGGCCATGGCCAGGCGGGCGGCGGACAATTTGCTGGCCATGCCGCCGACGCTTTTCGTCGAGCCTGTCCCCGCCTGAACCAGGGCTTCGATGTCGGGCGTCACTTGGAACACTTCTGGCAAAAGCCGGCCGTCGGCGCCGGTGCTGGTCAACAGTCCGTCCACGTCGGTTAATATAAACAGGTGCGCCGCGTCCATCTTGGCGGCCACGAGCGCGGACAGCGTATCGTTGTCGCCGAATTTTATTTCTTGGGTGGCCACGGTGTCGTTTTCGTTAATGATGGGAATCACGTTCCGGTCGAGAAGCGCGGTCAGGGTATTTCGAATGTTGAGATATCTCTCTCGGTCGTCGAGATCTTCTCGCGTCAAGAGGATTTGCGCGATGGTGACACCCAAAGGGGCGAAGGCCCCCTTGTAGGCTTCCATGAGCGCCACTTGGCCCACCGCGGCGGCGGCTTGTTTGTCTTTTAAGACCGTGGGGCGGATTTTCCAGCCGAAAGCGTCCATCCCCGCGCCGATCGCGCCGGAGGTGACGAGGATGGGGGCGTAGCCTTTTGACCCGAGGGTGGCGAGTTCTTGGGCCAGGGCTTTGATCCGCGGCAGGTTCAGGCCGCCTTCGGGGCGGCTGAGGATGGCGGTGCCAACTTTTATGACGATGCGTTTCACAAGGATGAATTCTACTTTTTTCGCAAACTTTTCGATGAATAAATATGATACAAGGCGGAGGGCAGGGATGTGTTTTTATCGGGGGGACAGAAATGAAAGAGAAGTCTTCGGTTTCGTTACTGTGGGGAGGAGGAGCGGCCGCGTTGATGTTGGCCCCGTTTTTGGGAAAACCCTTGCACATGGATGCCCCCCTCATTGTTTGGGCCGCCCGACAGATTCGGCAAGACCCGCTCAATTTTTATGGTGTTGCGGTCAACTGGTTTGGAACCGTGGAAGGGTTGGATCGGATCTTGCGCATGCCGCCTCTGTTCGCCGCGATGATCTCGCCGTTCGTTCACGCGGAACGGATTCTTCCGCTCGTGCCGTTGGTGTGCGCTGTTCTAGCGGCTTGCGGGGTCGGCGTTTTAGCCCGGTTGTGGGGGGCTCCCCCGGTCCTGGCGGGAGTTGTGGCTGTGGCGACGCCAGCTTTTGTGGTGTGCGGATCTCTGGTCATGCCCGACATGGCTCTTTTGGCTTTTTGGACTTGGGCGGTGGTGTTCCAGGTAAAAGGACACGATCGTCCCGCTTGGTGGGCCGCCGCCGCGCTGTGTGCCCTGGGGGCGGTTCTGACCAAATACAGCGGGGTGACGTTGGTTCCTCTCCTGGCGCTTTACAGCGTGTGGCGGGCGCGGCGCCTCTCCGCCGGGGTCTGGGCACTCCTCTTACCGCTGGGGGGATGGCGATCTATCAATTTTACACGGGACGGCTTTACGGTCAAGGTCTCTTTACCGAAGCCGCCGGCTTTGCGTTTGGTTATTCTCCCCACTCTCTCGGTTGGTTTGCACGAAAAACTCTGACGGCCTTGTCGTTCACCGGGGGCGGGTTCGCTGTCGGTTTGTTTTTTTTCCCTTTTCTGTGGACCCGAAAAGTTCTCTTTCGCTGGGCCGGGGGGGCGGTGGCGGTGGGGGTGGTGTCGCTCAGTTTGGGGACCTTTGAATCGTTCTCTTTTGTGACACCAAGCGAGATCCGTTGGGGGGCTCTGGCGCACATGGTTCTGTGGGTGACGGGAGGAGCGAACCTTTTGGTTTTGGCGTTCCTGGAATGGCGGGCACGGCGAGACGCGACTTCCTTGACCGTTTTGGCTTGGCTGGCGGGGACAGTGGCTTTTGCCGCGTGGTTCAATTGGTCGGTGACGGTAAGGTCTCTTCTGCCGGCGACTCCCGCGGTGGGAATCCTATTGGCATGGCGTGTCCAACGGCTTGGAATTTCAATGAAACACACGTCTCTCGCGCTGGTTTCCGCGGCGGTGTTGGCCCTGGCCGCCGGGGTGGCCGACGCTCGACTGGCCCGGGCGGCTTGGGAAACGGCCCGGCAGGGGGCGGGCCTCACCCAAAAATATTTATTGCCCAATGATCCCAGCCCAGAATTCGGCCGATCGGTTCCGGAAGGGGAAGCCTCCCGGATTTGGTTTGAGGGACATTGGGGGTTTCAATATTATTTGGAAAAAGTCGGCGCGCGGGCCTTGGACTACGAACAGTTTCGGATCACCCCCCAAAATCTTTTGCTGATCCCTTTAAACAACATTCGCGTTGTGTTCCCGGCGCGCGGGTCGGTGGATTTGGTCACGACCTTGTCGGTGGCTGGCCCCTGGGGTTTGACCGTGCATCATGGCGTTTTAGGGGCTGGATTTCATTCGGATTATTGGGGTCCTCTGCCGTTGGCCCTGGGCTGGGTTCCGCCAGAAAAAACCTTGGTCCTCCGACCCCGGGCGGTATTGGACCGAATTCGCAACGGAGTGTTGTCTTTGTCAGAGACGGAAAATCCCGGGGTGCGGCAAGGGGGTTTAGATAACCCGTCATCCCGGCGAAACCTGCCCCGAGGTGAAACCGGGATCCAGTGATTGGAACAGTTGGTTAAAACGCGCTTTTAAACCCTGGGCCCCGGCCTACGCCGGGGAGACGATCCTCTTCTAAACCCATTTGGGGTTAGCGGTGCTTGAGCGCTGGTCGGAAGGTGAACTGGTGGTTGCTGACGGAGACTTTGTCGCCGGTGCGCGCCCCGGCTTTGACCAGGGTTTCTTCTACGCCTAATTTAATTAATATATTTTGAAAGCGGGAAACAGCTTCGTCTTGGTCAAAGTTGGTCACCGCCACGAGGGTGTTCACTTTTTTACCGTTCACAGACCATTCGCCGTTGGCCCGTTGTTCGACCTTGTAGTCGGGTTCGATGACGATGTCCATAACGTCCGGCGTGAACGCGGCCGGTTCAGGCGCCGTCTGAAGCGCTTTCACCACCGCCATCATGAGCTCTTTCACCCCTTTCCCCGTGGCGGAAGAAAGCGGATAAATTTTTTCTTTTCGAAAAAGTCGGCGAAGGCCTGCGAGGGCGGTGTCGGCGTCGGTTAAATCCATTTTGGTGGCCACCACGATCTGAGGGGTGGCGGCAAGGCGTTTGGAATGAGCCGCCAATTCTTTATTGAGCGCTTTGAGGTTTTGGGCGGCTGTTTTTCCGTCAAAACCGAACACGTCCACCAGGTGGATGAGCACCCGGGTTCGTTCCACGTGTCTTAAAAACTCATCGCCCAACCCTTTGCCCTGGTGAGCGCCTTCGATCAGGCCGGGGATGTCTGCGATCACAAACGTTCGTCCCGCCGCCGTGGCCACCCCCAGGTTGGGTGTCAATGTGGTGAACGGATAATCCGCAATTTTTGGTCGGGCTTGGGTGACGACAGACAAGAATGTCGATTTTCCCGCGTTCGGGAACCCCAACAGGCCCACGTCCGCTACCAGTTTCAATTCCAACTCTAAAAATATTTCTTCCCCGGGGACGCCCTTTTCAGAAAGGTGAGGCGCTGTGTTGATGGCGGTTTTGAACGTTGCGTTGCCACGGCCGCCTTTGCCGCCGTGAGCGGCCAAGTATCGGTCGCCTGCCGTTTTGAGATCTGCCACCAACTTCCCGTCTTTAAAGAGCAATGTGCCTGGCGGAACCTTGATGCTGAGGTCTTCCCCGCAGGCCCCGGTTTGCCGTTTGGCGCGGCCGTTTTCGCCCGACTCGGCCTTGAACAGGGGGCGGTAGGTGAAATCATAAAGGGTGTTTTTTTGGGGATCCGCTTCGACCCAGACATCGCCGCCTTTGCCGCCAGACCCCCCATCGGGGCCGCCCATTTCCACGTGTTTTTCCCGCCGAAAAGAGAGGGCGCCATCGCCTCCTTTGCCGGAGATTAAGTGAATTTTTGCGCGATCAATAAACATGAGACTCCTTAACGGCCCAAGGGCAAGATGCCCGTGCTACAAAAAAGGCAAACCCCAAGACTCATGGGAGCCTTGGGGTTTGAACAAAAAAGGGCGCTGATTAGGCGGTGGCGGGGACGGGATACACGGAGACGCGTCTTCGGCTGGCGCCTCGACGTCCGGGGGTGCCGCGCATCCATTCGAATTTTACGATTCCTGAAATTTGGGCGAAAATGGTGTCGTCTTTTCCCCTCAGCGTATTGTGTCCCGCCGCTATCGGTGTGCCGCGTTGGCGGATAATCACCGATCCTGCGTGAATCTTCTCGCCCCCAAACACTTTCACTCCGAGGCGTTGGCCTGCCGAATCACGGCCGTTTGAGGTGGAACCTTGAGATTTTACGGATGCCATATTATGCTCCGGTGACTGTGTTAATCAAGACTTCGGTCAAGTTTTGCCGATGGCCCTGAAGTTTTTTGTAGCCTTTTTTCCGACGTTTCTTAAACACCAAAACTTTTTTATTGCGAAACTGGCGCAAAACCTTGGCCGACACCGCCGCGCCGGAGACGGTGGGGCGGCCCACTTCAGACTTTTCTCCGTCTTTCAAAAAGAGGACGTCGGAAAACTTGATCTCGTCTCCCACGTTCTGTTCAAGTTTTTCGATGTGCACCCGTTGACCGGGAACGACACGGTATTGTTTGCCGCCGGTGCGAATAACGGCATAGGTGGTTGCTGTTTCAGTCATAGTAGTCGCCAATAATAGGAATTTCCAGGGAAAATGTCAAGGATTAAACACAAAACCCCGTCCCGTCCGCCTTTCAAAACGTTGCGGGGAAGACAGGGAAAGGGCGAACTCCGTTTGAGAGTTCACTTATGATATACTAATTCCATGGAGAAAAAGCAAGTTTACGTCTACGAATATGACGGGGGGCTCTATGTCAATCTGACCAGCCGGTGCCCCACCGCGTGCGAATTCTGCGTTAAATTTTCCTGGGATTACATGTACCGGGGGAAAAATCTGAAGCTCGTCCAGGATCCTTCCGTGGCGGAGATCCTAGCGGCCACCCCGGCGGACCTTTCGGTGTACCGCGAGGTGGTGTTCTGCGGATATGGGGAATCCACCTACCGTTTAGCGGAAATGCGGGACCTCTCGGGTGCGTTTCGGCAAAGGGGCGCTCAACGCTTGCGGCTCAACACGGTCGGGTTAGGAAACCTGATCAACGGACGTAACATTGCCCCGGATTTGGGATCGTTTTTGGATGTGGTTTCGATCAGCTTAAACACGGTTGATCCTGAACAATACATCAAAATCATGCGGCCTCGGCCGGAGTTCCGTGAGCGGGCTTTGGAGAGCGTTAAAGAATTTATCCGGGAATGTGTCATCCATGTACCGGAGACGGTAGTCACTGGGGTCGCACTGCCCGGCGTGGATTTGGCGGGGGTGAAGGCCGTGGCCGAAACGGCGGGGGCGGTGTTTCGGGCGCGGGCGCAATTAGACGATTAGATGCGAGGTCAATCGTTTCGGCGGGTGGGGGTTTTAGCGGACGATTTTTCTGGGGCGGGGGATGTGGCTTTGGCTTTTGGTTCGGTGGGCTTAGCGACAGAGATTTGGACGCCGGCGGGCGGGGCGCACCCTTCGGTTCCGGGGCCGGAGGTTCGAGTTTGGATTTTGGACACGCAATCTCGGGGCCTGTTGCCCGAAGACGCCGCCCGGGCGGTTAAGCGGGGTCTGGCGGTTCTCGCCTACTGGAAACCCGACTTTATATTTAAGAAAATAGACTCGACCCTGCGCGGACCGGTGGGGGCAGAATTGGCCGCTTTCATTGATGTCCTTCGGCCGGCGGGGCGGGTTCCGTTTGTGCCAGCGTTTCCTAAAATGGGCCGGACGACGGTGGGCGGTCGGCATTTTGTCGATGGTATTCCGCTCCATCAAACGGCCTATGGGCAAGACCCCCGACATCCCGTTCATTCGAATCGGGTCGTTGATTTTTTGCGGAGACCAAAAGGATTGTCTGTTCAACAGCAGAACGTGGCCCCCCGCGAATGCACAGGGTCGAAAAGAAAAGATGATTTTTTGCGTGGACCAAAAGGATTGTCTGTTCAACAGCAGAACGTGGCCACACGCGAACGCGTGTGGGTGCCGGATGTGGCGAATGAGCGGGCGTTGGGGGGGATAGCGCGGCGGGTTTTGGCGGAGGGATGTGTGGCGGTGGGGTCGGCGGGGTTTGCCTCGGCGATTGCGCGGGGGATGGGAACCCGGAAAAAAGTCGAGGGGTTAGGGGTTTCTAGTAAGAAAATACGAAACCTCTCGGTGTGTGTTGTCGTGGGGTCGGCTCATCCCGTGTCGGGGCGGCAGATGGACCGGTTGAAGACCCTTTTGCCTTGGGCGGGCGTAATCGTAGTGGAACGGCCGGTGCGGCGCGGGTCTTCTGCAAGGGTGTTGAGTCGGTTGGTGGCCGAAGCGCGCGAGGCGGAACGGGTTCACCGAGTACGTCGTTGGGTGGTGACGGGAGGCGAGACCGCTTTTGCTTTGGCCCGGCTGTGGAAGGAGTCCCGTTGGTGTGTGGTGGGGGCCATTGAACCGGGCGTGCCCCTCTGTCGATCTGTGGGTCGACGTCCGCGGTTTTTGGTTTTGAAACCAGGAGGGTTTGGGTCGCCGGACGTGCTGATTAAGGCGGTTCGATATTTTTTAGGAAAGGAGAACTAATTGGACCAGGGGTCATTGCTGACACCTCCGGACGTTGAACGCATTCGAAAACGGCTTCACGATTTGAATCGCGGCCCTAAACGGGGGGACGGATTAGATTTAAAAGCCGAGGTGGAGTTGCCTCCCCGTTTGCCGACACGGCGGATGCCGGTTCCCTTTTGGGCGACGGGGATATTTATTCTTTTGGTATTGGGCGTGATGTGGGGACCGTCCCGGTGGGTCGCGGACAGCGTGATTTCTTTGCATGGACAGCGGAGGCTGACCCCGGCACTTCTCTCGAGGCCGACGGGAGGCGGACCCTCTTTCGTTGCGCGACGCCCGACAGTGATACGGGCGGAATCTGACGGAACTCGGCTCATCACGTTTCGATTGTTGGCGCCCGCGGCGCGGGGGGTGTGGGTGGGGGGATCTTTTAATGATTATGACGCGGCGCGGGGGCCCCTGGTGCGAGGGAAAGACGGCATATGGGAGACCACTCTCCGGCTTCGGCCGGGGCTCCACACGTATAAGTTTAAAGTGGACGGAGTTTGGTTGTTGGATCCGACCAATCCGGAAAAGACGCCTGAACCTCGGGAGAGGTCGTTGATCAATGTCCCTTCTTAAGACCCTGCGCAAAATAACGCTCACATTGAACCGGGGCCTTTTTCACCCAGACAAAATGGATATTTATTTCTGCGCGGGTCCCCACTTAAATGGAAAAGGCCGGGGGCGTGTCCCTCAGGTCCTTCCTTTTTGTTTATTCGCTGTATTGGCGGGTTGTCTGGGGCCCGTGCCGAGGAGGGTGAAACGGGAACCTTTGCCGGAGAGCTTCCCTTCTGTGCCGGCGGTCCCTCCCGTGGTGGGACCGGTGGAAGTTCCGTTGGAAATCCCGGTTGTTAAAAAAGGGCGAGTGACAGCGATTTGGGCGCCGGGGACGAGCGCGGACGTGTTGGGCGCGGCTCAATATTTGGCCCAACGGCCGTGGGTAAGAGTGACGGCCGTTTTTCCGGAACATTTTTTTGGCGACGACGAAAAATCCAAACGGGCGAAGACGCTTTTCCAAACATTGGTATCTTCCAAACAGGTGGAAGTGGTGTTGTCCCTACCGGACAACCCGGTTCTGCCGTTAATTTTGGACACTGCCAACGCCCACGCTTCTTCGCCCGCGGTGGCCGAGTTGCCGTCGGCTTTCGCCTGGCCTGAAGATGCGGTGAACCAAATCAGTTTGGCGCGGGAGGCGTATCGTCGACGGTGGCGGACGGTTCCGACGGGGATGATTCTCCCTTGGGGGGTGGCGCTCGGGCCCGAGTTTCCACTCTTGACTCCCTTTAAGATCGGGTGGACCCTGGTTCCCTCGTCAGGACCGGCGCCCGCTTGGATCGAGGGATTTAAGGTGCCGGTGATTCGGCCGGGACATTTTCCGTCGTCGGCCGCCGCGCGGAAGGAATGGTTTAAGTCCGAGGCTTTGGCGGTGCTCTTGTCTTCAGGGACGGTGGGGCCTGTTCAGATGGGCGCGGTGGAGGATGTGAGCGCATTCGAGCTTTTAGCGGGGGGCACGGGAACCGTGGGATGGTCGCTTTTGTCGGAGGTGGTGGCCGAGGGTCTCCCCGATGTGGGCCGGGAACCGCCTCGGCCAGTGGATTTCACCCCTTGGATTGGCGATGAGGAAGAAAACCGTGGATGGGATTTGTTGGGGCAGGCCCGCCGGGCGGTGGCGGACTATCAGAATTCGGGGTCGGCCAACCTCCGGTCTCTGGATTTGGCGAAGCGAAGCCTGTACAGCGCGGAAAACGGCGCGTTCTTCGATCAGTTCGGCGCGGAGAAAGACGGGGGTCACAGCGACGATGTGCTCCGGGATTTTCGGGCCACCTTGGCTCAAGTTTACCGGATCATGGGCCAGCCGGTGCCGCCGGAGATTTCCCCGGGGACCTCTTTGAAAGGAAGCTCACCCACTGGGAAAGACGAACCGGTTGGCGTCTTTTTTGAACGGGAAGGAACAATTTTGCGTTGGCGGGACGCATGGCACGACGACCGAGGTCCCGGCGATTATTTTTATCCCACCGGCCCCCAATTCCCGGCAGGGGCGTGGGACCTGTTGCGTTTCGAGGTTCGCCCTGAAGAGGATGAAATAACTTTTGCCTTTTAATTTCGCCGCGCTGGCCAACCCCGGACGCGCGCCAGGCGGGTTTTCCCTCCCGTTGGTGGACGTATACATCGACATTAACCATTCCCCTGGCGCGGGGTCCCAGGAATTTTTGGCCGGCCGTCCCGGCATGGCGGAGACCGTTGACGCGTGGGAATACGCGGTGTCGGTGGACGGATGGGGCGCGCGGTTCTATCCGTTTGTCCCCGGACAGGGGGCCCGGTCAACCGCTTCTTTCACAGTAGTGAAAACCAGCGTCACGACGTTTGCCGTCACGATCCCTCGGTGGTATTTCCGGGGCGATCCGGAATCGTGGGGATACGCGGTGGTCGTGTTGGGGCGATCGTCCACGCCGGGCGTTCCGATGTCGGTGGGGGTTGATCCCGGGCAGGACTCTTTCGGCGGCGGCGTGCCGGGGCGCGCGGCGCCTCCGTACATTGATATGTTGGTGCCTGAAGAGACGTCCCAACGGCGGATTTTGGGGGCTTACAAAAGCGGGCAAGACATTACCATCCCGTTCGTGCGGCCAGAGTGATAATGGCCCCAGATAAATGTCTGTCGTGTGATCTTGTCTGGGAAAAGAGGGCCCCCTCAATGGGGCAACGGTAAAATGCATGCTCCATCGGGTGTATCGGGCGGCGAAAGAGCCACAGACGAAGACTTTTTCATTGGAGACTTAATTTTACAGGGAGGAGAAGATGATATTTTCTAAGCCCGCATCGAATCGGCTGGTTTTTTTATTGTTTATTTTGACTCTGGCGGCCTCGGTGTTTTGGGTGTCTGCGCAACGGGGGGAGACGGGGATCCGTGACCTTTGGCGGCCGTCCGCGGCCACAGACGCGAAGAAGACCGAACCGATTTCTGTGCAGGGGCCGGTGCTTGACCTTCAGGATTCGTTTGCCCGAGTCGCGGCGCAAATAAAACCCGCGGTGGTGAGTATCACCGCGACCCATGTGGAAACGGTTCAAGTCGTGCCGGAACAATTTTATTTCGGAGATCCTTTTGAAGAGTTCTTCCGGGAATTCCACGGACAGCCCGATCGGCGTCGGTCGGCGCCGCAACCCCGACAATACCAACGGCGTCAGCAGGGGATGGGGTCGGGCGTGGTGGTGGATCCCCGCGGATACATCCTCACCAACGAGCACGTGGTGCGGGGGGCGGATGAACTGACGGTGACCTTCCAGTCGCCTGAAGAGAAAAAGTTCACAGGGAAAGTGGTGGGCTCGGATCCGCGCTCGGATTTGGCCGTGATTCAGATCAAACCGACCTCCCCCCTCGCCTACGGTGTTTTGGGTGATTCGGAGAAGGTGCGGGTGGGGGACTGGGCCATTGCCGTTGGCAGTCCGTTTGGGTTGGAGCAGACGGTCACGGTGGGAGTGATCTCCGCCATGAGACAATCCCTGAACATCGAGGGGATGTCCTATTCCGGCCTATTGCAGACGGACGCGGCCATCAACCGGGGCAATTCCGGCGGGCCGTTGGTGAACATCCACGGCGAAATCGTGGGGATCAACACCGCGATCTATGCGCCCACGGGTGTGTTTGCGGGCATTGGGTTTGCGATTCCCGCCAACCGGATCAAAGACATCATGGAACAATTGATCGAGAAAGGTCACGTGGTTCGCGGATGGATGGGAGTCGAAATTCTTCCGGTCGACGAGGTGTTGGCGAAACAATTCGATCTTCCGAAAGCCGAAGGGGTGATGATCAATTCCGTGCAACCGGGTTCCCCGGCCGAGAAGGCGGGCCTCACACGGGGCGATGTGATCGTGCGGTTTGACGGCCAGCCGACGCCGAGCCCTGAAGTCTTGCGGGAGCGGGTGGGTCAGACACCCCCCAAAAAAACCGTGGGGCTGGACGTCTTTCGTGACGGGAAAAAAATAACGCTCTCCCTCACGACGGCCGAGATGCCGGCGGAACCCGCCTCTGATCAGGCGCGCCCGTCCGGTCAGAAATCTGATAAATCGATTTTGGATTGGGAAGGCGCCCGATTGACCCCATTAACTCCCGAACTCGGGGGCAGTGGGGTGTGCCTCCTGGAACAATGGGTCTTGCGGTGATCGATCGAGCGCCGGGCGGATTGGCCGAACGGTGGGGGGTGGAACAGGGGGACGTGATCGTCTCTGTGAACCGTCAGCCCGTGCAGACAGTGGCGGCGTTTCAAAAAGCGGTTCACTCCCTCTCCGCCAAAGACGGCGTGCTTTTAGATATTGTCCGACGGGGCCGATCTCTTTTCCTGAGTTATCGGGACGGTCAATAAAATGAGCGACCCCACGGCGCGCATTTTAGTCGTTGAAGACGACCGCGCCGTTTCTGGTTTGCTGGAGTCGATCTTTGACAAAGAATCCTACCGGGTCTCGTTGGCGGGGAACGGGGAGGAAGGGCTCCGTTTGGCGCGCCTAGAACGGCCGGACATGATTTTGTTAGATGTGCTCATGCCCGGGCTGAACGGATTTGAGGTGTGTCAGCGGTTGCGGCAGGATCCCTCCACCTGTTTGATCCCGATCATGCTTTTGACCGCCTTGGACCAGACCAAAGATAAGGTCACGGGGTTTAAATTGGGGGCGGACGAATACATGAGCAAACCCTTCGACGCGCTGGAACTGTTGGCCCGGGTCGAACGTGTTATTCGGCGCAGTCGTGAAGGGATGGCGGCCAACCCGCTGACGGGACTGCCCGGGGGCGTGGCGTTGGTGGAAGAGATTCGTCGTCGCGTGACGGATAAAATTCCGTTCTCAGTGGCGCGGGTGGCGGTGGCGGGGCTGGGCGAATTTAACAAGGCGTACGGCTACGAGCGGGGTGACCACGTGGTTCGGTTGGTGGGGATGATCGTGAAAAGCGCGGTTCAGGAGTTGGCGGACAGAAACGATATCGCCGTCCATTTCGGTTCGGCCGATTTTGGTTTTGTGTCCACCCCCGCAAGGGCTGAGGTCGTGGCCGCGCGGGCGTTGGAGAACGCGGACGCGTTGCTGATGATGCAATACGATGAATCCGATCGCGGTCGCGGCCACGGGGATCGTCCCCCCGGTCAGTGGATGAGCCTGAAGGCCGCCCTCATTGATGTTTTACCGGGGGGGCCCACCCACCCTGTTCCCATTTTAGACGATGTGCGAGCGGCGCTCCGCGACGCCCGGCGGGTTCAGGGACCTTCCCTGATCCGGCGGGGGGCGACCGGGTCGCCGCAAAAGTAGTTTGGGGTAAAGTTTCGTCAGCCTCCCTCGCGCGCGGGGAAGAGGGGAACCTTCCGAGAGATTCTTCCGATCCAAACAATAAAACACAGCACGGTGATCAGGGTGATCCATAGGCCTGTTCGGAAAAGTGCGGGGCGGTAGATCAGACGGACGGTCCACGCCGAGGGAGGGGTGGCCACCGCTTGAAAGGCATGGTTGGCTCGGGCCAGTGGGGTTTTGTTTCCGTTCACATAGGCTTCCCAGCCTGGAAAGAAGATCCCGCTGTACACTAACCAACCCGCCCCCTGTCCTTGGGCCGCGACTCGACCGGGGTCATCCTGCCACCTTTCGAGGATGGGCGGCCCGGTCTTCGACGGTTCACCTTCTTCCATGACCACTTCGTTTTCTGGGTTCCAGGCGCTAAACACGTAGTCCAGGCGGGCTTCTTTTTCACGGAAAACCAGCGATTTACCGACGGCGGTCACGCGCGGGAGGGCGTTGGGGCGAGTGTAGAGAAGGGCGTCTTCTTTACGCGCCAAGAGGGTGGAGGGGGGGGGAAGAAGAGCGGTGGACATGATGTGCGACGCTCCTAAAAAATCCAGTGGGCGGCATTCTCCTGGAAGGTCCATGACGCGTCGGCGGAATTCACTGAATTCTTTGAAACCGAAGACCTCGTAGGCCCAGGTCTGGTGCACTCGGAAAGCCAGCGGGATGTTGGGATAAAAGGTATCGCGAATACTTTTGTATCCCTGCACGAGGGTCGTGCCTCCCATGGTTTTCCCCTTTTTAACGGTGGCCGGGCTGATGGAAAAGCGGTGCGGGGATGTGGCGAGGGGCGTGGCGAGAGCCAAACGCTCATGGAAAATGGACGAAGGACCGGTCGGCTGAAACGTGCGACCCAGCGCCCACAGTTCGATCAAAGTAAAACACCAGAGAACGGCCCACCGTTTGTGTCGAAAGAAGAGCCATATGCCCGCAAAACAAAGCGTGGCCGCCGCAGAGATTCCGCCCGATTCCATGACCCACCGGTCTTGGGTGGGGTTCAGCGCGGGGATTCCCAGCAGATTTTGTAAAACCAGAGACCGCGCGGTAGAAGACAGACACAATCCCACGCTGATGGTCAAAAGGGTTCCCGTGACCAGGGTGAGAAGAAGGTTTCGTCCTCGACGAGGGGGGGCCCCCTCTGTGGCCCAGAGGGTGAGGCAGAGGAGCCCCATCACGGAAGCGTTTGAGAAATGCGTAAGGTACCGAAGCCCCGGGATGAGGGTCCGTGCCCATCCGAAAAAGGGGTCCACCCCGAACGCCAAAACGGCCGCGACGGCGGTCACGCCGCTGAGCACCATCACTTTCCGGATTCCTCCTCGAAAAAGGCCGGCCAACGCCAAGAGACAAACGCTTGTGCCCAAAAACATCGTCGTCAGCCAATGTCGTTGGATCGCCCAATGCTCTGCCCCGAACGGAGGAGACTGAAAGGGGAGGGCGACGGGGTTCGTGATCCAGGGGATCCAAAGTTTTATCAGAAAGATCGGTTTTAAGAGCTGGGTGTAGGCTTCGGGAACTGTCAGGGCGGCCCGGAGAGACTGCCGCGCGTTTTCCCATGAAGGCAGGATTTGAACCACGGACATCAACGTTCCAGCGGCGATGGCCGCGAAAAGGAAAACGAAGGGCGTCACGAATGTGAACGGGGAACGCGGGCGGGGTTGGAGGCTTGTCGCGTAGGCTGTTCCCGCCAAGGAGAGGAAGACCGCGTAATAAATATACTGGGTATACCCGGTGAAGAACGCCAAAGCCGTTGCCGCCGCGAGGGCGGTCCAGGATTGCCCTATCCCCAGGAGAAAGATCAGGGGAAGGAAAGGCAACGTCGCGATAGCGGAAGGGAACTCCCACTGACTGACGGCAAACCCGCCCCAGGCGAAAGCGAGCGCCGCGAGAACAGCCGGCCCATGTGTCGCGCTGTAGTGGTGGGAGGGACGGCCCCTCCATCGACGGGCCAGGAGGTACGTGCAGAGGAAAAGAAACGCCTGGCTTAACAGGAGGAACAGTTGGTTCGCCCTCACATACGGGAAAATCCAATAGAGTAGGGCTGTGGGGCTGAACAACATAATCTGGGGGTTTCCCACAAACGGTTCCCCGCAGGCGGAGAAAGGGTTCCAAAGCGGAAAATGACCCGCCTGTATTTCTTGGGCGGCGTAGGTCAGCCAGGGTTGAAAAGAATAGGTGGTGTCCCCAATGAAATACGTTTCCCCATTAAGAAAAGGGAAAAAGAAAAGCAAAGCGGGGATAAAAAATAAAATCCCAGCGCGTTTCAATTCACGCAAGGTCATGGGCCCAGTGTAGGACATGAGTCTGATCAATGCAAGATGCGGGAGCATGAGGTCGAGTCCCCCGGGGGGATATTTCACCCTCAGGGGACTCGACCCTGTGTTCCCGTCCCCTGTGTTCCTGCCCCCTTTGCAAAGGGGGGCAGGGGGGATTTGCCGGGGAAGTTTCTTGGAAGTTTTAACCGGGCAATCCAGGTTAATTATGTTCGGTGGTATGTGGAACAGCGGGTACGACGGTTGGCTCTGCGGAAGAAATTGCGCCACGGCTTTGGAAGGAGGCGATTATTTGTGTTGGTATCACTACCGCGAAACGGGTGGGGTTTGGGAAAGATAGTCTGGGAGAGATTTAAGAAAGATATTTATTGGCACTGCTTGGATTTTACCGTGCTGCTCCACGCGATCGCCCCCATACACCAGGTAGGCCTTGGCGACAGGATAATCCGATAAAAAACTGTTCAATCCACTGAGTATGGTACGATCAATTCGGTGGCTACGTTTAACTTCTATGGCCAATAAGCCGCGGGGTCCGTAGAGGACAAAATCCACTTCTTTCCCGTCAGCGGTTCGCCAATAAAACACGTTGTAACCAAGGACATCCCATCGTTGATCGCCAAGATGTTTTGGAGAACAAGGGTTTCCAGGGCGGGGCCTTCGGATTCTTCCGCCGTGTCCAACGGGCCCGCTGGACGGATATTTCGAAAAACGCCTGTATCGAAGAAATAAAATTTACGGGAGACAAGTCGTCGTTTGGCCCTTTCGTGAAAACTGAAGCTTGATGAGAAATAAGAAGATCCTGAAGGATTTCAAATAATCTTCCGCCACCTTTCTGTTGACATGGCAATCTTCGGCCACGCGCGAAATGTTTAAAAGAGACCCCTGTGAAAACGTGGCCGATTCTAAAAATCGGGCAAAAGAGTCCATGTGGCGCGTGAGCCCTTCCTGCCGAACTTCTTCGTCCAGATAGGTTTTGACATAACTGTCGAGAAACTTTTTTGGGTCAGGTTCGACTTGGACCGCGGGAAGCAAGCCGAAACGCAGTGACTTGGAGAGAGAAAAGTGGTCCCCCATCTCAAAGGCGCTTAACGGGTGCATTGTATAAGTCAAGGCCCTTCCCGCCAATAAATTGACCCCGCCTCGCCGTAATTTGCGAGCGCTTGATCCGGTGAGAATAAAAGATATTTTTCGTGTTTCGATGAGACGATGGACTTCGTCCAACAGGGCCGGAACTTTTTGGATTTCATCAATGACCACGGGACCTTGTGTCTTTGTCGGGAATCCATTTTGAGAGTCGCTGGGGGTTGGCCAGGAGGGGATTAAGATTTTCCGCCGCCAATAAGTCAAAAAAAAGGGCCTTGGGATAAGTCTGGCGTGCCCAGGTCGTTTTCCCCGTCCCGCGCGGACCAAACAAAAAGAAGCTTTTCCCTTTAGGGGGGCATATTAATCTGGAGTACATGAGTCCATTTTACATATAAATACGGACTTATCAAGTCCTTTTTATGCCATCTTGTCAACCTCTCGGTTGTTCCGCTAAAGCGAATTGAACAATTCCCTTAAGAGGAAAGTTCAGGACATCGCAGGCTGTGGAGATTGAGGAAACGGTCCAGCGCAGTCTCCGAAAAAAAGCGGTGACACTGGCTCAGGCGGCGGAGCGCGTCGCCCAAGAATTTGGACTTCAAAGAGTCTACTCTTTCAGAGGGATCGGACCGCGCTGGCTTCGAAAGCGAAAGCCCTCTTCATTCACATCAGGTGAATATCTCGGGCAGACGAACCTGGGAGGTGTCTCTGATGACGAAACTGGAGACGTCTCGGACACATGCGCAAGACGTCGCGGGAGCGCCCTCTTATCAACATCATGTCTGAGCTCCTGGCTGGAAGTCAATTAGTCAATCATGTCCCCCATGCCTTACAGCCTTAATATTTCCCTTGATAAAGAGTCATTTTGGGGTTATCGTTACGTGCATGAAACCGGCCCCGCACTATATACGTCTGGCGCTCTTCTTCTTTTTCGGTGTGAGTGTGTTTGCCTCCTTTCTTTGGGCGGGAGACACGGCCATTGTCGACGGGCAAAATGCGGAAGAGGTGTGGGGCAAACTGACGGAAACGGCGTTGGGGTTTTACCCAGGGGACCCCGTTCAATAGCCAGCCCCTGAAAGGCTACGACGACCCATATTCCATTGCTGTCGATACAACCGCGCACCGGTTATTTGTAACGGATTACGGGGCCAACCGCATCCTTGTTTATAACTTAGATTCCAACAACATTTTGATTGAACGATCAGCGGACAACGTGCTGGGACAGACAAGTTTTTACGGAAACGGTACAGGCACGACCCAATCACGGCTGTATAATCCGAACGGCCTCACTTTCGATTCAGTTGGAAATCGGTTGTTTGTCTCGGATGGAAGTAATGATCGAGTCTTGGTGTTTGACGTCGCCTCCATCACAGACGGAGAAAATGCCGTCAATGTCTTGGGCCAGTCGGATTTTAAGATCATCAAATGCCACAGCGCAAAACCGGATGTATCTTGCCTTTCAGCCGCGCTTGATTTCACTGGGAATAGACTTTTCGTGTCGGACTTAGGGGAATAATCGCATTGATTTTGATATTGCCGCGATTATGAATGGTGAAAATGCGGTGAACGTTTTGGGGCCAAGCCGATTTTACAACGGGGTCCTACGCGAGGACGCAGGGGCGGCTGAGAGAACTGGCGAAATTTCCATTGACCCCAGGGAAATCCGACTATTTTGGCGGACTCTCACAGCGAACCATCGGGTCGCGGTGTTGGATGTGCCTCCTCGGGATAGGTGGCATCCGCGGTGGCGGTTTTAAGAAACGCACCTAAGGCGGGTTCAACTTTGATAACCCGCCGGGATGGATTAATTCCTGCTGGAGCCGCCTTCGACAGTGCACTCAACGCTTATTTATCTCACCTGTCTGGTAATCGAGTGATGGTGTTCATGTGGCCACCCAACCCACGGAGAAAACGTGGAGGAACGTCATCGGGCAAGGGACTTGACCCCGCGGTGTCCGCCACGTCTCCCAAGCGGATTGTATAATCCTTTTGGTTTAACGCCTGAGTGCGGCGCACAGCGCCCTCTGGTGTAGACCGCTATAAGTAAACGTGTCCTGATGCATGACGTTTTTTCCAACGACAACGATTTCCGAAGGGCCAACGTAGAAATGTAGTGGTCAAACGGATGACGTTGGTGGGGGTGCCTTATACAACCCGGAATTTGCGAGATGGCTACCGGCAGTGATTCTCGGAACCCCATTAATGTCTTGGTGGATACCGCATCCCACCGCCTGTTTGTCTCGGACTTTAATTCGAATCTTGTTTACAATCTCGACACAAGCAATACATTGGTCGATCGGCACGATGATAACGTAATTGGTCAAGGTTTTGCGACTGCGGCTGGGCCCGGCCAAGTTCAATCGACCAGCGTCACGCGCCCACAAGGGTTGGCGATGGATCTCGCCACGAACCGTCTTTTTGTAAGTGATTGACGGGTGGGCGACCGGGTGATGGCTTTTGACGGACGACCATCACGGATGGGGGAGAACGCCGTGAATGTTTTAGCCAAACCTCGTTTACCGCAGGGCTTCGTCCGCTACCAGCCAATCTCGGGACTTTACGTCCCTGCCGGCTCGCATATGAAGCCGGTAATTTCGTCTTTGTAATGACCGACCTGGGAATCATCGAGTCTTGTGTTTAGTGTGCATCGATCACAGATGGAGAGAACGCCGTCAACGTGATTGACAGTCCGATTTTACGACAGGCACATCGGGGTTGGCCCAGAACCGGGTCGCTTCGCCTTGGGGGGTATATCATGATGGTGCCAGCCGTCTCTATGTGGGGGACCAAAGCAATCAACGAGTGCTTGTCTTTGACACCACCCGCTATCACAGACTGTGAAAGGTATTGGTCAACGTGTTTTGGACAAAATAATTTTACCGTCTAACGGCTCGGGTACATCACAGAGCGCCCTCAATAATCCCAAGTAAATCGTTTGGCTATGGACACCAACCAAACCGGTTGCTTGTCAGCGATTGGCACCAAACGATCGGGTCGTAGTTTGACGGGCCGCCATTACAGACGGGGAAAACGCGGTCAATGTTTTAGGCCAATGAATTTCACAGGGCGCGCGGCCACCACCCAAAGCAGAATGTATGCTCCTGCAGGGGCCTGCGTTAGATCCTTCATGAACCGCCTCTATGTGGCGAATATTGTCAACAATCGTATGCCTCTACATTCGGTAGGCCCCGGGCGCCATCGAGTTCGACGCTCACGGCGATCACGGGGTGGGGCGTGAAGATGGACAGTCTTGGGCCTCAGCGGGTGACGACGGGGCGTTTAACAACCTCACCGGTTATTAGCATCCAATACGCCCCCACACGGCCACCTGGAGTACTAGCACAACCCCCACTTATGCCTACACATCGACCATCACCGCCACGAATGTGAGCCCCGGGTGGTCCAGTAGCAACGACGATCGCGGGTGAGCCCAAATAACTCCGCAGACGTGGATTTCGTGTTGTGGACCGCCGACGAGGTGGGGAACTGGTCACCGATTTCGTCGACCGCGACGGCGTCGCCAGCTTTTGTCATTCCTGGATTATGGG
>JADKCG010000036.1 GCA_016714745.1 Elusimicrobiota bacterium | reverse complement strand
GGTGGTGGATCCCCGCGGATTACATCCTCACCAACGAGCACGTGGTGCGGGGGCGGATGAACTGACGGTGACCTTCCGGTCGCCTGAAGAGAAAAAGTTCACAGGGGAAAGTGGTGGGCTCCGGATCCGCGCTCGGATTTGGCCGTGATTCAGATCAAACCATGCCCCCCTCGCCTGGTGTTTGGGTGATTCGGAGAAGGTGCGGGTGGGGGACTGGGCCATTGCCGTTGGCAGTCCGTTTGGGTTGGAACCAGACTGTCACCGTGAGGTCATCTTCCGCCATGAGGCAATCGCTGAACATCGAGGGATGACTATTCCGGCCTATTTCAGACAGACGCGGCCATCAACCGGGGGCAATTCCGGCGGCCCTTGGTGAACATCCGCGGCGAAGTCGTAGGATCAACACCGCCATCTATGCGCCGACCGGGGTGTTCGCGGGCATTGGGTTTGCGATTCCCGCCAACCGGATCAAAGACATCATGGAACAGTTGATCGAAAAAGGGCACGTGGTGCGGGGGTGGATGGGCGTCGAGATCCTGGCGGTCAACGAGGTGATGGCGAAACAATTCGATCTTCCGAAAAGCAGAAGGTGATGATCAATTCGGAGTGCAGACCCGGTTCCCGCGGAAAAGGCGGGCCTCAACGGGCGATGTGATCGTTCGGTTTGACGGCCAGCGACGCCGACCAACCGGACTTGCTGGTGGACCTGTGGCGCGGACGGCTCCCCCAGAAACCAGGACGGGACGTCGTTCGTGACGAAAAATAACGGCCCTCTCCGGGTCAACCACGTCGAAATGCCAACGGACCCCCTCTGATCAGCCCGGGGCCAAGACGGACGAACCCGGCAAATCGATTTTGGATTGGGAAGGCGCCCGGTTGCTCCCGTAACCCCGGATCGGGCCCATCGGTGGGTGTTCCCTCGGGAACCTGGGGTGGTGACCGTGATCGTCGAGCGCCGGGCGGGTTAGGCGACCGGTGGGGGTTGGAGCCGGGGGACGATCGTCTCTGTCAACCGTCAGCCCGTGCGGACGTGGCCGCATTTCAGAAACTGGTGCCATCCTCTCCGCCAGGACGGCGTGCGCAGATATTTTCAACGGGTCGGTCCTTTTCTTGAGTTACCGAGACGGGAAATAAGCATGAGCGATGCCCCCGCCCGCATTTTGGTCGTTGAGGACGACCGACGCGTTTCTGGTTGCTGGAGTCGATCTTTGGCAAATCTACCGGGTGCTCGTTGGCGGGGAACGGGGAGGAAGGGCTCCGTTTGGCGCGCCTAGAACGGCCGGACCTGATTTTGTTAGATCTGCTCGTGCCCGGGCTGAACGGTTTGAGTGTGTCAGCGGTTGCGGCAGGATCCCTCCACCTGTTTGATCCCAGTCATGCTTGACCGCGTTGACCAGACCAAAGATAAGGTCACGGGGTTTAAATTGGGGGCGGACGAATACATGAGCAAACCCTTCGACGCTGGAACCTGCTGGCCCGGGGTCGAACGTGTTATTCGGCGCAGTCGTGAAGGGATGGCGGCCAACCCGCTGACGGGGCTGCCCGGAGGCGTGGCGTTGGTGGAAGAGATTCGTCGTCGCGTGGCGGATAAAATTCCGTTCTCGGTGGCGCGGGTGGCGGTGGCGGCTGGGCGAATTTAACAGGCGCATGCGACTGCGAGCGGGTGACCACGTGGTTCGGTTGGTGGGGATGATCGTGAAAGCGCGGTTCAGGAGTTAGCGGACAAAAACGATATCGCCGTCCATTTCGGTTCGGCCGATTTTGGTTTGTGTCCACCCGCAGGGGCTGAAGGTCGTGGCCGCGCGGGCGTTGGAGAACGCGGACGCGTTGCTCATGATGAGGCGGACCGATGAGATCATTTCGCGGTCGCGGCCACGGGGATCTTCCCCGGTCAGTGGTGAGCCTGAAGGCCGCCCTCATTGACGTTTTGCCGGGGGGGCCCACCCACCTGTTCCCATTCAAGACGATGTGCGAGCGGCGCTCCGCGACGCCCGGCGGTTCGGGGACCTTCCCTGGTCCCGGCGGGGGCGACCGGTCGCGCAAAAAAGTGGACAGTCACCTCCCTCGCGCGAGGGGAAGGCCTTCGAAATTCTTCCGATCGAACCAAAACGCACGGTGATCAGGGTGATCCATAGGCCTGTTCGGAAAAGTGCGGGGCGGTAGATCAGGCGGACGGTCCACGCCGAGGAGGGTGGCCACCGCTTGAAAGGCGTGGGTTGGCTCGGGAAGTGGGGTTTTGTTCCGTTCACATAGGCTTCCCAGCCTGGAAAGGGATCCGCTGGCGACCAGCCAACCCGCCCCGCGTCCTGGGCCGCGACTCGACCGGGTTCATCCTCCCACGCTTCGCGATGGGCGGCCCGGTCTTCGACAGTTCACCTTCTTCCATGACCACTTCGTTTTTCTGGGTTCCAGGCGCTAAACACGTAGTCCAGGCGGGCTTCTTTTTCACGGGGAAACCAGCGGGATTACCGACGGCGGTCACGCGCGGGAGGGCGTTGGGGGGGTGTAGAAAGGGCGTCTTCTTTCCGCCAAGAGGGTGGGGGGGAAGAAAAGGCGGTGGTCATGATGTGCGACGCTCCTAAAAAATCAGTGGGCGGCAAGCGTTCTCCTGGAAGGTCCATGACGCGTCGGCGGAATTCGCTGAATTCTTTGAACCCGAAGACCTCAGTAGGCCCAGGTCTGATGCACTCGGAAAGCCAGCGGGATGTTGGGATAAAGGTATCCCGAAGTACTTTGTATCCCTGCACGGGGGTCGTGCCTCCCATGACTTTTCGGCTTTTTAACGGTGGCCGGGCTGATGGAAAAACGGTGCGGGGATGTGGCGAGGGCGTGGCGAGGGCAAACGCTCATGGAAAATGGACGAAGCCGGTCGGCTGAAAACGTGCGACCCAACGCCCATACTCGATCAAGTAAAACACCAGAGGACGGCCCACCGTTTGTGTCGAAAAAAGAACCATATGCCCGCAAAACAAAGCGTGGCCGCCGAGATTCCGCCCGATTCCATGACCCACCGGTCTTGGGTGGGGTTGAGCGACGAGATTCCCAGCGATGGCAAACCAGGACCGCGCGGTAGAAGACGGGCACAATCCCAGGCTGATGGTCAAAGGGTTCCGTGCCAGGGTGAGAAAAAGGTTTCGTCCTCGCCGGGGGCCCCTCTGTGGCCCAGAGGGTGAGGCAGAGGAGCCCCATCACGACGGCGTTTGAGAAATGGGTAGTGCAAGCCCGGGATGAGGTCCGTGCCCATCCAAAAGGGTCCACCGACGCCAAAACGGCAGCGACGGCGGTCACGCCGCTGAGCGCCATCACTTGCGAATCCCTCCTCGAAAAGGCCGGCCAACGCCAGGAGACAAACCTTGTGCCCAAAACAATCGTCGTCAGCCAATGTCGTTGGATCGCCCAATGCTCTGCCCCGAACGGGGGGACGAAAGGGAGGCGAAGGGTTCGTCATCCAGGGATCAAAGTTTTATCAAGAAAGATCGGTTTTAAGAGCTGGGTGTATCGGAGGAACTGTCAGGGCGGCGCGGAGAGACTGCCGCGCGTTTTCCCATGAAGGCAGGATTTGAACCACGGACATCAACGTTCCAGCGGCGATGGCCGCGAAAAAGACAGGCCAGCGACTGTGAATCGAGACCGGAGGCGGGGTTGGAGGCTTGTCGCGTGAGGCTGTTCCCGCCAAGAAGGAAGACCGCGTAATAAGTATACTGGGTATCCCGGTGAACAACACCAAGCCGTTGCGCCGCGAGGGCGGTCCAGGATGCCTCATCCCCAGGAGAAAGAACAGGGGAAGGAAGGCAACGTCGCGATAGCGGAAGGGAACTCCACTGACTGACGGCAAACCCGCCCCAGGCAAAAGCGAGGCCGCCAGAACCACTGGCTCATGTGCCGCGCTGTGGTGGTAGGATGACGGCCCCTCCATCGACGGGCCAGGAGGAGGTGCAGAGGGGAGAGACCCTGGCCTAACAGGAGAAAAGTTGGTTCGCCCTCACCCCAACGGGGAAAATCCAACAGAGTAGGGCTGTGGGGCTGAACAGCATAATCTGGGGTTTCCCACAAAGGGTTCCCCGCAGGCGGAGAAGGGGTTCCAGAGAGGAAAATGGCCCGCCTGTATTTCTTGGGCGGCGTAGGTCAGCCAGGTTGAAAGAATAGGTGGTGTCCCCAATGAAAAGCGTTTCCCCATTAAGAAAGGGAAAAAGAAAAACAAAGCCGGGATAAAAATAAAATCCCAGCGCGTTTCAATTCACGCAGAGTCATGGGCCCAGTGTAGGACATGAGTCTGATCAATACAGATGCGGGAGCATGAGGGTCGAGTCCCCGGGGATATTCACCCCTCAGGGGACTCGACCCCTG
The DNA here is from genome assembly GCA_016714745.1 of Elusimicrobiota bacterium. GTDB lineage: Bacteria > Elusimicrobiota > Elusimicrobia > FEN-1173 > FEN-1173 > JADKHR01. Next base: position 4,943 of record JADKCG010000036.1, on the reverse strand, counting down.
TCGTTCCGGCCTGTGTTCCTGCCCTTTGCAAGGGGGCGAGGAGAAATACCGGGGAAGTTTCTTGGAAGTTTTAACCGGGCAATCAGGTTATTATGTTCGGTGGTATGTGGAACAGCGGGTAGACGGTTGGCTCTGCGGAAGAAATTGCGCCACGGCTTTGGAAGGAGGCGATTATTTGTGTTGGTATCACTACCGCCGCAACGGGTGGGGTTTTGGGAAAGATAGTCTGTAGGAGAGATTTGAAAGATATTTATTGGCTGCTTCTTGGATTTTACCGTGCTGCTCCACGCGATCACCCCATACACCAGGTAGGCTTTGGCGACAGGATAGTCCGATAAAAAACTGTTCAATCCACTGAGTATGGTACGATCAATTCGGTGGCTCCGTTTAATCTCTATGGCCAATAAGCCGCGGGGTCCGTAGAGGACAAAATCCACTTCTTTCCCGTCAGCGGTTCGCCAATAAAACACGTTGTAATCCAAGGACATCCCATCGTTGATCGCCAAGATGTTTTGGAGAACAAGGGTTTCCAGGGCGGGGCCTTCGGATTCTTCCGCCGTGTCCAACGGGCCCGCTGGACGGATATTTCGAAAAACGCCTGTATCGAAGAAATAAAATTTCGGATGGGAGACAAGTCGTCGTTTGGCCCTCTTCGTGAAAACGGGAAGCTGATGAGAAATAAGAAGATCCTGAAGGATTTGGAAATAATCTTCCGCCACCTTTCTGTTGACATGGCAATCTTCGGCCACGCGCGAAATGTTTAAAAGAGACCCCTGTGAAAACGTGGCCGCTTCTAAAAATCGGGCAAAAGAGTCCATGTGCCGCGTGAGACCTTCCTGCCGACTTCTTCGTCAGATAGGTTTTGACACCAACTGTCGAAAACTTTTTGGGTCAGGTTCGACTTGGACCGCGGAAGCAAGCCAAACGCAGTGACTTGGAGAGAGAAAAGTGGTCCCCCATCTCAAAGCAAGCTTAACGGGTGCATTATAAAAGTCAGGCCCTTCCCGCCAATAAATTGACCCCGCCTCGCCGTAATTTTGAGCGCTTGATCAGTGAGGTAAGAATATTTTCGTGTTTCGATGAGACGATGAACTTCGTCCAACAGGGCCGGAACTTTTTGGATTTCATCAATGACCACGGGACCTTGTGTCTTGTCGGGAATCCATTTTGAGAGTCGCTGGGGGTTGGCCAGGAGGGGATTAAGATTTTCCGCCGCCAATAAGTCAAAAAAAAGGGCCTTGGGATAAGTCTGGCGTGCCCAGGTTGTTTCTTATCGCGCGAGGACCAAACAAAAGAAGCTTTTCCCTTTAGGGGGGCATATTAATCTGGAGTACATGAGTCCATTTTACATATAAATACGGACTTATCAAGTCCTTTTTATGCCATCTTGTCAACCTCTCGGTTGTTCCGCTAAAGCGAATTGAACAATTCCCTTAAGAGGAAAGTTCAGGACATCGTGCAGGCTGTGGAGATTGAGGAAACGGTCAGCGGTCTCCGAAAAAGCGGTGACACTGGCTCAGGCGGCTGGCGCGTCACTGAAGTTGGACTTCAAAGAGTCTACTCTTTCAGAGGGATCGGACCGCGCTGGCTAAAAAGCGAAGGCCCTCTTCATTCACATCAGGGTGGAATATCTCGGGCAGACGAACCGGGAGGTGTCTCTGATGACGAAAATGGGAGACGTCTCGGACACATGCGCAAGACGTCGCGGGAGCGCCCTCTTATCAACATCATGTCTGAGCTCCTGGCTGGAAGTCAATTAGTCAATCATGTCCCCATGCCTTAACCACCAGCTTATATATTCCCTTGATAAGAGTCATTTTGGGTTATCGTTACGTGCATGAAACCGGCCCGCACTCTTATACGTCTGGCGCTCTTCTTCTTTTTCCGGTGTGAGTGTGTTTGCCTCCCTTTCTTTGGGCGGGAAGACGCGCCATTGTCGACGGGCAAAATGCGGAAGATGTAGTGGGGCAAACTGACGCGAACAGCGTTGGGATTTTACCCAGGGACCCCGTTCAATAACCAGCCCCTGAGGCTACGACGACCCATATTCCATTGCTGTCGATACAACCGCCATCGGTTATTTAGTGACCGATTACGGGGCCAACCGCATCCTTGTTTATAACTTAGATTCCAACAACTTTGATTGAACGATCAGCGGACAACGTGCTGGGACAGACAAGTTTTACGGAAACAATGCGAGGCACGACAATCACGGCTGTATAATCCGAACGGCCTCACTTTCGATTCAGTTGGAAATCGGTTGTTTGTCTCGGATGGAAGTAATGATCGAGTCTTGGTGTTTGACGTCGCCTCCATCACAGACGGAGAAAATGCCGTCAATGTCTTGGGCCAGTCGGATTTTACGACATCATCAAATGCCACAGCGCAAAACCGGATGTATCTTGCCTTTTCAGCCGCGCTCGATTTCACTGGGAATAGACTTTTCGTGTCGGACTTAGGGAATAATCGTGTATTGATTTTTGATATTGCCGCGATTACGAATGGTGAAAATGCGGTGAACGTTTTGGGCCAAGCCGATTTTACAACGGGGTCCTACGCGAGGACGCAGGGGCGGCTGAGAGAACCAAGGGAAATTTCCTACGACCCCCAGGGAAATCGACTATTTGTGGCAGACTACGCGAACCATCGGGTCATGGTGTTTGATGTGGCCTCGGTGACAGATGGTGAAAATGCGGTGAAGGTTTTGGGGCAAAGCAATTTCACGGCGGGTTCAACTTTGATAACCCAAGCCGGGATGGATTACCCCGTTGGAGCCGCCTTCGACAGTGTCACTCAACGCTTATTTATCTCTCACCCGTCTGGTAATCGAGTGATGGTGTTCGATGTGGCCACCATAACCGACGGAGAAAATGCGGTGAACGTCATCGGGCAAGGGGACTTTACCTCTGCGGTGTCCGCCACTACCCAAAGCGGATTGTATAATCCTTTTGGTTTAACGCTCGACAGTGGCGCACAGCGCCTCTGCGTGGTAGACCGCTATAATAAACGCGTCCTGATGCATGACGTTTCAACGACAACGATTTCCAATGGGGCCAACGCAGAAAATGTAGTGGGTCAAACGGATGACGTTGGTGGGGGTGTCTATACAACCCGGAATTTGCATGATGGGCTACCGGCAGTGGGATTCTCGAACCCCATTAATGTCTTGGTGGATACCACATCCCACCGCCTGTTTGTCTCGGACTTTAATTCGAATCGGGTGGCTGTTTACAATCTCGACACAAGCAATACATTGGTCGATCGTATAATTGACAACGTAATTGGTCAAGGTTTGGTGACGCAAGGGTTGGGCCTGACAAGTCAATCGACCATGTCACGCCCACAAGGGTTGGCGATGGATCTTGCCACGAACCGTCTTTTTGTAAGCGATTACGGTGGCGACCGGGTGATGGTTTTTGACGTGACGACCATCACGGATGGGGAGAACGCTGTGAATGTTTTGGGCCAAACCTCGTTTACCGCAGGGTCATCCGCTACCAGCCAATCTCGACTTTACGTCCCCGCCGGGCTCGCATATGAAGCCGGCAACTCTCGTCTTTATGTGGCCGATCAAGGGAATCATCGAGTCCTGGTGTTTAATGTGGCATCGATCACAGAATGGAGAGAACGCCGTCAACGTGTGGACGGTCGATTTTACGACAGGCACATCGGGGGGTTGGCCCAGAACCGGGTCGCTTCGCCTTGGGGGGTATATCATGATGGTGCCAGCCGTCTCTATGTGGGGGACCAAAGCAATCAACGAGTGCTTGTCTTTGACACCACCGCTATCACAGACGGTGAAAATGCGGTCAATGTTTTGGGCCAAAATAATTTCACTTCAAACGGCTCCGGCGCATCGCAGAGCGCCCTCAACCAACCCAAATCGTTTGCCATGGACACTCAAATAAACCGGTTGTTTGTCAGTGATTACAACAACCATCGGGTTCTGGTGTTTGACGTGGCCGCCATAACGGACGGGGAAAACGCGGCCAACGTTTTAGGCCAATTGAATTTCACAGGGAATAGCGCGGCCACCTCCCAAAGCAGAATGTATAGTCCCACGGGTCTGTCTTACGATTCCGGTATGAATCGACTCTATGTGGCGGAATATTATAACAATCGTATGCTCGTTCATTCCGTAGGCCCCGTGGCGCCATCGAGTTCGACGCTCACGGCGAGCACGGGGGTGGGGGCGGGGAAGATGGACGTGTCTTGGGCCTCAGCGGGTGACGACGGGGCGTTTAACAACCTCACGGGCTATTACCGCATCCAATACGCCACCTACACGGCCACCTGGAGCACCAGCACAACCCCCACCAATGCCTACACATCGACCATCACCGCCACGAATGTGAGCCCTGGGGTGGTCCAGTCGACAACGATCGTAGTGAGCCCAACAACGCCGCAGACGTGGTATTTCGTGTTGTGGACCGCCGACGAGGTGGGGAACTGGTCACCGATTTCGTCGACCGCGACGGCGTCGCCGCCTTTTATCATTCCTGATTATGGGGTGGGTCCCTTTGACGTGACGAGCGTGGGCGGGGGGCTAAGCCAAGGGGGCACAGCCTGGGGCGACTTTGACAACGACGGCGATTTGGACGTGGTGGTCAGCGGGACGGACGGCACGAATAACCAAGTGCGTGTGTATAAAAGCAACGGCAACGGAACATTCAATTCCACAGCGGTAAATGTGGCGGCGGCCAACAGCGGATTAAAAGACGGCGACGTGGCTTGGGCAGACTTTGATATCGATGGCGACCTGGACGTTTTGGCCGGTGGGTATGACGGCAGTAACCGGCAGTTGCGTGTGTATAAAAACAACGGAAACGGAACGTTCAATACCGCTGGCGTGGAGGTGCCGGGTTCGGCCAACCTAGGGCTGAGCACGGGAACCGTGGCCTGCGGGGACTTTGACAACGACGGGGACCTGGACGTGTTGGCGG
>JADKCG010000035.1 GCA_016714745.1 Elusimicrobiota bacterium | reverse complement strand
CGCCCGCTGTCCATCCCGGGCGGGTCTGGTTTTGAACGGAAAGAACCAGATTTTCTATATAAAAGGAGTCCAGCGAGATCCTGGCGAGATTTTCTTCCACCAACGAATGAAGTCGGTCCGCGTTGATTTGTCGGGTTGAGCAAGATTTCCAGCCCTTATGGACCACCGATTGCATCGATAGTAATAGTGGCGGCGATCCCCTCTTTGGTTTTTTAACAACGTGGGAAGCGTCATAACGGAACCGCATTCTTGGCATTTAATTAGTCCACTGTAGGGCATGTTCAGATAAGGGCGAGGCTTCTCACGTGGGTGGCTGGCTAAGAGAGTTTGCACGTGGTCAAAAAGGGGTTGTTCAATTACGGGCTGATGTTGCCCGGGATACGCTTTTCCTTGGTGAATGATTTTTCCCGTTAGGACCGGATTCCTTAAGAGGTGCCACACCATGGAATCCCCATAGGAATCTCGCCGGGGCCTCAAACCGCTTTCAACGACGACATGATAGGCCTTTCTGAGGGACCGACTTTCAACGTAGGTCTCAAATACGCGCTTTGTAACGGCCGCGGCGGCAGGATCGATGACCAGCCGTTTTTCCTTTACCACGTATCCCAACGGCGGCCGCCCACCCACATATAACCCCCGTTGGGCCTTTTGCGCGATTTTGTCCCTGGTCCTTTCCGAGATCAACTCACGCTCGAATTGAGCAAAGGTCAGCATGATGTTGCGGAGGAGTCTCCCAGCCGAAGTGGAAGTGTCGAAGCGCTCAGTTACCGATATAAATCCAACATGATGGCGGTCGAATATCTCAATCAGGTGGTAAAAATCTCGGGGAGAACGAGTAAGTCGATCGATTTTATAGGTGATCACCATATCCATTTCCCCTCTTCAATGTCTTGGAGTAGCCTCTGGAGAGCCGGACGTTCCAAATTGGCCCCTGTATAACCTGCGTCGGTATAAACCTGCCCAAGGACAAATCCTTCCTGACTTGCAAGGAATGCACGGATCCGGTCCTCTTGGGCTTCGCGGGAGTTAAATTGCACTTCAGCTTGCTGGTCGGTTGATACACGGGTATATATGGCGCATCGAGTTGGATTTGGATTAGATGGTTCGTTGGTCAGCATTTTTATTCCCTCCTGAGTGGTTGGTCCTCGTCATTTTGAAGATTATGGTCTCCTGAATATTCAGGAAACTTTTCCTTAAGATTTTTTTTAACTTTTCTTTGCTCCCCTCTGGCAAATTCCAGCTCGTTCAAGAGGCGCAAAAGCTCATCAGCACGTTTAGGATCTACCCTGCCGATTTCCAACCAGAGATCCATAGCATCCTTACCGTTTTTTAAAATTATAAGAAGTGCTATAGCATAACTCTAAAGCACAGCTATTACAACGAGAAATTTTCTGGTAGCTTCTCTTTATGTCGCCATCAAAGAAAGGAAAAATTAAGCGCGGAAGCGAATGGGGTTTCGCTAACCGCACCGAACGAGGGATGAAGGCTATTCTGATTTACATATCAGGAGAATCCCACTCGAAACTCAAGCAACAGGCTTTCCTAGAGGAGAGATCGTTGCAAAAGGTTGCCCGACGGGTTATTGAAGAAGGCATTAAAAACCTGGGGCTCCCTGAAAAAGTAATCGACGAAACAAACAGCATCCGCCTTTCTTCCTTTTCCTGAACTCAGCCCCTATTGTAGGGAACCAAGTATCACCTGAACCCACCAAAGTCAACGACATTTTGGGAAGTTAAAACTTGGCCCTTCCCCTTTCCCCGCTGGGGAAAGGCCGGGATAGGGGATCCGGCTGTCCCGCCCCCGCTGGGGGAGGGGAGGCAGGGAGGAGGTCCTTTGAGGGGTTGCGCGCAAAACCGGGATTGAGAAAGGCTTGTTGGTGCAGGCAGGCATCAAGCAGGTGCGGTATTCCAAGGATTCTGTGGTGGTGGACTTCTATTGGGAACGTTTTATCGACGGTGAATATCCGGATTCTCAGCCCCAGAACGGCGTGGCCCCCACTCCCTCAGAGAGACCTCCGTCCGGCCTACGGCCGGACCTCAACAGAGAGTTTGTTTCCGCTAAAATGGTGTCCTCATTGAAATCGATTCGAACCCTGCCCTTTTCCTTCCCGAACCAATCCCACGACTACTGGCGGGAATTTTATCTATCCAAGGCCAGAACCGTGACCGTTTAGTCGATGGGGTGCCCGGACAAAGGCAACGTGCCTTGAATGGCACGTTGGGCACTTTGGCCAAGGTCGGGCACGGGCGCGAGATCGTGAGCGCACTGGGTTGGACCGCCTCCAATGCCCTTGTGCGGGCCAACATCTCCACGCAACTGGAGTGCATCCTCGCCCCCAATGGGGGAGAGGACCGAGGAGAGGGGGTCCGCCCTGCCGGGCTCAAATTTGTGCCCGCTATGCGGGCGCCACAGCGCGCCTCTGTTCTCTCCACGTTCCCTGTCCAATGAATGAGACAGTAAGCAGGACAAGACCTGGATCTTCGGACCTGGCGAACGTCACGGTGACCGCGCGCGGACCAACAGCCACCGAGAAACCCAGCGCCTTTCTTCGCTCATCGAAAACAGGCTCCGCCACAGGAAGAAGAGGCCCAGCCATTTCGGGCCGGAGGAGGAAGCCGGGACCTTGGTTGAATTGCTGGACGGGGAAGAATGGGGACCGCTCCTCTTTCGGTGGATGAAGTCGACTGTTCGCCAGGCCACCCACGGCGGTGGTCTGCGCGCCTGTTAAATGCTGACGATTGATTCGTCTGCTGTTGAGGGAACAAGCGGACGACCCAACAAGCGGAGAAACCCCACGCTGGACGAACGCCCGTCGCGGCGCATCAAACGCGCCGCAACTCTTGCCTCCGGTTCCGACGTTTCCCGCTCCGGTCCACCGGAAAAGCCGCGCGGCCTTTTTGGCCGCGCCCCGCTAGGCTCCGGTTGATTCGTTCCCGCCGGAGCGATTCCGCCCCTTGCTCCGGTTGGGGAAGGGAAACCCGCTGACGGTTATTTCGTCGATCGCGGGAGATATGTTTCCGGCTCCGGTTTGCGGGAAACCCCGCGCCGGACGAACGCCCGTCGCGGCGCATTAAACGCGCCGCAACTCCTGCCTCCGATTCCGACGTTTCCCGCTCCGGTCCACGAGAAAAGCCGCGCGGCCTTTTTGGCCGCGCCCCGCTGGGCTCCGGCTGAATCGTTCCCGCCGGACCGGTTCGCCCTTCGCTCCGGTGGGAGAAGGGAAACCCGCTGACGGTTATTTCGTCGATCGCGGAGATATGTTCCCCGCTCCGGTTTGCGGAAAATCCCGCCCTGGACGAACGTCCGTCGCGGCGCATTAAACGCGCCGCAACTCCTTCCTCCGATTCCCGACGTTTCCAGCTCCGGTCCACGGGAAAAGCCGCGCGGCCTTTTTGGCCGCGCCCCGCTGGGCTCCGGTTGAATCGTTCCCGCCGGACCGGTTCGCCCTTCGCTCCGGTGGGGGAACGGAAACCCGCTGACGGTTATTTCGTCGATCGCGGGAGATATGTTTCCGGCTCCGGTTTGCGGGAAATCCCGCGCTGGACGAACGCCCGTCGCGGCGCATTAAACGCGCCGCAACTCCTGCCTCCGGTTCCGACGTTTCCCGCTCCGGTCCACGGGAAAAGCCGCGCGGCCTTTTTGGCCGCGCCCCGCTGGGCTCCGGTGGAATCGTTCCCCGCCGGACCAGTTCCGCCCATTGCTTCGGTCGGGGAACGGAAACCCGCTGACGGTTATTTCGTCGGTCGCGAGAGATATGTTTCCCGCTCCGGTTTGCGGGAAATCATTGCTCCGGACGAACGCCCGTCGCGGCGCATTAAACGCGCCGCAACTCCTGCCTCCGGTTCCAACGTTTCCCGCTCCGGTCCCACGGAGAAGCCGCGCGGCCAGAGGCCGCGCCCTGGCTGCCCTGGCCCCGCTCTGCGGGGCTCCACCTCCCGCCCCGCCGGTCACCTATGGGCTTCGCCCTTTCTTCGCGCGCGCAAATTACGTATGCCTCTTCCTTGCCGTTAAACAGTGTCCCGTCGTTGGGGGCTTGGGTGCACACGGGGACCGTGGGCACCAGGCCCCCGCTTTTGGGACTTCCTTAACGGCGGGCTTGGTCTGCCCAAAGAAAGGTCAATACAATTGAGACCGACTCCAATTGCATGGTTGGGTTCTTTTGTTGGGAGTTCGGAAAGGCGTATTCAGGGGAGTAAGCTTTATTCTTCAGAATCTATTACACGTTGACTGGAAGGCAATTAGGAACCAATGCCCGTCATTTTTAAACAGCGGAAATAGCATTCGCCGGCAAGTATGCCGGCGATGCCCCCCCCCTCTTCCTCGCTCAAGTTTAAATCTGTATACTCCTAACTTGTGAACGATACATTTCCTCATGTTAACCAGACAGAACGGCTCTGTACGGCGGGTGTTCGCTTTGGGCCTAGGGGGACACACACCAGCCGAACAATGATGCTTGCTGAGTTGACCGAACTTCTCAGCTCGACGTCTGCCGGCCTCACGCGGGCTACTTTTAAAAATGCAGTTATTACCGAAAATGTCCTGGGAAAATCCACAGGTTCAAACAGACGCTTAACGATGCAACGGTTGTCTGAACTCTACGGCCTCGATGTCCATATCCCCTTTTCACGACTCTGCACCGCCTCTGGAGTCTTGACCCGAACGGTCGACCGGTCATCGCACTACTCTGTTCCTTTGGCACGAGATCCTTTGCTTCGTACTGCCTCCTATGTCCTTTCGATGAACGGGGCGAAGAGGTAATGCATAACGAGTATTTGGATTCCATTCGTGCCCATGTAGACACCCGACTCAATGACAGCATTCTGGATAAAGTTCGGCGGAACTCCAGCTCGACCTGGACACAATCGGGGCACCTGGTGGGACGGGTGCGGAAGCGTCGCCAAACGGTCAGCCCACGTTTTGGCGCGGTGTCGCTCGCACTCTGGCTGGGGTGGCTTGAAGGAAGGGTTGCGGAAGATCTGCTCGGATCATTTTGATGCGTTTTGACGCGCCGCGACATGTCCTCATTGAAACCGTGCTTCGTTGCAAACAGGCAGGTCTTGTCACCGCGAGTATTGGCGGAGGCGTGTTCAAATTGATCCATCGTCCGTATTTAAGGATCGAATGGAAAACGGAGATAAACGTGGGGAAAGTTGAAGATCTTGCCGATCGGTTTGGCCAATATCTCTCGGTTCCTCTGTCTCCCATGGGGATTGCCGCGCAACGTGTTCTGATGATCGTTTATGATAAGGAGATAGAGCGTTCCATGCGCGAACGTTGCGATGAATTTGAGACACGCGCAGTGACAGCCGGCCGCCACTGGAAACGATTCGACTGCACGCGGCTCTTCGCCGAGTGGATGGCGTCGCTCGACTATTGCGAAGCCTATTTTAATGAGCCCGAGCATCTCGCCACAAAAATTGAAGGGGAATTTAAGAAACTCGTGGTCCAAAAACTCCGCGACGCCATGAAGGGATCCGATGCCCACAGCGTGATAGCGATGACGGGACACGGCGAGCCTTTACGGACTTGCCCGGCTTTTCTGAAATCATTCGGGATATGGAAGCGGACGTGGGGCAGTCTGGCGGTTTTTTTCCCGGCACGAAGATGGAAACAACTATCGCTTCGCTTGACGCGAGATGGGTGAACCTTCCTTGCACCCATCAATTTCGTTGCACAGCGAAGGAGCCAACTCATGACGGTTAAAATACAAGACATTCTCGTCCGCGACCCAAAGTAAAGGGCTTACCAATGATGGCCAAGCGCATTCGCAATGAGGAATCCTCGCAAGCGGACCACGAACTTCGGGCCGAACTTTCATCTTTCGTTTCAGACGGACAATATGGCCGGGCGATGGAGCGCATTCTGAGCGGCTATTTGAATATCTGACACGG
>JADKCG010000034.1 GCA_016714745.1 Elusimicrobiota bacterium | reverse complement strand
CCCCAGCCATGGCGCCGAGGTCCGCGTGGACTTTGCTGGTAAAGCGGGACCGTAGGGACACGCCGGCGTCGTCAGTGTCATGCGAACAGCCACCTTGTCCTTTCCAGTTCCATCCGGGGTCACCTCCACACCATAAATCAGACCTAAATCCCAAATGCTCAAGTGGATTTCCGGATCGAAAATTGTTTTCAATACTCCATGGACCTGTTCAACCGTGACAGACATAATTTCCTCCTATCCTTGAATCGGTGACCGCGTTTTTTTATCTTCCTGAATTCTTTAAGTCCCTGCAGAAAAGTGTTCCACGCCAAGAGGGCACATTTGATCCGAACAGGGTATTTGCGAACCCCCTTCAAGGGAAGGCCAATTCCTCCAGATCTTCGGGAAGTTGGTCGGCGGGGGCATTTTCCAACATCATCTTTTTAAACGCGTCGGCCAGTCCCGCCGAGTCCACCAAACTTTTTCCCTTCAACGCTTCGGTCATCATGGACGCGGACGATTGGGAAATGGAACAGCCGTTCCCAGCCATTTTGATGTCGTCGATCCGCCCGTCCCGCACAATAAATGTGAGTTCGATGGCGTCCCCGCACAGGGGATTAACGCCGTTCACGCAAATGTCCGGCTGGGGCAGTTTGCCCATGTTCCGGGGATGCCGGTAATGGTCGAGAATCACTTCCCGGTAAAGATCGTCGGTCATCGGACCCCCGCCCCAAAAAGGCGTTCCGCCTCTTCCAGGGAACGGACCAGCGAATTGACTTCTTCGCGGGTGTTGTAGAGAGAAAACTGGCCCGGGCCGGTCCCGGAAATATCCAGTTTCCGCATCAACACCTGACAACAATGGTGACCGGCTCGAATGGCGACCCCCTCACGATCTAAAATTGTTCCCACATCGTGCGAATGGATCCCAGGCAGGTCGAAACTCACCACCCCCCCCCGTTTCCGCGGGTCGGCGGGACCGTAAAGAATGATACCGGGGAAACGCTCTTTAAGTTGTTGGAGCGCATATCCGGTCAATTCAATTTCATGGGCGCGGACGCGGTCCATGCCGATCCGTTCCAAATAGTCGATGGCCGCGCCAAACGCGATCGCGCCCGTGATGTTCGGCGTGCCCGCCTCAAACTTATAGGGAAGATCGTTCCAGGTGGCGTGATCGGTCCACACTTCCTTGATCATGTCCCCCCCGCCCATAAAAGGGTCCATGGATTCCAAGAGGCTCCGTCGTCCCCACAGCACCCCGAGGCCCGTGGGCCCCAACATTTTGTGGGCGGAAAAAGCGAGGAAATCACACCCCAACGCCTTCACGTTCACGGGCATGTGGGGGACCGACTGGGCTCCATCAACCAAAACAAGAGCGCCCACGGCCCGCGCGCGCCGGCCAAATCTTCCACCGGGATTGATGGTCCCCAGCGCGTTTGACGCATGGGTGATGGAGAAGATTTTTGTGCGGGACGTGAGGAGTTTTGGCAATTGGTCCAAATCCAAAAACCCGTCCCGGCCCGTGATGGGGATAAACCGAAGCACTGCCCCGGTGTCCCGGGCCACCATCTGCCAGGGGATCACATTGGAATGGTGCTCCAACTCGGTCAACAAAATTTCGTCGCCGGGCTTTAAATTCCGTCGGCCCCAAGCGAACGCCACGAGGTTAATCGACTCGGTGGCGTTTCGGGTGAAAATGATCGTCGCCGGATCGTCGGCGCCAATGAACTTCGCCACGCGTGCCCGGGACTCTTCCATGAGAGACGTCGCTTCTTGGGAAAGGGTATGAACGCCGCGATGCACATTGGCGTTGGTCCGCTCATAGTAAGCGGTCATGGACATAATAACGGACATGGGTTTTTGCGTCGTGGCCGCGTTGTCCAAATACACCAGGGGCTTTCCGTGGATCTTCCGGGAAAGGATCGGGAAATCCAGCGGAACCGCCGCGGGATCAAAAGGGAGGCGTTTGCCGTTTGTCTTTATCATTGTCTTCCAGTTTGACTTGAATGTTTTTACCGTCGAGGCGGACCGGATGGCATTTCACCGGTGTCACCGCCGGCATGCGAAGCGCCGCACCGGTTCGGACACTGAACCGCGCGCCGTGGCGGGGACACACCACCTCGTCCCCCTCCAGCGCGCCCGCGCCCAACGGGCCTTCGTCATGGGTGCAAAGATCGTCGATGGCGTAAAAAGTCCCTTCGACCTGACTCACAGCAATGCGCCGGCCTTTGACCCGGAAAACTTTTACCGTTCCGGGCGGCACTTGGTCAACGCTGGCCACCGTTTGAAAATCACTCATGGACACCCGCCAATTTTTTATCGATCATGGCCCGCCATCGCTCGTGCAGGGAAGGAACCGGGACCCGCAGGAGAATGTCTTCAAAAAATCCTTCCACCATGGCCCGTTCCGCTTCGTGGGGATCCAACCCGCGGCTCATGAGATAGAAACGCTGGTCGTCGTCCAACCCCCCCACGGCCGCGCCGTGACCGCATTTCACATCATCGGTCAAAATTTCCAACATGGGGATCGCGTTCGCCCGCGCGTTCCGAGAGAGCAGGACGTTCTTTGACGCCTGATAGGCTTCGGACTTGGTGGCCGTCTTTTCGATCCGGATCATGCCGGTAAAGATGGAGCGCGCCTGATCCAAGAGAGCCGCCTTAAAGAGAAGGTCGCTTGATGTGTGAGGGGCCTGATGTTCCTGGCGCGTGTGATGGGTAAAACGTTGGTCCCCGTCGCCAAACACAAGTCCGTAGAGGTTGGCCTTCGCCCCCGGCCCCTGGAGCTGGGACCCGAAGTCCGCCCGGGAGAGATGCCCGCCCAAAGCCGATGCCAAGGTGGTGAGACGCGCGTCCCGCGCCAAGCGGGCATTCTGAAAAGGAAATGATTGACGCTTCGCCCGTGGCGCTTGAAGATTCACATACGTCACCTCGGCGTTTTCCCCCACCACGATTTCAACCCCCGCCACCGCGAGGGCTTCGCCTTCCCCCTCGGGCCCGGTCGCGGCGTAATCTTCCAAAAAGGTCAATCGGGATCCGGGCTCCGCCACAATCAATGTGCGGGTGACGGCCGCCTGGCCATCCGCCAGGTTCGGCGCGTATCCGCCTCGAAGCACAATACCGGCGTCAACGCCTTTGGGCACAAAAACGAAAAGCCCGCGGTTCCAAAAAGCGCCGCTGAGCGCCGAAAATTTCGAGTTCATTGTGGGAAGCAACGAACCCAAATGGCGGCCCACCAGATCCGGTCTTTGACGATAAGCTTCCGCCAAATCTTGAAAAATAACCCCTTTGGATTCGGTGTCCCTCCCACCGGCGTTGGTAACTCCGTCGGCCCCCAAAGGACCAAGGCGTCTTCCTGCCCACAAAATCCGTGAACGCCCGGGGCAATCCGCCAAAGGTTGCTTCCGCCGGGCCAAGACAAACCGTCCAAAGGCCAACCCCGAAAGATCTGTCCGTCGCCAGGCTTCGTCCTCCTTCGTGGGCCAGGGAGAGTTTCAAACAGTCGCCTCACGGGAACGCCGACAGGTCCATCAGTTCCGGTGCCTCTTGTCCCCCGGGCCCCAACCGGAGAACCCCGCCGGGATGGTTTGGGTGCACTTTTTAATAAAACAGTTTCATCACCCAACGGACCCCTCCATTTCCATTTCCAAAAGGCGGTTTAGTTCGACCGCGTATTCCATGGGCAATTCTTTCGTAAACGGCTCAAAAAAACCATTCACGATCATGAGCGTCGCCTCGTGTTCGCTGAGTCCTCGGCTCTGAAGATAGAACAACTGTTCCTCTCCAATTTTGGACACCGTGGCCTCATGGCCCATGGAGACATCTTCCTCATCGATCTCGATCGTCGGATAGGTGTCCGACCGAGATTTTTCGTCAAGGATCAGGGCGTCGCACCGCACGTTGGATTTGCATCCCGTGGCCCCGCGCGCAACTTTGACCAGCCCGCGATAGCTGGATCGGCCGCCGTCTTTCGATATGGATTTCGACGTCACCACGCTCGTGGTGTTCGCCGCCGCGTGAACAATTTTTGACCCCGCGTCCTGGTGTTGATCCTTCCCGGAAAACGCCACGGAAAGGACTTCTCCCCGAGCGCCCTCCCCCATCAGATAAATGGCGGGATACTTCATCGTTAATTGACTCCCTAAATTTCCATCGATCCATTCGACGGTGGCGTTTTTGTGGGCCATGGCGCGCTTGGTCACAAGGTTGAAAACGTTCTTGGACCAGTTTTGGATCGTGGTGTAGCGAATCTTGGCCCCGGGGAGGGCAATCAACTCCACCACGGCGGAGTGAAGCGAATCTGACGAATAGGTTGGAGCAGTACAACCTTCGATGTAGTGCACGAAAGACCCTTCATCGGCGATAATCAAGGTGCGCTCGAACTGGCCCATGTTCTCCGAATTGATTCGGAAATAGGCTTGAAGCGGAATCGGCACGCTGACGCCCTTGGGCACATAAATGAACGAGCCGCCGGACCACACCGCCGAATTGAGGGCCGAAAATTTGTTGTCCGCCGTTGGAATCACGGTGGCGAAATATTTCTTAACGATGTCGGGATACTGCTTCAACCCGTCGTCCATGCTTAGAAAAACGACGCCCAGCTTTTCCAAATCCGTTCGAAGGGAATGGTACACAACTTCCGATTCATACTGCGCCGTAACGCCCGCGAGGAATTTGCGTTCGGCTTCGGGGATGCCGAGTCGATCGAAGGTGTTTTTAATTCCTTCAGGAACTTCCTCCCAGGTTTTGCCCTGTTTGTCCGTGGGTTTCATGTAGTAATGGATGTTGTCGAAATCGATCTTCGCCAGGCTGGGGGAGTCGGCCCAAGTGGGCATGGGTTTTTTGAGAAAAGTGTCCAGCGCGTCCAACCGGAACTTCAGCATCCAGTCCGGTTCTTTCTTCATGGCCGAAATGCTTTCGACGATCCCGCGCGTCAGTCCCCGCCCCGACTGGAACGTGTAGTTTTCCATGGAATCATGGAACCCATACTGGTACTCCTGGCCAAGAGTTTTGAGGTCGGGTTTCTCTGTCATGACGCCACCACGTTTCCCCCAGCCGCGGAGACAGGGCCCGTGAGCCATTCATACCCCTTGCTCTCCAACTCAAGCGCCAGTTCAGGGCCCCCTGAACGAACGATTTTGCCCTCGGACAAAACGTGAACAAACTGGGGTTTGACGTAATCCAACAACCGTTGATAGTGGGTGATAAGCAAAATGCCCCGGGTCGGCGCCGCCAGCCGATTAATCCCATCGGAGACAATGCGCAGAGCGTCGATGTCCAACCCGGAATCGGTTTCGTCCAAAATGGCCATCACGGGATGGAGAAGCGCCATCTGGAGGATCTCCAAGCGTTTTTTCTCCCCCCCGGAAAACCCCTCGTTGAGGTATCGGTTCGCGAAAGCCGCGTCCATCTTCAAAACTTTCATGTTCTCTTTCAATTCTTTGCGGAAATCCTTGAGGGAAATGTCCTGGCCCCGGCGATTTTTCATGGCCGTTCGAAGAAAGTTGACGATGCTCACCCCGGGAACGGCCACGGGATATTGAAACCCGAGGAAGAGGCCCTTCACCGCCCGTTCGTTTGGTTTCAAGGAAAGCAAACTCTCTCCTTGAAGGAGAATGTCGCCCGATTCCACGATGTACCGCGGATGGCCGAGAACCGCATACGAGAGGGTGCTTTTCCCCGACCCGTTCGGGCCCATAATGGCGTGAATTTCTCCCGCGCCGACCGTCAGGTTCAGTCCATGGAGAATTTTCTTCCCCTCCACGGACACATGCAAATCTTTGATCTCAAAAAAGGGCGCGCTCATGAAATGACTCCTTTCTGTTCCTATCATATCGGGAGGCTTGGCACCCAGCAAATGGATGTCTGCGACAAC
This sequence comes from Elusimicrobiota bacterium, assembly GCA_016714745.1. GTDB lineage: Bacteria > Elusimicrobiota > Elusimicrobia > FEN-1173 > FEN-1173 > JADKHR01. Next base: position 6,345 of record JADKCG010000034.1, on the reverse strand, counting down.
ACCGGCCTCCCCTTTCAGAAGCTGTTCAACGCTGATCTGCTGTAAAAATCCATAAATATATCGGGTGAGAAGACCCCAAACAGGCCGGAGGCTACAATCCCCGTTGTGAACACAGGCGTTGGAATTTCCCGTAAATCGACTGCACAGATCCCGCCCCAAATCCACTTGGCCCAGAGCCGAAAGGACCGCCGCCACTGAAATGTCCTTGGGGCTAAGGGCCATCACGTATCCCCCATGGACACCGCGAAGACTTTTCACCAACCCCGCCTTACGAAGGTTAACTAAAATTTTTTCGACGTAGACCGGCGTCAATTTCTCGCGCTTCGCAATTTCCCGAACGGGCAAAGGGAGCCCCACTTGTGGGACGCGATTTGAAGCATACAACGCAGGCCATACTCCTGCATGGCGGTGACACGCATAAAACCAGCTCCTCAAAAACCGAATTCTTACTTTCTTATAGGCATATTACCAGATATATGACACTTTCGTCAAGATTCATGGCCTTTACAATTTCCGTGGGGAATTGTAATATGGTGCCTCTTTCCAAACGAATGCGGAGGGCTTTCTCATGAAACAACTCAAATCGGTCAAAGATTTGGATGTCAAAGGCAAACGCGTCCTCGTCCGGGTGGATTTTAACGTCCCCATGGAAAAAGGGGTCGTCACGGACGACACCCGCGTTCGCGGGTCCCTTCCCACCCTCACCCACTTGATCCAAAACGGCGCGCGGGTGATTCTCGATTCTCCCATTGGGGCGCCCCAAGGGAACAGCCAACCCGAAATACACCCTTGCTCCTGTGGCACAACACCTTTCTCAAATCCTTAAGAAACCGGTGGCGTTTGCTGCCGATTGTGTGGGGCCCGCCGCCGAATCCGCTTCCAAAAATCTTCAAGACGGAGATGTCCTTCTCTTGGAAAACCTGCGTTTCCACGGGGAAGAAGAAAAGAACGACCCCGCCTTTTCTCAAAATCGTTGGCGGGGTTGCGGACCTCTTTGTTCAAGACGCCTTTGGCGCGGTCCACCGGGCCCACGCCAGCACCGCGGGAATCCCAAAACTTCTTCCCAGCGCGGCGGGTTTCTTGCTCCTTAAAGAATTGGAATTTTTGGGACGTATCAAGAATAACCCCGCCAAACCTTTCCTCGCCATTGTGGGGGGGGCCAAAGTTTCCGATAAGATCGAAGTGTTGGAAAAGCTTCTTGATAAAGTGGATTCCCTGGTCATCGGGGGCGCCATGGCCTACACCTTTTTCAAGTCCCTAGGGATCAAAACGGGAAATCCTTGGTGGAAGCGGACAAAGTGGAAACCGCAAAGAAGCTCTGCTTGCCGCGGAAGCCAAGGGCGTTAAGGTTTTGCTTCCGAAAGACCATTTGGTGGTTACGGCCATTGACGCCCCGGATTCCGCCCCTGGAAACCGATGACGCCAACATCTCTGGGGATTTGATCGGGGTGGATATCGCGACAAAACAATTCAGAGCTTGACCGCCTCGTTTCCTCAGGCCAAACGATTTTCTGGAACGGCCCCATGGGCATTTTTTGAAGTGGACCGTTACGCTCGGGGCACCCGAAGTGGCGAAATTGGCCGCCGCCGCGGCGACCAAGGGGGCCACGGTGGTGGTGGGCGGGGGCGACAGCGTGGCCGCGGTTCAATCCACGGGGTTGGCCGAAAAAATTTCTCATATTTCAACAGGCGGCGGGGCGTCCTTGGAATTTTTGGAAGGCAAAGAACTCCCCGGCGTGTCCGCCCTCAACTAGGGAGATCCGATGCTCTTTAGCGTTATTCTTTCAATTCATGTGGTGGCATGCGTTCTCGTTATTTTGGTGGTCCTTCTGCAATCGGGGAAGGGGGCTGGTTTTTCGGGCATATTTGGCGGTGGCGGAAGCGATGCCGTTTTTTCGGCCCCCTCCGGATCCCAGTTCATTCGAAAGGTGACCACCGGGTTTGCCGTGGCTTTTTCGTTTCGTCCCTATTTTTTAACGTATTTGGGATCACGGAGAGGCGTTCGAACCGTCACACGGGAGTTTGCCATTCCGACGTCTTCGGAAAACGTGGCAGAAGTGGAGACGACGGCCAAAGAAACAACCGTGCCCGCGGGGACGACAACACCCCCAACCGCACCCAAAACGGCGGAACCCGCAACAAAGAAATAGCATCCTGATTTTTCGTGTCCAGCGTGCGCGGGTGGCGAAATTGGCAGACGCGTACGCTTGAGGTGCGTAAGCCGAGAGGCGTGGGGGTTCAAGTCCCCCCCCGCGCACGCTGGACATGAACGGGTTTCAATGAATCGTATTTTTGGGTTTCCACATCGCGGGCCAAAGTAAGGGCGTCCACACGGAACGCCCCCGCTTCTTTGAGAGCGCGCGCGCAGGACTCCAGAGTGGCACCTGTTGTGCACACATCATCAATGAGCAACACGCGTTGATTCTTTATCCCTTCCGGGTGTCGAACGACAAACGCCCCCTGGACATTTACCTTCCGCTTTTCCTTCCCTAACCCCGCTTGCGCCCATGTCCAGCGATGCCGGACAAGGAGATCCGATTCCAAGCGCAATCCAGTAATCCGCGCAAACACACTTCCCAACCTTTCGGACTGATTGAACCCACGAGCGTGCCGTTTTATAAAATGAAGGGGGACGGGCACGACCCGTTGCGCGTGATGGAGTTCGGGGCGGGAACGGAATGTCTCGGCGAGACACCGTCCCAAAGGAACAGAAATTTCCTCCCGTCGCCCATATTTAAACAAGAGGATCGCCTGGCGGAGGGACCCTTCATAGAGACCCGCGCTCCGACAAAACCGAAGCGATCGACAGCGCCTACGACAATCGGCACAACGAGCTCCCCATCCGGAAGGGCGTTCCACAAACCCGACACGCCAGGCCTGTCCACCGCGGAAAGTTTTTTTGACAGGGCCCACACAGCCCCTGATCATCCCCCGACAGGTCCCCCCGGCACACCCCACACGAACGTGGAAAAACCAGATCCAACCCCACGCGCCTGAGCGCGCGGAAGAAGGAGCCTTCCCCATCCATTAGAATTGGATAACCAATTGACTGTTGACTTCCACGGTCATATACCCATCCTCCGAGCGGGCCCGATTGTTAATGAGCCCCAACTTCCCGCCGAACGACAGCCGGAAATTCCTGGATATTTCCCATTCCCCGTGGATTCTGCGGTGTAAGTGTCGGTGTTGTCCCGTTCAAAATTCAAATTTGAAATACGTCGATCAAACCCCAGCTTGGCGTCCAAAGTTAAGCGATTGACGTTGGCAAATATTTTCTGGGTAAAGGGGATTCGAAACTCCTCCCGGATACGATTTATCAAACCGCCCCAGGACGGACGCGGATTGAACTTGAATGTCCTGAAGCAAGCGTCCGGTCCCGTCTTTGGACACATCCGAACGGATTCCCCCACTCGGGGTTAACCGCCATCGGCCCAGCTTTGTCCCCATCTGAAGGGTATGGTTGAACCCATCGAGAGTGGATTTCAGAAGCCCCGTACGCAAATCTGTTGTTTCCCCTTTCGTCTTGGACAGACTCATAAAATATCATGCCCTTGATAAACGTAAAGCGATAATCCAACCCTTGCGTTAAGTTATCGGAGGTGTCTTGCTTAAAGGTTTCCGCCGTTCGTTGGGTATAACGATAATTGACCTGAGACCCTCCCACCCACCGCTCCGGAAAGAATAGTTTTTCCGTGTCCCGGAGGGTCACGATCAGGTCCGGGGACGTGCGCGAAGTCACATCCCGCGCGGTGAGGGTGTTCTCCGTGTGCTCGTTGGTGATCGTCAACGTGTTGTTTAAACTCATTGTTTTGAACGGTTCGAGCCGGTAAGGGAAATTGATCCAATCGAGCGGGGACCAATTCAACGCGTAACGGAGTGTGTTGCGGGCGGTGACCTGGCGTCGTTCAACCGTCGAATCTTCAAACTCCAAGGGAGCGAGCAACCCAAACATTTTTGATCCATCCCGCCGATCGATTTTGGCGACTTGAAACAGGGTGATCTTTTGCCAATCGGTGTAGCCTTTGGGCACCCCCCCATAAGAATCGGAAGAATCAACCCGAAAACTTGCGTCCATATTCAGCGATCGAAAAACACTTAATTTTGGAAAGAGATCCCGGGGAGCCAAACTTAAAAAGAGGTCCCCAGCGGCGGTACGTTCAAGATTTTTTAAATTAGAGGCGGTGGGGGAGGACGCGGTCGGTAATCCGTTGGTTTCCGTTCCGGTTTGGGAAAAAGTCATGCGGGGTTCCAGCCAAGGGAAGATTCGCCACGACCCCGCCAACCCACGGGTTTGGCTAAAGGATTTTTCGTAGCTTTGCGTCTCGATGAACTGGGGATTTCTTTCCAGCTCTTCCGGTGAATAATCACGCCGTTCCATCACCTTCCTTTGAGTGTAATTGGGTGTCAAAACCAATCCTGTCCAAGGACGGAAAGCCAGACGACCCACCCAGTCATCGGAGAACTCGCTCACTCGAGCGTTGGAGAAGATAGCGTTTGATTGGGTCACTGGGTCGGTCGAAACATTAAGCTGTTCCTCAAGCCTTTCCGGGAAAAAAGAATGAATAAAATTGGCGCGCGTGTATTTAAGGAAAACGCTTTCCGGGAGAGGCTTGAACATGAGTTTCCCCGGGAGAATATCCGGCTGAACAGGGACCGCGTAGTCCAGGGAACCGGAATACACGTTATTGTCCCGCTTGTCCTTATTCGTGGTCGATTCTGTAAGAGTTCGTTCGGCACTGTAACTGAGGGCGGGGAGGTTTGAAAAAAGGAATTGACCATCTCCCCGAAACTGAGTGTTCTCTTCCCGTCCTTCAGACAAAACAGAAACAAGTTGAGATTGACCCGTTTGGAGAACAGCAGGGGTGATGGTCTTGGAATGGGAATAACTCCCTGAGAGCGGCATAAACCGTAATTTCGAAAAAGTCGCGTAACCGTTATAGGATTCCCGGTCTTGATTCACAACGGGGCTGGTCAGGGTTTGAAAGTTCCGATCCACATTACGGAACCCGCCTCCAAAAGATCCCCATCCCCCCACCGCCCATCGGCCGTAAATCGTCGGGCGTTCCCTATCCGTGTTCGAGCACCCGACATGGATTTCGTTCACCGAGAGGTGCTTTCAATGGTCGTCAAGGTTTCGTTACGAACCTCGATTTTGAAATTGTCCCAACCGGGAGAGGTTGGGGATCCGACCACTTCACACTGGACCCAACGGTATCGGAAAAAATGGTTTCCGGTGACCCGTCATTGTTTTGGTCCAGGAGCCGAATGGATTCCTGTATCCAACCGACCGTGTCGTTTCCAATGGGCCGAGAAAATTCAAAATAATCCGACTCGGACCCAAATTGAACAAACAACTCTCCCTTGGTTGGCCCAGGGGTCTCTGGAAAAGAGTCAAGGATTGTGGTGAGAAAATCCCGGGGGTGCTGAACAACGAGCGGGTGGTGGCCGTCGATCCAGGAAGCAGTGTGAATTTCAGTTCCAACGCTTGCTCTCGCGTGCGGTTCTCCGCTTGATCTCCATAGAGGTCGTTAAAAGCCGGATGACCGATCAGCGGGTCATAATCCGGATTGCTCAAATTATTGACACGGCCACCACCATTGTAGACCCAATGGACAGCACCGGTTTTCTCCCAAGTGTTTCCAATAAAAGAAATTTTCCCTATTCGCACTTTCGTTGTTGCAGGAGATGTATTGGTCTGGGCGTGGAACGTAAGCCGAACATGTTCAACGCTGTTGTATTCATCGGGGTTGGATGTGATCCCCGATAAGGGCACCCGAATAAATCGCCATCCGGTGAATCCCAAGTCAGAGATAGGGAGAGAAATCCATTTCTGTCCGTTACTGTTGTCCCAAGGGGAAGATTTGACAATTGCAGGAGTGGGGTCGTAAAATCAGGTTTGTCCGCAGTAACAAATCCCCCCCCATTCGCGTTTTCCGAATCGATTCGCCCGTTGTTTGCCCCAATAGAGGACAGGACATCATCCGCATTATTGGGAATTCCATCCGCCCCCCAGGAACGGAACGGGTAACCCACGTCCTCGTTAGGTTCAAGTTCCATCCTTGTTCAGGTCTTCCATCTCCTCCACCCCATCAGGTCAGCGTCTTCATTTAAAATTCCGCGTTCACCTCCAGGTCCACCCCTTGTCCCGAACTCCCAAACCCTTCCAACCACAATTCCATGTACATTTTTTAGAATAATCATGCCCCCCTCCTTTGGGAAGGGATTGAATGAGGGAGCTTTTTTCTCTTCGGGAAGGATCACCGGGTTTTTGATAGAGGTTCTTCACCGCCACTTCCAGAACACGCAATTGTTCATTGTCATTCACCCCCGATTGAGCGGAGACCA
>JADKCG010000033.1 GCA_016714745.1 Elusimicrobiota bacterium | reverse complement strand
TTGAATTACCGAACGGAAGACGGCTCTTTTTCGTCCGGCAACTTGGAATACGATCTCGATGTGGGATTGCTTCCTTTTTTCCGCCGTTACGTCTTTAAAGATCCCAACGTGGAAAAGGCCCAGCGGTTAACCACAAGGTTGGGGGTTGCCCATATCTCGGATCTGCGCGATGTTGACAATCCCAGCGATGAAACCCGCGGTATTTTGGAGATCACAGGGAGGGTTCCTTTCGGAGGGTCGTGGTTGCTTTCCGATCGAAACAAGGGAGATTTTCGCTGGATTGACGGCGAATATTCCACCCGGTATCGGAACCGATTGCGGCTTGAACACAGCATGGCGCTCAAATCCGCTAAGTTCACACCCTATGCCAACGCTGAAGCCTATTACGATTTTAAGACGGACGAGTGGAGCCGAGCGGATATGACACTGGGAGCTGAGTTTCCTTGGCGCTGGAGTACGGTCTTGGAGTTATTTGTCACCCATTTCGAAAACCGCCGCGGGGCCGATGGCCGGTCCTGGGGGTTTGTGTTCCAAAAACATCTTGTGACAAAACCTCGGGGGGGAACATGATCCAAAATTGGTTCCAAAAGTTTCTAGCGGCGGGAGCAATTATTGCAGGAACCTGGGGTTTTTCCGGCGCAAAAGAAACAGAAATCTCCCTGGAAGTGGGCACACAGAATTATGGGCACACCCGGCTCCTTCAGGACGGGTCTGTGAAGGTGTCCGGTTGCGCGCTGAACTACACCACCATGTCTCTTGACGCGCTGAGGACCCAACCCAAAAAGTTCGATGTCGTGGAAGTGGATATTTTACCTTTTCTCTCTCAATTGGCCGCGGGGGAGTCTCAAAATTACACTTTGATTCCTGTGTTTCTTTTGCGGGAATTCCCCTTGAGGGACCTGTGGATTCGAACCGATCGCGGCATTAAAGGACCCGCAGATTTGCGTGGAAAACGGGTCGGGGTTGATGGGTGCGGCGCCAGCGGCGCTACCTGGATCCGGAAGTTTCTTGAATCGAGCGCCACAGTGAAAACAGAAGACATCACGTGGGTGGATGTCTCAACAGGGCCTCCTCCGCATAAAACCTTGGTGGAGTTGATCCAGTCCGGAAAGGTGGACGCGATGATACATCCCGGAACACCCAATGACGTCAGCGGCATTGTTCGACTTTTTCCGAATTATGCGCAACTTGAACAAGAATTATTTAAAATGAGCCGAGTGTTTCCCCGCCACGGCCCTGGCGGTAAGGTCTGACCTCATTAAAGAAAATGCTTGGCTACCGGAAGCCCTGTTCATGGGTTTTGTTGAAGCAAAACGCCGCACCGTTGAAAACCTGGGAACCGACAAGGAACCCAAAATCCCTTTGCCCTGGGGACCCGACTCCTATCAGGTCACCCTGGACCTGATGGGAAAAGACTATTGGTCCTACGGCGTGCCAAACAACCCACGCTCGTTGAAAGCCCTGCTGGACGCCGCTTTCGCTCAGGGTCTGTTGAAACGGGAATTGAAGATAGACGAAATATTTGAGCCGTCCACGCTACAACTGACGGATCAATAAATGAAACCCCCCTCCTGCTTAATGGCTGTTTTGATTTTGGGTGCAACGCCTTTCATTTTAAGAGGCGAGGATATCACGGCGGTGAACCAACGGTTTGAAGCGGTGGATGAACGACTGAAAAACTTGGAAGAAGCGGTTCGTGTCCGAGATATTCAAATTCAAAAATTGGAATCCGAACGCAAGCGGGTGAACACCTACACGCCGAACCTGGGATTTAAGGTGGCCGATACGGAGAAGGGGGATCTCAACATTAAAATCTTTAGCTATATCCGGTATCTCAATCAGACCGGGCTGGACGAGACTTTCACCGATTCGTTTGGGACCACAAGTCAGATTCAACAGCGACAGGACATCCAATTTAATAAGGCGAACATTTTCTTTACGGGCTGGTTTTTGGACCCTAAATTTCGCTACATGACCTATGTGTGGACTTCCAATACCAGTCAAGGCTTGGGCGCCCAAGTGGTGGTTGCGGGGAACCTTAATTACAATTTCAACAAACACCTGACCTTCGGCGGGGGCACGGATTCCCTTCCCGGCGTTCGAAGCACGGAAGGCAACTTCCCGTTTTGGCTGGGGGTGGACAACCGCCTGATCGCCGACGAATTTTTCCGACCCTCGTACACCTTCGGCGTCTGGGCCAAGGGGACGGTGGTGGATAAACTCAATTACGCCGTCATGCTCGGCAACAACCTGAGCCAGTTGGGGATTGACGCGGGACAAATGGACAACGATCTGAACACCTGGTCGGGAGCCTTAACCTGGATGCCCAGCACGGGGGAATTTGGGAAACGCGGCGGGTTCGGGGATTTTGAAGAGCACAAAACGGTAGCGACGCGGCTGGGCCTCCACTTTTCCCGAAGCGACGAGAACAAACAAAGCCAACCTGCGGACACCAACTCGTTCGACAACGTTCAGGTCAGGCTCTCTGATGGAAATTCCATCTTTAAGAAAGACCTGTTTGGCTCGGGCATTCAGGTGGAAGATGCCACTTACCACATGTCCTCTTTTGACGCGGGGGTGAAATACCAGGGGTTCTCATTGGAAGGGGAAACCTATTGGCGATGGGTGGACCATTTCCGCGGATCGGGGACCGCTGGGTTGTCCTACCTCAACGACACCGGGTTTCAGATCCAGGCGTCGGCCATGCTAAAACCGCAAACCCTCCAAGCCTATGTCTCGCACTCCAAAGTGTATGGGGAATACGGCGATCCCTGGGATGCCCGGGTGGGGATCAACTGGTTCCCGTGGAAAGTGGAGGGCACCCGCTGGAATTTTGAATACATCCAACTGCAAAAATCCCCCGTGGGGGGATTAAGCCTTCCCTACCCGGTGGGAGGCGATGGCCCCATCTTTTATTCAAACTTTCAGGTTTCTTTCTAAAGGGGTGTTATGAAAAATCACAAGATGCTTCTTTTGTTTTTGGCTTTGGGGACGATTTGCGGCCTTCTGCCGGCAAACCTCAGCGCGGACGTCACGATGGATCAGGTTCAAGAGGAAGTTCATCGACAATTGGAGGCCGCAGAAACCGCGAAACAAAAAGAACCCCCACAATCCATTGATCAAAGCAAAATCGATTTCAAATCAGGAAACGGGATTCCGCTGGTTCGCTCCCCTAACGGCGAATTGAAAATGAATTTGTATCTGTTGGTGCGGTATCTCAACCAACTGCCCGCGACGCAGTCCTTTGAAGATCATTTTGGAAATACCCGAAACATCGATACCGCGAACTATATTTCCGCGCCTCACCGTGTGATTCTTAATTTTAATGGGTGGTTGTACGATCCGCGTTTCCTTTACCAGACAGCTGTTTGGACTGTTAATTCCACCGATAAGGTGGCCATCATCGGATCGTTGGGTTGGGTTTTCAACAAGGCGGCCACGCTGAATGTGGGCATCGGCGCCTTGCCGGGCACCCGGACCATGACGTATTCTCATCCTTATTGGGTGGGAACGGATCGCCTGATGGCCGATGAATTCTTTAGGCCGGGGTTCACCCAGGGAGCCTGGTTGTCCGGCGAAGCCGCGCCCGGGCTCAAGTACACCGTCATGCTGGGGAACAACCTCACCACTTTAAACGTAAACGCCAAGGAGGACACCCGAGATTTCGTCGCTAGCGGCAACCTCGCTTGGATGCCCACCACCCACGAGTTCGGACCGAAAGGCGGTATGGGGGATTTTGAACAACATGAAAAACTGGCCACCCGCATTGGCACGGCTTACACCCAGGGCCGACAGAACGCCGCCCAGTCCACGTCGGGAAGCAACCAGCCGGACTCTACTCAAATTCGTATGGCCGACAGCCTGCTCCCTTTCACGCCGGGCGCCGTCGTGGCCGGGTACACCGTTGACATTTTAAAATACCAGATGTGGGCAGTCGATGCGGGGCTCAAATACAAAGGCTTTCATTTGCAGGGCGAAGCTTATTTGCGCCAGTTGAGCGATTTCTATGAGGCGACGGATGTGCGCGTTCCACAAAATATGGTGACCGATACCGGGTTCTACGTTCAGGCCTCAAAAATGATTCGGCCGCGAAAGACAGAAGCCTATGTGGCTTCTTCGGTTGTGTTCGGCGACAAAAGCGCCGGGTATCGATCAAGCTACGATTTCATTCAAGGGCTTAATTTTTTCCTATTCGATACGCGCAACAGCCGGATCAATGTGCATGTGATCGAGGTCTACCGCGCTCCGACGTCCTCCGATTTTGGGTATTATGTGGGAGGGCAAAAGGGCGTGACCGTTTCGGTGGGCTGGTCGATTAACTTTTAATAACTGAAAATTGAAAGAAGATACTTCCCCTTAAGCCCGCATCAGCGGCTTTGGCGCCTCAGGTGCCCTGAGCTCTGCGAAGGGCCCTCCTTGGGAAGGAGGGGAAAACAACGTCCGCTTGGAGGGAACCTCTATGATGCAAAAATCAATTCTGCTGATTGCCTTGTTAGGAATGACGGTTTTGCCTTTGGATGCGGCCACAAAGAAGTATGAGCTGAACGATGCTCATTTTCATCTCACCAACTACATCCAAGAAGGCACGGACATCCGTGATTTCCTAAAGATTATGGGGGACAAGGTGGGGCGGTCCACCCTATTCGGCATTCCGCTGCAACAGCAATGGATGTATGCCAGCACGGGTGATTTTGCCCCCTGGTACTACCTTCAAACGGACGCGCCCCTCTATTATTATTCTTTCACCGACGCTCATATCGCCATGGCTTACAAGTCCCTGCCCAAAAAAGCCCAGGCTCGGTTCGACCCCATGATCACCGGGTTTAACCCCACGGATATGTATGCCGCCGACCACATTCGAAGGGTGTTGACGACTTTTCCGGGCGTGTTCTCCGGCATTGGGGAGTTTTCAATCCATAAAGAATTTGTGTCGTCGAAAGTGGCCGGCGAAGTGGCCACGATTAATAACAAGGCCCTGGATCGGATACTCGATTTCGCGGGGGAAGTAGGCTTGCCTGCCATTCTCCATTGCGATGTCAATGTGCCGTTCCCGAAAGCCAACCAAGATCCCTACATCGTTGAAATGTTGAGGGACCTTTTTGTCCGCCACCCCAAAACAACGATCATTTGGGCCCATGTGGGACTGGGTCGCGTGGTACGCCCGGTGACAGATCAGGCGGGCATGGTGGAACGCGCCATCAACAACCCGGCGTTGAACCATGTCTACTTTGATCTTTCTTGGGATGAGACGGCCAAATATATTGTGGAATCCCCGGAAACCGTGGCCAAGGTGGCGGCGGTGATCAACCGGCACCCGGACCGGTTTCTTTTCGGGTCCGACGAGGTAGCTCCTACGGAGCAGGGCGCGTATTTGAAGACCTACACCCTACGCTCCCCTTTTGGCTCAACTTACGATGGAAGCGAAAGAGAAATTTCTTAAGGGCAACTACGAGAGGATTTTTGACTTGGCGCGGAAACAGGTGCGAGCCTGGGAAAAGGTCAACGTGGGGAAGAAACGGCCCCCGCCCCCCAAGACCCCCATATCGGGATATGGCCAATAACGGTTGAATCAAATACTTGGGTGGGAGGGCTAGGACCTTCCCTTTATCCCCCCTTTATGAAGGAGGGGACACACACGCTGGAACCAAAAGAATGTGTTCGCTTCTTTAAACAAGCGAGGGCCGTTGCAGAGATCGCGCGATAAATCGAGCAACTACAAATAAAAAAGGGGGAATTAAAAAATGAAAAGAACAACAATGGCGTTGTTGGGGTTGACCCTCATCACGCCGAGTTTCATGAAAGCCGCGGAACCGTCGTTCGAAGTATACGGGTTCGCCCAGTTGGACTACATCCAAGACTGCAACCGGGTGCAACCCGAATGGGATTCCACTCTTCGTCCAAGCAAAATCCCGACCACGGAAGGAATGTATGGGTCCGATGGACAGGCGATTTTGAGCGTCCGTCAGAGCCGGATCGGTTTCAAAGCCGACCTTCCCGTTAATGGGGAATCGGTGTTTACGAAATTCGAGTTTGACTTCTTTGGCGTCGGGGCCGACGCGGGCCAAACCACAATCCGCCTTCGTCATGCCTACGGGCAATGGGGACCGATCCTCGCGGGGCAAACCAACTCCTTGTTCATGGACGGTGATATTTTCCCCAACACCATTGATTATTGGGGACCGACGGGCATGGTGTTCCTGCGCAACCCCCAAATACGCCTGACGAAAACGACGGGGGACCAAAGCGTGGCCATCGCCTTGGAACAACCGTCCAACGACATTGATGACGGACGCCTGCGGGAAATCGACCCCGCCCTCAGTGCCGTCACGGGGGATGAAAAATATCCCGATCTTACTGTCCAGGCCCGCCTGGGAGGAGAGAAGGGCCACGTTCAATTGGCCGGGATCGTTCGATACCTCGGCTACGACACGCCGGGCGCCGTCAACAATTCCCCCAAAGGCCACAAAACGGGTTGGGGCTTGGATCTGACGTCTGTTCTTAAAACCCGCAAGAGCGATGCCCTGCGCGTGGGCGTTGTTTATGGCGCGGGGATTGCGAGCTATATGAACGACGGCGGCATGGACCTCGCCCCACAGGGTTCCACCACCACCACCTCCATCTCGGCCAAAGCGGTGCCTTTGATTGGCGTGTCGGCCTATTACGACATCACCTGGAACGACCGATGGAGCAGTTCCCTCGGGTACAGTTTCAATGATGTGGACAACACGGACTTCCAGGACCCTGGCGCCTATTCCCGCGGCGACTATGCCTCGGCGAACTTGATCCACTATCCAACGAAAAACGTGTTTTACGGTATTGAATACCTCTTTGGCCGTCGGCAAGACGCCGACGGGAAAGCGGGCCAAGACCAACGCGTCCAGCTTTCGGCCAATTACAAATTCAGTTCAAAGAACGCCCAGAATTAAAGATCTCAAAAGGAGTCATTCGATGAAAAAATATTCCATGTTAAAAATGGGGGTTCTGGCGGTTCTTATGGCCGCCATGATCACCCCGGCCCAGGCCGTCAGCAAGGCCGACGCCGACAAGGCACTCAAAGAAGCCCACGCGACATACAAATCACTGAATGAGGGAAAGAACGCCGATTATATTCCGGCCCTCGCCAAAGTTAATTCCGACTTCTTCGGGATCGGCCTGGTGACGGTGGATGGGAAGGTATCGACGGTGGGAGACGTGGATCAGTTGTTCTCCATCCAGTCCATCAGCAAAGTGTTCACCATGGCCCAGGTGATGCAAGAATCCGGGGATGATGTGGTGCTGAATGGGGTGGGTGTGGACGCCACGGGGCAGGTGTTCAATTCCATCGTGGCGGTGGAACAATACCGGGGAAAAGAAATGAACGCCCTGGTCAACCCGGGCGCTATTGCCACCACCAGCCTGGTGAAAGGTAAAACGGCGGACGAGGTGTGGGCCAAGATTCTCGGCATGCACAGCGATTGCGCCGGTCGACCTCTGGAAGTCAACGCGGAAGTCTACAAATCAGAGTCCGACACCAACCAGCGCAACCAGGCCATCGGGATGCTGATGTATGCCTATGGGCTCATTAAAGAGAACCCCGCCCAAGCCACGGACCTCTACACCCGCCAATGCTCGATCAACGTCAACGCGAAAGATCTGGCCATGATGGCGGCCACTCTCGCGAACGGCGGCAAAAACCCAGTGACGAAAAAGCAGGTCATCGACCAAAAACACGTGTCGAAGATTCTCGCGGTCATGGCGACGGCCGGTTTGTATGACGATTCAGGCAAATGGCTCTTCATGACGGGCCTCCCCGCGAAAAGCGGCGTGGGCGGCGGCATCATCGCCGTGTCCCCCGGAAAATTCGGGATTGCCGCCTTCTCTCCCCCGCTGGACGCCGCCGGCAACAGTGTGCGCGCCCAGAAAGCCATCACCCTGATTTCCGAAAAACTCGACGGAAATCCGTTAAACCCCAAAGCAAAATAGTTCCTGATTCTATTTACAAAAAAGTGCGGCCTCCCGGGGATTCCCTGGGAGGCCGCACTTTTAGAGAAGGGAGCTTTTGCTTGTGAGGGCCGGATAAAGGAGTAACAATACTTAAGTCAATTAGTCAATCGCGTCCCCAATCCGAGGGCAGATGGCTGTAACAGTTTAGGGCGCTGGTCCGTGGCTTCTTGTTGACGCCACGGACCAGCTTGAGCTGGTTCTATTATTGTGGTTTAGCGGTCATCGTGGCCATGACGCGCCGGTTGATTTCGCGGCCTTCGGCGGTGGTGTTGTCTGCGATGGGACGTTCATCCCCATAGCCCACGGCCTTCATTTGGGCCGCGTCGGCGCCGTGGCGTGTGATCAAGGCTTGGCGAACGGCTTCGGCCCGTTTCAACGACAAGGTTTTATTCTGGGCTTTATCGCCCACGTTATCGGAGTGACCTTCGATCTCGACGGTGACGGTGGGATGACTCTTTAAATACGCCGCGGCTTTGGCGAGCCGGGGATCATATTTGGAATCCACGACTGTTTTGCCTGTGTCGAACTTGATGTCAAGCGTAACGGAAACCTTCTCTGCCGGACAACCGGTCGTGTCCACGAGCACACCGGCCGGGGTTTCTGCGCATTTATCCAAACTGTCGATGACGCCATCGTTATCCGTGTCCTTCTCCGCATCGGCCACAGCGACAGCCGCGGCGGCACCGGCAACAACGGCTGGGGCGGCCGTAGCGGCGGGTTCAACGGCCGCAGTTACGGCTTGCGCGGAAGGCACCGCTGATTCTTCGGCCTTCGGTTCGCCGTTTGATTTCAGGAAAAAGAAATTGGCCATGAGGCCTGCGCTGAGAACAGAGGCTTCGTTGGTCAAATCTCTTTCGCTCTTGGCGGCGTAGTGGTAGTTGCCCACAGCCCCTACCGAGAATCGTTTCGTGACAAAATATTCCAGACCCACACCGGCTTTCGCGCCGAAAACCGTTCGTCGCGTGTGGTCGTTGTCGCTGTCTAAAAATTTTGTCGTCGTGGGTCCCGCCCCAATGGAGAAGAACGGGGTCAACTTGGAATCAACGGCAAACGAATGGATCCAGTTCAGCATGATGGGCTGAAATAGCACGTTTTCTGTTGTGCCCTTGGTGTCCAGGCTCAGTTGGTCGTAAGAGATGGAAATTTCGTTCTTGGGAGATAAACCTTTGCGAATGGCCACGCCCCACCCTTCCGAAGAATCGTTCCACTCATTTAATGAATCTGTCGCCACGGCATCTGTCCAACCACCCCAACCGCCAATCCCAAGCCGCCCTGTCGCATCTTCCGCCCGGGCTATCCCTGCGACTGCCCCAACCAACAACAATGAAAATATACTCTTGCGCATCTCATTCTCCTTAACGAACAATTTTATTTCGATTTTTGAGTAAAAAGAGGGTTTGCGTCGTCGCCAAATAAAATCATACCTAATTTTAATATATCGAGGGCTTCAAGTGAACAAAAATTCATACACACTCAATTAAATCACAATGTTATATCCTTAACAAAGCTTGGAGAATCTTGACAACGCCATTCGCTATCATTAAAATTTTATCGATTTAATTTTTAAGGAGGATCGTTCCTGTGATCATCTGCGATAAACTGACTCGAAAGTATGGGGCTTTGACAGCGGTGAACGGGGTTTCTTTTAAAATTGGTCGGGGGGAAATAGTGGGGTTGTTGGGTCACAACGGGGCCGGGAAGACCACCATCATGAAAATGATGACCGGATTTTTGGAACCCACCGCTGGGAAAGTGACTGTGGACGGGTTGGATGTGGTGGCTCATCGTCAATCATGTCAGGCCAAAATAGGGTATTTGCCGGAAAATGGGCCTCTTTACTCGGACATGACGGTTTATGATTTCTTGATCTACACGGCGGACCTGCGCGGAGTGCCCCGAGAAAAACAGGTGCGCGCGGTGCGGGAAGCTATGAAAAAAACCGACATCACCGCCAAGGCAACTCAAACCATCCAAACTCTTTCCCGCGGCTATCGCCAACGGGTGGGCGTCACCCAGGCGCTCTTGCATCGGCCTCCCATTCTTATTTTGGATGAACCCACCAATGGGTTAGACCCTTCTCAAGTACAGCATATGCGCACCCTTATTCGGGACTTGGCACAGGAATCTACCGTGGTTTTGTCCACACACATTTTGCAAGAAGTGGACGCGGTGTGTTCCCGGGTGTTAATCGTGTCCAATGGACGGCTTGTTTTGGACAAAAAACTGAGTGAACTTCAGAAAGGGGAACGATTGCTTGTCAACATCGATAAATCTCCGGAAGAAGCCCTCTCTCTCCTCCAAAATCTGGGGGGAGTGAAGGACGTGGAATCTCTCCCCTCAGCGGGCGTGGGATACTCTTCCACGCCCTTTCCACTGACGGCGAAAGTGTTCAATCGCTTGCGCCTCTCTTGGCCCGGCGGCTGGTGGAAAAAGGATATTTGGTTTATTCTCTGGCCCCAGAACTTCGGGACCTGGACCGTGTTTTCCGAGAAGCAAACGAACTTCCGCAGGAGAATTGAAATGGAAAAAGACACCTTTCGTATTGCCCGCAAAGAACTCACTAGCCTTTTTGCGTCGCCCACCGCCTTAATTTTTATTGGGGCGTTTTTGAGCGTTACACTTTTTACGTTTTTGGGCAGATATATCCTTTCCGGGAACATTG
The DNA here is from genome assembly GCA_016714745.1 of Elusimicrobiota bacterium. Lineage (GTDB taxonomy): Bacteria > Elusimicrobiota > Elusimicrobia > FEN-1173 > FEN-1173 > JADKHR01. The sequence goes on along the minus strand of JADKCG010000033.1, from coordinate 3,294 downwards.
CAGACGTGCGCCCCCTTTTCGAGTGGATGCCGGTTTTGCTTATTTTCCTTATGGGCGCGGTGACCATGCGCATGTGGAGCGAAGAACGCCGAATGGGTACCCTGGAATATCTCATGACCATGCCGGTCAAAACGGTGCGGTTAGTTTTGGGCAAGTTTTTGGCCTGTTGGGGTTTGGCGTTAACGGCGCTCGCTCTGACAATTTTTATTCCCCTCACCGTTTCGTTTATGGGCCCTTTGGATTGGGGGCCGGTGATCGGTGGGTATGCGGCGGCGGCCTTTTTAGCGGCGGCCTACGCGGCTGTGGGGTTATATGTGTCCAGTAAAACCGATAGCCAAATTGTAAGTCTTTTAGTTTCGACCCTGGCCGGGGCTGTGCTTTATGTGGTCGGGTCTAGCCTGTTAACGGGGTTTGTGGGGAACAAAGGATCCGAACTGTTAAAACTCTTAGGCACCGGCGCTCGCTTTGAGTCTATTACGCGGGGCGTCTTGGACATCCGGGACATCTATTATTACGTGAGTTTGACCGCCGTATTTTTAGCGCTGAATGTATACTCGCTGGAAACTCTTCGTTGGTCCCGGGAAACAGCGCATCCGCTCCATCGCACGGTTATTCTCAGCGTTGTTCTTCTGTGCCAACTTTTTGGCGGCGAATCTGTGGTTAAAACCCGTGGGGTCCCTGCGGATGGACATGACGCAAGGGAAAATCTATTCGATTTCGCCCGCAACAAAAAACGTTTTGGCCCAGCTGAGGGAACCTTTGTTGATCCGGGGTTATTTCAGTCAAAAACCCATCCGCTTCTGGCCCTTTGGCGCTGCAAATCCGAGACACGATTTTGGAATACCAAAACCGCTTCGAAGGGATTTGCTCTGAATTCATTGATCCCAGGAAAAACCGGAATTGGAAAGAGGCGGGGGAAAATATGGGATCAAAGCCGTTCCGTTTCAGGTGGCTGACAAATATCAAGCGGGACTGGTAAATTCGTATTTCAATATTCTCGTGAGTTATGGGGACAAGTTTGAAGTGCTGGGGTTTGATTCCTTGATTGAGGTCAAACAGGGAGGCGAAACCAAACTGGATGTGCAGTTGCGCAACCCCGAATACGATATCACCCGGGCCATCAAAAAAGTCCTGCAATCCTATCAAAGCGAGGCGGACTTATTTGCCACGATCCAAAAACCCGTGTCGTTTGTGGGATACATCTCTTCTGAAAAAGATTTGCCACCGGCACTTTTAGAATTTCGTGGGCAGTTGCAATCCCTTTTAAACGAGATGAAGACCAACGCAGGAGATAAGTTCACGTTTGAATTTAAAGACCCCGGTCTGGGGGATGGCTCGCTGGCTCGGGAACTGGCCAAGAATTATGGGGTTCAGCCGTTTCGGGCTTCATTGTTCGACCCAAAGGCGTTCTATTTCCATCTTATGATGCAAAGCGGTACCAAAGCGGTTCTGATTCCACTCCCCCAGGATCTCACCCCCCTGGCGCTTCGCCAGGCCATTGAGTCCGGCCTGAAACGTTTTTCGGTGGGTTTTTTGCGAACGGTGGCCCTGACCACCGCTCCGCCGGAACCCCATTATACTCCGGACACGGGGTTTAAAATGGAGCCCGACAAGCACTTTGACCTGCTTCAACAACGGTTGACGGAAAACCATTCGGTCAACACTGTTGATCTCAAAAACGGCGTCGTCCCGGAAGAATCCGACGGTTTGCTCGGCATCACCGAAAGACGGATGAAAAACAATTGTTCGCCATGGATCAGTTTTTGATGAAGGGGGAACGGTGGTTCTGTTGGTATCGCCCTACCAAATAAAACCATCGCCTTTGAGCGTGACCGTTCAAAACACCGGTCTCAAAGATTGGTTGGATCAGAAAGGGATCGCACTTGAACAAACGTTTGTGATGGATCCCCAAAACATTCCGTTCCCCATCCCCATTGAACGACGCATGGGCCAGTTCGTTTTCCAAGAAATGAAGATGATCAATTACCCTTACTTTATTGATGTGCGGGGACCCGGGTTAGCGGCCCCGACATTAACAGCGGGGTTGTCACAGATCACAGTCCATTGGGCTTCGCCCATTCGAGTGGACGCGGATAAAAACAAAGGGCGCACGGTGACGGTCCTGCTTAAAAGCTCGCCCCAATCGTGGACATCAAACAGCACGCAGGTGACCCCCAGCTTGGACCGGGGGATGGCGGTTTTTTCTCCCAGCGGGCCGTTAGAACCCCGCACTCTTGCCGTCGCCGTGGAAGGCGAGTTTGAATCGTTCTTTAAGGACAAAAAATCGCCGCTTTTGCCAGAGAAAAAAGATCCCAAAGACAAAGTGGCGAAAGACGTTTATAGCAACGTCATTGAAAAATCCGCCCAATCGGCTCGGTTGATCGTGGTCGGGTCGGCGGATTTCTTGACCGACGAACTTTTACGGTTCACCAGTTCAATCTCTCGGACCAACTACACCCATTCCCTTCAATTGGCAGAGAATATCGTGGATTGGTCTTTGGAAGACCGGGGCTTGTTGGCCATTCGCGGGCGCGGCCATTTCGCTCGGCTTTTGAAACCCATGACCAATGGCGCTCGGATGTTTTGGGAATATTTGAACTATGGCCTGGCCTTGGCGGGTTTGGTCGCGGTGTGGGCAGGACTTCGAATTCGCCGACGTCGTCGATTGGCCGCCGTGCCGGCGCTTCTTTCCGAAACCAAAGCAGGGGGAGTTTTATGAACAAAACGCTCAAAATTCTTTCGGTTCTTTTGGCGGTTCAATTGGCGGTGGCGGGAGCGCTGTATTTCAAGAGCCGGCAGGGTGGCGCGCAGAAGGCAGATGAACCCCTCCTGCGCTTAGGAGCCGATGTGTTTGATCAAGTGGTGATCACCGAACCCGGGAAGCTCCCCGTCACTGTTTCAAAAAAAGACGGCCGATGGATTCTTCCTGAACGCTGGGATTTTCCTGTGGCTCCAGAAAAAATCGCCCTCACTTTTGATAAATTGAGGAACTGAAGAAAACTTGGCCGGTGGGAGACACCGCAGACGCACGCAAACGCTGTAAAGTGACCGAAGAGACTTTTGAAAAAAAAGTCGTTTTTCTGCAGGGGGGAAAAGAAAAGAAGACGTTGTATTTGGGCACTTCCCCGGAATACCGAAAAGTTCATTTCCGCCCCTCCGACCGCGATTGAGGTTTATTTACTGAATTCGCCACATGATTCGGCCATGAACCCTGCGGACTGGGAAGATAAAATGTTGGCTCTTGACCGCAACTACGCTCATGCAAATCGAGACCCCCGGCTGTCCAGGTGGTCA
>JADKCG010000032.1 GCA_016714745.1 Elusimicrobiota bacterium | reverse complement strand
GCCACCGGCAACGAGTTGGTGGCCGGCATCATGGACGGGTTGTGGCCCCGCGCCCAAATCGGCAGTTTTCTGCGCGACACCGTCTCTCCCCTGCCCCATTTCGAATTATTCACCCGTGGGGTGATCGACCTGCACGCGGCAATCTATTTCGCCCTCATGATCGTATTTCCGCTCTGGATGACACACCTGGTTTTAGAAAGGGATCGCTATTGAACCGCTCCGCCCTGACCCGAAAGATTGTCGCGGGGAGTGTGGTGGCCTTTGCCCTGACAGCGGGGTTAAACGTGATTTTCCAAAACCCCGAAAAGGGCGCATACGATGTGGCAAAAGAATCGTTGACCACCCTGTCGCCCAAGACCACCGCCTTCTTGGCCACGCTGTCTTCTCCTGTGAAAATCACCTATTACGTCACGGAAAAGAAACGCATGCCCACCGCCCTTCGGTCCATGGAACGGGAGGTCCGTGCCCTTTTAAGACAAATGACGCGATGGGCCCCCGCGTCCCTAACGATTGACATCGTTCATCCGGAAGATCAACCCCAGGACGTGCGCGGACTGGGGCGGTTCCGACTGTCATCCTTTCAGTATAAGACGATTCTGAAAGACGAATACAACGTCAGCACCGTTTGGTCAGGCCTCCTGATCGAATATAAAGGCGTCTCCCGGGCCATCCCGTATCTCACGCCCGACCACCTCCCCCACCTGGAAAACAGAATCGTCACCCACCTCCACCACATCGAGACCCATTACGCGCCAACAGTGGCCATTCGATCCCCCAAAAAGAATCAACTTCTAGCTTCGACATTGGAAACTCTAAACATGGGCCAACCCGCCCCGTGGACACCGGGCGAAGGCCCGGCGGCGGGCGCGGACGTGGCCTTTCTGCTTCAGCCTGAACACATGACACCGACAGAGGTGGAGTCGGTGGACCGATTCTTGAAAGACGGCAAAGATGTCTACGTCTTCTTTTCGCCCTACCGGTCCATTGAAAAAGGGGACCAGGTGGGCATTGTTCCCGTCAAAAGCGGCCTGGAAGATTTTTTAGCCAAACGGGGAGTCACCGTAGAACTGAAATTGCTGATGATGCCTCGAACCGGAACAGGCCCCCCGAACGATTTGGTTCTTCCGGCCTCTCTCGCGAACCTGGAAGGGTTTGTTTTGACGGCCCAGGGATCGATGCTATTTCCCCAAGCGTCGCCGATTGTGTTTGATCCGGTGAAAGCAAAAGCCGCCGGCATCTTTAGCCGAACACTGCTGATCAGCGACGAAAAATCCTGGACCCGCTCGTTCGGGCCGGACGGCGGCACGCTGTTTTCAAAAACCGATTTGGAGACCCCTCCGCAGGGGACATTTCAGAGTGAGACCATTGGAATCCGTCTGGCCAGTGAAAAACCCTGGGAAGGCAAACTGTTTTTATTTTCCAGCGGCTATCTCATCGATGACGCGGCCGCCCAAGTGAATCAAGCCAACGGTCTTTATCTCAAGAACCTCCTCATGAGCTTTGCTAAACCGGAAGGGCTCACCTCCATCCAAGCCAGCCGGAAAATAAAACCGACGGTCCCCCCGCTCTCCCGGTCGGCGCGGCTTTTGTGGCGAATGTGGGCGATGGGATTGTTTCCCCTTGTGGGGCTGATCGGACTTTTTTATCACTTCTCTCCTCAGCGTACCATCGGCCTATCCCCCTCCCGCAAAGGGGCAACCGCGGTTTCCCTAACGATGGCAGGATTTGTTTTGTTGGCGGGTCTCCTGATATTCATGAACCGTTGGTCCCTCCCGGCATGGGACGTCACCAAAAACCACGATCACACGCTCAGCCCACTGACCTTAAAAAAAATTCGAGAGCTCAACCAACCCGTAAAAATCACCTTTTACCATTCCACGGCGGAAAATCTTCCACGCGCATTAAAAATCATGGGCCAAAAAACCGAAGCCACTCTTGAACGGTTTGCCAGAGCCAATCGATCCCATCTGTTGGTCAAACGGGTCAGCGTACCAGACGATGCGGCGGACACGCTCTTGGACGAGTTGGCCCGAGTGAGAGTCACGCCTTTTATCGAACGCGTCATTGAACAAGACCGATACATTGAAAAAAAGATCTATTCCGCTTTGGTGTTCGAAACCGCCACACAGGCCCAAATCGTTCCCCGTTTCACATACCAAAACATCGACCGCCTGGAATTTTTAACGGTCAGCGCGTTAACGCGGCTCCAGGGAAGCCTTCGTCCTTCCATTGGGATTCTCGTGGACCTGCCTCGATTGACCGCCGCGGAGTTTTGGGAACTGGAACAGTTGAACGTGAAAGTGATGCCGAAATCCGAAGATGTGTACGCGCGATTGATCGATCTTTTGCGCAACGAGGGGTACGCCGTTCGGCTCTACGATTCCAAAACAGAAACCCCCGGACAGGAAGACGTGCTCCTTTACCTCCAACCCTGGCTCATCACCCCGCCCATAAGGGAAACGCTCGCCAAAAGGCTCCACGACGGAGGAAAAGTGATGATCGCGGCGCAACATTACCGCATGCAAGCCCGCAAATATCCGGGCCACGCGTATGCCTTGGTGTACTGGCCCCAACCCCAGTTCTCCCGGATCAACGAATTTTTGGAATTTTACGGGGTGGAGCTCGTAAAAGAAGTTTTTTTGGACCAGTCCAAAGCCCCCACCGCCTCACGCGAACAAATCAATTGGGGCGCTTACCGCAAAGAAGAAATGCGCGCGCCGGACGCCCAACCTTTTTTGATCCGCGCAATTGCCGAAAACTTCGCCAAAAATTCACCGGTCACTGCCCGCCTCTCGGACCTGCTCTTCATTTGGGGAAACCGCTGGCGAAAACTTCCCGGACTGTTCCCCCCCACGCTCCAGTGGATCCCCTTGGTCTCTTCCTCGAAAGACGCTTGGGCCATTGATTGGCAAGGGGGGTTCCTCTCCCCCGACGCTTTGCGAGAAGGCAATTACACGGACGCCCCCCAACCTCTGGTGGTGGAATTGGCCGGGCTCTTTCCGATGGAAAAAGAGCCGCCCTCCTCGGCAAAACCGGGTCGGCTGATGCTCGTCGGTTGTTCAGAGATTTTGAGCAACGAAAACCTCGACAACGTGGGGTACGACAATCCTAAATTTTTTCTGAACGCTGTGGCGTCCTTGGCCTACGGGTCTGATATGGCCTGGATCCAAGCGAGAGGCGCCACCACGGGGGAAGGATTCCCCTTCGTCCCCCCGGCAAAAAAGTTAACGTGGCGACTGTTCGTTCTGGCCCTCATCCCGACCTCTCTTGGCCTTCCTCGGCTGGCGCCGACTGTCCCGGACCCACAAAAACAAATCCCCGCACCGGTTTTCCGGACGGGGCGAATCCCCCTTTAAACCGGTTATTTCAGCGCCATCGCGACCTGTTCTCCGTTGTCGATGGCAATGGCTGAAACGGGGACGTTGCGAACAGAAGAGGACGTGACGCCCACGGCATAGGAATTGGCCAAGGGGACCACACCGCTATCGGCCAAAGCCTCGGTGGGGTAAGCCACAGGAATTGTCACGGAGCCGAAAGCGTCCGCTCGAGCGAAAGCGCTGTAGGTAAAGGTCCGCCCCGTGTTGGTTTTCAGTGGCAACCTCGCCACCACCCGCTCATTGGGCGGCCATCCCCGCCCGATCAGCGTGGCGCCGGGAACTCGCTGAAATATTTTGAGGCCGTTATAGGAATGTTTCACCGGCCCCTGCGGGGTCTGAAGCGGGGTCGTCACCACCTTGGGCACTTCATAGACCAAGCGAAAGTGTTTGATCGATGGCGTTCCCCTCCAGCGCAATTCTCCATCGAAAAACAAGAGGTTGTTGCGAACAGAAAACAGTTTCTTCTCAGCCATAGCGGCGACACGGTCATGGTCAGGTTCGTTTCGAAGCACCCCCACTAGGAACGGAACCATGATGTTGTCCCGAAAGTCTAAAGCCAGATATCTCGCTCGATATCGGTCCAAGATCGCCACGAACGCCTCTTCGTCCAGCTCAAATGTCCCGCGCACATAATCCTGCATATGTCGAACAAACGCTGTGGTGGAGAAAGGACTTACAATCACCGGCCGCCCGGCCCGCGCCACTATCAGATGCCCGTGGTCCCGGTGGGCAAAAACGGAATAAGGCGGAGCGGCCGGATTTTGGCCCGAAAAATCAACGGGCGGGGAATGTTCCTGTAACCAAGAATAGGCCTGCACCGTTTGAGCGATGGCGTTACGGTCCGCCACTTCGCCGGTGGATTTTTTATCGAACGTGGTCCTCCCTACCGCAAAAAGCGTTTGTGCCACAAATGGAATGAGCGCGGCATAGCGCAGGGCCTCCGGCAACCGAGGGACAACCCATGCGACCCCCAACGCCACCGTCAGCGCATACCAAGGAAATAAATATTGCACATATAAAAAATGAGCTGTTCCCGACAATAGTCCATGCACCAAAAAGAGGCTCAAAAACAAAACAATTGTGGGGCGTTCTTTCCCTATCTCCCACAACCGACGAATGCCAAAGGGCAAAAAGACCGCGAACAGTGTAAAAACCTCATACCACCGGTGACCATAAACGCGAAGGGACACTTCCTCCCCCTGAATCCCATTCAACAAATTCCCCGCCAAGAGAAATCTCGCCCCTTCAATAATATTCGGCCAAAGGGTGGCCGCAAGAACAACCAGCCCGCCCAACGTCAGCCCCGCCACCATCCATCGCCGCACGCCTGCCAAGGAGACGACAGCCGCTCCCACCACCCATGCCCCCGATAAACCGAAGATCAACAGGAATTGAAACAAAGACGTTTGGTCGTAAGTAATTAAGCCCGCACGCCCCGCGGGCGTGGAAAATGCGGCGAAAAGCGAAACGCCACAGGCCCCAGCAAAAACCAACGGCGCCGTGGACCAAAGGGACTCTTCTTGACGACGAAAGAACGCCGCCCCCCCCACGGCCATCAAACCCAAAATAGAATATTGAATGGCCGACACGTTGAAAAAAACCATCCCCCCCGCCCATGCCCCCAAGAGGACCGCCCGGCTTCCCGTGCGCCGCTCATCGTAAAACTGAAACAACCACGCCAACGTCACCGTGAGAAAAGTGATGAAATAATGGTGGTCAATGTAGCCCAGTTCAGAGTAACTGATGTTCTGAGAAGAGAAAGCCAAGAGGGCCCCGGCCAAGAGCGCCACGGGCAGTGAAAAAAGACGCCGAAATAAAAGGAAAAAGAGCGCCGTCGATAGAGCATCAATGACGGAGGGAATAAACCCCAAAATGGTTTCACGCACCAACGCGGCCCCATGGCCTCCCAAAGTCAACACTTTCACGACGGTGGCCAGAAACAACGTATACCCGGGCGGCCAAGGGACATCCGGAACGTCGGGAAAATAGTGATAGGGGTCCGTGAACGGAACGCGGGGATATTGCGCGAGGGTCATTTCCACCCGGCGGAGTTGATAGGTGCTGTCAAAAATTTCAAACACCCGGTGTCCCGGCACCGCCGGCATAAAAAACAACCCCGACCCAGAAACCACCCGAACCACCAACGCCAAAAAGAATACCCCCGCGGCAACAGTCCACGTCTGCCGCCCCCGGTGAACCGACAAAGGTCCCGTTGGGACCTCCCCGACACTGGAAAAATTCTTCTGCCGCTTAGGTGGAATGCCCATGGCCGGTGGTTTTAAAGCGGAGAGATCTTTGCATGCTCGTATTTTAAACAAAGTGAACCAAGAAAGCGAGGGGACGTAGGGGACCAAGACACCATTGACGGCTCTCCATTTATGTGTTACACTGAAGTACAGGAAGGGGGTTCCCTATGCGCCAGTCCGTTTCTATCAGTTTGCCGAAAGAAATGCTGAATCAACTCAAATCCGAAACCAAAAGAGAACACGCCAACGGAAGTGAAATCATCCGGCGCTCACTCCGGGAATATTTTTTCCGTTCCGCGTTCGACCGCCTTCGCCAAGAGGCTCAAATCGAAGCCGCCAAACGTGGCGTGCGTGTCACTGAAGAAGACATCTTCAAGCAAATTTCGTGAAGATTCTTCTCGACACGAATGTCCTGATCTCCGCGTTCATCACCAGCGGCGGCCATTCTCACGAAATCCTCACACACGCCATTCACCAACACAAACTTTATTACACTGATTATATTTTGGATGAGTTCAAAGAAAAGTTCAAAACAAAGTTCCATTTTCCCCCAACAGTCATCCGCGACTTGGTCGAATTTATCGCGAATTCCTTTCTTCATGGGAAGACAGCCGTCGATGTTCCAAAAGTCTGCCGAGACCCTGACGACGATCAAGTTTTGGCAGACGCTGTCGTCAACGAAGTCGATCTCATCCTTACTGGTGACGAAGATCTCCTGATTCTAAAAACCCACCAAGGCATCCGCCTCCTCCCCCCCAAAGACTACTGGTCCCTTTAACCGCCTCCCCCTTCTCTCCACAGCGACAGTCTGTTGATCCCAGAGAATCGACGACATGCCTAGCCATGCAAAAATATTACCGGGAGGACGACCCACCGAGCCTTCAACCCGGACTTTGCAATAGGACGCGGCATTCGACGAAGAATCCGGGACTTTTTCTTCCTCAAAACGCTCAACCGTAGACACCGCTACGCTTTCGCATTTTTCGTCGAAAAGGCCGCCGGCTTCTTCCTCTCGGTGCTCGCGCCTATTGCAAAGTCCGGGTTCAAAAACTGGGGCAAAATATTCTCGCGATCAACGATGCTTTAAACTTGGGGTACACCGTTCATTATTGGCGAACCATTGAGGGGCAGGAAGTCGACTTTGTCCTTTATGGTCAACGAGGGCTGTTGGCCTTTGAAGTCAAGCGGCACGGGCGTGTGAATCGGCAGGATGCGCGAGGATTGAAAGCCAATCTCAGGGACTACCCCGTGGCGAAACCATTTCTGGTTTACGGCGGAAACGATAAACGCTATTTTGATGCCGTTCAGGCATGGCCCATGGCCGATCTGCTTATGCTTTTGCCCGACCTCTTAAAAAATCCCTCATAGGATCGGGAATTCGTTCCTGACCACCCCTGTGCTCGCCACCCGCCGCATCAAAGTAGAAATCCCCGATCCACCCGACCGAACCAGTAAGTGAAAGTGATTCGGCATTAGCGCCCACGCCAAGATCGTGTTTGGCGATTTCTCCAGTCCGGCTTCCAACCGTTCAACAAAATCCCCATAATCAAACTTCCTGGGAAAGATAACACACCGCTCAATCCCCCGGGCCATCGCATGGTGCAAAAGTCCAGGAGCGTCCAATCACGCGAGTCGTGGCATTCCCCTGCGTTACTGAATTTCTTCTCTCTTGGCAATTAAACTACTTATCTACCAACGTCCCCCAAAACCCAACGGGCTTCCCCCGCGGGCACCGCGGATCACTATCACGGTTGATTTATGAAAGAAAAACGCATACAATCTTCTTACAAAAATGGAAAGCGTTCAATCTCAGATTTTAGTTCGAATGCGTCGTGGACCCACCAAAGTCCACATCGGTAAGGACTTCCTTGATTTGGGTAGCCGATCGGCGGTTGATTTGGCGTTGTATCGACTGGCAAAGAACAACGTTATCCAGCGGGTTGGTCGAGGCCTCTATTATGTTCCGCGAGTTAACCCGAGGCTCGGGATTGAGTGGGTGCCCGACATCCAGGAGATCGCACTGGCCTTGGGGAGGCAAACGGGAAGCCGGGCGGTTCCCTCCGGAGCTGTGGCCGCGAATTCGTTGGGTCTGTCCACGCAGGTCCCGGCAAGACCTGTTTACCTCACTGACGGTCGAACACGCCGAGTGCGAGTGGGGAACACCGTCATTTCTTTTCGGCACGTGTCTCCCAAAGACCTTCCCCTTGGGAGCGTCTTGACCGTTCTCGTGTTTCAGGCTCTACGCCATCTAGGCCAAAAAGATATGGGAGCTGAGACGATCGAGCGGATTCGCCGAAGACTCTTGCCGGTAGACCGACGTCGATTGATCAAAGAGACCCATCACGTCACCGATTGGGTGGCGGCGATTGTCCGAAACATTTGCATAGATGAAGAGATACCCAATGGAACACGACATGGATGAGATCGCTCGGCTTCCCATTCGCGATCGGGCCGATCTGTTCCGCGCGACAGCAATCGCCCGCGGGGACATGACTCCTGCTTTGGTCGAGAAGGATTTCTGGGTGTGCTGGACCCTTCGGCGGATATTCACGTTGCCGGATCCTCCCGCCGATCTCGTTTTCAAAGGAGGGACGAGTCTTTCCAAGGTTTTTCAGGCCATCGATCGTTTTTCGGAAGATATTGACCTTTCTTTCGATAGGACAAATCTCGGGTTTGCAGGGGAAAACGATCCCGGTTTGGCTTCCAGCAAAACCCAAACTACGAAACGCTTGGAGAAACTCACTGCGGCTTGCCGGCAAATGCTTAATCAACGGTTTGGGCCTAAACTTGAGGAAGCCTTCTGTTCCGCCTTCGGGACATCTTCTTCGGAAGGGAATTGGCGGATTGAACCGGACACCGACGATCCAGACGGATTGACTTTGGTTTTTCATTACCCAAGCGGGACGGCGCAACCGAATGCGCCCGGACCGAGGTATTTGCGCCCCTCCATACGGATGGAGTTCGGTGCCAGAGGGGAACAATGGCCATCAGTCTGGGGTGAGGTAACCCCCTATGCCGCTCAGACTTTTCCAACAGCGTTCAAACAACCATCCTCCCGAGTTAAAGCGTTGGCGGCTGGGCGCACTTTTTGGGAAAAGACGACTATCTTGCACATGATTCACTATCTCCCACTGGAAAAACATCTGCCGGGACGTCTCTCCCGCCACTATTATGACCTTGCAAAACTTTATTCAACGGAAACTGGGAAGAGGGCCGTTGTGGATGTCGAGCTTCTGAAAAGCGTAGCCCATCACAAATCCGTTTTCTTTGCCTCGGCCCCCGCAAGGTACGACTTAGCCGTTCCTGGGACCCTCCGGCTCGTCCCCCCGAAGGACCGATTAAAGGCGTTGGAAGACGATTACGCCAAAATGCGGGAGATGATCTTCGGGGATTTCCCATCGTTTTTGGATTTATTGAATGTGGTTGAACAAATTGAAAGGTTGGTGAATGAGAAAGGGCCAAAAAGTCCACCGAGGTAACAACTTCGTCCTCACGACTATTTGATACGAGTTCTTGCTGGGCTCAATTCTTTCCGTTAGCAATGGATCCCCTTCCCAAAATCATCTTTAGCGTATTCTTAATCCCTCCCGCCCATCGTCGCGGCGAGCCATTGGCGTGGTTCCATCGGACGATGAAACCACGCTAGTGAATAAGTATACTCCGTCCCCTTAGGGGCGCACCCGCCGCATCAAAGAAGAAATCCCCGACCCACCCGACCGAACCAGTAAGTGAAAGTGATTCGGCATTAGCGCCCACGCCAAGATCGTGTTTGGCGATTTCTCCAGTCCGGCTTCCAACCGTTCAACAAAATCCCCGTAATCAAACTTCCTGGGAAAGATAACACACCGCTCAATCCCCCGGGCCATCGCATGGTGCAAAAGTCCAGGAGCGTCCAATCACGCGAGTCGTGGCATTCCCCTGCGTTACTGAATTTCTTCTCTCTTGGCAATTAAACTACTTATCTACCAACGTCCCCCAAAAATCAAAATACTTTACGGCGGCTGGGCGGTGATTTCTATTTTCATTGATTGGGGCGCCACGGTTTGGGTGGTAGTGGGCATGTCTAGACGGATCCAGAGCAGGCGGTCTTGGCCAGCTGGCACCGAGGCGCCTGTGGTTGAACCCGCCACCGTGTATGTCGTACCGGAACTTTGTTGATAGGCCGGCCCAATCACGTCTTCCACCCCAAAATCCCCCCCCACCGGCGCGGTGGCATCGTCAAACGCCCCATAGAACACCAGCGCGTCTGGTCCCGCCGGCGTGCTCGCTTTCACGGTCCAGGGGGTTCCCGGGGTTTGTGTCGATGCGCGTATAATATACGTGTTCAACGTGTTTCCGTCGTTCCTCACCACCACCCCTGTGCTCGCCACCATCTGGGACCCTGTCATCAAAACACCAAACGCCAACGGGGACCCCGAAATGATTGTCACCGACCGGATCGGGACAGTGGGAATGGTTGACGTCGTGTTCGATATCCCAGACCAGTTAGGGACTTCGTCCCCTGTCCACAACACAAAGTAATACGTCAACCCGCCTGTGAGGCCCGTCACCGTGCGGCTTTGTGCCGCACCGGGGACCACGTTCGTGGTTGATATTGTCACCGTGGTCGCGTTCGTGGGGGTCGTGCTTGTGCTCCAGCTCGCTGTGAACGTGGCGTATTGGATGCGGTAGTTGCCCGTTAGGTTGCCGATCATGCCATCGTCACCGGCTGAGGCCCAGGTCAACGTTACTTCACCAGGATTTGCTGTTGCCGCCCCGGCCACCGTGCTGGTGGAGGGGGGAGCCGCGGCGTAAAGAGTCCCCGCATTGCTCCAGGCGCTTTCGGCCAAAACAGAGTCCACTGTTTTCACGCGGTAATAATAGGTGGTGTCGGTACGCAGGCCGTAGCTCGCGGTGGTCTGGGTGTTCCAGGGGTCGGTGGATTTCAGCACGACACCGTAGTACGTGTTGCTGTTAAATATCTTCGGTGGTTTGAGGTAGCTTCCCATCCGCGGGCTGGCGCCCAGCTGGCCGGGGAACATCAGTTTGCTGAAGTTGGAGGTGGTGGATATTTGAAGATCGTAAGTCAGGCCGTTTTCTGTTGTTAGACCAACGCCACTATCGGTACCGGCGTTCCAGGTCATGCTTGCGATGCTAACCCTCGCCGGGTCAAAGGTGAACCCGCCTGCTAAAATTGTTGGGGCCGTCGGTGACGTGTTTGCTGTAGCAGAAACATTTTTGTAGATCCTCAATTGAGGATTGTAGCCGTCATGTCCGCATACTAAAACATCCAAATCGGAATCTCCATCAAAGTCCCCACACTCCACACCACCGGAATAAACGCCTTCCGAAGAACTGTCAGCATAAATTATTGTTGGATTTATCGTCCCGTTACCGTTGTTCTTGAAAACCCACAATTCTCCTCCGTAATCATTCATGCTGTATCTTTTGCCGCTGGCCAACACATCGAGGTCCCCGTCATTATCAAAATCGCCCCAAACCGCGGCGCCAGCGGACACCCCATTCGATCCCGACACTTCGATTTGAGTTGGGTTCATCGTTCCATTCCCATTATTTTTATACACACGCAACCGAGCATCATCATTATAGTCGACCCCGCTGGTAAGAACATCGATATCGCCGTCGGTGTCAAAGTCTCCCCAAGCCAATCTTTTTCCAGACAATCCGTTCCAAGATCCACCCACTTCAATCTGAGCTGGATTCATAGTCCCATTTCCGTTGTTTTTATAAATTCGGAGATCATAGGATCCGTTGATCCCATTCGCAAGGAGGTCCAGGTCTCCATCATTATCAAAATCTCCCCAAGCGACACTTCCGTCACTTAACCCATTCCCGCTTCCATCCACCTCAATTTGAGTTGGGTTTACCGTTCCGTTTCCGTTGTTCTTATAAATCCGCAATTCCTGTGTGCTTGCTATGCCTCCATTCGTTACAATATCCAAATCGCCATCGTTATCAAAATCGCCCCAGGCAACGTCTCCCGATGCCAGCCCGTTGCCCGCTCCGTCCACTTCTATTTGTGCCGCGTCCATTGTTCCATTTCCGTTATTTTTATAGATACGCAACTCTCGCGTGATCCCCGTGTAACCGCTCGCAAGCACATCCAGGTCTCCATCGTTGTCAAAATCCCCCCACGCCACGCCCCCATAATGAAACCCTCCGTTCAACGAATCCACTTCTAATTGGGTTGAACTGAGAGTCCCATTCCCATTGTTTTTGTAAATTCTCAATTGGGCCGAACCATCAACCCCATTGACCAAAACATCTAGGTCACCGTCGTTATCGTAGTCTCCCCACTACCCCCCCAAATAGGCCTCCCCCCCCCATCCACTTCAATCTGGTTTGGATCAAACAAACCAATTATCATAACCGAAGTCGTGTTGGAAATTGAAGACCAGTTGTTCACTTCATCCTTGCTCCACAAAACAAAGTAATACGTTGTTAAAGACAGCAGGCCCGAAATGGTCTTGGTTTGTTCCGCCCGGGGAACCACGTTCGTGGTCGATATTGTCACCGTGTTCGCGTTCGTGGGGGTCGTGCTTGTGCTCCAGCTGGCAGTGTACGTAGCGTATTGGATGCGGTAGTTGCCGGTCAGGTTTCCGATCATGCCGTCATCGCCCGCGGAGGCCCAGGTTAAGGTGACCTCACCCTCCCCGGCTGTCGAGGCGATTGTTGACGTGGAGGGACTTACCCCTGTGTTCAATGTCCCCGCACTGCTCCACGCGCTCTCTGCCAAAACGGAGTCCACCGTTTTAACGCGGTAATAATAGGTGGTGTCGGTACGCAGGCCGTAGCTCGCGGTGGTCTGGGTGTTCCAGGGGTCCGTGGACTTCAACACGACCCCGTAGTGGGTGTTGCTGTTAAAGATCTTGGGTGGTTTGAGGTAGCTTCCCATCCGCGGGCTGGCACCGAGCTGGCCGGGGAACATCAGTTTGCTGAAGTTGGAGGTGGTGGAAATTTGCAGGTCGTACGTCAGCCCGTTCTCCACTGTGGCGCCGGTGCCGCTGTCGGTGCCGGCGGACCAGGTCATGCTGGCGATGCTCACCCCGGCTGGGTTGTATGCAAAAATACGGCTTAGCGTTGCGGGGGCAGTGGGAGGCGTGTTGGCTAGAGTGGTGAAATTGGAATAAACTCGCAGTTGATTGTTTGCCACATCACTTGATCCGCTGGCGAGAATATCGAGATCCCCATCATTGTCAAAATCGCCCCAGGCCACACCTCCGCTCTGGAGTCCGTTGTCTGACCGCTCCACCTCAATTTGGTTTCCATCGAAGGTGGCATTTCCATTGTTTTTGTAAACTTGCAATTGACGCGTTGCTCCCGAAGAACGACCGCTCGCCAAAACATCTAAATCCCCATCGTTGTCCGTATCACCCCAGGCGACCGCGGAACCGTAAAATCCTCTATTCGCACCATCCACTTCAACCTGCGTTGGATCAAAGGAGCCGTCGTTGTTGTTTTTATAAATTCTTAACTGGCGTCCGGCAGATTGATCTTCGCCAGCGGCCAAAATATCGAGATCTCCATCGCTGTCAAAATCA
Organism: Elusimicrobiota bacterium; assembly: GCA_016714745.1. Taxonomy (GTDB): domain Bacteria; phylum Elusimicrobiota; class Elusimicrobia; order FEN-1173; family FEN-1173; genus JADKHR01. The sequence continues at coordinate 1,174 of JADKCG010000032.1, read as the reverse complement.
CCCCACGCCACGCTGGACGTGTAAAGGCCGTTGTTTAAACCGTCCACCTCAATTTGGGTAGCGTCGATCGTCCCATTTCCGCTGTTCTTGTATACACGCAACTGTTTGTTGGTTGCATCAGATCCGGATACCAAAATATCCAAATCTCCATCCTTGTCATAGTCGCCCCAGACCACGCCACCTGAATACAACCCATTGTCTAATCCGTCCACTTCAATTTGATCGGCATCAAATGTTGCATTGCCATTGCTTCTGTATATACGGAGTTGCTTGTTCCCCCGCCACCCGTTCGCTAAAATGTCCAAATCACCATCATTATCAAAATCGCCCCACGCCCCTATCCCTGAGTACAGCCCGTTGTTAACACCGTCCACTTCTATTTGAGCGGGGTCAATTGTTCCATTGCCATTGTTTTTGTAGACCCGCAATTGGTAGTAGGTTCCATCAAGCCCGTTGACCAATATATCCAAATCCCCATCATTATCGAAATCGCCCCACGCCACCCCGCCCTGCTCAAGACCATTGTTTACACCGTCAACCTCAATTGGGGTGAGGTCAAATGTCCCATTGCCGTTGCTTTTGTATATGCAGAGCTGTCTCCCGTTTCTGTAGCCATTGACCAAGACATCCAAATCCCCATCGTTGTCGAAATCGCCCCATGCCACGCTGGAATAAATAAAACCGTTGTTGAGACCCCCCACATCTATTTGTGTGGCATTAAATAACCCCGCCACCGCGCTCGGGCGGGGGCTAATGGTGTCCAGAGCACTCGTCCCATTGCTGTTCGATGATTTTAGGGCGAAATAGTATGTCCCCAACGGATTCAAACCTGTGACGCCCATCACCTCAGCGTCACCCGCGGAACCGGGCGTAGGTTCACCGACAAGAGCGGTGGCATTGTTGAATTCCGTATCGTTCGTGATGGCCGCGGTGGTGCTGTATCGAATGTCGTAAGAAGCGGTGCCGCCTGAATTAATATTTAAAGGCGCTGTCCAGGTCAGCGTGATTTGACCCTCCCCATACGCCCCCGCCGCCAAATTCGTCACTGTTGATGGGGCTGAGCTGGCCACCAGCGTGTAGAGGTTCCCCGTGGCACTCCACGCCGACTCCATTAACCCCGCATCGACCGTTTTAACTCGGTAATAGTAGGTCGTGTTGGTGAACGGCAATACCT
>JADKCG010000031.1 GCA_016714745.1 Elusimicrobiota bacterium | reverse complement strand
CCGTCGCCGCCCCAAAAACCGACTTCATCTTCATCTTGATGTTATTGACCACTTCTTGCACTGTCTTCGCCGCCAGGTCCCCGGGCGTCAGCGCGTTTTCCAGCCGCCCGATATCCGCGAGGATCTGCTTCGGGCTTAGGTATCCGGTCGATCCAATTCGGGAATTGCATCCCTTGCCGCTTTTATATTCGTGTTCTCGATGTCACGTCTCGCTTCTTGCCCCTCCTGCTGGCGTTTAAGCGTTTCCGGATCTTGTCCAGGCACCGTGAGCTTCATTCGGTCCCTGTATTCGTTTTCGTGGAACACAGAGGGCGCGCCCGTTTTCGACACGCCCGTCAGTTTCATTAATCGGTGGAGGAGGTTTGTTTGTTTCGACAAGCCGCCGCCGGCCGTTTGGCCCGGGGCCGCGTGCGTCGACAAGAGGGGGAGGCTTGTCGTGCCCGCACATACCGCCTGGCTATAAAAAATGATTGCGGCCATCGCCGTCGCGAAACCGCGTTTCACCGAATTCAGACTCGGCAAAACCTTTTCGATCGACGGAGTGTGCGGCAGTGGCGTCAACAAAATGCGCCTCATTGAGTCTTGTGTTTTTCCCATTAGGTGTCTCCACTTATAATAATGGCGTTCCATAACAAACTAAGTATACAGGATCGACCTTAAGATTGCCTTAAGAACTTGTAAACAATTTGAAACATTTTCGTAAACTTCATATAACAGCTTTTTTCATTATAAAAAGGCTAACCACCAAAATCACATGCGACATTATGACCAATCATTGGTCTCGAATAACGGCCACCATCGAGTATTTTTTTCGCTTGAAAGGGAAAATTTCCCTTTCTCAAACATTTTTCCGGCCCGGCCCCCCCCCGGGTGAAGTTAGCAGAGGAGAAAACGGGGGGAGGGACCGAAGCAATGACGATTCCTCCCAAGAGGATTGGACGCTTGAAAAATTTATCTTGACAGAAATGGGAGTCTGTTATAAATTGGTGTAGCTTTTACGGCCCGTAACAGAGGGCTCTTAATTCGCAACTCACTTGTTTGAGGAGGCACGATTCCATGAACAGTTCGAAACCACTGAAGTATATTCCCTTATCTTTTAAAGCTCTCGCGCTTATTTCGGCGCTCCTCGGATTGGTCTTCTTCGTGATCATCCTCGTCGGTGGAGGCTCTCCCGAAGCCCCCCGGGCCACGTCGCTCTTGGCGCTTATCCTTGGGTTCTTTTACCTTTTGTTTTTCTGGACCATCGCGGAAGTGATCGGCCTTCTGATCAAAATCGAGTCCAACACCCGCAAGGAGTAAGAGAGGACCGCTTTTATGGGCGCCCGTCGAACCTTTTGGATTTGGGTGGGGGCGGGCGCCTTTTTATTGGTTCTTTTGGCGGTTTGGGTTTTCCGGGCGTCGCTTTCGGAACAACGGAGACCCACGTCGTCCTTTGGGGCCAATGGTTTTGGAAATCCCGGATCAGGACTTAACGCGTTTCCCCAGTCCGCGGACCCAAACACCCCCTCCGCCAACCCCAGCAGGGATCCCCATGTTCAAGAAACCCTTAGGACAATTAACGAAATCAATCGGATCAACAAAATGAACCAAGAACTCCGAGAAAAAACAGCGAAAAACCCCGCAACAATTCCCGCACCGCCCCCGCCGAAGAAAGAACTCCCCCGTGAGGAAAAGGAAGAAAAGAAACCGTAGCCTATCTACAGTTGCCCGATTTGTCGGGCGATTTGCATTTAAAAAAAGCCAAAAGAGCCCCTACAAAATCCGAGGTTCGTTTGTTTGTTCGAAGTAGTGTTTGGCTTTTTGTTTAAAGGTTTCGGTGTGGTAATAGATGGCGGGGATCATGAACAGAGTGAGGAACGTCGAAACGGTTGCCCCTCCGATGACGGTCAGTGACAACGGGGCCCAGAGAGCGGCCGAATCACTTCGCGAGAGGGCCATGGGGATCAGATCGACGATGGTGGTGAGGGATGTGTTTAAGATGGGCGACAGCCGAACCCAGCTGGATTCAAGAACCGCCCGTTTCAGTTCTCGCCCTTCCTGGCAAGATTGGTTGATCCGCTCAACCAAAATAATCGCGGCGCTAACCACAATTCCTCCTAACATGATGATGCCGATGTACACACTCATGGTGGCCGGGGTGTTGGTGAAATGGAGCAGGGGAATGCTTCCGATCAAAGCCATGGGGATCGTGACCATGACAATGAGGGCTTGGGTGTAGGATTCGAACAGGCTCGACAATACGATGAAGACCAACGCGGCCATGATGACGAAAGCGAAGCGAAACTCCCGCTCATTTTGAATCATATCGACGTAGTCGCCTCCGATCTGGAAATAATAGCCCGTTTTCACTTCGAGACCCCGCAGAGCGGAAAGAGACCCCTTCGCGGCCGTGCTCAGCGCCAGCTTTTCCCGATTGGCGCTCACCTGGATAACGCGCTGTTTGTCTTTCCGCCAGACCTCGCTGGGGGTCAGGGCATACTCGAAATCCGAAATCTGCCCGAGAGCGATGTTATCGCCCTCGGGCCCGCTCACTGTTAGATTTCGAATGTCTTCCACTGTTTTGCGAAAGATTTCCTTATTGCGGCCAATGATTTCAAGTTCATTGGCGTCCGTATAGAAAAATGAGGGGCGCAGACCCCGGATTCGGGCGTGGAGATCTTCCGCGATGTCTTTAACGGTCAGGCCGAAAAGCGCGGCCCGTTCTTTGATGACTTTGATCTGCACTTCCGGTTGGCCCGGCTTGTAGCGCAGTTTGATGTCTGTCAAGCCATGAACATTTTCGAGCCGCGCCGCGATGGCCGACGCCAAATCCCTCAACACGTTGTAATCCGGGCCAAAGACATCAATAAAGAATTCCTTTGATGACTCGGGTTCTGAAAAATAAATAAAGGCGTCATACTGCTGGCCGATGTCCGCCACCTTGGGACGGATGTCATTGATTACGTCTTGGACGGAACGAGAACGTTCAGAGCGGGGGGTGAGGGTGACGTAGACCTTGGACGACCATCCTTCCACCCGTGCGGCGGCCGTTTTGACGACCCCCGCGATTTCAGGCGTATCGGAAAGTTTTTGTTCCACCTCCCTCACCACTTGGTCGGAAATGTCCAACTTGGCCCCCGCGGGAAGTTCAACGAAAACAATGAATTCATTTTGCTCCGTGGTCCCCAGAAAATCTTTTTCCATGACAAACAAATAGAGAAAGACCGACAGCAGAGCCGCCGTCCCCATAAACAACGCGATCCATTTTTGATGGCGCACAGATTGGGCGCACCAATGAACAAACGCCCGCCGGGGATGGCGTCGGGCGCGGCGGAATTCAAACTGAGCGGACGGCCAAAACCAAGCAAACCAATAATATTTGACCCACGCCCAGGCCCCCGGGGGCGCAAAGACGCCTCGGTCAAGGGTCGGGCGAGGTCACTGGCGGAGAGGGGGCCGGGGCCGGGGTTTTGCGGCGGTCCCAATATTTTTCCGGCACCTGTGAAGGGAACAAGCAGGTGCGCCATCTTCCCGATCGGGAGAAGAAGCGAAACACCCACGCGGGGGTCGCCCCACGGACGGCTTCCCATGCCCGTTGAATACGCGCCCATCCTCCCGGGCTGAAATATCCCGTGTGGGAGGGTAGCGAGATTCGGGACGCCAGGAGCGGAACCAACGTGACCGCCACCACCAACGACGCGATCATAGACACCGTGATCGTATACGCCAACCCCGAATAAAGGATCTTGACCTGCTTGTTAATGAACACGATGGGAAGAAACACCACCACGGTCGTGAGGGTGGACCCCACCAGCGAGATAAAAAGTTCTTCGGTCCCTTGGATGGTGCACTCCGTCAAATCGGCCCCGGGGTGGGAACGGAGAGTTCGTTTCTTCTTCTCTAAAATATTTTCCAAGACAACCGTGGCGCTGTCGACCACCATCCCGATCCCCAGGGCTAAGGCCGTCAGGGTCATCACGTTCAAGGTCAGCCCCATCAGAAACATCAGACCCAAAGTGATCAGAACCGCGATGGGGACCGACAGGAACACCAGGGTCGTGTGTTTCCATTCTTTTAAGAATAGGAAAATGATCCCCCACGTCAGGAGCGCCCCCCACGAGAAGTTTTGAGTCACGTTCTCCATGGCCTCTTTGATGAAAGTCGACTGGTCCGTAATGATTTGAAGATGGATCGCGGAATCGAGCTGGGTTTTCTCAAATTTAGCGATCATCTCTTTCACCCGTTTCGCAACACGGAGAGTGTTGGAACTGTTGTCTTTCTGCACGTACACCGACACCGTGGGTTTTTTGTTCAGACGGGCGTAACTTTGGGCTTCCAAATAAAAATCCTTGATGTCGGCAATGTCTCCCAAACGGACGGAGGACCCCTCCCCACTTTTGAGCACCACCAGTTCTTTCAGCTCTTCGATGGTGCCGTATTGGCCCATGGTGCGGACGACCCATTCGTCCCGAGACGTCGACGTTTTCCCCGAAAGCAAATTGATGTTGTTTTTTCCAATCGTGTCGATGACCTGGCGGATCGATAGACGGTAGGCCTCCAACCGGTCCTGATAAAATTCCACCAAAATTTTTCGTTCCCGTCCCCCCCCGACTTCCACGTTGGCAATGCCGTTGACCCGGGTGAGTTGGGGCTTTAAGCGGTTGTCCACCAATTCGCGGAGTTTCTCGGGGCTGAAGGTGTCGCTCGTTAACGAAAGGATGATGATCGGGTAATCGCCCTCGGAGTAATGGGCGACGATGGGTTTCTCGATGTCTTTGGGCAACTTGTTCTTAATTTTCGCCAACCGTTCTTGAATGTCCAGGGCCGCGAAACTGAGATCCGTGCCGGGTTCATAGGTCAAAGTCACAACCGAGCGGTCTTTGCGAGAAACGGAAAGAACGTTGCGGAGATGGGCGGCGGTGGCGACGGTTTCTTCCACGACTTTCGTCACGAGGTTTTCAATGTCTTCCGGAGGCAAACCGCCCCGGACACCGATCATAATGGTCAGCGTACCGGCCCCGGCGTTGGGCATTAAGTCCACCGGGAGCTTGATAAAAGCGAAAATCCCGAACAAGCAGAGACCCGTATAGAGCATCAGGGTCGTCACGGGACGGGCAACAGCGGTGCGGGGAAGGCTCATCGGGAGGAAAATCCTATTTTCACTTGATGGAGAAACGAAATGCGCACGGGGTTAACCCCCCGCGGGAGGTTCGGGATCGGGGGAAACGGGGATCTCGGTGGCGGCGCGATCGGCCCGCCATTTCTCCCAATAGTAATAAAGGAGCGGAATAAGGATTAAAGTTAAGAGGGCGGAAACCGTGAGTCCCCCCACAGCGACAACCGCCATGGGAGACGTCAGTTCAGACCCTTCCGTCAACCCTGAAGCCAAAGGCAAAACACCAAGGACCGACGTCATGTTGGACATGACGATGGGCCGGAACCGAGCGGTGGACGCTTGAAACACGGCTTCCCGAAGAGCGACACCACTGCGGCGGAGAACGTTCATAAAATCGATCAGCACGATGCCGTTGTTCACCACCATGCCCCCCAACATGATGCACCCCAGGATCACCGGAGCGCTGAGCGGCGTGCCCGTCAAATAAAGGCTCAGCGCCACTCCGATCACGCCCAGGGGAATCGTGCCCAGCACGATCAGAGGGTGCCAGAGATCCTCAAATTCCGCGGCCATAATCATGTAATTGGCCAACACACCCATCACCATCGCGATCCCCAAGGGACCGAACGATTCTTTCATCTGCTGGCTTTCACCGCTCAATTTCAGGTGATAGTCGGCCATCTCGAATTGTCCCAACCGGGAGTCGATGTCGGCAATGACGTCGCTGGAAGACCGTTTAAGGATGTTGGCTGAAATCAGCACAGCCCGCTGTTGGTCCAGGTGTTTAATTTCGCTGGGCCCCCGGGCCGTCACAATGGTCGAGATCTCCGAGAGCGGAACCATCAGGCCGTTGTGGGTCTGAACCACCAGGCGGCGGACCGAATCCGTGTTCGCGCGGTCCTCGGGCCGCAATTGGACCCGCACGTCCACCTCCTGCCCCCCCTCTTTGTAGGTGGTGGCCACGAATCCCTTGAGTCCAATCAGCGCCGTGCGAGCGATTTCGGACACGGACAGATTGTAACTGGCCGCCCGTTCGCGGTCCACCTCCACCCGTGTTTCAGGGGACGGAAGAGCCAAGGTCGTTTTGACCCCGTAAATTCCAGGAACCGTTTCAATTTCTTTCGTGACGTCCTCCGACATTTTCCGCAGAGTCGCCAAATCGTGGCCTTTGATCTCTATCAAGATGGGCGAACTCGATTCAAAGGCGGAGGCCAACACGCTCCCCTGCAAGAGAAACTGCACCTGGGCGCCCTCCAAATTCTCTTTTTCCAACCGGGTTTTAATGTCCTCGATCACCTCGTCGGTCGACATGCGATGGCGGTCGAGGTTAACGATCGCTTGAGCCTGGAAAGAGGAGAGTGCATCCACCGCGTCCGAATGGTTGGAGCCCACCGCGACTGAAATATCCGTCACGGCAGAGACTTCTCTTAACTTCCGTTCCACTTTTTCCATCACTTTATTTGTTATTTCCAGCCGAGTACCGACGGGAAGATCGATCTTGAGGATGAACCGCCCTTGATCGAACTGGGGCATGAACACCTTGGGCTGAAACCCCATGAGGACAAGACTCAACACCACCAGCAGACCCAACAAGAGAGACAGTTTCCGCGGGGACCGGATGGAACGGTCGAGAACCGATTTATACCCTTCCGTCAGCAGATGGTAATCCTTGTCGGGAATCCCATGAGAGAAATACCGTAAACCCCTGCGGATCAAACCGGGGGAGGCGGCCGACACCGCCACGGGTGTTGGGTCGGGGTCTTTTTTCGGGAAGAACCGACGCAAGAGGGCCTGCAGGGGAGCCAACGGAACGGGATGGCTGACGAGTTGGGGGATCAGGGTAATGGCAACAAAATAAGACCCCATCGTGGCCAACGCGTTTGCGATGAAGAGGTCCCGAAAGAGTTTTTGCGCGGCCCCCTGGACGAACAACAAGGGAAGAAATACCGCCACATTCGTGATGGCGGAACTGAACATGGGCATCACCACTTCTTGAGTTCCATCAATCGCGGCGGAGGCGTGGTCTTTGCCCAATTCTTCCCGATGCCGGGTCACGTTTTCCATACAAACGATGGCGTTGTCCACCAGAGCCCCCACAGCGAGCCCGATCCCCGCCAGGGAAAGCAAATTGATGGACACGTGTCCAAAATACATGCAGATGAAAGTGAACATGGCCGATAAGGGGATGGTCAGCGCGGCGATCACAGAAGACGTGACGTTCCGAAGGAAAAAATAGAGGACGAGGAAAGCCAAAATACCACCGAGGATGCTGTCGACCACCAACCCGTTGATGGCGTCCCGAATAAAGTCGGCTTCGTTGTAAACAAGGTCCAACTGCACCCCTTTGGGGAGGACCAATCGGATTTCACGGATCGCCGCCAGGACCCGCTCGGCGGTGTTCAGGGTGTTGGCGTCGGCCTGTTTTTGAACCGCGATGGAAATATTGGCCATCCCGTTGTGGCGGGAAAAGCTGGTTTGTTCTTTAAAGTCGTCTTTGGTTTCGCTCATGGTGTCCAAATACACCAGGCGTTGGTCTTTGGGGGAAGACGCGTCGCGTTTGGATCCGGGCCGTGCAAAACCGCGTTCCCCCTCGTCCGGAGGTTGGGACACCTTGACCACCGTTCGGCCGATCTCTCCGATGTGTTTAAATTCTCCTTTCGTGACCACCAAATATTCATAGGTTTTGCCCATGGTGGTGCCGCCGGGGTAATTGAGGTTGGTCTCTTTAAGGGAATCCACCAGGCTGTTCAGAGACACCCCCGTGGCCTCCATTCGACCCATGTCCACCTCCACACGGATCTCGCGTTCTTGGCCGCCGCTGATCACGGCCGAGGCCACGCCGGTCACTTTCTCCAACCGTTGTTTAATCACGGTTTTCGCTTGTCGCGTCATCTCGGACATCGGCAGAGAACCGCTGATGGAATAGATCATCATGGGTTGGGCGAACGGGTTGATGCGGTTGATGATGGGCTCTTCGGAATCCGAGGGGAGACGGTCTTTGATCTGGTCAATTTTTTCCCGGGCGGAAAGGTGGGCGAACCCCATGTCGGTGCCCCAATCAAATTCCATCGTCACAAGGGAAATACCTTCTTTAGAGAGAGACCGGACCCGCTTTAAATTGGGCACCGTCCCGACCGACTCTTCAATGACTTTCGTAATCAAATTCTCGATTTCTTCCGGGGCGGCGTTGCCATACCGAGTGATGACAAGCAGTTGGGGAAAAGAAATGCTGGGAAAAAGTTCCCGGGCGTTCAGGAACCATGTGATGAGGCCCATCAAACAAACCCCCGAAAAAATCATTGTCCCAGTGACGGGACGGCGAACGAAAAAAAGGACGGAAGACTCATCTTACCGGAACTCCGGAATGGAGGTCAGGGGAACGCCCACCGCCCGTTCCAGACCCGCCAAGGAAATTTGATAAAAGGAGAGCGCCTCTTCGTAATTGGAGACGGCTTCGCCGTAGGAATTTTCGGCCGCCAAGGTTTCTTTGGGTTCCACCATGTTCATCCGCTCTTTCTGTTGGGTGATGTCCAACTCTTTCTCCCGGTAGTCCAACTCCGATTGGGCCCCGCGGATTTGGATTTTAGCCTTTTGGATATTGTAATAAGCCTCCCGAACGTCCACTTGAACGTCGCGGCGGGCTTGCTCGAATTCATGGAGGGCCCGGTCCCGCCCGGCCCGTGCTTGGCGGGCATCGCCCGCGCTTTTAAGCGAGTCGAACAAACCCACGCTGGCGGTTTTTCCTTTCACGTCTGTGGCGGTGGTTTCGGAATAGTCCGGGACCGTGTGTTCATCGGTCATGGCCCCGCGCACCGTGCTACCGCCGAAATAGAGGCTCGCCTGCACCCCGGCGTTCCAACTGTTGCGCAACTCCAACGGCTTGTCTTCAAAGGCGCCTCCCGCGTCTCCGGTGAAATACGTGCCGTCCACTTTCAAAAGGTTTTGGGCCCACGCGGCGCGATAACTGTATCGTTGGGCGACGGCCGTATTTTCAGCTACGCGCATTTCCGGCCGCTGTTCGTAGGCCGTTGCGATCAGCGATTCGGGGGGAACAGACAGGTCCACCAGGTGTTGAACGTTCACCGCGTCTGCGGGATCGGTGAGGATCTCGGGAAGAGCTTCCGAAATGTTCAAATACCCGGCCATCTTCAACCGAGCGATTTCCAAATCTTTCTCGTCAGAAAGAAGCCGATAGACCCCTTGATTAAACAACGAATCCGCCCCCAGATAATCCGACGGAGTGATGAGCCCCAACTGTTTTTTCTTTCGGGCCAATTCAATTATTTTTTCAGAACGCCGGCTGAGGTCTCGCCGGGCCTTGACCGCCCGCTGAGAACGAACCAGATTGTAATAGGCGCGGGTGATTTCAAAGGTGATCTCCCCTTGGACTTTTCGCACATTCTGTTCGGCCACAATTTTTTGCGCCCCGGCTGAACGGAAATTAAAATAATTGCGCCCGCTGTGGAACAGCGGGATGCCGAATTCGACGCCTATTTCTTTCCGCTTAAACTTGGTGTCGTCCGTGGACACCAGGGGATCCTCTAACAACTCGCCTTCCGACTCGCTGTATTTCCACGTCACCGCCGGCAGTAGGTTTCGCATCGCTTCCAGATACCGGACGTTCGCCACTCGGGATTCCTCCTCCGCCACACGCAACGGCCTGTGGTTGGCAAGCCCCACCGTCAGGAAATCTTTCAGGAGGGGGGATTTCGGCAACGTTTTCCGCGCCGACTCCGACCCTTTTTCCTCCTCCGACACTACCTCTTTGGGGCCGCGCGCCCCCCCCCCCGCGACCGTCCCTTCTGGGGCCGGCCGAAGTTCCACCGCCAACACCCATTCCTGTTGCACAATATTTGTGGCGGTGGGTTGTTTGAACACGAGGCGGATAAATTCCAGGGGACGGGCTTCCTCACCGGAAGCGGGGGCTTTCCCTTCCCGATAGCCGTAACGGATCTCGCTGACGATTTCACTGAACGTCCGTTCCAGGGCGGGCCGACGGCAGACCACGGGTTCCAGCATGTAGAGAGTCACCCCCATGCCTTTCTCCGAGACCTCCCGGTATTTCAGCGCCCGGGTGGACTGAACAATAACTTTTCCAAATTTGCCGACCCCTTGGACGCTCACGCTTTCGATCTCGTTGTCCCCAGAAACAGCGGCCTGAGCCTCCAGTCCCCGACACAGAAGGACCACCACAGCCAACACAAATGGGTTACACTTTTGGGTTTTCATTCATTTCCCTCTTGCATAATTTTAATTAAAGCCTGTTTCGCCCGGGAGAAATCCGGATCAATTTTTCGACAGTCTTGAAGCTTTCGCAGGCATTCCTCTCGGTCTCCCCGCGAATAGGCGGTGAGCGCTTCGCGGTAGGACTGTTCCACGAGTTCCCGCTGGCGCGCCCGCGCCTCATCCAAAAGATTTTGCGCTTTTAAATCGTTTGGGTTTTGGGCCAACACCCGTTCCACAATCTCAATGGCTTCAATAAATTTTTCCGCTTGAATGAGCGTTGTGGCGCTCGCTAAATCAGCGGCTCCCCCCGACCGCCTCGGAGCGGGCTCATCCAAAAGGGTCGGATCCAAACCCAGTATCCGGTCTCGATATTCGCCCGCCAAACGGTTGTCCGGGTCGATCTTTAAAACTTGGTGAAACAGCGCCAAAGCGTCTTTTCGATGGCCAAGAGAAAACGCGTCCATGGCTTTCTGGTTGATCTCTTGAACTTGGCCATCCTTTTTCGCTTGAGCCTGCTGGGCCGCCGAACGGCGCGCTTCGTTCAGCAACTGGCGCGCCTCAGCGTTCGTTGGATCCAATTGCAGAACCTCTCCCAACACCTTGACGGCATCACTGAAGAGCCCCCGCTGAGAGTTCGCCCGAGCCAGGTCCAACATGACCTGAATCCGCTCTTCCCGCTGGCGTTCCGCCAGTTTTTTTTTCGTATCCTCCAGCCGTTGCATCAGGTCCAAACGGTCTTTATTGAAAACCAACACTTTTTCCCAAGAATCCGCCGCTTTGAACCAATCCCCCTCCATGTAGGCCAAATCGCCCTGGGCCTCATAGTAAGCGCTTGATTCGGGTTTGGCCTTTCGCAAAGATTTCTCAGCTTTCCCCCGCACTTTCGTTATAAGTTCCTGCGCCTCCGGGAGATTCGGCGCCCGAGCCAAAATCTCTCGACACCGATCAAACGCTTCCACGACTTTTCCTTTGGCAAGATAGCCTTGGGCGACGTAAAGGGCCTTCCGTTCCTGTTCACGGTCTCGCAGAACCTGTTCGTCCCATTTCCGTTGGGCGTTTTTTAAGCCTTGCTTGGCTTTTACGTTTTTCGGGTCCATCTCCAAGAGTTGCTCAAAAAAGTGGACCGATTCATCGTAACGCCCGTTGAAATAGGCATCCAAGGCACTTTGGAGCACTTCCACAGGAGAATCCGCTCGCAGAGGCAACGAAAGACCTAGGACCGTGGCAAAGAAAATGGGAAAAAATATGCTGGCCATTCTATGTCGAATTTCCATAAATTTGCGCGTTCTGTCAACCACCGAGCGGGAAATCATGGTGTCACATTCCCTCGATGGGCCAATCGGTCGCGCATGCGTTGGGCTTCCACGTTGTTGGGGTCCAATTCCAAAGCCTTAACGGCCAACTCAAACGCCTTTTGCGGATCTCCCGCCAAGAACGCGTCCAGGGAATCTCTATAGAGTTCCTTGGACTTGGATTCGTCCACCACCTTTTTTTTCTGGCCCACGGTGTTCAAGAGGTCACGCGCCTCAGGATAATCGGGCTTAAATTTTAGCGCTTTCTGAGCGAACAAAGCGGCCCCCTGCATATCGCCGTCCCGCGCGGCGCGCAACCCCGCGTTGTACGCCTCTTTTGACACCTGTTCTTTGCAAAGGTCCCGCAAGCGCAAGGCTTCCGCGTGTTGCGTATCCAGCTTCAAAATCTCAATAAACCGAGACAACGCTTCCTCATACTTTTTTTGTTCGTAAAGTTCCCGTCCGCTTTGCATCAACGGTTCTATTTGATTGTCCCGGGCCGTTTTATCGGCAAAAGCAGCCGCCTGTTTAAGAACTTGGTCCACCCGATCTTTCAGTTCGCGGGCTTCCGCATGATCCGGGTTCAGTTTCAACACCTTGTCGATGAGTTCCCCCGCCTGAGCGAAATCTTGAACCGCATAGGCCTGGATCGCCATGTCGTAGAATTTTTCCGTCAGGCTTTGGAACCGTTCGTCGATACGGTTCAAATAGGTTTTCGCCCCCATGTGGTCCGGCTGAAGAGCCAAGATGGCCTGAAATTCCCGCCGGGCGCGCAGAAGGTCATCCACCTGAAAAAACTGTTCTCCTCGGGCGAAATGGTCATCCACCTGCGCTTGGAGTTGTTCCTTTTGGGCGCCGCTTTCCATGTGTTTGAATTCGGCCTCAATCCTCTTGGCCAACAGTTTAGCGGGACGGTGCCAGGGGGCAACGGCCAAAATTTGATTGGCCTGCATGAAAGCCTCGACCAGGTATCCTTGAGCATAACGGGCCAGAGCGCGTTTGTAGGCAATATCCACTTGGGAGACCACCTGAACTTGGCGGTAAGATTCTCCAAACCGCAAGCTGAGACTGACCCGGTGGCTGTCGCCGAAAGGGCCGAAAGGCACGAACCCGTAATCCAGGTGCAACCGTTCGTTGCCGATACCGAACCCGTAGGTAATCCCAGAATCCAAATCGTTGTTGCCTTTATACCCCATACGGAAAGCCAGGATGTCCCAGATCCAATACTCAGCCCCCGCGTTGAGATAGGGGTTTCCATCCTGGGGCAGAACCATATCACCCGACGCCGTCATGTTGTTTCCAAACATCGAATAGGCGACGCCCACCTTTAACATGGACGGAAACGGCGATTTATCCCCGTTAAAATCCAGTCCAGTGCCCAGGTTTTGTAAAACGACACCTGTCCTGAGGCCCTGGTTCCATTCCGATTGCGCGTTATACACCACGCCCAGGTCCGTCATGTAGCCTACGGCCGAATCTGTGTCCAAAGATTTTTTCAATATTTTTAGATTGACCCCTGTCTGAAGGCCTGGAAACCAAGCCAAATTATCCCAGGGTTTGGCCCACCCCAGGGTCAGAAGAGAGTCGGAAGCTCCGACATCACCCGTTTCCACATTCTGCCCATCGTAGCCTTTGATACCGTCGACTTTCAATAAAGTCCCGCCCACCCCCCAAACCCCCCACAATTCCGTGGGGCGGGCATAGTATAAAACATCTTGGGTCACCCCCTCCAAGGCATTGCTGTGCATAAACATAATTTCTTTTTGCGTCAGGCCGCCCAACCCCGCGGGGTTCCAATACAACCCCGTGGCGTCCGAGACCGCGGCGGTCTGAGCCTCCCCCATGGCCACGCCGCGACCGCCGACCCCCATTTTCAAGAAGTTGGCCGTAGAGTTCCCGGAAGATTTTGCCCACACGGACGCGGAGACAACACACACGCCAAAGAAGATCCCGATGAAACGCCGACGGCTCATCGGATCACCATCAACTTTCCGACAACCCGCTCTTTGTCGTTCTCAATGAAATAGAGGTAAACGTCCGAGCCCACCGGGTCCCCGCTGTCAGACTCGACAGGGTCCCACGCGACAGAAGAATCTCCATTAAACGAAAGGGTTTTTACCAGCCGACCATCAAGAGTCAGGATTTTAATATTCCCGAAACTCGACAACCCCGTGAAGGTGATGCCGTGAGAGTCCCGGGAAGAGCGGAAAGGCACTGGGTACGGGTGCGCCCCGGACAAATCATAGTTCGGCGATCCGCCCAGCGCGTAGGTTCCGCTGTGACGAAGCGGGGCAGAAACCGAACCGGCCCCCTCGTCCACCCAGCTGTCCGCCATTTTGTTCCAAACCCCTGTCCGTTCGTCGAGCTCATAGAGCACCAGATCTTTCGCTCGGATCGACGTTCCTTTTATGTAGGACTCCCCGTTCTGGGACGACAGGTCGTCTTTAACATCGAAACCAAGTCGAACATCGCCGGAAAAAGAAGCGGAACGCATTTTTCCCTTTGTATCAAACACCGTCAGCTCTTTAATGGATAACAGCCTTTTGTAGGCCCCGCCCGTTTGGCGACCCATGGCGGAGGTGGCTTCGTCCACCAACCGAGGCAAAGCGGGGGACCCCGCCACCGACACTTTTTCCGGCCGATCATTGATGGCCATGCCCACAGGATCGTTCCCCAGGGCATAAGCGGGAACGTCCACACTCACTTTTCCATCCTCGCTGACAAACACCGCTTTTTTGGCCGGATCCATGGCCGTGTAAAACAAAATGTCCAGAGAACTGTCCAGGGGGTTGTTCGCCCGATCCGTGGGAGCGGGCTTGGTCGAACTGTAGAACCGATAGGCGCTGGCCGGCTGAAGGTTCACCGTCGCCGAAAAGGGCAACACCACCAGGGACGTCGAAGGAGAGTCATTGGTCACCGCCACATAGGAGGTGGTGGGCAGGGTGAGATCCACTTTTCGGTCCACGGTTGTTCCATCACTCGATCGATGCAGAATCAGTTTAATGGAATCTCGGGGGATCAACATATCCTCATCAAACCCCACGTCAATGAAGTTCCCCACGGGAGCGACCGCCGCAAACCGAATTTTTTCGTCCGTGGCAGGGTATCGCACGCCCGTCATGGAAATATGGCTCTTGTTCCATCGGGGCGCGCTTTGATCGGGAGTGTATTGATATTTAAAAATGGGCACATGTGTGTCCGGTGTCCAGTTGCCCGCCCGGTCAAAAGCCCGAACCGAAAGGTAAAAGTCCTTGGGTTCGGTGACGCCTTGAAGTTCGGGGAAAACCGATTTTTGGTCAGGTCGGCGATCCGGGCGCTGCCAGCCAAGGGATCCGTGGACAAGGACCGTCCACCCTTCCACGGGGCTTCGGGAAATCGCCCCCAAATCGTCCCGACCTTCCCATGTCACGTAGGGGTCCGGGTCGCCCCACAGGGTCCCCGACGAAATCCGCTGGTCCGGATTTTTCGCCAGGGCCGACTCCGTGGAGAAATACACCTCCAGGTTCTGGGGAACGGGGGGTGTCGTGTCAACGAAAACTCGGAAAGAGTCAGTGGATAAGGAGATAAGATTCAAATTTGCATCCAACAGTAACTCCTTGGCCTGCCCCTGAGTGACCAAAGCGGTACCGACAGCATTGAGGTAATAGATCCCCTCGCCGCCACAAAACCCTTTGATGGGACCGTCAAAAAGTGAATTAAACAAACCGTTGGAATCCGGAAGACAGGGCCCCACCGCATTAATTTCACCTGACCACCCATCCGAACTGGCAATTTGATTTCCGTTGATGGGGGCCGACCAAGTGGTCCAAAGGACGTTGAAATGGGACGAATTGCTCGCGCGGATCGAAACAACCGTTTTGTTGTAGTAGACGGGGACCGCCCCACTGTCCCCTGAGGTGAACGTTCCCATCACAGTGTCCAAAGTTAAGCGCGGTTCGCCGACGCTTTGTTGCACCAGCAAACCGTTTCCTGTTGGTTACGGGCGTAAAATACAATTTTGTAATCCCCGGTGAGGGGCAAATTCGAAAGCAACACGGAATTATTGAGAGCCCAACCCGACACCGTTTTCCAAATGGGAGATACGCTCGAAAACACCGCCTGCCCCGGAACGCCGGCGACCAAATTGGCGTATTCCGCCGCCACGGGCAAGGTTCCCGTCCCCGCCGTCGTTAAACGGATCGCATACTCTGTTGGAGCCGGATTGTCGCTGGCAGGAAACCCTATTCCCATTTTTTGGTTAGACAGAGGGACGGTAACACCCGGGGCTCCCGGCCATTGCGCCCGGGTCCAAACCCGCGTTGAGACGGAGGGGAAATAGGAGCTTCCCAACCCGAGAGAAGCGCGAATATCAATGTCCACTAACGCGTTGGCGGCAAACCGTTCATATGTGACCGTGTTAACGCCTAAGTTGTGCATTTTCCACGTATTGTCGACCGTCGGCGCCCGCGTTTCATACCGCGCATACCCTCCGTTTCCGTTGCCCTCCCAGACCACGGTCAATTTCTGCCCCGTTGCATCCCCATCGGGTTTCAACACAGAGACAACCACCGGATCGACCGGAAGAGTCGTTTTGTCCACCCATTCATTTTGCGGAGGCGATGCAATTTCCCGGAATGACCCAATACATGAACACTGACTTTATATAGGGTCGCGGGTTGGAGCGTGGGAGATGTCACAAATCTCGTTTGGTCTGTGAAAATTGACGTCACCGTGCCCGCGCTGGAATCCAGAAAGTCCACTCGATAACGTGTATTCAGGCCGTTATTGTTCCCGTTAAATTGCACCGTCATGGAGGAGGGGTGGGGGATCAATCCGCCCAGGTTTAACGTTGCCTTCGTCGGAGCCGTGGCCCAAACGCCCGCCACTACCGGCCCAACCCAGGAGCTCTCCGCGGTCGGAATAGTCACCACATCAATGTAATACGTTGTGTTCGGATTCAAAGAATCCAATTCCTTCTGAAAAGAGCTTTCTTGACTATAAGGAAGGCCCTGAAGAGCCTGAGCATCACTCCGCCACCGAAGGAGATAAGTTGAATTGGGCGAGTTGCCGACCCCGCCGACCGCTGGGGCATCCCAATGAACGCTCACTGTGGTTGAGGTCACCGCCAATGTCCCAAAGTTCTCTGCGGCCAAGGGCGCCGTGAAAGCGGTGGTGGAAAGAGACCCGCTATACAATCCCGCATCGAAAGAAGATTGAGCTTGCACCTCGACGCTATACTTTTGGTTCGCCCAAACCACTCCGTCGGTTTCATCAAATAAAATGGATTTGACGCCCGCATTTGTGGGCACCTGATCACGAATAACATGTTTTTCAATGCCCTCGCCCGTTGACAACGTCACGGCATAGGCCGTCGTCGGAACGTTGTTGCCGTGGTCCCATTCAAATTTCAGCTGATGGGTTGCGTCTGCGAACGGCAGTGCCACGGATCTCACCTGTTCGGGCGTCGACGGCCAGGAATAGGTTGACAGCTCATTCGATAGGTTGCCGTTCACGGCCTGAACCCGTGCCCGATACATGTGGTTTGATTGAAGGCCCCCAAACACGAACGTCGAAACATTGGCCCCCGTTCTTGTTTCTTTCCAACTGGTTCCCGCATCCGAAGAGATTCCAACAACGTATTTCGTGCGATCCGAATTGTCCTTCTTGTCCCAAGTCAAAATCAATTCCCTGCTTTTATCCCCCGTGGGGACAAACGACAATGACACCACGTCCGCCGGGATTGTCTCCCTCTCTGCGGGAACGTTCGAAGCAATCACCTTAGCATTATGCCCGTGAGCGTCGACCCGAACAAAATACGGCAGGTTCGGCGTCAAACCGACAAATTTATAGGACTTCGACATCGATTCCCCCGGTTCTTGCAAGGGAACGTCCTCATACACTATGGGATAAGTGAACAACGCGTTTGTCGACACCACCACTTTATATCGCGTGCCGTCAAAATTCCCATTTGGGTTCCACGTCACTTCGCCGGAGCTGGTGAACAAGGCAAAGTTTGTGATGAGCGGGACCGCCACATCCGTTGCCGCCAGGGAATAATCGGCCCAAGCCGTCTCTTTGTTTGCGCTATTGATGGCTAAAACACGGGCGTAGTAAGTCGCGTTTGAGGCCAGATTATTTATTTCTCCAGTTGTGATTATCCCGACCAGTCTTTTTTAATGGCGAATCAAACGTATTTTGACATCCATCTCCACCCTGTAACCGGTCCCCACGGGATTTGTATTCACGTCCCAGTTCAACGTTGCTGACGTCGTATACAACCGAAACAAACCCGGGTTCGGCACCATCGCTCGAGTCACCCCTTGGGTTGACGCCTGAACAGGGAGCCAAAGATTGCCCACGTTAGAAAGGGCTTTCACTTGCACACCGAACAATTTATTTGGAGTCAAACTGCCGATCAAAAACTCATTTGTAACAGGCTGTTTAATCCGACCGAGGGAGATAGATGCCCCATCAACGCGAAAAACCTCATATTCTGTATTGGGGCTGTTCGCGATCGTTTGACTGACTACGGGCTTTGTGTCAAACCAACCCACAGTCATATTGTCAGTGGTTTCAGTGATAACGCGTAGATCTTGGGGTTGAAGGATCGCCGTCCACGTCGACGACGTCACTTCACCAGAATTGTGGGACGGATTCCCGTCCGCCGACACAACCTTCACGCTCACCGTGTATTCCTCGTTCGCCCACACAACCCCCTCTCCCGCCCCAAACTCATGATCCGTCACACCCATACCCGTCGTCAGGCTCTTCACTTCGTGCCTCGCCGGTCCCACACCCGTCGTCAATACCAACTCATACGCCGTATTATTCGCCCAGTTTCTCCCATGCCCCCAATTAAACTTCACGGCGTGCGTCGCTACGCTCGCCGCGACCGGCTTCAGGTCGACCACACTGTTAGGCCATGTATACGTGCTCGCATAAATGCCCGACCACACCCCACCCACCGCCCGCACGCGCCCAAAGTATTCCCGGTTCGAGTCAAGA
>JADKCG010000030.1 GCA_016714745.1 Elusimicrobiota bacterium | reverse complement strand
GTCACTGGCTTTTATCTTTTCAGTGGTTGGAAAAAAATGTGCCCTATTCATGGTCATCCCTCCTGTTCAAAGCCTACATTAAGTCTTGACAGTTGTCAAGACTTATTTAACAAGATCGCGTCGAGGTGTCTCTTTAGCTTTCTGAAGGCTTCAACGAAAGTCACGCGTTCCGGTCCCGGCTCCGGCACGCCCGCTGGGGAACCAGTCCCGGCGGTTCCCCCCTGCGACTTCGTCGCAGGGGCCCCCTTCCGCTAGGCGGGCTTAGCCGGACCCGGGACCGAACGCTTCGAGGGGCTAAAGTGTTACGCGTCGAGTTTTGCGGCGCCAAGGGCCCTTTTTCGCTGGGCCAGTTGCCACAAGAAATGGAAAAAGTCAAGGGGAAAGACGCCGACCTCTGCAGGCAAGACAAAAGGCCCTTCAACTTTTCAGCCTCGGGCCTCTGTATTCAAAAAAGACTTTCCGGGGAGGGCAATAGAAAGAACTTACAAGATCGAGTTTGACTGGGAGTCGATTTCCTTCACCGTTTCACAAATTACTCATCGGTTGCCTGTTTAATTTCTTCCTCCGTTCGTTTGTTAGATTAGAAATAAGGGTGATTTTCACTTTCTTACCCTCTCTTTGCCGCAGAAAAGTCGCTTTGATCTGCTTGAACCGGAGATCGATTTCTGGGTCCTCCACGGTATAGTAATCCCCCCCGTCCTCGCCTTTATATTTTAATGCCTGGCCGCGAACGATGAGAGTTCCTTTGACCTTATTCGATTTGATGTCACGGATTTGGACTCTATCGTCCCCCATCTTTCTTCTTAAAAGGAGAACGGTTTCGCCAATTCATTGGGAAAAATGCCACTTTTTATTTTTTAGTAGAACGTTACCTTTCCTATCAATAACAGAAATAGTGTCGTTGGTGTTGGAGGAATACATGGCATCAAATCTCAGGAGTAGATAACCCGATAATCATCTAGAGGTCCCCTCCCACAGGTAAAATAATGTTTGGTTACCAGACCAACATTCTCTACCTGAGGAGGAGACGATGAAATTATACAGTGCGATTGACTTACATTCAAACAACAATGTGCTGGTGATATTAAACAAAGACGATCGTGTGGTGTATGAATGGCGGCTAATAATGATCTGACGAAGGTGCTGGCGGCGTTGTCACCGTGCGGAAAGAAGTTCAGGGGATATGGTGGAATCGACCTATAACTGGTATTGGCTTGTGGATGGGCTGATGGAGGCGGGATACACGGTGAAGCTGGTGAACACGGTCGCGGTGAAGACCTACGATGGGCTGAAGTATACGGGGGACGAGCACGATGCGCGGCACTTAGCGCACCTGTTAAGACTGGGGATTCTTCCGACAGGGCACATTTATCCGAAAGAGGAACGAATGACGCGGGATCTGCTCCGCAAACGCGGCCAGCGTGTTCGATAGAGGACGGCACTACTGTTGAGTATTCAGAGCCACGTCAGTCGCCATTGTGGGCGGGGGATTTCCGTTGCGGAGATTCGTCGGCTCGATGAAAAAAGCCTCACGGAGCTGTGTGGCGGGGACGTTCTGCAGAGGATGTCGCTCCAAAGTCAATTGACGGTGATCCGCTGTTTGGATGGGGAGATTGAGACGCTGGAGCAAACGGTATTGTCGAAGGCGAAACTAAAGCCGGCATTCAAGAAATTGCTGACGGTTGACGGGATTGGCCCGATTTTAGGGATGACGATTATGTATGAGATGGGAAACCCGGATCGGTTTGAAGAGGTTGGGCACTTCTCTTCCTATGCGCGTTGCGTGAGCAGTTCGCGATGGAGCAATGGCAAGAAGAAAGGCGTTGGAAACCGGAAGAATGGGAACAAATATTTGGCGTGGGCTTTTGTGGAGGCATCGCACTACGCGGCACGATTCAACGAGAGGATACAGCGGTTTTATCAACGGAAAAAGGCGAAAACGAACGGGGCGGTTGCGGTGAAGTCTGTGGCCCACAAATTGGCACGGGCGTGTTATCACGTGATCAAAGATCAGGTCGAATTTGATGTAAAACGCGCTTTTGCGTAGGGGATTTGGTGGAGGGGATGAGCCAGTAGAATTTCTGGCTAACAACCACATAACCCGATTGGCCGTTTCCTCCACCGACTGTTTTGGGCGAAGACGCCTCGGCTGTGAGCCAATAAAATGCTGGTCAGCGATGGTATGCTGAACCATCAACCTGAGGGCGGGATTTCCCGCCGATGAATGGACACAGCAGGGAACCAATGGTTTTTTGGGCCCTTCAACAGAGGGCAGGGACGTCGACAGAATAGCGTTGGCTCTTGATCCTGATGAGTGGATGGTGCGGCTTCACCAGCACACAATGGTGAACAGACACCAACGATTAAAAACCAGGGTGCTGAAACGCCTGAGACAGTAAACAAAAGGCACGTTGCAAGCACACCCCCCATTGATGGGAAGGTGTGGCGGCGGCGTGCTCGCGCAAAGGCCCGCCGCCACTCCCGTGTCGTCGTTTGCTCACGCGAATACGGGAAAACCCATTCGGCGGGAACGAATGGGGTTCGGTCTGGGCGAAGTGATGAGATAAAAATGCCACACCCTGTGGGCGGAAGTTTTCTGTCTACTTGACAGAAGGACCTCTAATGAGCGGCGTGCTCGCGCAAAGGCCCGCCGCCACTCCCGTGTCGTCGTTTGCTCACGCGAATACGGGAAAACCCATTCGGCGGGAACGAATGGGGTTCGGTCTGGGCGAAGTGATGATAAAATGCCACCCTGTGGGCGGAAGTTTTCTGTCTACTTGACAGAAGGACCTCTAATGAGCGGACTTTGCAATAGGGGCGAGCACCGAGACGAAGACGACCGATGTTCGTCAGAATCGATTGAATCACCGCCTGTTTTTGGTGTGTGCTGGTGATGGTCAAACAGGTTTGTCCCCCGTGGCGTGTTTGTGTTGCCACCCCATGCAACAAGAGCGGGCGGCTGGAAATGGTTTCAAAATGTTTGTCTGGTTGAGCCAACCGGACAAAGAGTGTCAACCCGTTGTAAACCAAGGCCACCATGTGGGTAACCAATTGGCAACGGGCATAATCACGTGTTGTAAAACCACCCCACCCCCATTGATATTTCAGCTCATCGAAATTGTTCTCGGCATCCGCGCGGTCTCGATACATCTGAGCCAACGTCAAAATTGAAAAATCGGAGGATGTGACCAGCACGGCATATTCATAACCGGCACTGGCCTTGTCTTTGTCGAGTGGGGGACCGTTTCACCTTTGTCCCTTCCGACGGCGCCCCCTTTTGCGTTCCCAAATTGTTCCTTTTGATGTTACGGAACAAGTGTTTTGATGTTACGACACACCTGTCCGGGGAAAAAATAAGGGAATCCCCCGTTATTGGTAAAATGATTGTGCGAACAATTCATTTTATCGACGGAGGATTCCCGTGGCCCATTATAACACGATTTTAAACCAGTTGTTGGTTCATGTCCCCCGACATCAATTCGACCGGCTGGTCAAAACCCACAAAGCGGACCGATATTCGAAAACATTCAGCACTTGGAACCAGTTAACGGTGATGCTCTATGCCCAAGCGAGCGGGAAAGAGAGCTTGCGGGAAATCGAACAAGGACTGGAAACCCAAGAGAGCAAAACGTATCACGTGGGATTGACTGGGCCCGTTCGGCGGACGACGTTGGCGGACGCGAACGGACGAAGGAAGTGGGAAATTTTTCGCGGGGTGTTCGGAGAGCTGTTGACCCGGTGCCGGTCGGTGACGCCGAAGCACAAGTTTCGGTTTAAAAATCCGCTGTATAGCATCGACTCGACGGTGATCAGCCTGTGCTTGAGCCTTTTCCCCTGGGCGAGGTATCGAACGGCGAAGGGGGGCCTAAAACTTCATTATCAGCTGGATTATGCGGGCCATATTCCCAGCTTGTTGGTGATCACAGAAGGGAGAGAGAATGATGTGTCCGTGGCGAAGAAAAATATGCCCATTGAACCGGACAGCATCTATTGCTTCGACCGGGGGTATGTGGACTTCGGTTATTTCCGACGGTTGCATGAGATGGGGTGTACGTTCGTGACGCGGGTGAAAAAGAGCCTGACCTACCGGATTACCGGACAGCAGGAATGCTTGAAAAACCGCGGTGTTTTGATGGATGCGACGATTGAGCGAGGGCATGGGGAACACGTGGGCAAGGATTGCCCGCTCCGGCTGATCCGGTATTACGACAAAGAGAACTGTCACGTCCCACCAATCGGGACCCAGTGGAATCCCACCTAATGGGACCTCCCCTGTCCAGGATTGGTATTTTAGACCATTTGGGCCTTCTTTTTCAGGAAATTTGAAGACCCAGGGAAGGTCCCCTCGGGCAAGTCCCGCGTGAAGCCCGAGGGGGGATTCTATGTCCCCGGTTGAAGGGTGGGGAGCTGGATGCGCCCCTTGAGCCGGTAGCTGGCCCCTTCAAAGACCAAGATCTCCGCGCGGTCAAATAACCGATCGATGGTGGCACTGGCCAGGATTGGATCTGGGAATACCCGGCCCCATTCCTCCACACTGCGATTGGACGTGAGAATCATGGCGGAGCTGTATTTGCGCCGATCGAAGAGGTCGAAGACCTCCTCGGCGGTGTCGCGTTTCATGGAGACAACACCCCAATCGTCGATGATCCAGAGTTTTGCGGAGAGAAGACGCTTGAACAACACGTCCAGCGCGTTCTTCATCTTGGCAACCTCGATGAGCTGAATCAATTTCTTGATACTGGCGCAGAAGACCCGGTGGCCCTCCTTGGCCGCGAGGACGCCCAGGGCGAGGGCGAGGTGCGTTTTCCCCAACCCGGTCGCGCCCAGGAAGAGCGCGATGCGGTTGTCGCGAACGAAGGACAATCCGGCGAGTTCCTGGATCTTCGTCTGAGGGACCTTGGGATTGAACCCCCAGTCGAAGGATTCCAGCGTGGTGACTTCCGGGAACTCGGCTCGAGCGATGCGTTTGTGAAGCGCTTTTTGTCGACGGGCGTCGATTTCCCGGGCGAGCAGGTCTGACACCCACTCCAAGGAGGCCGCCTGGTGGTGTCGCCCCAGAACGTCCTCAAGCTCGCGGGCCGCCGTTGAACATTTCAGTGCATTCAGTTGTTGCCGTAGTCCTGCGGGATTCATGTGTTCCTCCATTTTAGGATGTCACTTCTTTCGGGACCAACTCCACCTGCTCCCGATAAACCGACAGGGGCCGCGCGTATTTGTTCTCGACAGGTGCGGGGGCGTCAGGGCTCGCGTCGAGCGCATGAGCGGGGCGGGCCATCACCGCGTCTTCCCAGTCGAGCCATCGTTTGACGGCAAGGTAGCCCATCTGACCGACGACGAGCGCCCGCCCACAGGCGCCGTCGATGCGGGAGGCGCTGTAGCGTTTGTCCAAGCTCAAGATTCCCCAGACTTTGCGTAGGTCAATGAATCCGTCCCCTTGGGCCAGAATTTTCTCAATCATGACGTCGACCTGGGGGCCCAGCGCTTGGGCGCGCTGACGGTAGGGCTCCTGCGACGAGAGGTCCCGCTCCCACGGCTTCAAATGGTGGGGTTTGGTGGACTTGCTTTTCAAGGGATCCGTGAGCCGGTCATGAACTTCCAGAAGTCGCCCGGCGTGGTAGATGGACACCTGGCGCGGGCTCCCCAGAACGACGACCGATTTTCCGCAATACTGCTCGTCCACCGAATAGTATTTGTGGTCGAAGCGCACGTGGCTGTCCTGGCGGACAAGGCCTTCGTGGAATTCCTCCACGGTATAGGCGGTGGCCGGGAGCGGCTTAAGAACACGCCGCTCCTCCGCCAGTAAGTCCAGGGGCCGTTTGCGCGTGGTGCCATGCTGTCTTTGGTTGGCGATGGCCAATTTGCCATCCATGTAGGTTTGGGATTCGTCCAGGCCCTCCCAGGCGTCTCCATGCGCCTCGTAGAGACGGCGGAGAAAGGGGATCACACGCTCAATTTTGCCCTTCTTCTGAGGATCCCGCGGCGGCAGGCATTCAACCGTCAATCCGTAGTGCGCCGCAAACCGTTCCAGAGCGGGATTCAAGAGGGGTTCATAGGGCGACGCCGTCAACGCAAAGCATTTGGGATTGTCCGTCGTCATTCGCCCAGGAACCCCGCCCATGTGGCGCAAAAAGCCCTCCAGCGCCGTCAACGTCGTCGCCAGGTCCATCGTCCAGACCAGGCGGACCATGAGATACCGCGAATACCCCAGAATTCCAGCAAACATCCAGAGCGTTTTCTTTTTGCCCGTCGTCGGATCCGCCACATCGCGCAACTTGCCCCAGTCCAACAAGAGCGCCTCCCCGGGCCGATGAACAATTTCAACGATGACGCGCGGATTGTCTCCCGCCGGGCAGAACCCGTGCCGATCCAGATACCGATAGAAACTGGAGCGAGAGACCCGGCTGTCCTTGAGTTCCTCATACACGGTCACCGCGTGCCAGCCGCCAGCCAAACGTTCCCGGATCCACTCTTTTCGCCCCTCCAGGAGTTTGTCCGTTTCCGATTCGCGATCGGACCGACCATCGAGGATATCAGGAAATAGTCCCTCCGGATACGGTGGCAACGCGACCCCGCCGGGCCCCCCGTCGTTGGAAAGGTAGCCCCGCGCCCGGGCCTTCTCCCGCAGAGCACGGACGCGCCGCTTGGAGACATGCAGAGTCACCCCAATGGCGTTGATGCCCTTGCCGCTCATCAGCAGTTCAATGATTTTCCGATCCAACAGTCGCCTCCTTGTTCCGTGGGTCATGAGACACCCCCTAAATGAATTTTGGAGGATCTTACATGTCCCAGATGACTTTGGTGGGGGGGGGCTCAACGCCCCCTCCCCCACATGAATAATCAGTTATTCAGTGGTACGGACAGGGGGGGGCCCGATAGGTGGGATTTGACCCCTTAAAGTGGGTCCCATTTAGGTGG
>JADKCG010000029.1 GCA_016714745.1 Elusimicrobiota bacterium | reverse complement strand
TTCACAGCGAGCTGGAGCACGAGCACGACGCCCACGAACGCGACCACGGTGACAATATCAACCACGAACGTGGTCCCCGGTGCGGCACAAAGCCGCACGGTGACGGGCCTCACTGGCGGGTTTACGTATTACTTTGTGTTGTGGACAGGGGACGAAGTCCCCAACTGGTCGACGATTTCGAACACAACATCGGCGGTTCCAGTGGCGGATCTGGTGGTTCCTTCCACCAGCACCCTGGCGGCGACGAGTGGCAATCCGGAGGAAGTGACGTTGACCTGGAACTCCGCCGGGGACGACGGCGGTTCTGGCAACCTCACGGGCAATTTCCGGATCCAATACGCGACTTACACGGTGACCTGGAGCACAAGTTCCACGCCGACCAACGCGACCACAGTGACGATCGCCACGACGACCCAGGTCCCCGGCTCCGCCCAAAGCCGCACGATCACAAGCCTGTTAAGTGGTGTGACGTATTACTTTGTGTTGTGGAGCCAAGACGAATCAAATAACTGGTCGGGGATATCCAACACCACCTCCGCCGTGGGTGGATATTGGTTTGACCCCAACCAAATTGAGGTGGACGGATTGAACGGTGGGTTGTATTACGGGGGAGTTGGATGGGGGGATTATGACGCGGATGGAGATGTCGATATTCTGGTGTCTGGGAATTACGCGGTGCGGGTTTATAAAAATAATGGAAATGGGACATTTGACCCCACCCAGCTCACGGTGAGCGCGGTTGGATTTATTGAAGGGGATGTCACCTGGGGCGACTACGACAACGACGGCGATCTGGATGTGGTGGGGATTGGAGACACGGGTGGTCAGAAGGACCTTTACATTTATAAAAACAACGGAAACGGCACATTTGATCCAACGGCGGTTGATGTTGATCCTGAAGATGGCGGCCTTTACCGTGGAACAGTGGAGTGGGGTGATTTTGATAATGACGGTGATCTGGACATTTTAGCCACGGGTGAAAGTAGTGGCAACCAACTGCGCGTTTACAAAAACAATGGAAATGGAACGATTGATTCTGCCCAAATTGAGGTGGACGGAAATGGCGGGGGTGCCAGTTACAGTAGCGGAGCCTGGGGCGATTTTGAAAATGATGGTGACCTGGACATTTTGTTTTCTGGCGATTCGGGAATATTGCGCGTCTACAAGAACAATGGAAACGGAAGTTTTAACCCCTCTCAGATTGAAGTGGATGGCGCCACCGGCGGTTTGAGCTATGGCCGAGCGGTTTGGGGAAACTTTGATAACGACGGTGATTTGGACATCCTTGCGATAGGGTACTACGGGGGAAGCGTTCAACTTCGGATCTACAAAAACAATGGGAACGGGACCATTGACGCAAGCCAAATTGAAGTGGATGGGGTTAATAATGGGCTCTATTACGCCGCCGCCGCTTGGGGCGATTTAGATAGCGACGGAGACCTTGATATTTTGGCCTCAGGGGTCCGATCGAGCGCCCAGCAACTTCGGGTTTACAAAAACAACGGGAATGCCACGATGGACGCCACGCAGATCGAGGTGGATGGACTGAATGGAGGGTTGGAAGGGGGCGAAGTGGCCTGGGGCGATTATGACAACGACGGCGATTTGGATATATTGGCAAACGGCACTAATGGGAACAGACAGTTGCGCGTTTATAAAAATCTAAATCCGTTGGCGAACACAGCGCCCTCGGCGCCCAGCACATTGACCTCCACCTGGGCCTACAACGCTTCCGGGACGTCCACGGCAACATTTAAATGGAATCCCGGAGCGGACAACGGTTCGCCCTCAACTCCAGCCAACGTTTTAACTTATCAGGTGGAAATATCGACAATGAGCGATTTCACAGGAAAATCCATCGTGGCGGGACAATGGTCAACCCCGGGGATGGGAAACTACTTAAAACCGCCGCAGATCTATGACGGCAATAGCAACCAGGGGGTGGGCCTGCGGTATTTGCCGTTCACGAATACAACGTATTACTACCGAGTAAAAACCATTGACGCAGGCCTCAAAGAATCGGCCTGGAGCGCCACGGGAAGCCTTTATACCTTAGTGGCCAGTTCGGTTCCGTCGGTTGTGACGGACTTGGTGGCGAGCAGTGTGACAACGAACGGCCAAATCTTATTGACCTGGACGGCGCCGCTGAATATTAATTCGGGGGGATCGGCGGCGTATGATGTGCGTTACCGAACAAGCGGGGCGATCACGACGGACGGGGAATTTAATGGAGCGACCGCGGCGACGGGAGAACCGACGCCAGGGAGCCCTGGAGCCGGGCAGACGATGGGGGTTACGGGCCTGGTGCCAGGGGCGACCTATTATTTCGCGATCAAGTCCAGCAACGTCAATGGAACCAGCGGATTGGACGTATCGAGTCCCCGCCCAAGCGTGATGGCAAACAGTTTTGATGCCACAGAAATCGATGTGGACGGAGCGGGCGGGGGACTCAGGGCGATGTGGCGTGGGGGGGATTACGACAACGATGGGGACCTGGATATCCTGACAAGCGGTTACGCGACGAGCACTGCGAGAGTTGCGTATCTATAAAAACAACGGAAACGGGACGATGGACAGCGCCGAGGTTGATGTGGACGTGGCCGCCAGTGGCCTTTATGAGGGGGGGGCGTGGGGAGATTACGACAACGACGGCGATCTGGACGTGTTGGCGAACGGTCGAAGCGCACAGGAACTTCGCATCTATAAGAATAATGGAAACGGGACGATGGACGCGGCACAAATTGAGGTGGATGCCTCAGGTGGAGGACTTCGACTTGGTGGGGTGACGTGGGGGATTTCGATAACGACGGCGATCTGGGACCTGGACATTCTAACAGGCGAAGCGGAACCACAAGCGAACTCCGTATCTACAAAAACAATGGTAATGGGACGATGGATGCATCGCAAATTGACGTGGATGGCGCAGGGGGGGGGCTTTATCTGGGCGGTGTGGCCTGGGGGGATTACGACAAGGACGGAAAGGATATACCGGGAGCACGCGGGAACTGCGTATTTACAAAAACAACGGAAACGGGACGATGGACGCGACCCAAATTGAGGTGGACGGAGCGGGGGGAGGATTGCAGTATAGCAGTGTGGCCTGGGGAGATAACGACAACGACGGGGACCTGGATGTTCTGACAAGCGGATACACGGGAAGCACGAGGGAACTGCGCGTTTATAAAAACAACGGAAATGGAACATTGAATAGCACCCAAATTGAAGTGGATGGCTCAGGGGGGGGCTAAGGCAAATGTGGAGTGGCCTGGGGAGACTATGACAGTGACGGGGACTTGGATGTGCTGGCAAATGGGGATGAAATGATGGAGCTTCCGAACTGCGGATCTATAAAAGTTACATAAGCCTCGCCCAAACCAACACCACCCCCAGCGCGCCAGGAACCCTTTCGGGTTCATTTTCCTTAAATGCCGGTTCGGTCAGCGTGGCCAGTTTCACCTGGGCCGCCGGGACCGACAGCGGCGCTGGGGCCACGGTGGAGAACGGGCTGACGTACGACCTGCAAATTTCTACCACCTCCAACTTCAGCAAACTGATGTTCCCCGGCCAAATGGGCGCCAGCCCGCGTATGGGGAGCTACCTCAAACCACCGAAGATATTTAACAGCAACACTTACTACGGCATCGTGCTGAAATCCACCGACCCGTGGAACGCCCAGACCACCGCCAGCTACGGCCTGCGCACCGACACCACCTATTATTACCGCGTGAAAACGGTGGACTCTGCCCTGGCGGAAAGCGCGTGGAGCGGGTCGGGGACAGTGAATACGGGTGTTGGACCGGCGACGTCGACGATCACTTCAACGGCGGGAGTAGGAGAGGTAACATTAAACTGGTCGTCGGCCGGCGACGACGGCATGATCGGGAACCTAACCGGCACCTACCGGATTCAATACGCCACGTATACGGCGAGCTGGAGCACCAGCACCACGCCGACCAACGCCACAACGGTGACCATTGCCACCACCACGCAAACGCCTGCTTCGGCGCAGGCGAAACTTGTCACGGGCCTGACGGGCGGACTAACGTATTATTTTGTTTTGTGGACCGCGGACGAAGTCCCCCACTGGTCGACGATTTCGAACACAACGTCGGCGGTGCCGGTGGCGGACCTGGTGGCTCCTTCCACCAGCACGTTGGCGGCCACGAGCGGAAATCCGGAAGAGGTCACGTTAACGTGGACCTCCGCCGGCGACGACGGGGGGTCTGGGAACCTGACAGGCAACTACCGGATCCAATACGCCACCTACACCGTCGCGTGGAGTACCAGCTCAACGCCAATGGATGCCACGACTGTCACCATCGCCACCACCACGCAGGTCCCCGGCTCCGCCCAAAGCCACACGGTGACGGGGCTCACCAGCGGGCTGACCTACTACTTCGTTTTGTGGACCGAAGACGAAGTCCCCAACTGGTCAGGGATATCTAACACCACCTCCGCCGTGGGAGGATATTGGTTTGACTCCAACCAAATTGAGGTGGACGGGCCGGGAGGGGGCTTAAATTACGGGAATGTGGCGTGGGGGGACTACGATAACGACGGGGACATGGATGTTCTAACGAACGGCTACACAGGGACCACGCGAGAGTTGCGCATTTACAAAAACAATGGGAATGGGACGATGGACACCGCGCAAATTGAGGTGGATGGAGCGGGGGGAGGGCTTAATCAAGGCGGCGCGGCATGGGGGGACTACGACAACGACGGGGACTTGGATGTCCTAACGAACGGTTACACAGGGACGACACAAGAGTTGCGCATCTACAAAAACAATGGGAACGGGACGATGGACGCCGCGCAAATTGAGCTGGACGGAGCCGAGGGGGGGCTTAGAAATGGTGGTGTGGCGTGGGGGGACTACGACAACGATGGGGATCTAGATGTTCTGTTGAGCGGATACACGGGGGCGACGCGAGAGTTGCGGATCTACGAAAACAACGGCAACGGGACGATAGACGCCGCGCAAATTGAGGTGGATGGAGCCAGGGGGGGGCTGTCTAGCGGCGGCGAGGCGTGGGGGGATTACGACAACGATGGGGATCTAGATGTCCTCGTGAGCGGATATACGGAGGCTTTCGAACGAGTGTTGCGTATCTACAAAAACAATGGCAACGGGACATTGAATGTGGCGCAAATTGAAATAGGATCACCGTGGGGGCTTGAGTTGTCAGACGTGGCGTGGGGGGACTTTGATAATGACGGTGATCTGGACTTCCTAACGAGTGGCTTCTCTGGGACCTCCCAGGTATTGCGCATCAACAAAAACAACGGTAACGGGACGATGGACAATGCTCATATTACAGTGCCTGGAGCGGAGGGGGGGCTACAGAATGGGAGTGTGGCTTGGGGAGACTTTGACAATGACGGGGACCTCGATGTCCTGGCAAGCGGGTACACCGCGAGCACACGAGAACTTCGTGTTTATAAAAACAACGGAAATGGGACAGTGAATAAAGAAAAAATTGAAGTGGATCACGCGGGGGGAGGGCTAAGGTACGGCGGAGTTGCCTGGGGAGACTATGACAGTGACGGGGACCTGGATGTTCTGGCAAATGGGGAAGATAGCGCGGTCACAATGCAACTGCGGATCTATAAAAATTTCTCTAACCTTGTCCAAACAAATACGGCGCCCACATCCCCCGGGACGTTGTCGTCAGCTTGGAATTACAATGGTTTGGGGACGTCGACGGCGACGTTTAAGTGGGCTCCCGGGAGCGATAGCGGGACCGGGGCAACCCCCGCTAATGTCCTGACCTACCAGATGGAAATATCAACGATGAGCAATTTCACCGGAAAATCGGTGGTGTCTGGGCAGTGGGCGACTCCGGGAATGGGCAATTACTTAAAGCCGCCGAAGATCTATGACGGCAATACCAACCACGGGGTCGGCCTCAAGTATTTGCCATTCACAAACACGACGTATTATTACCGTGTTAAAACCATTGACGCGGGACTTAAAGAATCGGCCTGGAGCGCCACGGGAAGCCTTTACACCTTAGTGGCCAGTTCGGTGCCGTCAGTTGTGACGGACTTGGTGGCGAGCAGTGTGACAACGAAAGGCCAAATCTTATTGACATGGACGGCGCCGCTGAATATTAATTCGGGAGGATCGGGAACCTACGATGTGCGGTACCGGACAAGCGGAGCGATCACAACGGATGGGGAATTTGATGGAGCAACCACAGCGACGGGAGAACCAACGCCGGGAACCCCTGGTGCCGGGCAAACGATGGGAATTTCGGGCCTTGTGCCAGGGACGACATACTATTTCGCGATTAAGTCCAGCAACGTCAATGGAACCAGCGGATTGGACATATCAAGTCCCCGGCCAAGCGCGGCGGCGAACAGTTTTGATGCCACAGAAATCGACTTGGACGGAGCGGGTGGGGGGCTTAATAATGGTGGTGTGGCGTGGGGGGATTACGACAACGATGGGGATCTCGATGTCCTCGTAAACGGTTTTACAAGCGTGACAGTAGAGTTGCGTATCTATAAAAACAATGGCAACGGGACAATGGACGCCGCTCAAATTGAGGTGGAGGGAGCGGCGGAGGGGCTTTATCGGGGCGATGTAGCATGGGGAGATTACGATAATGACGGGGACATAGATATTCTAACGAACGGTTACACAGGGACCACGCGAGAGTTGCGTATCTATAAAAACAACGGAAACGGGACGATCAATCCGGTGCAAATTGAGGTGGACGGTGCGGGGGGAGGGCTTGATTATTCAGGTGTAGCGTGGGGGGACTACGATAATGATGGCGATCTCGATGTCCTAATTAACGGTTACACGGGGACCACGCGAGAGTTGCGTATCTATAAAAACAACGGTAACGGGACGATGAACCCGGCGCAAGTTGAAGTGGACAGTGCGGGGGGCGGGCTTAACAGTGGTGGTGTGGCGTGGGGGGACTACGATAGCGATGGTGACCTGGATGTTCTCGTAAACGGTTTCACCACCGCCAACCAGAGAGAGTTGCGTATCTATAAAAACAACGGTAATGGAACGATGAACCCGGTGCAAATTGAGGTGGACGGAGCGGCGGAGGGGCTTTATCAGGGCGATGTGGCGTGGGGAGATTATGACAACGATGGAGACTTGGATGTACTTATTAACGGTTACACGTGGACCGCAGGAGAGTTGCGCATCTATAAAAACAATGGCAACGGGACGATGGACGCCGCGCAAATAGAAGTGGACGGAGCGGGGGGAGGATTGCAGTATAGCAGTGTGGCTTGGGGGGACTACGATAATGACGGAGACCTGGATGTTCTGACAAATGGGTTCACCGCGAGTACAAGAGAACTTCGCGTTTATAAAAACAACGGAAATGGGACAATGAATAGAAACCAAATTGAAGTGGATGATGCGGGGGGGGGGCTTAGGCAAGGTGGCGTAGCCTGGGGAGACTATGACAGTGACGGGGACTTGGATGTGCTGGCAAATGGGGATGATTCGGCGGCAGTCTGTCAACTGCGAATCTATAAAAATTACATAAGCCTCGCCCAATCCAACACGACCCCCAGCGCGCCGGGAACCCTTTCGGGTTCATTTTCCTTTGATGCCGGTTCGGTCAGCATCGCCAGTTTCACCTGGGCCGCTGGGACCGACAGCGGCGCTGGGGCCACCGTGGAAAACGGCCTGACCTACGATCTTCAAATATCCACCACCTCCAACTTCAGCAAACTGATGTTCCCCGGCCAGCTGGGCGCCAGCCCGCGGATGGGAAGCTACCTCAAACCACCGAAGATCTTTAACAGCAACACGTACTACGGCGTCGTGCTGAAATCCACCGACCCCTGGAACGCCCAGACCACCGCGAGCTACGGCCTGCGTACCGACACCACCTATTATTACCGCGTGAAAACAGTGGACTCCGTTTTGGCGGAGAGCGCGTGGAGCGGGTCGGGGACAGTGAACACGGGGGTGGGCCCCTCCACCAGCACGGTGGCCGGGGCGGCAACAGCAAATCCTGGTGAAGTGACGTTGACCTGGGCCTCCGCCGGTGACGATGGCATGATCGGCAACCTAACGGGCAACTACCGCATTCAATACGCCACGTACCCCGCGAGCTGGAGCACAAGCACCACCCCCACGAACGCGACCACGGTGACAATATCAACCACGAACGTGGTCCCCGGTGCGGCACAAAGCCGCACGGTGACGGGCCTCACGGGCGGGTTGACGTATTACTTTGTGTTGTGGACAGGGGACGAAGTCCCTAACTGGTCCGGGATATCGAACACGACGTCAACCATTCCCACTGTCCCGGTCCGGTCGGTGACAATCATTTCGGGGTCCCCGTTGGCGTTTGGTGTTTTGATGACAGGGTCCCAGATGGTGGCGAGCACAGGGGTGGTGGTGAGGAACGACGGAAACGTGTTGAACACGTATATTATACGCGCATCGACACAAACCCCTGGAACCCCTGGACCGTGAAAGCGAGCACGCCGGCGGGACCAGACGCGCTGGTGTTCTATGGGGCGTTTGACGATGCCACCGCGCCGGTGGGGGGGGATTTTGGGGTGGAAGACGTGATTGGGCCGGCCTATCAACAAAGTTCCGGTACGACATACACGGTGGCGGGTTCAACCACAGGTGCCTCCGTGCCGGCCGGCCAAGACCGCCGGCTCTGGATCCGTCTAGACATGCCCACTACCACCCAAACCGTGGCGCCCCAATCAATGAAAATAGAAATCACCGCCCAGCCGCCGTAAAGTATTTTGATTCTTAGGGGACGTTGGTAGATAAGTAGTTTAATTGCCAGGAGAGAAGAAATTCAGTAACGCAGGGGAATGCCACGACTCGCGCGATTGGACGCTCCTGGACTTTTGCACCATGTGATGGCCCGGGGGATTGAGCGGTGTGTTATCTTTCCCGGGAAGTTTGATTACGGGGATTTTGTTGAACGGTTGGAAGCCGGACTGGAGAAATCGCCAAACACGATCTTGGCGTGGGCGCTAATGCCGAATCACTTTCACTTACTGGTTCGGTCGGGAGCGTCGGGGGTTCCTTCTTTGATGCGGCGGGTGATGACGGGCTACGCGGTGGGGTTTAACCGTCGCCATAAGCGCGTGGGCCATTTGTTTCAAAATCGCTATAAATCTGTTGTCTGCGAAGAAGAAAGATATCTTTTGGAGCTTGTTCGCTACATTCACCTCAATCCCCTGCGGGCCGGGATCGTCCCAACGATGGAGGCCTTGAACGGTTATCCCTACACAGGACATTCCGCATTGGTGGGTGGGATAAAACGGCCGTGGCAGGCGACGGAGGAAATCCTGGCGCGATTTGGAAGCATAGGTGGCGTAGCGCGTCGACGTTACATGGAATTTATGACGGCGGGACGTGGTCAGGGGCATAGGCCGGATTTGGCTGGCGGAGGGTTGGTTCGGAGTCTGGGGGGAATGGCAGAGGCTCTGAAGGCCCAGAAAGAGGGGGCCGGTGAACGATTTGACGAACGAGTGCTGGGCTCAGGGGTTTTTGTTGAGTCTGTTGTCGACCGTTTAGAAAAAAAGAAAAAAGAAACCCGGGATCTAAAGATTTCCAGGGATGAATTGGTGGAGAAGGTGTCCGAGGCGATGAGAGTTGCGAAACAGGATCTCTTGGTCAAGGGAAGAACCGGCCCGATTTCCCGGGCCAAGGCGGTGCTCATCCATCTGGGAGTGGACCGTATGGGCCTGCCGGTTCGAGAAATGGCCGAGCTGACAAGAATGTCAGGCCCCTCGGCCAGCGTCGCGCGCTGGCGCGGGAGGGAATTGGTCTCAGAAAATCCGAATAAACTATTTAACTAGGAACGTCTGTCACTATATGGACGGGAGAGCTCTCTTACCAACATCAGGCCTGAGCTCCTGGCTGGAAGTCAATTAGTCAATCATGTCCCCCTCTTTCCTTGCTCGAACGCCGCCTCATGGCACGACAAAAGCGCCGGGATCTTCTGATCCAAGGTCGCTCGCGCGAAGATCCGTCGGCTGTAGCCCAGGACCATCACGAAGAACTGGACCCGCACCTCCCGACCGCCGAGGGACACCCACGCCGTCCCCCAGTCCACCTGCGCCTGTTGGCCCGGCGCCGTTTCGTAACGCACCGTTGCCGCCTCTAATCGGTCCCGCTCCTCGCGCAACGGCCGCACAAACCGTTTGACCTGCTGGTAGCTTCCCGTATAACCCTGTGCTTCAAGCTCTTCCTGAAGAACCACCGCGTTGTAGCCGATTTGCGGAAGTCGCACCTTCGCCCACTCCTGGTAAGGATCCAACTTCTTGCCTCGGATAGGACGGCGAAACGGCGTCCATCCGCCTTCCGCCGCCCATTTCCGAACCGTTTGAATGTGTAGCCCTAACAGTCGTGCGATGGCCTTCTTTTTGACCCCTTGGGCCAACAAGCTGGATATCGCTCCCCATTTGTCCTGATTGATCATTTCGCCCTCCCTGGTTGCTTCCAGGATTGAGCTTATCACCTTTTCGTTCATGGTTCCCTCCTTGGGAGGGGGGGTGATTTTTCAATGACCACAAGGGGTGATTTTTACATGACCAATGACAGAGGTGTCTCTGATGACAAAAATGGGAGACGTCTCGGACACATGCGCAAGACGTCGCGGGAGCGCCCTCTTATCAACATCATGTCTGAGCTCCTGGCTGGAAGTCAATTAGTCAATCATGTCCCCCATGCCTTCAGTACGGCCCCGAAGCCAGCAAGGCCCTTCCCGTTCTAATCGAGAATTTTCGCGACCGGCGTGAACCGGTTAATCGCGCTGCCGAGAAAGCCATCGTGGCGCTGAAAGAACCCGGCGCCCAGGCTTTAGGCGCGTTGTTGTCGGACAAAGACAGTTGGGTTCGCTGTCGTTCCGCTTCGGCTCTGGGGCTCATGCCTTCTGACGCCGGGAGTGTGATCCCGGCCCTGGTGGAAGCGCTTCACGACCGGGATTTCTGTGTCTCCGAAAAGGCCGCCATCGCCCTTGGCGCCGTGGGGGAACCGGCCGTGCCGCCGCTCTTGGAAGCCCTTAAATCCAACAGTGCATCGGCTCGAAAAGGCGCGGCCCAGGCCTTGGGTTACATGAGCCCGGACGTCCAAAAAAAAGTGGGAGAGGCGCTTCTTCCCTCTTTGATGACCAAAGACGAATTTGTTCGTGGCGAGGCGGCCATGCGGATCACGCATATGGGTAAAATCGGCATTCCCGTTTTTCTCGCGGCGTTAAAAGAAGACGATGTGGATCTCCGCCAGCGGGCGGTGGATGGGTTGGGCGAAATCGGGATCCCAACGCCCGAGGTTGTCTATGCGTTGATCGCTCTGTTTAAAGATCCCCAGAAGACATTGCGTTTAAAAGGCGCTGTGGTTTTGGGTCGTTTTGGACAACGGGATTCTTCTGTTTATCAGAAAGTGGCGCCGAATTTAGCTTCCAAGGATAAAGATGTCCTGCTGGGAACCTTGCGGGCCCTGGGAGATATGGGGGGTGTGGCTGAACCGTCCCTGCCGCAAATTGTTTTTCTGCTTGAAGAGAGCCCCGATCCCGATCTCCGTAACGAAGCCGCCGAATCCCTCATCAATATGGGCACCACCGCCTCCATGGCCGCCGCCGAACGCTACACCAAAGACCAATACCACCGAGGGGGACATGATTGACTAATTGACTTCCAGCCAGGAGCCCAGGCCTGACGTTGATAAGAGGGCGCTCCCGCGAAGTCTTGCGCGTGTGGCCGCGACGTCTCCCATTTT
Source organism: Elusimicrobiota bacterium (assembly GCA_016714745.1). Taxonomy (GTDB): domain Bacteria; phylum Elusimicrobiota; class Elusimicrobia; order FEN-1173; family FEN-1173; genus JADKHR01. The sequence goes on along the minus strand of JADKCG010000029.1, from coordinate 12,898 downwards.
CGTCATCAGAGACACCTCCCGGTTCGTCTGCCCGAGATATTCCACCCTGATGTGAATGAAGAGGGCTTTCGCTTTCGAAGCCAGCGCGGTCCGATCCCTCTGAAAGAGTAGACTCTTTGATAGTCCAAATTCTTGGGCGACGCGCTCCGCCACCTGATCCAGTGTCACCCCTTTTTTTCGGAGACGGTCCTGGACTGTTTCCTTAATCTCCACAGCCTTCATGATGTCCTGAACAAATTGTCCCGACCCCAATACTCTCGAATCGTAGGCTTCCCTTTCTCCCGAGCGCCCCGATTGCATGACGTTGCGAACGCCGCCCATGGATCGGATCAGGCCGCCTCCGGTTAAATCGCTCCGTTTCCCCTGGCGATTCCCCTCCTCAACAAAGGATTCATACTGGGTTCTGGCCTTGGAAGGATTGGACGAAAATCGAGCCAACACATCGTCGATTTCTTGCCAAGCATGGGATCTTTTCCCCAGGAGGGCCCCATGGCCGCAAAAGGGAAAATCGGCCAGCTCTTTCATATCCTCGACAATCTTTGCGCGCAGGGGGTTCAGGTGGATGTAGCGCACCAGTTCAAGGAGGTAAGTCTCCTCTTCGCAGATGATGGATTTGTATCGGTTCCCAAAAAGGTGGCCGGACCGCTGGTGACGGATATTGTAAGACGTCGCGTAGCCCGTCATAACTTTTTGCATGAAGGGGACAATCCCTTGTTTGCCCGAGCGGATCAGCAGGTGAAAATGGTTGGGCATGAGGGCCCAAGCGAGGATTTGGCTGGGATAACGTTCGTTGGAGGCTTCCAGCCGAGCCTGAAAATCAGAATAATCGGCAGGATCAGAAAATAAAACCCGCCCCTCAATCCCACGGGCCATGACATGGTGCAGTAAACCGGGAAGATCGACACGCGCCTGACGGGGCATGCGGGAAGTCTACCGCATCCTCCGAAATAAGTCAATTAGTCAATCATGTCCCCTTGTCCCCATTACTTGGCCCCCGGCGGCGTATGGCACCCCGCGGACTTGCCTTTCGAAACCCAAGGATTGATTCTCATCGGACTTACCGGAGACTCCTACGATTTCGCCCTCCAAGCCGGGGTTCGGTTTTAAAAAACCTTTTTAACAGCTCCGGCCCCGTCCACGTCTCTTTGCTCGTCATTCCGGCTTAACCCACGCCGGAATGACGTGAGGAATTACAAATCTTTTATCCCGCTATGCCGCCTGCTCAAAATGGGACGTTCTATTTTCAACTAAGGCCATTCGAAAACCCAATCCATGTCTAAAAAAAGAACGTGTGTGCATTTTAGTCGGACTAATAACAACGACAGAGCTGTCCGGGTAACCGTCAACGGAAAACGTCGACTCTCCCGTCATTCCGGCATGAAGGTGGCCGGAATCCAGCATTATTGGATGAACAACGAAGAAGTCGCGCAAAGGTGACCCCCCCCGAAGGGCCGGGGCGCTTTCGGAGCGGCGACCGCGTCTCTCCTCGGTCATATAGCCCCGCTATGCTCCCTCGTCGTTCCTTGTCGGCGCTCCAAAATCGCCCCGGCCAGATAGGGGATTATTTACACAGGGGTCAATAAAACTGGATTCCCGACAAAATCGTTCGGGAATGACGAACTTAATGCATTTGTTTCCCGGACAGGTGTGTAATAACGATCATAAAATTTGGACGAATTTAATATTTTTCGATATTATCTGCTCTGTCCAATAACTTGAAAGTGAATAAAAATACTCCGTCCCCTTAGGGGGGTTAAATTGGGGCTTGATTATTTGGTGAATTGGGTGTAAAAATGTTTGGTAAAGTTAGAGATGGGTTGGAGGTGGTTAAATGAGAATGGGGAAAATAAATGCGGTGATGGTGGTGGGGGCGATTTTGGGTTCGACGGGGGTCATGGCCAACAATGTGGCGGTGACGAACGTGACGGTGGTTCCCCGTGATTCCACGACGGCCATCGTGGAGTTCGACATAGCGTGGTCAAATTCCTGGCGAAACACGCACATCAATCACGACGCGGCGTGGGTATTTTTCAAGTATCAACTGGAAGGCGGCACGACCTGGACGCACTTGGTATTGAACAGTTCGGGAACGAACCCGACGGGGTTCTCGACAGGTACGGGAACCGGTGTCGAATTAATTGTGCCCGACGACCGGGTGGGCCTGTTCGTACGCCGGTCGGCGAACGGCACGGGGGCTTTGTCGGTGCAAGATCTGCGGGTGGTGTGGAACCTGTCCGAGAATGGGATGACACTCAACTCCAAGGTCAAAATGAAGGTGATGGCGGTGGAAATGGTCTATGTGGCTGCGGGGGATTTTGCGGCGGGGAGCGGGGGGACGGAGACGAGCGCGTTCACTCTGACGACGATCAGCACGAGCGCGGCGAACGTGGCACCGACGGGGACTGGGTCGAATGGGGGGAAAGCCGGGGGGTATCCGGAAGGCCAAACCGCGCCCGGGGCGAGCTGGCCGAACGGGTATTCGGCGTTTTATTGCATGAAATACGAATTGAGCCAGGGACAATACAGGGACTTTCTGAACCTGCTAACGGGGACGCAGGCGGGGAACCGGTATTCGGCGTCGTCGACGGGATCCAGGTATACGATCAGCGGCACCCACCCGACGTTTACAGCGACGGCGCCGGACTGTGCGTGCAACTTTGTGTCGTGGGCGGACGGGGCCGCGTGGTCGGACTGGTCTGGTTTAAGGCCGATGACAGAGCTGGAGTATGAAAAGGCCTGCCGGGGCCCGCTGATGCCAGTGGCGAACGAGTACGCATGGGGTACAACCACGATCAGCTCGACGACGGCGATCGGCAACGACGGGACCGGGACGGACACGGCAACGGGGGGCAACTGCAACTATATTTCATGTTCGCCGAACGGACCCTTCCGTGTGGGGATCTACGCGACGGCGACATCGAACCGCCAGAAAGCGGGATCGTCCTATTGGGGGATCATGGAACTGAGCGGGAATTTGTGGGAACGACCCGTAACGATCGGAGATGCGACGGGACGGTCGTTTACCGGGTTGGTGGGAAATGGGGAGTTGGATGTGAATGGGAATGCGAACGTGAACCTCTGGCCCGGAACGGATGCAGGCGGCGCCGGTTTGCGCGGCGGCAATTGGGTCTCCGCAGCCGTCTACGCGCGCGCGTCGGACCGCGACCGCGCGGCCAACGTCTACGCGGCTCGGGCGAACAACTGCGGCTGGCGTGCCGTGAGGCCGGTGCCGTCCGGGGTGGGCCCTTGATTCCTTGGGGGTGCAGGGGGCCTGCCCCCTGCCGCACGTAAAAAATCAAAAATGAAACCACTCTGTCATGTTTTTTAGGAGATCGTGAGCCTAAAGAATTTGTTACGCGCGGCGAACGCGACGTTGTCGGAAGGCCGTCGTTTTCGTGGTGAGGGGGCCCTGTTCAAGTTTAATCTTGAAAGAGAACTACTTCGGCTTCATCACCAGCTGATAACAGGCCGGTATCGCCATGGGTGTTACCGTTTTTTTACTATTCTTGACCCGAAACAAAGAATAGTCGCTGCCGCAACGGTGAAGGACCGGGTGGTTCACCACGCGGTACATGACGTGATTGAGCCGCTGCTCGATGGGATGTTTATCCACGACAGTTACGCGTGTCGGCGTGGAAAAGGAACGCACGCGGCATTGGATCGCGCCCATGGTTTTTTGCGGTTGTCCCGATATGGCTTGCATCTTGATGTAAAAAGTTACTTTCAGAGCATTGACCATGAGATATTGAAGGCGTTGTTGCGCCGTTATGTGGCCGATGAGAAGGCAAGGGAATTAATCGAGTGGATTGTGGATTCGACGAACGATAGGCAACGGAAGGGGTCGCGGATGACGAGTGTTACCGCTACCCCGCCGGTGGCGGGGCAGTTGGAGCTTAACCTCCGCCCCAGCGATGGGGATAACCGGGTTGGGCGGGCTTGCGGACTGCCGCTGGGTAACCTGACGAGCCAGTTTTATGCGAACCTGTATTTGAACGAGCTCGACCAGTATGTGAAGCACGAATTGAAGGTTCGGCGTTACGTGCGTTACATGGATGACATGCTGATGTTTGCTGATGAGAAGGCGTCGTTGCTCGAATGGGAGAAGGCGGTTCGGGATTTTGCACGACGCGAATTGTCCTTGGAATTACACCCCGCTGGTGGGCCGAGGCCTGTGGGGCGCGGCATCGGTTTTCTGGGATTCCGGCGGTTTCCCGGATACCGAAAGCTGAAAAAGACCAGTGTATCGCGGTTCATTCGTCGGATGAACGGATATTCGAGAGACTACGTACGGCTCTGGCCTGACCGGGCACGGCGAGCGGCGCTGAGGGTGGAGATCCAACAATCGACGCGGAGTTTTCACGCGCATGCGCTGAATGGCAACACCTATCGGATCCGAAAAAGGCTGTATGATCGGTTCCCCCTCATCAACCAGTATGCGTTGGCGGGAATGAAAGAACGGTGGCGCGGATTTGACAAGAGGTCACGCTAAAAACGTGGGTGTTGGGCAATGGAATCGTCACGTGGAATAGGCGCCGACAGGGGGGGGAGACCGGATGGATATGCCGCCGATTGTCGAGAAGATGTACGAGGTTAATAGATGGTTGTTGCAGAAGGTTGGTAAGTTTCCGCGCGACCAGCGGTTTCTTTTAGGAGAACGGCTCATGCAAAAAAGCCTGGATATTCAGGAATGTCTGGTGGCGGCCGCACTGAAGGGGAGAAGTGAGGAAAAGTCGCGACTTCTTGCGGACATAAGTCTGGCGTTGGAACAGGTGCGGTATCTCCTTCGACTGGCGCGTGACAGCCGATGCCTAAGCCAAGATTCGTGGTTTTTTTGCGTAAAAAATCTTGCGGAAATAGGAAAGATGCTGGGGGGGGTGGATGAAGAGTGTTTGAACGTAACTACTCAGGTCCCTCATCCGCTCCTTCGGAGCACCTTCCCCCAAGAGGGGAAGGAAACAAAGACTTTCCCTCTCCTCTTGGGAGGCTGGTCGCAGAGCTCCCAGCACTGGGGGCGCCAGAGGCGCTGATGCGAGGGCATGGTGAGGGGCCTGAGCTGTTACGTTTGAACAATTGAAGCCCGCGATTTCGCCGCGGTCGGATCAAGGTCCGACCGCCGAGTCGCGGGTCACCCACCCGGCCTGTGGTCCGTCTCGTCTGTTGGGATGAGAAAATAAGGAAGTGGCGTGGTTCGGTAAGGCCTTTGGGCAATTCCGGACCATGACGAAACGCCCCCGACGCAAACGGGGGTCGGGACACAGGCGGAAGACGGCGCCGGTTTTCGCGGCGGCAATTGGAACAACACAGCCGTTTATGCGCGCGCGTCGGACCGCAACAACGCGGCGAACGTGAACGCGGATCGGAACAACAACTACGGCTGGCGTGCCGTGCGGCCGGCGCCGTCCGGGGCGGGTTGGGGTGAGGCTTCGCCCCCTGAGCAATAAAAAGAGGAGGGTAAAACTAATTTTATTCTACGCGCCAAACTAACCACATGAGCCCTTCAACCCCGACGCCCTCTCGGCTGTCAAATGGCAATTTCTCTCTATGGCGCAAATTTTTTTTATTATTCCCCCTCCTGTTTGCAACCTGGGCCCACGCCGGAACCATCGCCCCGTCCACCAGCACGCTGGCCGCCACGAGCGGCAACGCCGAGGAACTGACCTTGACGTGGAACAGCGCGGGGGATGACGGGTCCACCGGGAACCTGACCGGCAACTACCGCATCCAGTACGCCACGTATACGGCCAGCTGGAGCACCAGCACCACGCCCACCAACGCGACCACATTAACCATTGCCACCACCACGCAAACGCCGGGATCGGCCCAAAGCGCGCTGATTACGGGCCTGATGGGCGGCACCACTTACTATTTTGTGTTGAGGACCCAGGACGATGCGAATAATTGGTCAGGCATTTCGAACAGCACCTCCGCTGTGCCGGCCCTGTATGCGGCCCACAACGGCGGCTCATATGACGGCTGGGACCAAAACACCACAGCCGGTTACGAGGTCGTTGGCGACACAATCGCCCCATCCACCAGCACCCTGTCGTCCACGAGCGGAAATCCAGAAGAGGCGACGTTAACGTGGGCCTCGGCCGGGGACGACGGGGGGACCGGGAACCTGACAGGCAACTACCGCATCCAATACGCCACCTACACCGCAAGCTGGAGCACAAGCACCACCCCCACGAACGCGACCACGGTGACGATCTCGACAACGAATGTGGTCCCGGGCACTGCCCAGAGCAAACTTATTTCGGGACTGACGGGCGGGTTGACGTATTACTTTGTTTTGTGGACAGGGGACGAAGTCCCCAACTGGTCGACGATTTCGAACACGACGTCGGCGGTCCCGGTGGCAGACCTGGTGGCAGACCTGGTGGCTCCTTCCACCAGCACTTTAGCGGCCACCAGCGGAAATCCGGAAGAGGTCACGTTAACGTGGACCTCCGCCGGAGACGACGGGGGGTCCGGGAACCTGACAGGCAACTACCGTATCCAATACGCCACCTACACCGTCGCGTGGAGCACAAGCTCCACGCCAACCGATGCAACCACGGTGACGATCGCCACGACGACCCAGGTTCCCGGCTCCGCCCAAAGCCACACGGTGACGGGGCTCACCAGCGGGCTGACCTACTACTTCGTTTTGTGGACCGGGGACGAAGTCCCCAACTGGTCCGGGATATCCAACACCACCTCCGCCGTGGGAGGATATTGGTTTGACCCCAACCAAATTGATGTGGACGGAGCGGGGGGAGGGCTTTACAATAGCGATGTGGCGTGGGGGGATTTCGACAATGACGGCGATCTGGATGTCCTTGCCAGTGGACGGCAATCAAGCGGAAACACAAGAGAACTCCGAATTTACAAAAACAACGGAAACGGAACGATGGACGCCGCCCAGATCGAGGTGGATGGAGCAGGGGGGGGGCTTATTTGGGGTGGCGTGGCGTGGGGAGACTATGATAGCGATGGGGATCTGGATGTCCTCGCGTGCGGTTCAGATTCAGCATCGGCCCGACAACTGCGTATCTACATAAACAACGGCAACGGGACGATGAACGCCACTCAGATTGAGGTTGACGGAACAGGTGGGGGCGTCACTCTCGGTGATGTGGCGTGGGGAGATTATGACAATGACGGGGACTTGGATACTGTAATGATCGGTAGTCGAGTCACTTATGAACTGCGCGTTTATAAAAATAACGGCAACGGGACAATGGACCCCACACAAATTGAAGTGGACGGACCGGCGGGTGGGCTTGAATCTTTCAGTGTGGCGTGGGGGGACTACGACAATGATGGGGACTTGGATATTCTGGCGAACGGTTGGGGGGGGAGTGGGGCAGAATTGCGTATCTACAAAAACAATGGAAACGGGACGATGGATGCGGCGCAAATTGATGTGGACGGAGCGGGGGGAGGGGTGCAAACCGGCAGTGTGGCGTGGGGGGACTACGACAACGATGGCGACCTGGATGTTCTAACGAACGGCTACGCGGGGGGGACGCCCCAGTTGCGGATCTACAAAAACAATGGAAACGGGACGATGGACGACGTGCAAATAGAGGTGGATGGAGCGGGGGGGGGGCTTGTTGATGGAGCGGTGGTGTGGGGAGACTACGACGTTGATGGAGACTTGGATCTTCTGACAAATGGGTATGTGTTACAGTTACGGGTCTACAAAAACAACGGCAACGGAACGATGGACCCTGCTCAGATGGATTTGGATGGAGCTGGGGGAGGACTTAGTTATGGGAGCTCGGCGTGGGGGGATTACGACAACGACGGGGATCTGGATGTTCTGGTGAGCGGTTCAGATGGATCAATTGTTTCACAGTTACGGATCTACAAGAACTTGAGCGCAACGGCCAACACGGCGCCCACATCGCCTGGAACGTTGACGTCGGTTTGGGACTACAATGTTTTGGGCATATCAACGGCGACGTTTAAGTGGGCCCCTGGGAGCGATAGCGGGATTGGGGCAACCCCTGCCAACGCCCTGACCTACCAGTTGGAAATATCGACGATCAGCAATTTTACTGGGAATTCGGTGGTTCCCGGGCAATGGTCCAGCCCAGGAATGGGCAATTATTTAAAACCCCCGAAAATCTATGACGGCAATACCAACCACGGGGTTCGCCTGCGGTATTTGCCATTTACCAACACCACGTATTACTACCGGGTTAAGACAGTTGACGCAGGACTCAAAGAGTCGGCCTGGAGCGCGACGGGGACCCTTTATAATTTGGTGACCAGTTCGGTTGCATCGGTTGTGACGGATTTGGTGGCGAGCAGTGTGACAACGAGCGGTCAAGCCCTGTTAACTTGGACGGCGCCAGACAGCATCAATTCGGGGGGATCGCCAGCCTACGATGTGCGGTACCGGACAAGTGGGGCGATTACGACAGATGGGGAATTTAACGGAGCGACTGCGGCGACGGGAGAACCGACGCCAGGAAATCCGGGAACGTGGGAGTCAATGGGGATTTCAGGTCTTGCGCCAGGGGTGACTTATTATTTCGCGATCAAGTCAAGCAATGTAAATGGAACCAGTCCATTGGATATATCGATCCCCCGGCCGAGCGCGGTGCCTCGGGACTTTGATGTCACGCCGATCGAGGTGGACGGAGCGGGAGGTGGACTGAACGCCTCCGATGTGGCGTGGGGAGATTACGACAGCGATGGTGATCTGGATATTCTGACGGGCGGTTACACGGGTACCACGCGCGAGTTGCGCATCTACCAAAACAATGGAAATGGAACGATCAATGCCACGCAGATCGAGGTGGATGGGGCGGGAGGCGGGGTGCGTTACAGCAGTTTGGCGTGGGGAGATTACGACAACGACGGCGATTTGGATATTCTGGTAAGTGGACAGCAAACAACCGGAACGACAAGGGAGCTCCGTATCTATAAAAATAACGGAAACGGGACGATCAATGCCACGCAGATCGAAGTGGATGGAGCGGCGGGAGGTCTTGCCGAGGGGGCTGTGGCGTGGGGGGACTACGACAATGATGGGGACCTGGATATTATAGCGAGCGGTTCAACATCAACCACGAGAGAACTGCGCATCTATAAGAACAATGGCAATGGAACGATGAACACAGCTCAAATTGAGGTGGACGGCGCGGCGGGGGGGCTTGATTATTCAAGTGTGGCGTGGGGGGACTACGACACTGATGGGGACCTGGATGTGTTGGGGTGCGGATCAACAGCAAGCGCAAAAGAACTGCGCATCTACAAGAATAATGGTAATGGAACGATGAACGCGACACAAATTGATGTGGATGGAGCGGGGGGGGGGCTTGATAATTCGGGTGTGGCGTGGGGGGACTACGACAATGATGGGGACCTGGATATTTTGGCGAGCGGTTACACGGGGACCACTCGAGAGCTGCGTATCTACAACAACAATGGCAACGGGACATTGGATGCCGCACAGATTGAAGTGGACGGAGCGGCCGGGGGGGTGCGATACGGTCGTGTGACGTGGGGAGACTATGATAATGATGGAGACTTGGATATTTTGTCGAGCGGACAGCAAACAAGTGGGAACACAATCGAACTCCGCGTTTACAAAAACAATGGGAACGCAACCATGGATCCCACGCAACTGGATGTGGGCGGAGCAGGGAAAGGACTTTATTGGAGTGGCGTGGCGTGGGGAGACTATGATAGCGATGGCGACCTGGATGTGTTGGCAAATGGAGATGACAGTGCGGCCGCTAAACAACTGCGGATCTATAAAAGTTATTTAAGTCTAGCCCAACCCAACACCACCCCCGCTGCCCCACGAACCCTATCGGGTTCATTTACTTTTAATTCCGGATCGATCAGTGTGGCCAGTTTCACGTGGGCGGCGGGAACCGATAGTGGCGCTGGGGCAACGGTGGAAAACGGGCTGACGTACGACCTGCAAATTTCCACCACATCGAACTTCAGCAAACTGATGTTCCCCGGCCAAATGGGCGCCAGCCCGCGGATGGGGAGCTACCTCAAACCACCGAAGATATTTAACAGCAACACCAACTACGGCGTGGTCTTGAAATCCACGGACCCCTGGAACCCCCAGGCGACCGCCAGCTACGGCCTGCGCACCGACACCACGTATTACTACCGCGTGAAAACATTGGACTCTGCCCTGGCGGAAAGCGCGTGGAGCGATGTTGGCAGTTTACTCGCGGCAGGGCCGCCGTCCACCAGCACCCTGGCCGTGTCCGGGGGGGTCGAACAAGCCACGGTGAGCTGGAATTCGGCCGGTGACGACGGCGTGATCGGTGACCTGACCGGAGCCTACCGAATCCAGTATGCAACCTACACGGCGAGTTGGAGCACAAGCTCAACACCGGCGGACGCGACCACAATCATGCTCTCGACCACGAACGTGACAGCGGGAAGCGCCCGAAGTTACCGGGTGGAGGGGCTGACGGTGTCCAACACCTACTACTTTGTTCTGTGGAGCCAAGACGATGTGAACGCGTGGTCGGAGGTGTCAAACACAACGTCCGCGTGGGTGCAGGGGGCACTGGACGTTGTTGTTCCCTCCACCAGCACCCTGGCGGCCACCAGCGGAAATCCGGAAGAGGTCACGTTGACGTGGACCTCCGCCGGCGACGACGGGGGGTCTGGCAACCTGACCGGCAACTATCGAATCCAATACGCCACCTACACCGTCGCGTGGAGCACCAGCTCCACGCCAACCGATGCAACCACGGTGACGATCGCTACGACGACCCAGGTCCCCGGCTCCGCCCAAAGCCGCACGATCACAAGCCTGTTAAGTGGTGTGACGTATTACTTTGTGTTGTGGAGCCAAGACGAATCAAATAACTGGTCGGGGATATCCAACACCACCTCCGCCGTGGGTGGATATTGGTTTGACCCCAAACCAAATTGAGGTGGACGGATTGAACGGTGGGTTGTATTACGGGGAGTTGGATGGGGGATTATGACGCGGATGGAGATGTCGATATTCTGGTGTCTGGGAATTACGCGGTGCGGGTTTATAAAATAATGGAAATGGGACATTTGACCCCACTCAGCTCACGGTGAGCGCGGTTGGATTTATTGAAGGGGATGTCACCTGGGGCGACTACGACAACGATGGCGATCTGGATGTGGTGGGGATCGGAGACACGGGTGGTCCGAAGGAACTTTACATTTATAAAAACAACGGAAACGCCACATTTAATCCAACGGAGGTTGATGTCGATCCCACAGATGGCGGTATGCGCTTTGGGGCGGTAGAGTGGGGTGATTTTGATAATGACGGAGATCTGGACATTTTAGCGACCGGGGAAGATAACGTAACCAAACGACATCGGATTTACAAAAACAATGGAAATGGGACCCTTGACGCTAGCCAAATTGAAGTGGACGGGATTAACGGGGGCGTCTCAGGCGGCGGTGGGGCCTGGGGCGACTTTGACAATGACGGAGACTTGGATATTTTAATTTCCGGATACCCCGATATATTGCGGGTATACAAGAACAATGGAAACGGAAGTATAGACCCCGCTCAGATTGAAGTTGATGTCGCGGACGGGGGGCTGTCCGGCGGACTGGGTTGGGGAGACTTTGATAATGACGGGGATTTGGACATTCTCATGATCGGGTACTACAACAGTGGCGCAACCGTTCAACTTCGGATCTACAAAAACAATGGGAACGGGACCATAAACCCGAGCCAAATTGAAGTGGATGGGGTTAATAATGGGCTGAATTCATCAGGCGTCGCTTGGGGCGACTTTGACAGCGATGGAGACCTCGATATTTTGGCCGCAGGCATCAAATCGAGCAACCGGCAACTTCGGGTATACCAAAACAATGGGAACGGCACGATGGACGCCACGCAGATCGAGGTGGATGGACTGAATGGAGGGTTGGAAGGGGGCGAAGTGGCCTGGGGCGATTATGATAACGACGGCGATTTGGATATATTGGCAAACGGCACTAATGGGAACAGACAGTTGCGCGTTTATAAAAATCTAAATACAACGGCGAACACGGCACCCTCGGCGCCCAGCACATTGACATCCACCTGGGCCTACAACGCTTCCGGGACGTCCACGGCAACATTTAAATGGAATCCCGGAGCGGACAATGGTTCCCCGGCAACCCCCGCCAATGTCCTGACCTACCAGATGGAAATATCGACAATGAGCGATTTCACAGGAAAATCCATCGTGGCGGGACAATGGTCAACCCCGGGGATGGGAAACTACTTAAAACCGCCGCAGATCTATGACGGCAATAGCAACCAGGGGGTGGGCCTGCGGTATTTGCCCCACCACGAATACAACCTATTACTACCGGGTTAAAACCATTGACGCAGGCCTCAAAGAATCGGCCTGGAGCGCCACGGGAAGCCTTTATACCTTAGTGGCCAGTTCGGTTCCGTCGGTTGTGACGGACTTGGTGGCAAGCAGTGTGACAACGAACGGCCAAATCTTATTGACCTGGACGGCGCCGCTGAATATTAATTCGGGGGGATCACCGGCGTATGATGTGCGTTACCGAACAAGCGGGGCGATCACGACGGATGGGGAATTTGATGGAGCGACGGCGGCGACGGGAGAACCAACACCAGGAACTCCTGGAGCCGGACAGACGATGGAGGTGACGGGCCTGGTGCCAGGGGCGACCTATTATTTCGCGATCAAGTCCAGCAACGTCAATGGAACCAGCGGATTGGACGTATCAAGTCCCCGGCCAAGCGCGATGGCTAGGGATTTTGATACCACGCAGATAGAGGTGGACGGCGCGGGGGGGGGGCTTTATCAGGGTGATGTGGTGTGGGGTGATTATGACAACGATGGAGACCTGGATGTGCTCGTGAGCGGTTTAGACGGAGCATCTGCGCGACAGCTACGAATTTATAAAAACAACGGAA
>JADKCG010000028.1 GCA_016714745.1 Elusimicrobiota bacterium | reverse complement strand
CACCGTCGTACCGACGTTATACCCCATCCCCGCCGGTCATCGATACGATTCCACCAGAGTCCAACGCCCAACTCTCCGTCACACTTTTCGCCATCACCGCCTGCCCCTGTATCACCCGGATACGTGTTCTTCCCAGAATACGCTCCCTGCACGTCGTCTCGGAACACCCACCTCCCCGCCTCTTGCTCCCGTTGCCGTTATCGTCCCCCTTAATCCCAGTTCCCAATTCGTTCAGCTCCGCCGTCCGAACTCCACTCCCGTTCGTCCTACCCGCCGTCACACCCGTCTCTAATCAGCTGACCTCGCCCGTTGTATTCATTCAATACCGTCGTCTCACTGTGGCTATACCCGCGCGCCCCTCATCCGTGATCCGAACTCCTCACTGCCTCAACTCTCCGTCTCACTCTTCGTCACCACTTTGACCCAGAATCATTGCATACTCGTTCTTCGTCTCGTCTCGTCATCTGATCTAATTTCCACTATCACCTACGGCTCCCCATCCTCCTTAAATCAGTCTCCGTCGTCCCCGAAATCGCATCCCCCACCCACACAGGGCTCTTCACCTTCACGTTCGATTCCCCCAACGCTTCCCCGTCACCTCTCAACTGACCTTCTCGTTGTATCGGTTCTCCAACGTCATCACCGTCTTGTTATACCGTTGCAACGTCTTATCCTTCATCGCCGTTCAGGCATCGTCACACGCGTAACTTCGTCGTCTCACTGCGCGTCACCACCGCCTGACCCTATCACCGCATACAGGTTCTCCGTTCGCGACCACGTGCGCTGCGCCTCCGTCTCCACACCTCTCCCGTCTCCTGCACCCCGTTTCGGTTCGCATCCCCACAATCACCCAACCCCGTCTCGTTCGACCCGGTCCCGCTCGATAGGTGTCCACCACTGCTCCACACTGTCTCCGAACCTCCACCCCCTCGCTGACCTCAAACGCCTCGCCTCGAACACCAACCGCCCTCCATCAATCATCCCGTTCTCTTCGTCCTCCATCCTCTTGACCCGTCGTTTGATCATGCCCATCGTCGTCGTCCGACCTCCCCCCATACACCACGATACGTCTCTCCCCTTCAGCCGTTCCCAGGATCTCCCACCCCCCTATACACCTCGTCGTCAACTTCCCCCGTCTCGTCTAACACCACCACCACTTCTTCCCCGCCCAGCAACGCTCCGCCAATCGTCCACAGACCGAAACGTCCCCTGCGTCGACAGCGTCTCCGTCCAACCTCGCGCCAATCAACTGACCGTCCACGTTATACTGGTTCACCACCGTCGTCACACTGTGACTATACCCGTGCGCTGTAATGTCCTCGATCCGCCGCCCGTCCGAACCCGCACTCCAACTCTCCGTCACGCTCATCAACACCACCGCCTGACCCCGCACCACCGCATACACGTTCCTCGTCTCCGTCTCCGTCAACTGGTCCGCCCATTCGTCCTGCCTTCCCCTCCACCTGCGTTAACACCTCCACGTTCGTTGGACCCGTCGACCCTCCCTTCGCTGCCTCCAACTGCCCGTCTCGTTATATTTGTTATAAACCGTCGTCACCGTTCGGTTATACCCGTGACTCCCCACGTCCGATATCCGCTTTCCATCGCTCCCAGCCGTCCAGCTCTGCGTCACTCCCTTCATCACCACCGCTTGTCCCTTCACCACCCCATACACGTTCTTCGTTATCGATTCCGTTCGCTGGTTTTCGTAGTCCACACCGTTCACCCGCGAATCTTTCAATACCTTCGCGTTCGATACTCCCACCGTCCATCCCGCCGCGCCCTCCAACTGCCCTTCCCCCGTGTAATAGTTGCGCATCGTCGTTTCGCTCAGGTTATACCCGTGCTCATCCGCGCCCAACACCACCCCATTGCCACCCACCACCCAGCTCCTTGTGAAACTCTTCACCACCAACGCCTGCCCTCCCAGCACCCCATACCGGCTCAACGTCCGATACGTGTTGCGCTGATCCGTCTCGATTAATTTCCAGTCCCCACCTCCGACGCGTCTCGGTATCCGTCCCCGTCCGCATCCCCACAATCGTCCCGTTCGCCTCTCGCCGAACGCTCACCACTTTCCCGAATTCGTTTCCCCCTGCGTCTCCCCATCCGCTCCCGTCATCTGCCCTTTCCCGTTATACCCATACTGCACCGTCGTCACAGACGTGTTATAACCCGCCTGCCCCGCATCCACGATGTCCACCCCAGTCCCGTCCACCGCCCAACTCTTCGTCACGCTCTCCAAAACCAACGCCTGACCACCCACCACACCATAACGGTTCGTCCCACTCGATTTACTCCACTGCACCTCGTCCGAATACACCCACGTTTCCCCAACATCTTCCATCCCGTCCCCGTTCGTATCCCCTCAATCCCCGTCCCCTCCCCGTTCAACACCGCCGTCTCTCACCTGCCCACCGTTCGTCCGTCCCTCCGTCCGACCCGCCGCTCCCGTCAACTGTCCCTTCTCGTTATACGCGTTCCTCACCACCGTCTTGCTGTAACTATACCCCTGTTCCTTTTCGTCCGTGACCGCCACACCTCCCTTCATCAACCAGCTCTCCGTCTCGCCACTCACCACCACCGATTGGCCTCGGATCACCACAGACACGTTCGACGTCTTCGTCTCCGTCCCTGATCTTTCCACGTGTATTCCCAGTTCCCCTTCTCGTTATCCTCCTCAAATCCGTTTCCGTTCGCGTCCCCAACGATCACGCCCCCCACTCGCTTCGGCGTCTTCACCTCAACGTTCGATCGCCCCTTCGTCTCTCCCGTCGCACCCACCAACTGACCCTCCACGTCATATTGGTTGCGCACAATCGTCTCGCTTCGGTTGTACCCGTGCGCCAAACTGTCCGTGATCGCCACTCCACCACCGTCGCACGCGTAACTCTCCGTCTTGCTCCCCAACACCACACCCTGACCACGAACCACCGCATACACGCTCGCCGTGTGCGTCCGCGTCCGCTGCGCCTCCACCGTCCACGTTTCTCCCACATCCTCCACCCCGTCGCGGTCCGCGTCTCCCTCAATCACCCACCCCGTTCGACTCGACGCACCTTCCGTCGTCAGGTGTCCCACCAAATCCCCGTTCCCGTCACGCAACTCCCCTTTCCCATTAAAACTCAGCGTCTCTCCCCACACCACCAATATCCCGTTCCCGATCCCCAAGTTCTCGTCCTTAGACACAGACACCGCACCCGTCGCCTGATCATACCCCTCCGTCCTCGTCTCCCCACCCCCATACACCACCCGATACGTCTCTCCCCCCTTCAACCGTCCCAGCGGATCGCCCTCCCCTCCATACACCTCGTCATCAAACAACCCCATCGTCTCGTCAAACACCACCACCACCTCTTCCCCGCCCAACAACGCTCCCCCCCAATCCTCCACGCTCTTATATGTCCCCTGCGTCGTCAGCGTGTCCGTCCATCCACGCACATTCGTCAGCTGGCCCTCCACGTCATACCGGTTTCTCCACACGCCTCACGCTCCGCGTATACCCGTGCGCGCTCGAATCAGATACCCTCTTCCCATCACTCCCGGCTCCCCAACTCTGCGTCTCGCTCCTCATCACCACCGCCTGACCCATCACCACCCCATACTCGTTCTTCGTCATCGATTCCGTTCGCTGCGCCATCAACCCATCCCCCACTCGCGTGTCCTTCACCACCTCCACCGTCGACTTCCCAACCGTCCACCCCACCGCACCTTCCAACTGTCCCAACGGGCTATACCGGTTCCACACCGTCGACCAACTCTCGTTATACCCGTGCTCCAACTCCCCTAGCCTCACGCCCCCATCATCCGCCGCGTAACTCCGCGTCTCGCTCTTCACCACCACCGCCTGACCGCGCCTCACACCATACACGCTCCGCGTCTCATACAGGTTGCGCGAATACCACTCATCAAATCCCCATACCTCACCCACCTCACGCAACCCGTCCTCCTTCGCGTCCCCAACAATCTTCCCATCCCCGTCTCGCCGCGCCGTCAACAGTTTTCCAGAACTCGTCTCACCCCTCGTCCAACCCTCCGCCCTCTCCATCTGCCCTTTCCCGTTATACCGATACTCCACCGTCGTCTCCGACGTGTTATACCCCATCCCCCGCCGGTCATCGATACGATTCCCACCAGAGTCCAACGCCCAACTCTCCGTCACACTCTTCGCCATCACCGCCTGCCCCTGTATCACCCGATACGTGTTCTTCCCAGAATACGCGCTCCGCTGCACGTCGTCTCGAACACCCACACCTCCCCCGCCTCTTGCTCCCCGTTGCCGTTATCGTCCCCTTAATCCCAGTTCCCAATTCGTTCAGCTCCGCCGTCCGAACTCCACCCCCGTTCGTCCGACCCGCCGTCACACCCGTCCCCCCAATCAGCTGACCTCGCCCGTTGTATTCATTCAACACCGTCGTCTCACTGTGGCTATACCCGCGCGCCCCCTCATCCGTGATCCGAACTCCCCCTTTCACCGCCCAACTCTCCGTCTCGCTCTTCGTCACCACCCCCTGACCCAGAATCACCGCATACTCGTTCTTCGTCTCCGTCTCCGTCATCTGATCCACCCACTCATACACCCACGGCTCCCCATCCTCCTTAAATCCGTCCCCGTCGTCCCCCGAAATCGCATCCCCCACCCACACAGGGCTCTTCACCTTCACGTTCGATTCCCCAACGCTTCCCCCCGTCACCCCCTCCAACTGACCCTTCTCGTTGTATCGGTTCTCCAACGTCATCACCGTCTTGTTATACCCGTGCAACGTCTTATCCTTCATCGCCGTTCCAGCATCGTCACACGCGTAACTCGTCGTCTCACTGCGCGTCACCACCGCCTGACCCACTATCACCGCATACAGGTTCTCCGTTCGCGACCACGTGCGCTGCGCCTCCGTCTCCCACACCTCTCCCGTCTCCTGCACCCCGTTTCGGTTCGCATCCCCCACAATCACCCAACCCGTCTCGTTCGACCCGGTCCCGCTCGATAGGTGTCCCACCAATCGCCCCACACTGTCTCGAACCTCACCCCCCTCGCTGACCTCAAACGCCTCGCCCCACAACACCAACCGCCCTCCATCAATCATCCCGTTCTCTTCGTCCTCCATCCCCTCCTGACCCGTCGCTTGATCATGCCCCATCGTCCTCGTCCGACCTCCCCCATACACCACACGATACGTCTCTCCCCCCTTCAGCCGTCCCATCGGATCCCCAACCCCTCCATACACCTCGTCGTCAAATTTATCCCCCGTCTCGTCAAACACCACCCCCACCTCCTCCCCCCCCAGCAAGGCCCCCGCCAATCGTCCACAGACCGAAATGCCCCCTGCGTTGACAGCGTCTCCGTCCAACCCCTCGCGCCAATCAACTGACCATCCACGTTATACTGGTTTCACCACCGTCGTCACACTGTGACTATACCCGTGCGCTGTACTGTCCACGATCCGCCGCCCATCCGAACCCACACTCCAACTCTCCGTCACGCTCATCAACACCACCGCCTGACCCCGCACCACCGCATACACATTCGTCGTCATCGTCTCCGTCAACTGGTCCACCCATTCGTCCGCCTTCCCCTCCACCTGCGTCAACACCTCCACGTTCGTCCGACCCGTCGACCCTCCCTTCACTGCCTCCAACTGCCCACTCTCGTTATATTTGTTATAAACCGTCGTCACCGTTCGGTTATACCCGTGACTCCCCACGTCCGATATCCGCTTTCCATCGCTCCCAGCCGTCCAGCTCTGCGTCACTCCCTTCATCACCACCGCTTGTCCCTTCACCACCCCATACACGTTCTTCGTTATCGATTCCGTTCGCTGGTTTTCGTAGTCCACACCGTTTACCCGCGAATCTTTCAATACCTTCGCGTTCGATACTCCCACCGTCCATCCCGCCGCGCCCTCCAACTGCCCTTCCCCCGTGTAATAGTTGCGCATCGTCGTTTCGCTCAGGTTATACCCGTGCTCATCCGCGCCCAACACCACCCCATTGCCACCCACCACCCAGCTCCTTGTGAAACTCTTCACCACCAACGCCTGCCCTCCCAGCACCCCATACCGGCTCAACGTCCGATACGTGTTGCGCTGATCCGTCTCGATTAATTCCCAGTCCCCCACCTCCGACGCGTCTCGGTATCCGTCCCCGTCCGCATCCCCCACAATCGTCCCGTTCGCCTCTCGCCGAACGCTCACCACTTTCCCCGAATTCGTTTCCCCCTGCGTCTCCCCATCCGCTCCCGTCATCTGCCCTTTCCCGTTATACCCATACTGCACCGTCGTCACAGACGTGTTATACCCCGCCTGACCCGCATCCACGATGTCCACCCCAGTCCCGTCCACCGCCCAACTTCTCGTCACGCTCTCCAAAACCAACGCCTGACCACCCACCACACCATAACGGTTCGTCCCACTCGATTTACTCCACTGCACCTCGTCCGAATACACCCACGTTTCCCCAACATCTTCCATCCCGTCCCCGTTCGTATCCCCCTCAATCCCCGTCCCCTCCCCGTTCAACACCGCCGTCCTCACCTGCCCACCGTTCGTCCGTCCCTCCGTCCGACCCGCCGCTCCCGTCAACTGTCCCTTCTCGTTATACGCGTTCCTCACCACCGTCTTGCTGTAACTATACCCCTGTTCCTTTTCGTCCGTGACCGCCACACCTCCCTTCATCAACCAGCTCTCCGTCTCGCCACTCACCACCACCGATTGGCCTCGGATCACCACAGACACGTTCGACGTCTTCGTCTCCGTCCCCTGATCCTCCCACGTGTATTCCCAGTTCCCCTTCTCGTTATCCTCCTCAAATCCGTTTCCGTTCGCGTCCCCAACGATCACGCCCCCCACTCGCTTCGGCGTCTTCACCTCAACGTTCGATCGCCCCTTCGTCTCTCCCGTCGCACCCACCAACTGACCCTCCACGTCATATTGGTTGCGCACAATCGTCTCGCTTCGGTTGTACCCGTGCGCCGAACTGTCCGTGATCGCCACTCCACCACCGTCGCACGCGTAACTCTCCGTCTTGCTCCCCAACACCACACCCTGACCACGAACCACCGCATACACGCTCGCCGTGTGCGTCCGCGTCCTCTGCGCCTCCACCGTCCACGTTTCTCCCACATCCTCCACCCCGTTGCGGTTCACGTCTCCCTCAATCACCCACCCCGTTCGACTCGACGCACCTTCCGTCGTCAGGTGTCCCACCAAATCCCCGTTCCCGTCACGCAACTCCCCTTTCCCATTAAAACTCAGCGTCTCTCCCCACACCACCAATATCCCGTTCCCGATCCCCAAGTTCTCGTCCTTAGACACAGACACCGCACCCGTCGCCTGATCATACCCCTCCGTCCTCGTCTCCCCACCCCCATACACCACCCGATACGTCTCTCCCCCCTTCAACCGTCCCAGCGGATCGCCCTCCCCTCCATACACCTCGTCATCAAACAACCCCATCGTCTCGTCAAACACCACCACCACCTCTTCCCCGCCCAACAACGCTCCCCCCAATCCTCCACGCTCTTATATGTCCCCTGCGTCGTCAGCGTGTCCGTCCATCCACGCACATTCGTCAGCTGGCCCTCCACGTCATACCGGTTCTCCACACGCGTCACGCTCCGCGTATACCCGTGCGCGCTCGAATCAGATACCCTCTTCCCATCACTCCCGGCTCCCCAACTCTGCGTCTCGCTCCTCATCACCACCGCCTGACCCATCACCACCCCATACTCGTTCTTCGTCATCGATTCCGTTCGCTGCGCCATCAACCCATCCCCCACTCGCGTGTCCTTCACCACCTCCACCGTCGACTTCCCAACCGTCCACCCCACCGCACCTTCCAACTGCCCTCCCTCCGTATACCGGTTCCACACCGTCGACCAACTCTCGTTATACCCGTGCTCCAACTCCCCTAGCCTCACTCCCCCGTCATCCGCCGCGTAACTCCGCGTCTCGCTCTTCACCACCACCGCCTGACCGCGCCTCACACCATACACGCTCCGCGTCTCATACAGGTTGCGCGAATACCACTCATCAAATCCCCATACCTCACCCACCTCACGCAACCCGTCCTCCTTCGCGTCCCCAACAATCTTCCCATCCCCGTCTCGCCGCGCCGTCAACAGTTTTCCAGAACTCGTCTCACCCCTCGTCCAACCCTCCGCCTCTCCATCTGCCCTTTCCCGTTATACCGATACTCCACCGTCGTCTCCGACGTGTTATACCATCCCCCGCCGGTCATCGATACGATTCCCACCAGAGTCCAACGCCCAACTCTCCGTCACACTCTTCGCCATCACCGCCTGCCCCTGTATCACCCGATACGTGTTCTTCCCAGAATACGCGCTCCACTGCACGTCGTCTCGGAACACCCACACCTCCCCCGCCTCTTGCTCCCCGTTGCCGTTATCGTCCCCCTTAATCCCAGTTCCCAATTCGTTCAGCTCCGCCGTCCGAACTCCACCCCCGTTCGTCCGACCCGCCGTCACACCCGTCCCCCCAATCAGCTGACCTCGCCCGTTGTATTCATTCAACACCGTCGTCTCACTGTGGCTATACCCGCGCGCCCCCTCATCCGTGATCCGAACTCCCCCTTTCACCGCCCAACTCTCCGTCTCGCTCTTCGTCACCACCCCCTGACCCAGAATCACTGCATACTCGTTCTTCGTCTCCGTCTCCGTCATCTGATCCACCCACTCATACACCCACGGCTCCCCATCCTCCTTAAATCCGTCCCCGTCGTCCCCCGAAATCGCATCCCCACCCACACAGGGCTCTTCACCTTCACGTTCGATTCCCCAACGCTTCCCCCCGTCACCCCCTCCAACTGACCCTTCTCGTTGTATCGGTTCTCCAACGTCATCACCGTCTTGTTATACCCGTGCAACGTCTTATCCTTCATCGCCGTTCCAGCATCGTCACACGCGTAACTCGTCGTCTCACTGCGCGTCACCACCGCCTGGCCCACTATCACCGCATACAGGTTCTCCGTTCGCGACCACGTGCGCTGCGCCTCCGTCTCCCACACCTCTCCCGTCTCCTGCACCCCGTTTCGGTTCGCATCCCCCACAATCACCCAACCCGTCTCGTTCGACCCGGTCCCGCTCGATAGGTGTCCCACCAATCGCCCCACACTGTCTCTGAACCTCCCCACCCTCGCTGACCTCAAACGCCTCGCCCCACAACACCAACCGCCCTCCATCAATCATCCCGTTCTCTTCGTCCTCCATCCCCTCCTGACCCGTCGCTTGATCATGCCCCATCGTCCTCGTCCGACCTCCCCCATACACCACACGATACGTCTCTCCCCCCTTCAGCCGCCCCAGCGGATCCCCAACCCCTCCATACACCTCGTCGTCAAATTTATCCCCCGTCTCGTCAAACACCACCACCACTTCCTCCCCGCCCAGCAACGCCCCCCGCCAATCGTCCACAGACCGAAATGCCCCCTGCGTTGACAGCGTCTCCGTCCAACCCCTCGCGCCAATCAACTGACCATCCACGTTATACTGGTTCACCACCGTCGTCACACTGTGACTATACCCGTGCGCTGTACTGTCCACGATCCGCCGCCCATCCGAACCCACACTCCAACTCTCCGTCACGCTCATCAACACCACCGCCTGACCCCGCACCACCGCATACACATTCGTCGTCATCGTCTCCGTCAACTGGTCCACCCATTCGTCCGCCTTCCCCTCCACCTGCGTCAACACCTCCACGTTCGTCCGACCCGTCGACCCTCCCTTCACTGCCTCCAACTGCCCACTCTCGTTATATTTGTTATAAACCGTCGTCACCGTTCGGTTATACCCGTGCGCGCTTGAATCCTCAATTTTTTTGAATGTCGCCCCAACAAACTGGGCCCCCCATGTCTCCGTGACGGCTTCCATGACTTGGGCTTGCCCCACCAGTATCACGTAAGTATTCACAGATTGATAGACCGAAAACACCTGTTCTCGACGTCCACGGGTTCGATCGTCATCCCCATTGATTTTTCCATCCCCATTGGTGTCCTCTTGGCTCCAAACCTCTGTGGTATGATGCCCCCGGCCAGTCCCGTTGGCCTCGCTTAGAAGCCCAATCGAATTGTAGTGATAATTCACTGTTGTCTCATTGAACGAATACCCGGCGACTCGCGGGTCATCCACTTTGATGAACGTTCCATTGACAAGTGAGGCTGTCCAATTTTTTGTGATGGATTTTCCCACCAGCGCCTGGCCTTTGACCAGGGACATGGCATTGATGGTTTCCGAAACCACCGGCTGGATACGTCGTTCTCCAACGGTCACATCGTCCTCTTTGTCAATCACACCATCCCCGTTCGAGTCCTTTTGCGTCCACGCATATGAGGTGAGTTCGGTCTTCGTTTTAGAAGAAGAGGCTCGGACCTGACCAAGACCGTTATTGATGGTATCGCTGGTGGTAACGCTGCGACTGTATCGATCGTCCTCGGGTTGAAGTTCAGCGCCCGTTCCCGGATCAAGCGAGACGGTCGTTGTAATGGATTTCAGTAACTTGGATTGTCCGTTAACAACTTCAAAATATTGCTCAACCGTTCCCGTGTTTCGAGAAAGAACAATCTCAGTAAGAGCCACCCCGTCGGGAGGGAAGCTGGCATCGGTCAGCCCTCGTTCGATCCCCGCCTGGGTACCACGGCCGTAAGCACCGAGCAACGCCCCGGTGTGTTCGTTGTAGAGATAGTCGGTCGTTAACTCACTTTGACTCACACCCGTCGGCGTCACCGTCTCAGAGGTCGCTTTGGACGTTTTTAATTTGGCTTGGCCGTTGATAATAACGAAAGTCTGCTCTTGGGTCCCCGACGTGGTGGCGACATCCACCACCGTTTCGTCATCGACCCCATCCGGAGGATCGTCACTGTCGCTCAAACCCTTTGTGATTCCCCCCGTGAGGCCAAAAGATTTGGAGAAAAGAAGACGTCCTTCTGGATCGTAATGGTATTCGGTGGTGGTTTCTTGTTGCGAGACGCTCCCGCTCAATTGAACAACCCCACCAACCGTTTTAGACGAGACAAGTTTGGCTTCCAATCCAATGACGACAAACGTTTGATCGATCGTTCCGTGGGAAACACCGCCCACCTCAACCGTCGCGCCATTCATTCGCCCATCCTTGTTGTCATCCACCCACAGGATCTCGTCACTTCCCATGATCCCATCGGCACGCGCGAAATCGACCTCATCGTCCCCGATAGCGCCATCCCCGTTAAGATCCGTCCATCCATCCACCCACACCTGTTCGGGATTCGTGAGACCGGCCTCATGTCCGTTATAATACCCGGCGCCTTGGCTCGTGATTAATTTCCCATCCCCCGTGTATCCGTTAACAGTGACCATGGTTGTCCGGTTGTCCGATCCATCCAGGTTTGTGAGAATGTTGTCCGAAACGGTCGCCATTAATTTCATTTCCCCATCGATCGAGGACATCAACTGGGCGGTTCGACCGCGCGTCAGATTCCCATACCCGTCATCCGCCATGCTTTCCGAAACCCCGTAGGCCGACACAGCGCGGCCGGAATCGTCGGTTCGGTAAAAGGTCGTCGTGAGGGACGTGGATCGGGTCCGACCGGGGACTTCGGTCCCGGGGTTTTCTTGGAGGGATTCTTGGAACATTAGGTCGAGCTGCCCATTCTTTGCGCCGAACACTTGGCGCGTGTGCCCTGTTGCGGCGGGAAGATGCACCAACACATCCACGGCCCCGTCCTGATTCGTGTCGGACCAAACAGGGGTGGAAAGACCGCGCTCTCCCGATCGTTTCGGCCCCCCAGTAGCAATCCAGTCAATGCATCATACCGATGTGTTTGAGTGTTCTTAGAAAGGGATTGTGTTCCATCCGACATCCGGGTCGCTGTGTCACTGATCTGTTTAAATAGCCGTCCTTTCCGATCGTACCGAAGCTCCACCGTCGTCCGTTGTTCCTCCACCTCCCGCTTAATATCAGCGCTGAACTCCTGGTAATAGACCACCTGCCCGTAGTTGTTGTACTTGATATCCAATCGGAGAGATTCCGACACCTCTAACAGAGGAATCTGAATACTGGTCTCGGAGAGACGCCCCGAAGAAAACCATCCCCAAAAAATGTCCCCGACCGATTTCCCTGTGGCCAATGCCTCCTGTTTTATAAAATCCCGAAGGCCCTCCGCCTCTAAAAGATTCCCGTCCAACAGAAAGGTTTTCCTCTCAACAGTCCCCCCCCGCTCAACTTCAGTCAGGGTTCCCGTCCTCTGACCGCTTCCGTTATGCGAAATCCCTTTCAACGTGGTTTTGTGTAGGACCCATCCGAAAAAAAGCTCGTTTCAACGGAGGATAAGACTCGGTTGAGGGTGTCGTATTGAATGTCTTTTGTTTCAGTGATTACGGTGTCATCGACAAAAACTGTTCGAAGAACACGTTCGATGATTCCATCAACAACCAAATCTCCCATGGATTTCCCGGGATTAAGTTCCATCAGAACCGCTTCTTCAACCGCGGTTAAGTCTCTCCCCTCTTTTTGAAATACCACTCGGACCTCATCGCCCCTTTTGTTGATCACACCTGTGGAACCGATCATTCGCCCCTCTACATCGTACAGCATTGACCCGGTGAGAGTTGTCACGGTCAATCCATTCTGTTCTGTGACTTCCCGGGTTTTGATCATCTGACCGATTCGATTGTATTCAATCCCATCCCGCGTCACGGTTTGGAAATCGTCCAGGTCGACCCCCAGCCGGTGAATATCGGATATCATTTTTATTTGCTGACCCAAGGCGTTGTAATCAATATCATGAACCAATGTTTTAACAATCAATCCATTTTCACGGTCGTTAAACAGAATATCCAAATAACCCGACACCCGATTGAACGCATCGTAAAGCATGTTGGTGCGAACGAGCACAGTCTTTTCAATCAATGTGCTCAACCTGGGCGTCAAGGAGGGAAGAACCGAATCCGATAACATCGGGGGTCTGCTTGTATCAATCCCAGAGACAGCGCCCTGTATCGCCATCGGCAACACCTCGTCTCCCCACGCTCTCCACAAAATATATTTCGCCGTTTCTCCAACAGCTTTCGTGAGTGCGTGGGATGAGGAGCTCAATTCCTCGGCCAATTTCCCAACGGCTTTTGCCGCTGATTTCACGAACTCGCCCCAAGCAGACCCGCTCTCGGAGGAGAGCGATAAATCTTCTTTACCAAGAGTTTCGTCAGTCAGTTCGGTTGGTTTTCCGATTAGATATTCGGCTTCCGCCACTTCCGGAAATTCCAAAACCTTCTTAGCCCAAGCGCCCAAGGACCCCAACACACCCACCAGGGGACCGACGACATGATCCTGGAGAACAGTCAACCATTGCGTCAACCCCTTCAAATCCGCCTGGCTCGCCGCCGGGGTTGGTGAGATATCCAGAGGAAAATCTGGAATTCGGTCAATGGGCGCCGGAAGAAGGGAAACCCCCGGGTCAATAGGAGGCGGCCCGGGAATTGGACTCTCCTGCCCAAAACTTAACTTTTGCTCAATAAGACCTTTCTGCGACCCTTTTTCGTTATACAGGACCCCTGCCACCGAAGCAATCTGGAAAACTTGATTGGTGGGAAGAATCGTTGATTCCATCAACATCTTTTTTTGATCTTGACCCAAGTCCCCAGCCATAGGCCCCCCCTCCAACGAAAGGGTTTCCCCGCTAAACTGGACCTCGGTGTAGGAGTTCGGCCGATCAAACTCATCAAACAGCACATCTTCTTGAATCTGCGTCCGTTCTGTTTGCAATGGAAAGGGTGTTCCCGAAACATTGTTTATAGAGGTCACCCGGTGGGTATAAGACGGGCGGCCCAACTCATCGTATTGGGTCGCCACCTTCGATTTGGATTCCAAATCGGGGGTGGCTTGGTTAAACACCTGCTCCTCATGGGCAACAATTCGAGAATTCCCCCCATAAACTATCCCGTTTCGGTGGGTCGTTATGGCTCCCTGTCCGTCACGCGAGTTGGTCTGAGTGTCCTCAATCACCCGGTTGTAACGGTCGAATAATGTTCCCGTCCATTCAGTGGTGAAAGCCCCCCCGTTTTCATGCCCAGTTCGAACATAGTGTTCCACGGCGCCATAGGGGCTATAGCGGATTTCCTTTTGATCAAAATCCTGATGTGATTTAACCTCGGCCACGATGATCGCTTCCGCAAGATTAAATTTCTTGCCGTTCACTAAAGACTCTCCGCTCGCCAACAATTGGACCCTCTCGGAAGCAGGCAAATCTGACCAAGACACACGATTCCCGCCGACGTCCGGAACAGTCCAACTCAACTCATCAAATCCAACCAGCAACCCTTCCATCAAAAAGGTTAAGTTTTGAAGCCACCCGAGTTTCTGTTCCGGCTCCAAAGAAACCCAATGGGTAGGTAACACCAACGTTTCTGCGCTCTGGCCGACTTGCGCCTCCGCTTGACTGAAACTTTTTTGATGGCCTAAAATGTCGTAAAGGGAATTTGATATTTCTAAATCCTCGACCAGAACAAATTGGCCATTGCTTCCACGCGTGTCCGTTGTTTGATTAGACCCTGTCAATTGGCCCAAATCGTTGTAGCTCCCCTCCATCCAATTCAGCGTTTTCGTCCTTTCTCGAACCAGGGTCCCGGCCCTGTCAAAGTGAGAGATTTTCGATTGATCCAGACTTGATGATAAATGGCCGCGGGAGTCGTAAATCAAGGAGGATTTTGTTGATTCCGAAAGAGTCATTGTGCCATCCACCTGCGTTTCCTCTTTTCTTTCGGTCACCCCCAACACAAGGCCCCGCGTGTCATACCTCGTGTCCAAACGATCCAGAAAGGTCTTTACACCCAGAGCATCTGTGTCATTCTGCGAATAGCTTCGAACTCGACCGGCCTCGTCATACGTCACATTTGTCTGCTCTTTCACCTCCCAATTTCCTTGTGGATCTTCCCTCTCTTCTTCAAAACGCGTCAACAAACCCCGTCCCCCGTAAGACCCCGCCCAAACCACGACATTGTCGTTTCCATTCTCATCTGTGGACACCTCGGCGTACCCCACCATGTGATTGTCTCTATCGTAGGCAATGTTCCGCCGATCACGCACGAGCTGTATATTTAAAACGGTCCCTCCTGTCGTTAAATCGGTGTTGTGTGTTTCCTCCTTAAAGTTTATCAATCGATTTAATGCATCGTAACTTCCGCCCCACGAGGATTCCGAAACCAGGTCGGGAGTGTCCGTCCCCCTGGTCTTTTGTGTGTGGGCGATCAGGTTGCCTGAAAGATCGTAGGTCATCCCCTCTTTTTGAACCAAGGTCGTTACGTCATAGGGGGTGGCGACATCCCCGCTCACCCGACGCCGATTCTCTTCCACACCTTTCACCTGACCGGCATCCGAGAAACCCAACGCCTTCCAATTCAATGTTTCAGTTATTTGATCCGCTGTCCCGATTGTCGTGTCCCGATATTGCTCCATCCGCCCTTTCAAGTCATACGCAACATCGGCTCGAAACGTCACCGTTTGGTGCGCTCCCGCCGGGTTTATTTCAGTCTTAACTTCTTGGGAAGATACCAATTGATTGTTTTCATTAAACCCTGAGCCGGTCCACCCCGTTGTCAACATCACATCGGGGCGGTCCGAAGACACCACCCGTTCCTTGGAAAATGACAACCGCCCCTTTCCATCGTAACTCATCGCATTTTTTTCGACTTCCGTCCGAACGGTGTAAGCCACCGAGCCATCTTGTCTTTGGCCGGTTTGGGTTGTAATCGTGCGTTCGGCCAAAGGTCGGCCCAATGCGTTAAATGCCTCCAAAGAATAATCTCGATGCGTAGAGATCCCATTATCGGAAACCATTCGAGATTGGTCCCGTTTCATTCGCCCTTCGTCATCATAGATCAAGAAGCGATCCCCCTCCGACCGAGAGATCAGCGCCCCTTCCTCACTGCGGACCTCATGCCTTTTTCCTAATTGCCCGAATCCATTGTATTCGCTACTCGAAACCGTCATCGTTTCGGTCACCCCCGGGACCGCGTCATCCATAATTTTTTCCGAATAGGAAACCAACTGGTGAAGGGGATTATAATCCCCACCCGTGCGAACAACGCTCCGGTTGTGGTCCAACCTTTTGGACAATTCCCGCGTTTTATCAGTATACGACTCCTCTAACCCCCGACCATTGAAGACGATTCCATTCCGTTCCGTCAGATTCACGAGCTCATCCGATTTTATCGTGCCCGACAAAACATCCCTTTTTTGATTGGGTGATAACATGTTCCAGGCCGTTTCCCTGCCATCCAACGACAATGTGGCCCCGTCAAAACTTGCCTCGCGATAGCCCGTCACCAATCCCACATCGTTAAATTCTCGTCCCTCCTGAACCAGCGTCGTCCACTTATCCAAATGAGATTCCACGACCTCACCGTCCGTCATCGTCTCCCGGCTTACCCCTCTCTCCTGTCGGACAACAACCGACCCCACTTCCCGCCCCTTCAAATCGTAGAGGCTGCTTTGTCTCTCCGTCCGAACCGACAACGATGGCTGAGCAGAATCCATCGATGTTTCAACCATTGCCATCACTTGACCATGACCGTTGTACGTCGTTCCGCTTCGTTCCACCACTCTAACGTTGTTCAGTCCAAACGCAATTCCCCTCGCTGAATTCCGCGTGGTCTCCCGATACCCTTCAAGGTTACCCTTCACATCAAAAGTGGCGTTCTCCCACAACACCGTTGTGACCGCTTGGGGAGAATCCGTCCGCTCCACGGTGTCCTTATAACTCACCATCTCACCAAAATCGTCGTAGGTCACATCGGCCCGCTTGGTTACCATTTCCACTCCTACCCCCACAGGCAATCGCTCAACTCTCCGCTCCCACGAACCGGCAGAACGCATGTAACGATCATAGCTCCCATTCCAATATATCTCTGTCAGGATTTCAGGCGTATCTGACCTGACCTCATCCCCTTCGAAAGACTTCAATTGTCCTAGAGGATGAAACACAATATTTTGACGGCGTAATGTCGACCCGCCGGCAGGTCGCCCCAGCCCATCACGCTGAATCGTGGTTTCGGTGTAGCCCACCACCCCCCCTTGCGCATCAAAAATCGCTTGGGTTCGTTCCGTTTCCGTTACCGCATGCAAAACCGCTTTAGATTCATCTAAGACCCCCCCGACCCCCAAAGCGTCCGCCGTGACCCGATCGACACTCTGTTTAAACGTCGCCATACGACCAAAAGCATCATAGGTGGCCCCTTCCATGACCAAGATTTGCATGGCGTCAGGGGAGGAGGTATTTTCTAATTCCTCCCGATACGATTTCAAAGAGAGTCCGTCCCGAAAATATTTCATCCCTTGGGTTCGCGTCGTTTCCGTCACATCTAAATCCCGAGACACTCCCCCCACCCATTGACTTCCAGTGCGGCGAGTCACTTGGTTCGAGCTTCCTACAAGCCCCAAAACCCCGTAGATTCCCCTCCAATCAATGTTCTCGATGACAGTTGACCCCAGCTTCGTTTGTCTCTCGCGGTAGGTCGTAGCGTCCCCCAAACCGTTGTAACCGATTGAGTGACGATGGGCCGAAATCCCTGTCATCCCCCCCTCTGCCGCGTTCGTTGAAACAACGTCGTATTCGGCCAAACGGTTCTGCTGGTCATAAAGCATCCGAGATCGGGTCACCTCGCCATTCACCTTGAGCACGTTCTCCGTTGTCTCATGGCTCGCCGTCAATAACCCATCCGCGTTATAACTCGTCCGATCGGTGATGCGTTTCATCCAACTTGCCGGGTTATCGTTTTCCGTCACCTCCTCGACATACGTCACTGCACGACCAAAACCGTCCATAACCACATGGGTCCGCTTGGTCGCAGTGATTTTCTCAAGCTCTTCTCCGCCCCATGACCCGCTCTCGGTTTTTCGTTCACGAAAATCACCGGTCACCGTCATTTCACTGCGAACCACCGTTTCGTTAAGCTCCCGAAGAACCTCGTTTGTGCGATTGTCGGTCCCATGAATCGTCCTCAGGACACGATTCCCAGTGATTT
Organism: Elusimicrobiota bacterium; assembly: GCA_016714745.1. Lineage (GTDB taxonomy): Bacteria > Elusimicrobiota > Elusimicrobia > FEN-1173 > FEN-1173 > JADKHR01. The sequence goes on along the minus strand of JADKCG010000028.1, from coordinate 12,471 downwards.
GAATAACATTCATTTCATACCCGAGTTCTTTGTTGAGCTCCACCTGGGGCCGAATGACCTCCTCCTCTGTCGTTTGAGTGAGCGTCACCACGGTGACATCCGTGTACTCCCCATCGGATTCGATGCCAGTCACCCGTTTTTTCTCCAGACCCCCGTTTTGTCGGCGAAGGGCGTCATAGGTGATCCCCGTCACTGTCTTTTTCACTTTGAGCGGGCCGAAATTACTCACTTCCATGTATCCTAAGAGATCCCCCTCTTTATAACCGAATTCTTTCCCGGCCGCTGTCCAATGCTTCTCCGCGACGCGCCCACGAGAATCCGTTTCCGTTTGAAAATAATCCATCAAATTGTGCCGAGAATCATAAAGACCATATTGAAAATGCGTCTCTTTTGTTTCGCCGTTTTCCGTCGTTTTTTGACGGTAACTCACGAGATCGTCTTCGAGTGTGTATTCGGCCTTTGAAAATTCGACTTCCTGGGCATGACCAAACCAATCCGTCGTCAACTGACGGTAGGCCGAAACCCGGTCATACACGTCGTAGTCGCCGTCCCACACGATCCGGGTCGGTTTGCCGTCCCACGTGGTCAGAATTCTTTCGTAGTGTTGGAGGTTTGAATAAGTATTGTAAGTCATACGTGAAGTAACATCTTTCTGTTCTAAACCGTCCGGACCGACAGTCTTTTTCGTGTACCCCGTTAAATGAAACTCTGGCCGACCCCACCAATCCGTTTGTCCACTTTTTCTTCCCTTCCATTGATCGTTTTTCTCATACCCATTTGCCTCCCACGTCACATGGGTATCCAATCCTTTTTCCCGCGCCATTTCCTCATATTTTAGGAGGTTTTTGTTTTCATCGTATAATCCTCCCCACCACCATCGCTCGGTCACCTTTTTGTTTTCGTCGACAGCCTTTTCTTGATATCGAGCCAGGTTGTCTTGTTCGTCGTATTGCATGTCCCATCGATGGAGCGTTGTCGTCTCCCCCTGGGGCGTGATTGTGTCTTCCCACATTTCCTTGACTTTTTGGGTCTCCTGAACCATCGCCTTCGCCCCATCGTGGTAATCCATCCGACGGTTCGTGTAACTCACCCTCCCCTTCACATCGGTGTGTTCGATGTCCATGGAAACAAGAACGTGGGACCGGCTATACCGCATGTTCGTAATGTTTTGCGTTATCCCCAGCCCATGGGGGGTTCGTGTTTTGGAGTTCACGATCCGGTTCGCACGCCCATCAATGAGGTAGGTCCGCGAATAACTCCCGTCGAAATTCTTTCGAACAGAAAAATTGAACTCCGTCGCCGCCCCAAAAACCGCCTTCATCTTCATCTTGATGTTATTGACCACTTCTTGCACTGTCTTCGCCGCCAGGTCCCCGGGCGTCAGCGCCTTTTCCAGCCGCCCGATATCCGCGAGGATCTGCTTCGGGCTTAAGTATCCGGGTCGATCCAATTCAGGGAATTGCATCCCTTGCGCTTTTATATTCGTGTTCTCGATGTCACGTCTCGCTTCTTGCCCCTCCTGCTGGCGTTTAAGCGTTTCCGGATCTTGTCCAGGCACCGTGAGCTTCATTCGGTCCCTGTATTCGTTTTCGTGGAACACAGAGGGCGCGCCCGTTTTCGACACGCCCGTCAGTTTCATTAATCGCTCGAGGAGATTTTTTTGTTTCGACAAGCCGCCGCCGGCCGTTTGGCCCGGGGCCGCGTGCGTCGACAAGAGGGGGAGGCTTGTCGTGCCCGCACATACCGCCTGGCTATAAAAAATGATTGCGGCCATCGCCGTCGCGAAACCACGTTTCACCGAATTTAGACTCGGCAAAACCGTTTCGATCGACGGAGTGTGCGGCAGTGGCGTCAACAAAATACGCCTCATTGAAGACCGTGTTTTTCCCATCAAGTAACTCCACTTGAGCATATAGGGTTCCATAACGAACTAAGTATATAGGATGAACCTTAAGATTGCCTTAAGAACTTGTAAACGTCTCGAAACATTTTTGTAAATTTCTTGAAACAACTTTGTTTCACTTTGTTTACATTAAACCTGATAATTCCGGTTGACTGAGCATATCCGTCTGGGAGGTTTGGAAAATTCTGTTCCGGACCCTATCGACGGTAGCCCTGTGCCAATCTATTACGATAGGGAAATACTCACCGGCCAAAAACGGGGAAGTTTCCACCGGCGGCAACACAAACGCATCAAATTCGTCATTCCTAGATGATTTTGTCGGGGAACCTGTTAAAATGCCGGATTCCGCATCAGCGGATCGAACGGGTCATGTGCCGGGAGTGCTACGACCGGCCGGCCAATACCATGCCGGAATGACGAGAGGAGGGGTAGTTTATTTCAACGTTTTACCAGACACCTGTGACGTGGGATGAAACACCACGCTACGTTCTTATCTGATTGCCCGGGTAAAAGTGCCCCGGGCGGACAGGATTCTGGAAGTGTTATTAGGCGCTCGTAGCGATCCGTTTCATCCCTTTGAGTTGAATCCGGATCTCTTCGATGGCGGTCCGTAGTCCCAGCGTGAGAACTTCTTTACCCAACCGATCCCACTTGGCCTCGCCTTTCAACACGCTGGTGTGGGCCGGCGTCGAGCCAACCACCAGGGGAAGCAACGGTTTCAAGATATTAAACTGGATCGCTCCGTCCTTGACGGCGCCCCGGCGGTCCATCAACTGTTTCCCACCGATCAAAATGGTCCCGTCCATCATCCCCGCGGCCAACGATCCCCGAACCTTTAATAGGTCAGCGGACGACAGTCCGTTGTCCACCACCAATATCCTTAACGAGGACAGGTCCGTGTCGCTGGCGCGAGAAGCCGCTAGGTCTACCAACGTCTGAACCGCTTGCGCATCCAGAACGCCTTTCGACAACAGGTCTGTCCCAGCCACCATCACCACCGACGTCTCCGATTGCCGAAGCGCCTCCGCCACCAGACTCTTCTCCACCCGGCCAGAATAGATCTGGCTTAACCAATACGCCTTGTTCGCCGTCGTCGATCGCGCAAAGGTTTCCGCCAACGCCGTCACCGCCGCATACCCCAACCATGCCCGCTGTGCCAGAATGGGCGTCAGCCCCTCTATTTCTTTCAACAGGCCCAGCAAGCTCAGATCAGCCAACTCTTTTGGGAGAGAGGACATTATTCGGTATTGAACCACCATCTCCGAAGCTCCCTGGGAGGCCGATGTTCCAAAACGGGCCAGGGTCGGGATATGACCCACCTCATGGGCCAAATCAGCGAGCACACGATCCCCAGGGCCATTTTGAACGTGCACGATAAACCCACCCTGGTCAGCAACCACAAAGGACCTCGCCTGTTTATCTCCCGTCAACCGTCCTGCCTTCCGGCTTAAGGCTTGATCATAGCTCTGGGGTTCTCATGCAAGACCACCTGCACTTTAGCCGCCTGCTCAAGACTCGGCACCCCTTGGGCGGCCTCGGTCTTCATCATGCCGCTCAACATCGATTCCGCCGCTGTATTCACCTGACTCAAGCTTAAGCGCGCCCAACGCCGGTTTCGTGATTCCAAGATCACGGTATACCGTGCCCGACAACGCTCCTGTCGTTTTCTCCAATTCATCGATCCGGTTTCGAAGGTTCTTCAACAGTTCCCCTTCACGCGTCTCCACTCCCATCTGCTCAAGGATTTGGGCCAACCGCGATTCCGCCATAATTTCAACTAAGAGTGGATCCAGCGCCTTCAATTCCGGAACCAAACTTTGATACATAAACGCCACCCTCAGGCGCAGTGAACCTTCCCAACCCAGAGACTTGCCCGCCTGGGCTCGACGCACCGCCGCATCGACCTCCGCCATTCTCCGCTCCAATTCTGCCAGAGGCAACCCCAACGTTTGCCAATCGCCGTCGCCATTGGCGTCCTCCGGCAGGAGCGCCGACAACGCCACAGCGTTTGCCACCGAGGTCTTTAAGAATGCGTTCGCCGCCGCATCCGCATTGAAAAACCCTCCAAGATCACGTCCTTCTTCTATCGCTTTTCGCACGATCTCGCCCGCGTATTCGGCGCTGATCAATTCAACCCCGTCCGCCGTCACACGGGCCTCCTGCACCTCTCCGCTCGGCAAGATGCGCACGGCCACGACGTTCGCACCGGACTTATCAGAAATCAGGGAAAACGCACGGTCGGTATCGGTTCCCGCTACGGCTCCTTGCCTCTGTATATACGCACCACGGTCCGCAATCGAACTGTTTCGATTTCTCCCATCCACGATCACATCATCGTGCACATGGAGCACCATCCCCCCGTTCAGTTTCTCCGCGGGGACCTCAATGCCGCCCGTGGCCGTCAGCCGACCTGTCACAACGGTCGGCTGACCCGCTTTGTTAAACACCGCCACTTGATCGGCACCCAACCCAGCCGCAAACCCGGGATTCACCGCCAAGAACGCCGCCACGGCCATGGCCCGCGCCGCCGCCGCCCCGGTGATCTTTTCACCTCGGCCGGACACCTGCACACTCTCCGATGGACTCAAAACCTGCCTCAACATGGCCCCAGTCGTTTTAAACCACCCTTTGGGAAGTGTTCCAATATTGTAGGCGCTGTGGGCCAATGTCGTGATTATTGACGCCGCGAAGGGGCTGGCCAAGGACGACACCCCAAGAAAGATCGCCAACCCCGCGCCAAATAATGCAAATCGCTTGCCGAACTCCGCTGTGTCTTGAACCAAGGCCCCACGGCTGAACACCGCGTTCCACCCGGCTCTCCCTCCCCCAGCATTCAAATACCGCGATGACAAATCCACGGCAACGTGGGCGAGGGCAAAAAACAATCCAACGACCACGCCCATTTGTCCAACAACTCCGAAATCAATTGCGGCTCCGGAAAGAAGGCTCTCCCCAACGTTCGGCAACCATGATTCCAGGAACACAATTCCCTCAATCACTGGACTCACGACCCCCACCAGACCCAGGTATCCCAACCGCTTGACTAAACTTCCCTCTCTCCACCCACGGATAAACGGCTCACCAATGGAGAGCCCCGGACGAACTCGTATCTGAGCCCCCGTTCCGCTAGGAGGAGTAGGAGTTACATTCGGCGTTGTGGACCCCCCTCCTATACTATTCAGCATTCTTTGTATCGCTTCAATCGTTTCAAGAGCATTTCCATGTCCCTGACTCACTTTTTCGTCCACTTTCAATAAGTTTTCCCCAGTTGTGTCGTCTGATGATTTGGGCTGAGGAGCCTTTCCGTAAACAGTTGTAGTTAGCTTCCCATCTCTCACTTTCCATTCCCACTCATCCTGCCGTGAAAGTGGGGCCCCACCCGTTTGTTCCACCCGGATCGGGTTCCCCCTCCTGTCCTGCACAACCGTTTTTTGTTCCACCCCCGCCACATTCCCATCCAACACATTTTGTTCACCCAGAACCGAAACCGCAGGAGGCTCCTGACGGTCCGTGTTCACACGCTCTATGGAGGGAACAGGGGCTTCCTCTCTCCCCACAGACGGTTCAACGCTTAAATCCGTTTCCCGCGGCGAATTGAAGGCCAAATACTCTTCCACCCAGTGGCGGGAGTCCAATCCTTGCACCCCTTGGTTTACGGGAGGGACTTGCAAAGAGTGCCGCTGCTCCATCCGTTCCGGGGACTCCAGCAATATCGCATTGCCTGATTTCCATCGGAGGAACTGCCGCCGAGTTTCAATATATTCAACATCTTCAACTTGCCTGGCCTCGTTCAGACGTTTATTTTTAGTCCCCACCAAATTCACTAAATCAGGATATTCCGATTCTCCCGCCCCCACAAAACGACGTTCCCCTGGGACGAACTCGTTGCGAACTTTAACAGCAATTTGCATCAATGATAATTGAGGTTTAGTTTCATTTATTCTATTCGAATAAGCTTCTATCTGAGAATCGGCGTGTTTGATTTGATTTTCAATTACGAAAATTTTCAATCTTTGCTCCGCGCTAAGATGCCCGAATCCACTATCGATGCCGGCAAAGGCAGAGGCCTTAAATGTTTTAAGTTTGTTTTCTAACGAAAGCCGTTCTTCCCCCCAGAGTTTTAATTGTGCCTCGTCCGATTCGAATTGTTTTTTAACTTTCTCTGCCCCCGCAAGAAATTCTGAAGCTTCTTGGCGGAGATAGCGGCCTACTGTTTTAACAGCCATGTAGTTTCCAAACTCACCAATGGCTTGAGCCAACTTAACTTTAGAATCGTTGGACGCCGTACCGGGAGCTATTGCCAGTTCTTGGAGTTTTCTCACGGCAAGAGTTTCGATGAGTAGCCGCTCGACAAAAGACCCGGTCGCCATAGTGACATTTTGATTCCCCCAAACTCCCCGAGCTAGACCATCAGCCTCCTGGTCAAAATCCCGAGCCGAATTGAAAGAGATACTTCCAAGAACAGTGTCGTTAATTTGATCATTTGATAGCTGGTCCCAATAGAGAAGGATGCTTTCCCCAATAAACTCGAGAACAGCCTCATCTCCATCAGTGACCAAATTCGCTACCTCGACGTCAGACCGTAAATTTACTTTCGCCATTGTGACAGAGGGGTTAGTTAAAGCATCATGGCCTGTAACCGTCCGAAGATCGCCCTGGGACCTCAATAGATCATTGGCTCCAGAAATATCCTCTACCCCGCGGGCCATGGCCGCAAGGCTGAGGATTGACTGGGGAGCTAGGCCCGAACGCTGGGAAACATTATTGAGATCTTCCAGAGTCCAGTCAGCACCGCTCGCTTCCAGTTTGGCCCACTCAGAGATGACTTTGCGATCTTGACCCCAGCTCCCCTTCTGATACATCGCGCGGCCTTGACCCACCATCGCTGTGATCGCAGGGGCAATAAGCATCCCCACCCCAGCCCCCAAACCACCTAATAAAACAGGACCCGCATAATTCATAAGGAACCCTTTATCTTTCAACACGCCCATCCAACCTTCCGTTTTCAGTGTTTGAGCCAAAGATTTGAAGGTTTCCCCTGGAGATTTCGCGCCGGGAGAAAAAGCGTTCATCACGCCCGCGACCATGAGAACAGGGAGAGCGATGGCCAACCCATGGGTCGTCAAAAGAATCATTCCCGCAAGAGAACCCAAGCCACCCGTAACCTGAAATACCTTGTCATACCGATTGTTTAACTTCCCGTCTATTTTGGCCGCAAATGCTTTGGGGTCTTGGCCTTGCAAGCCCACCAGGTTTGAATGTCACGCATTTTTGATCGATTCGCGAACCGGGAAGCTTCGGTCCCGAGGTTCGTTTGAAGTGTCCCAACCAAATCCCTCGCTTCTGAAAACGCTCCCGCCTGCAAGGTCACATCGCCCAAAAATTCGAATCTGTCCACGCCCACAACACTTGGCATTTCTTCGCTGAGTGTTCTCCCCTGACTCGTTGTTAGTTGGGTCGCAACGTTTGCCAATACGTGGGCCGCCTGTTGACCAACGTTTGTCAGCCTCCTGGTTTTTCCACTAGAATTAGGGATATTACTCGCGGCCTGGGCAACGGCTCTCACTCCTTCTAGCAAGGGGAGAACCTCTCGGGCCAATGTTTCCGTCATTGTCACTTGGCCCACATAGTTTTCGGGATGATTGTCCAAATCCGCCGCTTCAAAGAAAGCCCCTTCCAACCCTCGGTTGAATCCTCGCGCATCCAGCCGGTCGGCCATCCGCCCCAATATTTCGCCCAACCCCATTTGTTCGTTGGACCGATCTTTTTTATCAATGGTCTGACTGACCTGAACAAGCCATGGGCTTGCTGTAATCATCCCACCAAACATGGAGGAAGACAGGTCCGCTCCCCGATACCGGGCTTCTTTTGCAAATCCTTCAAGAGCGTGCACAAACCCAATCGCACCCTGAGATGCCTGTGCCGTTTCAGGCACTTGAGTTGTCACGGACGAGAGGGAGGTGATCATCCGAGCTTCCAAGACCGATTGGGCTCGTACGTCCAAGTCCATATCTTTAAACCCTGTCAATAGGTCCGTCATGTTCCCAAGAACACCCCAGTTCGCCGCGTTGTCCGCATTGGGCGTTGCATCCCACCGGGGGACCCACCCGGTCAAAGAGCCAACCATCTGATGAACCTGGTCCATATTTCGTTCAGCTCCAATGGCCGAGAACGCCTCGCGGGCAAACAGGGCCACCTCGGCTCCAAACCCATTGGCCACCAGGTTTTCCGATTGGCGTCCAATAGATTCAATCACGGACTCCCCATCAAAAATGTTTACGCTGGAATCCGTCATTAATCGCGCCGCAGTCCACAAAGTATCCGCCACGGCACCGATATCGCCATCCATCCCGTCGCTCAGCTGATTGGCCAAATCGAACAAGGCAGTTTCAACTCGCGCAAGGTTCAATGTCGGTGCGTTATTCAAGTTAACCTGAGCCATGACCTGGTTTACAATCGTGGCACTGACCATTTTCTCAGCGTTGTTTCCGGCGCGCGCCTGCAACTGCATTGATACACCAGAGTAATTTGTGGCAGATACAAAATTTTCCCGCCCTATCGCACCCGAAACGAATCGCTCCGCCGCCTCCATGGTTTGCGAATTGCTGTCTTGTTTCGTAAACCGTTCCATCCCGGAAGCCGCACTAAGGCGGGCTTTGCCCGTCCTGTCACCCATTTCTTGGAGCACCTCGGACGCCTGGTGGGGCAGAGACGAAGCCATCAACTCGATGACTTTCTCTTTGTACGCCTCTTCGGTTATGAACGCTTCCCATCGGCCCACATGTCCTTTGGCCCACAATCCACCAAGGAAATGATCGAATTGGTTGATATACTTCACAAAAGACCCAAGAATCGGAACGTTTTGGATCAGAGGGCCCACCACGGGCCGGAAAAACCCAACCATCGCTCCAAACAGCCACATTTGGGGGTCCGTGGCTGTTTGCATGATAGTCGCTGCAAATCCCGCAAATGCCGATTCAAAACCTTCTTTAAACGCCGGGATATTTACCAAACCACCGAACAACACAATGTCCTCCGCTTGATCGCCGAACGCCGCAGTGTTGATCGCCCCCCCGAAACCAAACGCAACCGCATTAAACTTTGTCACGTCGCGCACGGTTCTCTCCAATCCAGCAAAGCCGGTGGCCAACCCTCGTCCAATATCACGACCCAACTGCATCACCACAAACCCTGGTCCCTTCACATGAAGATTCGTCATCAAACGACCAATATTTCCACCGATTTCACGAAGCCCAGAAACCTCGAGGACACCGATTCCAACCTGTTTCGTCGCCGACAAAATCCCACCTGTTCGGTATGCCTCGCCAACACGTGTTCCAAACTCAAGTTTGTATGTATTCCACAACCCGCCGATGTTTTCCTTAGAAAATAAAATCTTCCCCCCTCCCGACGAAGGAGCCATTCCCGCCATCAAGAAAGGCGCAAACACCAACACCACCCGAGCCGTATCCAACATCCCGGGATCAATGCTAACGCCCATCTTCGACAACGCCCACGGAATCACCCCTTCAAACTGGGGGATCCAACCTATACCAACCCCCGGATTTCCCACCATCGCCGCGTTAATAAGAACTTTCGGCAACGTGAACAGGCCCATCACCTTTTGGGCTCCCCCAAGCCATGTTTTCGACGTTTGGAAAATGGTCGGAACGCTATGCGCAAACGGGTTAACAACCCATAACAAGGTTTGAGATATCATCCGCCCACTGAACTTCTGAGCGGCCAATCCTTCAAACGATTTTGCTGTTAGGCCTGCCCTTCTTAACGCCCAGCCTCCCCCTTCGCCGAAGAAACTGGCCATCGATCGGAAGGAAGTTGTCCCTGTCAGACGAGACAAATTCTTCGCCACAACTGTCGCGCCATCCACCGTCACATTTAACAGCCCAAACTCTGACGCACGTCCGACGTTATTCAAACCGAGAACCCGCATGACTGTTGATTCTCCGAACGCCTTCGACAACCACATCCCACTTATTTTATCTGTCACAATTTTTCCCACGCCGGCTTCGATCGCGCCACTAGCATTCTTTGCCACCAACCCACCCAAAAAACCATCCGATACAACCTTTTGCCCATACCCCACGACTTTCGCCACACCCGCAAAAATCAAGGGGGTCAAAGCAAACATCCCCAAAGTGACAAGTCCACCCGTCGTGTTTCCCTTGGCAAATTCGGGCGCCGCCATATGCGCACCCGCCGCGGCCATCACCAAATCGGTCATAGCCACACGTGTCGCCAACCCTGCCCCCGCACTTGCCACGGCCGACCCCACAAGGCTCCTTGCTCCGAACACAGGGATGACCTTCAACCCCTGGGAGAACATGCTCAAATAGGCATCGCCTGCGGTTGTGTTGCGATCAAACCCAAGATCCCAAAACGCTTGGTCTGACATGCCCGTGTTTCCGTCTGAAGTCCGCGTGATCGAAAATCCATTCAGGGGGCTAAACCCTATATCGTAAGAAGACGTCGCGTAGGCGGTCACTGACCCAATGACTGCTAACCCAACATTCGCAATCCCACCAATGAAACTCGAACCAAGTTCCTTGGTGTATTCGAACGCTTGCGTTGCCCAACCACGGTTGTCAAGAAGATCGGTTTCAGAGAACCAGCCCGCGGAAATTTTACCGTCGTTTATCTTCAAGTCTCGACTAAAGAACGATCCGCCCGAAAACTCCGTGCCGCCGTATGTCACAGTTTCGCCTGCGTGTAAATTCGCTATTTGATTTGATGAAATTGAAATCCGACGTCCCTCACTTGAATACAAATCTCCACTAATAACCTGAGTTTTAATGGATCCCTCAGACAAAACCGATCCGATCTGAACATTCGCTGTCATTTCTAAGGTGCTGGCGTTATAATGAACAACCTCGGTTCGGCCACCACCCAAGGATGACGACAATGAATATTCTTTAGGCGCACCGTCCCGGGTCATCAACGCGTCGTATACAATCTTGGAGCTTCCCGTCCCCACCTCCAGCCGGTTTCGCCCTTCCGCCATCTGAACAACCGTTGCAAACCCCTCAAACCCCGATTCCATGCGGTGACTAATCAAAGTCCCCGTCTTGTTGCCGGGCGCATCCACCTCTTTGCGCTCCACGCTCGCAACGATTTCCCTGACCTCTTTGCCACCAAATATTGATCCCACCCATCCCGTCCGACCCACCCATTGGCCGTTGCCGGTATCATCCACATGGCGCGTTACTTCTTTTCCGTTCACTTGCCCTCTTACTGGAGTGAACTGATCTTCCCCGTTCGCACTGGCTGTGCGCTTGAAATCAACAGACACAATGTTGCTAAATGTCATTTGCCCTACCCGAATATCTCCTTTGGGCGATATCTGAACTTTTGTATTAATCGCACCCGTTCCATCCATCTCCATAGACAACAACCGCCCACCAGAAGTTGCCTTCGTTAAGTCCGCCGCAAACGCCTCTTTGACGCCCTTGTAGGTAGATCGGTCGGCACGGTCTTTCGTGCTTTCCATTCCCGCAACAGCTTCCCATTTTCCATCAACCTCCCGCACAACGTACGCTTTGTTGATATTTTTGACCTGACTGCCCGTTTCTTTGATGTCCATTTCAATCCGGCCAAACAGCACCGCACCGTTGGCCAGTTTTCCCTGAACAGAAACTATTTTCCCTTCCCCTGCCCTCGCCACCAAGCTATACAACTCATGCCCGTTTTCGGTCATCCCGACACGAACCGTTTCAACCGAGCCATCCGCACGCACATCAATTCGATAGTTGGAATTTTTAGCTTCTTTCAAGCTTGTATCCAGATTGGCGGCCATCCGATCCGGAGCCCCCTCCACTGCGGACATCTCCGATCGCGCAATGTCGCGGCCCTGTAAAGCTATGGATGTGTCCAGCAACCGCCCACCCTGAATGCTTCGCGTCCCGTCCGGCTGGTAAGTCACCGTCTGACCTTTATACACCGCATTCATATCAAACCGGTCCGTCCCTGCCACAATCGTTGACCCCGCCGCTTTTGGATACAGCTGGACCATCTCCCATGGGTCGCCTGCGCTTTCTCCTGCGATCACCAAAGCGTCCACTTTCGCAACTTTCCCTTTTTCCGCCTGGAAGTATTCCGTCTTACCGGCCTCCCCAAACGCCACCAAGTTTTCGCTTGGCGAAATCCATTCAGGTTGTTTCCCGCCCTCTCCCACCCCCGCGGGATTCTTGATAAAGGCTTCTCCTTCCAGAAACAACGTCGCGCGGGTTTTTAGATCCCCACCTTTGCCGTCCCACTCAAACCCCTTAATCATTGCGTCCATCTCGACACCATCACCTTATGCGCGTACAAGGCCTTTCAACCTGTAAGAATCCAGCACGCTCATCTCCCCAGCCCCGAAAAACCCCACCCGAACGTCTTTCCCGCCGTTGGTCACCGTTCCATACCCAACGAATCCACTGAATTTTCCGCCCCCTTCGACCACATCGAACAACAACGCAGAAACGCTCGCGTTTTTCACAACCCCCAACCGATCAAGGTCAACACCTTCAATGACAAATCCTGTTTTGCCGTTCTCCGGCGCTAAGGTCGAC
>JADKCG010000027.1 GCA_016714745.1 Elusimicrobiota bacterium | reverse complement strand
TTTCCAAAAATCCCAGAAAGTCTCTCTCCGCCGTTTGGACCAAACGATCTTCTCCGACCAACTTAAAAAACCACGTTTTCCCACCGGCCGGATAAACGGCGGCCATGAGACTCTTCTTATGTTTTCCATCTATTAAAGGATCTTCGCTCACGAAACGGACGAACGTCATGGCCCGCCCCGCAGGCCGAATAGAGTTAGACGCGCCCGCCAAGCGATCCTCCGTCAACTCCGGCAAACCGAGCTGGCCGCGCCAGCGATTGATGTTGGAGAGAAGGCCCCCGCGTTTCCCTCTAAAACCGTCACCGAAAGGTCCCCCGTGATCGCGCCTTCCCCCGGAATCACGAACGTGGCATAACGGAATCCCGACCCTGGTTTTTCCTGCCAACCGCGGGGAACCTCCCAAGTGACATCGCCCTTAGGGGCCGAGGGCGGAACCAACCCCTGCGCCGACGCGTTCGCCATCGACATTTCTCCCCCCCCCATTTCGGGATGCCCCGGTGGCAAGGCAGGGACAACGGGCGGATGGCCTTCTGGCAAAAGCGTATTATCAAAAGGTGGGGGAGTGTTCGCCAAAGGCCGTTCGGCCACCGTCGCCCCTCCCGCGGGGAGGTTCGCGGAATCCGATGATTTGGGAACGCGGTACGTTTGCATCTCCTCTTTCCGGCAAGCGATCAGGAGAAAAAATAATGTGACAAAACAGGTCAACTTTTTCACGTTCCGATTGTATTAATTAAGGACGAGGTTGCCCAGCCTACCGGGGAATCCCGGTTCGCCCGGAAAGTTCAGTTGGGCGCGAGGACCGAGGCGAAGGAGGCCGCGGCTTTTTCGACGAAGAAAACGCAGGCCATAGCGGTGACTATGGTCAAGTTTTCGGAGGAAGAAAAAAGTCCGGCATCCTTCGACGAATCCCGCGATCCAACTGAACTTTTCGGGCTAGGCGGCGGAAAAGGGCGGGGCGAGTTCGAGCAATCGATCGAAGCGGATGGATTTCTCTACCACAACGCTCACGCTGAGGCGGAGCGCCTCAGGGATAGTGCGTTTATTTTTTCCTGAAAATAGGACCACGGGCGTTCGGCAGGTTTGAGGGCGGGACTGTAGCTGGAGCAAAACTTCCCGTCCCTCTGATTCGGACTCATCCAAATTTAACGTGATCATGTCCGGACCCCATTGGCAGGCCTCAACAGCCGCCCTTTTCGTGTCCGTGACTACCCGGGACTCATACCCTGCAGATTCCCAGAGAGAATTCATCCGTCGCGCCATGACAATGTCCGTCTCGATCACCAAAACTTTTTTCATGGCTCCTCCTCTCTTTTCTTTTGAACCTGAAAAAAGTGTACATCGTTAAGGCAGAAGATTCCCTTAACAAGTTGTAACAGTTATGTAAATTTTTTCGCCTGGACCAGAAAGGTCATGGGGGCCGTGAGGAGCCTGATGCGAGGGGGCAACGTTCGAACTTATTCGTGCGGATAAAAGTCCGGGTTTTCCGTCGAACCCCACGAGCCAACGGGGGGATTCGGGTTACTCGAGATTTTGGTTCGTGACACTCTTACGGGGAAGATGACGGCGGGAAACGGCCTCGGAGGCCCGAAGACGGGCGAGGGCCCGTTCGAGCGCGGCCATGGCCGCGCTGTCCATCTTTTCTTCAGAACCGTGTTTTATGGCGGCCTTGGCTTTTTCGGCGGCTTGACGGGCACGTTCGGCGTCGATTTCTTCGGCCATCTCGGCCGTCTCGGCGAAAAGGGAGACCCGCCCGTCGAACACTTCGACAAACCCACCGGAAACGGCCAAGAAGCGCGGCTCTTCTCCCGCCTGCCGGATCACGACTGTGCCCGGACGGAGATGCGCCAAGAGCGGCGCGTGGCCGGGAAGGATTCCCAACTGCCCCTCCTCCGCCGGCACGACCAGAGCGTCCACCTCCCCCTCCCAGGTCGGGCGCTCCGGTGTTACGATGGAAAGAGGAATGCGTTTGCCCATGGGATTATTTTTTTTCAGGCGCTTTTTTCTGTGACGTAAGGGGGCGCAAATCTTTCTGGACCTTTTCAAACTCTGCTTTAGCCCGTTCCATCTCCGCTTGTCTCATTTTTTCAATTTCCGGCGATGGCATCCCTGGAAAACCGGCCGCTGACGGATTTCCAGGTCCGGAAAACCCGCGTTGCCCCGAAAGCAATCGTCCCCGCGCCGCGCCCACAATCCCCGCCATCACAAGCAGGAGCGCCAAAACCACAAGGAGAATCCCCCAGACCGTCCATGCCTTGGTGGGCCGAATGGCATGGATTTCAACGGAAGCCGCCACCAAAAGATAAAAATAGAAAACAATAACGGCCACGCTGAGATACGGAACAGCGTTCAACACCGCCAACGGCGCAAACAAGGCCCAGACCCGGAACGCGGTCTGGTAGTTCTTGGAGGATCCCATCAAATGCCAGATCACAAACAATAACGCCGCCAGCACAAACCCCACCCCCAGCATGATCGGAGGCGTCACGAAAAAAATAAAGATTTTACCCCCCGCTCCCACAGGGGAGGGAAGCGCCCGGAGAGAAGAAATGCCCAGTCCGACCGCGCCCGCCAGATACTGCCAGAGCAACGCATAGAGGATCGGATATCCGTACCCGCCCTCTTGGCTCATGGACCGCAACAACGTTTTCGGGGCGCGGAAAAGACCCACGGCTCCGCGCCAGAAATGCGCAAGGGAAAAAGAATCGGTGAGAGATTGTTCGGTTTGCACGGGGTTCTCCTTTACTGCAATGTTTTTGCCTTTTCAATGGCCTCATCGATGCCGCCGACCATATAGAAGGCCTGCTCCGGCAGATGGTCCCACTTTCCGTCGACAAGTTCGCGGAAACTTCGGATGGTTTCTTTCAGGGGCACATAACGACCGGGGATGCCGGTGAACTGTTCGGCCACGTGGAACGGTTGTGAAAGGAAACGTTGGATTTTCCGCGCCCGCGCCACGATCACTTTATCATCTTCAGACAGTTCGTCAATTCCTAAAATCGCGATAATGTCTTGGAGGTCTCGATAGCGTTGCAGGATCCGCTGGACAGCCCGCGCCGTGGCGTAATGTTCTTCCCCGACGATCTTGGGATCCAAGATACGGCTGGTGGAGTCCAAAGGATCCACCGCGGGATAAATCCCCAACTCTGAGATCTGCCGAGAGAGAACGGTGGTGGCGTCCAAATGGGCAAAGGCGTTGGCCGGAGCGGGATCGGTGAGATCGTCCGCCGGAACGTAGATCGCCTGAACGCTGGTGACGGAGCCTTTTTTGGTGGACGTGATCCGTTCTTGAAGCTCTCCCATTTCCGTTGACAGCGTTGGCTGATATCCCACGGCGGAGGGCATCCGCCCCAAGAGCGCGGAGACTTCCGACCCCGCCTGGGTGAAACGAAAGATATTGTCGATAAAAAGAAGAACGTCCTGACCCTCTCGGTCGCGGAAATATTCCGCCTGGGTCAGCGCCGTGAGCGCCACCCGCAAACGAGACCCCGGCGGTTCGTTCATTTGACCGTAGACCAAAACCGCTTTCGACAACACGGAATTTCCGTCCGACAACTTAGACTGTTGCATTTCCAACCACAAATCGTTGCCTTCGCGGGTCCGTTCGCCCACGCCGCCGAACACTGAGACACCCCCGTGTTGTTTGGCCACATTGTTGATCAGTTCCATGATGACGACGGTCTTGCCCACACCCGCGCCGCCGAAGAGACCGACCTTTCCCCCTTTCATGTAGGGCTCCAACAGATCGATCACCTTGATCCCCGTTTCGAAAATTTGGGGGGTGGTTTCTTGATCGGTGAAAGCCGGCGTCGGCCGATGAATGGGAAACGTTTCTTTGGCGGCGATGTCGCCCCGGTAATCCTTGGGTTCGCCCAACACGTTCATCAACCGGCCCAGGCAGGCGGGTCCCACCGGGACAGAAATCGGCGCTCCGGTGTCGGTGGCGATCGCGCCGCGTTTGAGACCGTCCGTAGGGCCAAGGGTAATAAGCCGCACGGTGTTATCGCCCAAATGCAAGGCCACTTCGGCGGTCAATTCCCGCGCTTCGCCTTTCGCGCCCTCGGCGTCGATCTTAATTTTTACCGCGTTGTAGATTGACGGCAAGCCCCCGGCGGGGAATTCTGCGTCCACCACGGGCCCGATCACTTGCACCACTTTTCCAACGTTCATCGCGCTCCTGTTTACTGAAAAGTTGTAGCGAGCCGAAAGGCCCCATACTTTCTCGTTACCGAAATGAACTTCTGTGGAAACATTCCAGGCATCGTTCGGCGCCCACCCCACTCCCACAAAACCACCCACCTCTTGAGAGAGAGCGTAGTCCGTCTTGCTTCCGCTGATTTCCAGGTTGACGTCCGACTTCAACATCGATACGCCCCCCGTCATGTTCAAATCGTGCGGCAAAGGATAAGTGGCTCCGGCGCCCAACCCCATCTCGAGCCAGTTAAATTTGTTGTCGCCTGTGTCTTTCCCTTCGGAATAATCAACCGTGGCCAAAAGCCCCACCCGTACCGGGCCCAAAGATTCGGGAGGGGCCCAGTGAAACCCGCTCCCCACACTCCAGACGTCGGGGTTAAGGGAAGTTCCCGAGAAATTGATGCGCGACGTGAACGGGGTGCCCCGCACAAGAAATTCAAATCCCTGTCCCACCCCTCGGGCGTATTGAAGAGTTAACCGATGGGCATTCAATTTCTGGTCAGCGCCGTTGTCTTTTTCTTCCAATTCCCGAGATCCCGTATCATAAATAAATTCAAGCGCATGGCCGTCTTTCGGAGCGGCCTTCCCCACAGCCCCGAACCAAACGGCGTTCGCCGGCACAGCGGCCAGAAAAAAAAGAAATCCCCACTGTTTCATCGCACGCTCCATTACTGAAAAGAAACCGTTTCTTTTTTATCGTCGAAACAAACGCGGAACTTGTCAAAGACGCCCTTGCGGCCCAACAGGTTAAACGCGCCGCCGAGGGCACTGCAAAACCCGACCTCGACGGTCACCACCCGGCGCCCCAACCGCATCTTGAGATTTTTCACGTACACCGGAATCCGCCGGTCTCCCGCCACCACAATGTAAAACTTGTGGCATCCACGAAGGCTGACCCCCAACCGATGGGCTTCATACATGTGCAAGATACTGAGACTGGCGCCGGAGTCCACATAGACCCACAGGTTGTGCCAGCGGTCCCGGCCCCGGAACTCCACCGGGATGACCGGGGCTTTGTTGTCACGAAATACGGAATAGTCGAACCGGATCAAATTCCTGCCCGATTTCAATGGCGGCCGGAACCCGTAAAACGGACAGGCCGCCCTTGCCTTCGGTTCCCCTGGCCTTGCGCTCAAC
The DNA here is from genome assembly GCA_016714745.1 of Elusimicrobiota bacterium. Lineage (GTDB taxonomy): Bacteria > Elusimicrobiota > Elusimicrobia > FEN-1173 > FEN-1173 > JADKHR01. The sequence goes on along the minus strand of JADKCG010000027.1, from coordinate 60,375 downwards.
GGATTCAAATTGCGATCCGACCGCCACCACACGCTCCCCGGAAACCGCCACATAACGGCCTCCGTACAGATCCACCAGATCTCCGAAGTTTTTTGCGATCCACCGATTATTGTTTTTCATTGCAAGGCCTCCGCCCCACCAACAAGCTCTGAAATTTCTTTTGTGATCGCGGCCTGGCGAATCTTGTTGGCCGTCAGGGTGAGCCCGGAGATCAACTCCTGAGCGTTCTTGGAGGCGTTCTCCATGGCCGTCATGCGCGCGCCCATCTCTGAGGCATAAGACTCGAGAAGGGCCCGAAACACTTGCGCTTTCAAATACCGCGGAAACAACGCTTCCAAGAGTTGGGAGCGAGCAGGCTCATAAACAAAGGGCGCGGCGTGGCGAGCCATTGCCGGGCGTGTCGGCGGTGAGAGAGGAAGAAGAGGAACGGTCACCACGTTTTGCTGAATGGCGGACTTGAACTCTGTGTAAATCAACGTGACATCCTTGGCGCGCCCTTGCACGAAAAATTCCATGACGTCATGGCCGATCACTTCGGCTTGGCTGTACGTCAATTGATTAAAAATCCCCACATATTCGTGACGAATCACCGCGTGAACTCGACGGAAATAATCCCGTGCTTTCCGGCCTACCGTCATCAACTCGACCGAGGAATCCTTGTTCTCACGCAAAAATTCCAATCCTTTCTTGATCAAACTCGTGTTGAACCCACCGCACAAACCCCGATCCGCCGTAATCAACAGCAATCCCCGCGGCCCAGCGGGGTTTCCCCACAAAAGAGGATGCTGAAGTTCATCCGGAGAAAGCACCCCGTCCCCGTTCGCGTCGGCCACCTGCCACAGCACATCGGATAAGAGCGTCGTCATCTTATTGGCGAAGGGCCGCGCCCCCAAAATTCGCCCTTGGGCCCGCCGAAGGCGCGCCGCCGCCACCATTTTCATGGCCTTAGTAATCTGTTGCGTCGACTTAACGCTCTTCAGTTTACGACGGAGTTCGCGGAGAGAGGGCACGGGTTTAAGGTTTGAATCGGCCCTTGAATTCAGTGATGGCTTGGGTGAGTTGAGTTTTCATGGCATCGTCCAAAACCTTTTTTTCCGTGAGATTCTTTAACACCTCCGGGCGGTCCTTTTGTAAAAACTGGAACAGGTCGGTCTCGAACTTTTTGAGGACATTGAGCGGGAGGTCATCCAAAAAACCGTTGGTCGCGGCGAAGATCAGCGCCACTTGCTGGGAGGCGGGAAGGGGCTCGTATTGGCCTTGTTTCAGAATTTCCACGAGACGTTGGCCACGGGCCAGTTGGGCTTGGGAGGCTTTGTCCAAATCCGATCCAAACTGGGCGAAAGCGGCCAACTCGTTGTATTGGGCCAGGTCCAAACGCAATTTTCCAGCCACCTGTTTCATGGCTTTCACCTGGGCACTGCCGCCCACACGGCTGACGGAGAGACCCACGTTCACCGCCGGGCGAACGCCGGAATAAAACAGGTTCGCTTCCAAATAAATCTGGCCGTCGGTGATGGAAATCACGTTTGTGGGGATGTAGGCGGAAACGTCCCCCGCTTGAGTTTCTATGACGGGGAGAGCGGTCAGCGACCCCCCGCCGTTTTTGTCGGAGAGTTTGCACGCTCGTTCCAGCAACCGGGAATGTAAATAGAACACATCGCCGGGGAACGCTTCTCGTCCCGGGGGGCGGCGAAGGAGGAGAGACAATTGTCGATACGCGGCGGCGTGTTTGGAAAGGTCGTCGTAAACCACAAGAACGTGCTTGCCGGCCCACATAAATTCTTCGCCGATGGCGCACCCCGCATACGGGGCAATGTATTGAAGAGGCGCGGGTTCCGACGCGGTGGCGGCCACCACGACGGTGTAATCCATGGCGCCGTAATCCGTAAGTTTTTGCACCACTTGGGCCACCGTGGATTGTTTTTGGCCGATCGCCACATAAATACAAATGGGACGGTGGGGGTCGTTCTTCTGGTTGATGATGGCATCGATGGCGATGGCGGTCTTGCCGGTTTGGCGGTCGCCGATAATCAGTTCCCGCTGGCCGCGGCCGATGGGGATCATGGCGTCGATGGCTTTGATGCCGGTCTGAAGCGGTTCCCGCACGGGTTGCCGTTCCACCACGCCCGGAGCCACCACTTCCACGGGCCGCGCCTTGGCGGATTTGATGGGGCCTTTACCGTCGATAGGAGCGCCCAGGGCGTTCACGACACGTCCGATCATGCCGTCCCCCAGGGAACCTCCATGATGCGGCCCGTGCGACGGACTTCGTCGCCTTCTTTAATCAGCGTCGCCTCGCCCAACAACACCGCGCCCACGCTTTCCCGTTCCAAATTCAAGACGATGCCCACCACGCCATGGGGAAACGCCAACATTTCGCCGGCCACAGCGTTCCCCAGCCCATAGACCCGGGCAATGCCGTCGCCCACTTGAAGGACGGAACCCACTTCCTTCATTTCGGTCGAAAGAGAGACTCCTTCGAGGCGTTCTTTCAAAATACGCGTGATTTCTTCGGGTTGAATCGACATGGCGTCATGGTCCTTTTAGTTTGAGATCACGGAGTTGCCCAATTCACCGGGCAATCGTTCTTTCGTCCCCGTCGAGGTCGCCCCCTCAAGGGGGCCACTACAGAGTCCCGGCGAGCCACACATCGCGCAGACGTTCCAGCTGTCCTTTCAAACTGTTGTCCCACACCTGGTCGCCCACGTGAAGAACAACCCCGCCCAAGAGATCTTCCCGCACGCGCGTCTGCAAGGACACCGGGCCGCCCCAACTTTTTTCCAACGAACGACGGACGTTCGTGATTTCCTCTTCCGTCAAGGACGTCGCGGTGTCCGCCTGAACCGCGAGGATACCGCCGGCGTCGTTCGCCAAGCGCTCGTAGACGGGAAGGATCTCCCGCAAAGCGTCCCAGCGTTTTTTCTCCAAGAGAATCCCAATGAACCGGTCCAGCACGACGGAGAAACGCCCGAAGACTTTTTCCAGAACGTCGCGCTTCGCTGTCGGCGTCAGGCGCGGATGGCGAAGCGCATCGTCGAGATCCGGAGACGCGGCCAGGACATCGCGTAATTGAGCGAGTTCGCGTCGAACGGGTTCCACCGCTTTCTGTTTCACCGCCGCGTCGAAAAGCGCGCGGGCGTACCGGGCGGCCACGGGACGGTCTTGAAGTTTTAACACAAACGTCCCCCCGTCATTTTTTGTCGGCGGTCCACTTCTCAAAGTCTCCCAGGGCCTCTTGCACCAGCCGGTCCTGGAACGGTTTATCCAACCCGCGCCGCAACATTTTTTCCGTCGCGTGAAGAGACATCTGGGCCATTTCGGCACGGAGGTCCCGCGCCAGGCGCCGCTCTTCTTCCCCCAGCTTTTTCCGGGTTTCCTCCAACAGCTTGGCGTTTTCGCTGTGGGCGGCGCGCACCAAGTCATCTTTTAAACTCCGGGCCTGGGTTTCTGCTTGGGCCAAAAGTTCTCGGGTTTTGGCTTCCACCCCGGCCAGCCGGGTTTCGTATTCCTGACGAAGGTCCGCGGCGGCTTTCCGAGACTCTTCCGCCGAACGGATGTTTTGCCGGATGCTGTCCTCCCGGCTGTCCAGGGCCGCCAAAATCGGCTTCCAGGCAAAGCGCGCCAGGATGAACGCCAGGCCGGCAAAGGTGACCACGGTCCAAATCATCAGACCGATTTCTGGATGAAGGAGCTTATCCACGAAGGGGTTCCTTTAAGTTAGTGCCCTGCGGGAGTTTTTAGCGCCAAGAGCAAGCAGACCACGAGGGCGAAAAACGCGAGCCCTTCGATGAGCGCGGCGGGAATAATCATAGAGGTCCGAAGCGTCCCCGCGGCTTCCGGTTGACGCGCCGTGCCTTCCAAGGCCGCGCTGGCCAACCGCGCAATGCCCGAGGCCGCCGCGAACAAACACAATCCCGCGCCAAGACCCGCTCCTAAATACCCCAATCCTAAAAACAACTGACTGCTTTGCATCGCTTCCATTGTCCTACCTCCTTCAGTTTTAGTGAGAATGAATGGCCGAGCCCACAAAGATCGCGGACAACAGGGTAAAAATATACGCCTGAAGAAACGCGACAAAGAGCTCGAGAAGATTGATCCCGAGAGCGGCCGCCACCGACATCGGCGCCACCCACAATTTCCCAAAAAGGAAGATCAAAGCCAAGAAAGCGAAAATCACAATGTGTCCGGCGATCATGTTGGCGAACAAACGAATGGAGAGGGCAAAACTTTTCGTCAACATTCCTAAAAGTTCAATGGGATACATCAGCGGTAAGAGCCACACCGGCATCCCGTGCGGCACCAGGCTTTTGACATACCCCGCCACTCCGTGCGCGCGCATTCCCGCCACGTTGATCACAAAGAGGGTGCATAATGCCAAGGAGGCCGTCACAGAAATATTGCCTGTGGCGGTGGCGCTTCCGGGAACCATTCCGATCAGGTTCATAAAAAGAATGAAGAAGAATATGGTTAAGAAATAGGGGAGGTAAGGACGGCCCTCTTCGCCGATGTTGGGGATGACAATTTCATCCCGAACAAAGACCGTAAGACTTTCAATAAAATAAACGAAACGATTGCGCTTCCCGCGTTGAGCCATCTGACCAGCCAAAACCAAAATTAAAACCGCCGCTCCCGCGGAGAGCCACATCATCAGAAGATGTTTCGAAAAGGGGAGAGACAACGCCCCCACCGCGAAGCGGGAATAGACGTGGTCCAACAGGTGATGTTCGAGCGTATGGACGAAGTTCAATTCGGCAACCTATTTTGTCTCCCGATGAAATACATCTCGACGAACGAAACCCCGACAAGCCCCACCGCCGCGGCCAAAACAAAAGGCACCACCGCCGCACGTTCGTAGCGCCACAGGAGTCCCACGCAGACCCCCACCCCTCCCATTCGGGCGAACATCCCCCCCACAAATGATCCGTAGAATCTACTGTTCGAAAGGCGAAGTGTCAAGGACAAAGCCCAATAACTGGGGATTGCCAGAACCGCCACAACGCCCAAACCCAAAAAAATCGGACGTCCCCCCGGCATCCAAAGGGCCATCAACGCCGCCCCCCCCGACACCGCCGCCAGCGTTCCCGTCGCAAACAGGCGAAGGCGCCCGAGGTCCGTCATCGGTCTTTCCTCAAAAAAGGCGCCAGGAAACTGTACAACCCAACACCCAATCCCAGAGCGCTCCCCGCTAAAAGAAACCAAGGCCCCGTTCCCCACCGGCCATCCAACCGATATCCGGCATACACGCCCAGCAGAACCGACACCGCCAACTGAGTCCCGCCAAAAACCGCGTCGACGCCTTTCGACCGAGCCGCCACACGGGCCTCCCCTCTCCAACAGCCTAACATAAAGCAGGAGTCTACTAAACGCTGAGAAGCCGTGTCAAAACAAATATGTCACGGAAGGGGGACGGGGGCAGGCGAAGAGGCCAGACCTTTCCGCCTCCGTCGGTTTTTCGCAGGAAGGTGGCGGAATTCCCACGGTGGAAGGGGTTTTTTACTTAACCACAACCCTCGCTTTGCGGCGCGAGCCTCCGTTTCGAGTTGTTCCAACTTTTTGTTTTCGGGGGCATACTTTTTGTACCACCACCCCATCCCGGCTCGAACAATTTCTTCATTCAATAGACGACCATCCTCCCTCTTGACCCAAGCAACCATGCGCCCGTATTTATCGATGTCCACCACCTCGACCGAGACGGTCTTCCCTTGAACCTGAGAAGCGGTAAATTGTTTGGCCCTGCGACCATCCGCCTGACGTTTTTCGGGACAGTCCACGCCTTCCAGACGAATGGGCCGGGCCCGGTGTTGGACCAAGACCTCCAACGTGTCTCCGTCAAAAACACCAATGACCGTACCTGAAAAAATCGGGCGACGTCCCGCCTGGAGAGCGAGACCGAACACCCCCGGAAGAGACTCCACGAGACAGGCGGTCATTTCATTGAAGTACGTCCTTTCCCCGACCTTATTCTCTTTATGAAATCGCCCGCAGGCCAAGACGGATTGGCCCTCTGTGATGTCCGCCTTTCCAAAAGAAAACACCCTAAGCCGCTCGGTGCCTTCCCTAACGCTCAGAGTATAGTATGGGTTCTTTTTTAATGAGACCGATTCCAAAATGTTTTCAGCGGTTCCTTCCACACACAGGCTTTGACCATCGTAATCGTCGCGGGATGCCAAGAGAAGACCGACCCGCTGGAGAGATAATTCTGGCCACGCGCGGGGCGACGATAAAAGGAAGAGGAGGGAGAGGGTGAAGATTCTCATGAGTGTTAACCCGCACGAGCCGGGACCCAACAGGGCCGAGACAAATTCCCCGGCCAATCCCCCCTTCCCCCCTTAAAAAAAGGGAGGTGCGGGAGGATTGGCCTCTGACAGCGCAAGGCCCCACGGCTGAACAGACACCCAAAACCGAAAAGTCGTTCCATGTGTTTTACCTTCGAAAATAAGAATTATTTTGCGCGGGTCATCGAAGATTTAAGAAACAAGAGACTAGCGGGAATCCGCTGGTTTTGATAGAAAATGGGTCGGATGAAAAAGATTAAGAAAAAGCCCTCGCCAAAAAAACGGCTCGGAGACCGCCGAAAAACCGATCGGCGCCGGCGCCGGCAACGGTTAAAAAAAGAACCGACCCCCCGCCACCGCCGCGCCGCCGGCGGCGGCCGACGAACCGCCAATCGACGGTCAGGGGTTCGCCGAAAAAAAGACACCTACATGGAGAAAATCAAAGAGTTTCAGGTCCTCGCGAAACCCGGAGTGATTTTGCCCCCTCTGGAAGAGGAGGTGGTTACGGACGACCGCGAAACCGTCGCCGGTTTTGAAACGCCCGCCAGCGAAGACGCGCCTGAACCCACAGACCTGGCCCCAGAACCAGGAAATAGTTAACCAATCCCGCGGCGATCGTAAGCCGCTCTTGGGCGTTGCCCCACAAAAATCCCAGCCCCAAAGATCCCCAGGTCACAGCGCCCATCCATTTCACTTTCACGGGAAGGATAAAAAAAAGCAAAACCTCCACATCAGGAAACAATGTGGCGAACGCCAAAAAGAGGCTTGCCTGGAGATACCCGTTGGTCAGGGCCCCCGAGAACGGCAGGAGGCCCACCAAGGCCGTGGCCACGACTCCTCCCAAAAAATAAACCGTGAACCGGGCAGAGCCCCACGCGTTTTCCAGGGCAGTGACCATGGTGTGCAAAAACAGGAACCACACGAACATCATGACCACATGGAAAGGGGATGGACCCGCCAGAGATCCCGCGGTTCCACTAAAGGGAGGGACAAAAACAAACGTCACCAACCTCCACCATTGACCGGCCCACAACGCGTCGTGGGACAGACTGAGAAGGTCGATCAGGCCCGGTTGAAACAAATTAAACAGATACACCAGGACGTTCGAAAAAACGATGATCAGGGGCAATCCTTCAATCCCGCCAAAGGACGCCCACCGAAGAGGGAGACGTTTCATAAGGAGGTGCGCGCCAACCGTTTTGTCGTGGCCCTCGGGGTCGGAAGATCTTCCGACCCCACGGAAAAACAATAACCCCTTTGCCCCCTCACGGGAGCAACGACAAATACCGGTTGGACGCGCTGTTCGAAAAGATTACGCGGCGGGGGCCGGTTTCGCCTCGGGTTTCACGTTCGCGGCCGAGGGGCCCTTCGGCCCTGAAGTCACCTCGAACTCGACCGATTGTCCGTCGACCAACACCTTGTCCTTTCCTTTCGCCTGAACAGCCGAATGGTGGACAAAAACTTCGGCGCTTCCGTCTTCGGGAACCAAAAAACCGTACCCCTTCACACGATTGTACCACTTCACTTTGCCCTTCATACACACCTCCCGTTGATCAAGAGTCGCAACTATAATAACTGTTTTTCAGCGGCTTGCACCGTATTTTGGAGAAGCAACGCCACGGTCATGGGCCCCACCCCACCGGGGACCGGAGTGATCGCACCGGCCACGTCCTGAGCGCCCGCGAAATCCACATCGCCAAAGAGCCCCTCTGCCGTGCGGTTCATCCCCACGTCCACCACCACGGCGCCCCGTTTGATCCACTCTTTTTTGACAAATTTTGGGGACCCGATCGCCGCCACAAGGATGTCGGCCTGACGGCAAATGTCGTCCAATTTTTCGGTGCGGGAATGGGCCACGGTCACCGTGGCATCCGCGGCAAGGAGCATCATGGCCAGGGGTTTTCCCACCAGGCTGGACCGCCCCACGACCACCGCCCGACGCCACGCGATCGGGATGTCGTTTTGTCGCAAAAGTTCCATCACCCCGGCCGGTGTGCACGGCAACGCCACGCCGGAGGCCAACACGTCTTTCCAAGATTTCATTTGCATCCATCGCCCCTGGTTGGACGGGTGAAGCCCGTCCGCGTCTTTCGCGGGGTCGAGGACCAAAAGAACCGCCTCGGCGTTGAGATGTTTGGGAAGCGGCAGTTGAACGATAATGCCGTGCACGCGGGGATCCCGGTTGAGGCGATGGATTTCCGCCAAAAGAGCGTCCTGGGTGATCGTCGCCGGAAGCGGCACATGAACCGACACCATCCCCGCGGCCTGACATTTTTTTATTTTTTGTCCAACGTACACATGGGAAGCCGGGTCTTCCCCCACCAGCACCGTTGCCAAACCGGGGGTCAGACCCCGAGCCGTCAAGGCGTTCGCCCGTTCGGCGACCCCCGCCAACACTTTTTCCGCCGCCGCTTTTCCGTCAAGGATTTTTACCGACATAACACCTCCCGCGCGGAATCGACCGCGACAACACCCAGTTTCAACGCCAGACTTTCTAAATTTTCCACATCTTCACGGTTGTAACGCAGAAGCGTCTCCAACGCCTCCGCATCTCCACGACGGTGAGCGTGCCACAACCGGATCGCCGCGAGACCGTCAATGCCTTCGGTGTCGCGGTGAATGCCCAACAGCCGTTCCACATTTTTTAAGCCGCCCTTGAGGTTGTGGGCCCAACAGTCCAGCATCAAATCCCGATGAAGAAACATCGCTTCCAAGTCCACGCGCAGTTGGCTTTTTATAAGAGGCAGATCGAAACGGGCCCCATTGTAACTCATTAGACATTCAACTCCGTTAAGGAAGTTCACCAATTCGATGCGGGAAAAGTTGGGGCGGACCCACTGGCGGCATCCCCGGTCCGGGCGGAACACTCCCACGACCGTGATCGCGCGACCGTCGTCCGTTTCGATATCCACGTAGGCGCGGATCAATGGACCACCCACAATTTCACTTTTTCTGGGAGAACGCGAAACTCCAGGTGACGGGAGGGGGTCAGCGGGGGCGGCTCCCCGTCCGACTGGGGCCAAACAGCGACATCGGTATCGATGGACAGGCGCGTCGTCGTCAACTTTGTGATCTTGCTGTCAAACAGGGACCGCCCCAGACGGCCCCGAAGAAGCCGAACGGCCAACCGCACTTTGTTGCGCGCGGGCACAAAATAGAAACGCAAGAGGCCTTCTTCCGGCGAAACGTTTGGCTCAAAATAAAGACCCCCGGAAAAAAAGGGGGCCAACGCCGCCAACGAAAAATAATAACGGCCTTCCAAGGTCCCCGCGTCCCAACGGGCCGTCACCCCGATGGGGTTCATGGAAAACAAGACACGCCACGGGGGATCTTTTTTTTCAAAGGAAGGGCACGGCCGGCCAAACCCGGCATTGTTCACAAACACGTCTTCCCCATCGATGACCGAGGACTGAGCCGACGTCTTCCAGGACAGGTGGGCCAAGGTCAAAGACGCCAAGCGGCCCTGGGGCGAAACAGCCTCCCATCGGCCCCAACTCTCTTTGGACAGACCGTAATACCGAGCCAGATCGTTGCATGTCCCGGCCGGCACCAACGCCAATTCCATTTTGTCTAAGGCCCCCCGCTTCCAAAGACCTTTGACCACCCGATGAAGCGTTCCATCCCCGCCCCAGATCACGAGGCGCGTCACCTTCACTTTGAGGGCCCAGTCCAACAGCGTCTCCGTATGTTGAGGATGTTGCCGGGTCACCAGGGCCCACTGGGAAAGATCCCTGCCAAAGTTGGTGAGGGCGCTCACCCAGGGAGTTTGGCGCAAGGACGGGTTCATGAGGTGAAAGACGCTTGCCATGGGGTACTATTTAAGCATGTCTTGGGCCCTATTTGTGGTATAATCTTTCGACTTTCACCATCCCCCCTCCTTTCCATTTCATGTTTGCGCCGGAACACAATCGGGCCGACAAATGGCCCGGGGCGGGAAATTTAAATTCTAAGGATTCTATGGACCTCTCTCCCGTTTCGCCGCCCCTTCCCCGTCGCAAAGACGTGCGGAACATCGCCATCATCGCCCACGTCGATCACGGGAAGACGACCCTCGTCGATGCCATGTTTCGCCAGACCGGCGAGTTTAAGGTCAAAGCCGATCAAGCCCAGGAATGCGTGATGGATTCCAACCCCCAAGAACGGGAACGGGGCATCACCATTTTGGCAAAATGCACTTCCGTTCAGGTGGGCGAGACGCGCATTAACATCGTGGACACCCCCGGCCACGCGGATTTCGGGAGCGAAGTGGAACGCATTTTGACCATGGTGGACGGCGTCCTCCTCCTCATTGATGCGCTGGACGGCCCCATGCCTCAAACCCGATTCGTCCTGCGCAAATCCCTCGAGTTGGGCCTCCGCCCCATCGTGGTCATCAACAAAGTGGACCGCCCTTTCGCCGACCCCGCCAAAGCGTTGAACGCCACCTTTGATCTCTTTGTCGATCTTGAAGCCTCGGATGAACAACTGGATTTCCCCATTATTTACGCCTCTGGAAAAAACGGCTGGGCCAGTGAAGACCTCCATGCCCCTTCAAAGGATCTCCAACCGCTTTTTTCGGCCATCATCCAAAATGTGCCCGGCCCGATCGCCGATCCAGACGGCCCCCTTCAAATGCTGACCACCATGGTGGATTACAACAGTTATGTGGGACGGATCGCCATCGGACTCATCCGCGCGGGAAAACTCGAGCGCAACCAAACCGTCACTTTGATGAAACAAGATGGCCGGAGCCTTTCGGCTCGCGTCATGAAACTCTACGGCTTCTTCGGTTTGGAACGGCGGGAGATTGCCTCTGCTCAGGCGGGGGACATTGTGGCGGTGGCCGGAATGGAAGAGGCGCGCGTCGGCGACACCGTCGCTTCCGCCGAAAATCCAAAAGCCCTTCCTCCCTTGGAAATTGACGAACCCACGTTGTCCATTGAGTTTATGGTGAACGACAGCCCTTTTTCAGGCCGCGAAGGAAAATTCCTCACCTCCCGCCACTTGAGGGAACGGTTGGAGCAAGAGATGAAGACCAACGTGGGCCTGAGGGTGGAAGAAATGGCCCTCAACGTCTTCAAGGTCTCGGGCCGCGGCGAACTGCATATTTCCGTTCTGATCGAGACCATGCGGCGGGAAGGCTTTGAGCTGGCGGTCTCGCGCCCCCAAGTCATCTTAAAAACTGAAAACGGCAAAGTCTTGGAACCGGCGGAATATCTGTTGGTGGACGTGGAACAAGCCTACCAGGGCGTCGTGATGGAAAATCTCGGTAAGCGCGGTCTCGCCATCAAAAACATGCACGCCGACCACCACCATCGAGTCCGACTGGAAGGGGTGATCACCGCCCGCGCCTTGATCGGGTTCAAATCCGAATTCCTTGCCCAAACGAAAGGGACCGGCCTCATGCACCACAGTTTTCACGGATACATCCCCCGGGCGGGCGCGTCCACCCGTCGACCGGCGGGCGCGTTGGTGGCGAAAGAGTCCGGCCTGGCCACGTCCTACGCCCTGCAGAGCCTTCAGGAACGGTCCGTTCTTTTCGTGTCGCCCCAGATGGACATCTACGCCGGAATGATTGTGGGCCAAAACTCCCGGGAAAACGACATGGTCGTCAACCCCTGCAAAAAGAAAGCGCTCACCAACATGCGCGCCGCGGGGACCGACGACATTACCCAGCTCACCCCTCCCCGGATTTTCTCTTTGGAGCAAGCCATCGCGTACATTGAAGACGACGAATTGGCCGAGGTCACTCCCAAAAGCATTCGTCTGCGCAAAAAAGAATTGGACCACAGCTTGCGGCGGAAAAATGAAAAAAGAGAAGAAGATTTAGAAGATTGAGCCGTTTTTTTAGAGTGGCCCCATGGAGGGGAAAACGCTGACTCGGGTTTTCCCCTTCGAGACCGAAAATCGCCCCTCCATTCGGGCAACGTCGGTCCGGAGTCCAACATCAGCGACTGAAGGAGACTCTTCCCATGATCATTCGACCCCAATCCAAGGGATTCATTTGTTTGACCGCCCACCCCGACGGGTGCGCGAAAAATGTGGACGAACAAATTGAGGTCGCGCGCGCACGGGCAAAAGCCCAAACCCCTGGACCCGTACGGGTCCCCCAGACCGTTCTGGTGATTGGCGCCTCCACAGGATACGGGCTTGCGAGCCGCATCATGGCGGCGTTTGGCTACGGGGCAAAAACGCTGGGCATTTTTTTTGAAAAACCCGCGGACGACAAACGAACCGCCACGCCGGGGTGGTACCAATCGGCGGCGTTTGAACGCAGAGCCCAGGCCGCGGGGGTGCAGGCCGCGAGCCTCAACGGGGACGCCTTTTCCTCAGACATGAAACGGCGCGCCGTTTCTCTTCTCAAAGATTCTTTCGGTCCGGTGGACCTGGTGGTTTACAGCCTCGCTTCGCCCCGTCGAACCCACCCCGACACCGGCGAGGTGTTCACCTCCGTCCTCAAACCCATTCTTCGCCCCACCTCTTCAAAAACAGTAAATTTCCAGACGGGAGTTGTCTCCGAGGTTTCCATCGCGCCCGCGGAACTCACTGAAATCAGCCAAACCGTGGCGGTGATGGGCGGGGACGACTGGAACCGCTGGATGGATGCCCTTGACGGGGCAAAACTCCTGGCCCCCCAGGCGATCACTGTGGCTTATTCGTACGCGGGCCCTGAACTAACAGAATCCATTTATCGACGGGGAACGATCGGCCGTGCCAAAGACCACTTGGAAGCCACGGCCCATCGGCTGAATGAACGGTTAGCGCGCACCGGCGGGCGCGCGGTGGTCTCTGTCAACAAAGCCTTGGTCACCCAGGCCAGCTCTGCGATTCCGGTGATGCCTCTCTATATTTCTCTCCTCTACAAAGTCATGAAATCCAAAGGCCTGCATGAAGGATGCATCGAACAAATGGCGCGTCTGTTCGTTGATCACCTGTACGGAGACGTTCCGCCGCCCGTTGACGAACATGAACGCATTCGCCTTGACGATTGGGAAATGCGGCCCGATGTGCAACGCGAAGTGTCTCGGGCGTGGGACCGGGTGAACGGACGCAACGTGGAAGAGTTGGCGGATTTGCGGGGTTACCGGGAAGACTTCTTTAAGCTTTTCGGCTTCGGGTGGGACGCGGGAACCGAAAACGCGGACGTCGACCCAGCGATTCCAATCCCGTCCTTGGAACAAAAAATCCAAGGGGCATAAAAAAACCGGCGTTCCCCCTATTCCCACCACCTGGGTTTGGTTTCGGATTTCGGAACGGTTTTTTTCTCATCCGGGTTTATGGTCAATCGCGGCCTTGGGGGCGACGACGTTTTTTGTGGGGAGCCTCCCTTCGCTCGCGCCTTCGGTTTCGCCCCTCGGGGCGTCGTTCCCTTGGTAGGCTTTACCGGTTTTTCGGAAGTAATGCGAATATGGGAAACGCGCACGGGACGTTTCGTCCCCTTCTGCGTTTCATCCGAACGAAGTCGTTGGAGAGCCGCCTCCGATGGGTTCAGGTCCACACCCATCAAACGGTATCGGCTGGCGAGTTTTGTCAGTTGCATCCTCTTTCGCGCCACGGATTCATTCGAGTCAAGTATTTCCGACACCTTTCTTTCAAATTCCTCCTGGTGACGACCCAGCTTTGCCCGGAGCTCCAGTTGAAAAGCCAACGATTCGTTCACCTCTTTTAAATCGACCTGGGTCTCTTTGTATTTATTGGCGAGCGCCTGGAGAAACCGCAAATCCTGGTCAAAATAGACCTGAGTCATTCCATATTTAAAGTGTTCCTTCAGCTCCGCGTTCAACGCCGCTTGATCGGCCTTTCGGACCGGATGAGATTCGGCCGACCACCGAGGGACCACCGCGCTTAAAATTAAAACAACCCCAAGACCCACCGCCAGGAGGATTCCACGGAAGAGAAATTGGCTGATCTGAAAAAGCACCGGGAGAAGCGCCAGGGCGGCCAATGGCCCCAAGACCATGGAGCCCCCCCCCGCATGAACCATGACCCCCGCCTTGTGAAGCCCTTTGTCAAAGAAACCGATCCACAGCATTTGCCCCAACGCCGCGATCGCCCCGGCCAAAACGCCGGCGAAAATCGTCTCTCCCATGACTTTTCGCCGCCACGCTCCGAGAATGCCCCGGGCCGCCGCGTTCGTCGGAGAATATGAAATCGATTCCCGGGCGAGAGCGAGGGCTTTTTTCCAATCTCCCGCTTCCCGGGCCTCTTCGGCCGAAGACGCCGCGGTGCTCCCGAACGCGGCCATGGGGTCTTTTTCAGCGACAATGCGGTGTGTCTCCGGCGACATCCAAAACGAAAATTCTTGGCCGGCACAGTACCCGCTGATCCGAACCACCGCGCCTTCCGCCAAGTCCAAACGGCGTTTCACCGCGCGCGTGCCTGAGGACAAGTGCGCGTTCTCCCGCTCGACAAGCTCAGTCAACGCGTTGCGAACGGGCTCCGGAACGACCGCCCCTTTGACCTGATCGTCAAGGCTCTCCCCCGCCAAGAGCGTGAGTGCGCCCACTTCGCTGGTTTTTTCCAACGCCATTTCCAAAACGGGTTTCGGGCAAACCTCTGCCAACGCGGAGCTTCGGACTTGGAACGGTTTAAACGTGGCCTGAAACGCTTTCCCTGAAAGAATTTTTTTTTGTCCCCCGCAGGCCGCGCAGGTGAGTTTCCCTTTCCCTTTGCACTTTTGGCACGGGACCTTCGCTCCGCCGCGACATTGGGGACAAGAGACTTTTCCCTCCTTGCAATGGGTACAGGGAAATTTCCCCGACCCTGCGCAGGCATCGCAAGAAGCCGATCGCCCGCCGACCTCACCCGAAGCCAGCCGCCCCTCACCCCCACAGCGGAGACAATTCACCTTTTCAGAACCCTTGCAAAAGACACACGATTGCCGCCCGGCCCCCAGACAGGTGGGACAGGACTCTACGCCTTTTCCCATACAGGCCTTACACCCCAGTTCGCCTTTTTGATAACACTCCCGACAGTCCTCCACTTGAAGTGAGCTGGGCAAGAAATAGGTGTCCGTGTGAGGGGTAAAATCAGGACGTTCTTCGGATGGAAATGTCCAGATGTCGGGAGCGCTGGAAGGCTCGTCGGGACTCGGCCCGGAAACCGGAGAAATGTTCTTGGCCGCCTCGGGCGAATAGGGCTTCACAACCGTGGTGGGCACAGCGTCGCGGGTTTCAAGGAGAGAATGCAAGGTAAAGAGATAGGCGGGCACACGCTCGCCCCGCGTCACATGGAGATTTTTATCCACAATTTCATGCGTCGTGGCATTTTGGGAACGCAGGTGGGCCAAGAGCGTGTCTTTCAGCGGCTCCAGCTCTTCAGGCGAAAGTTCTTGTATCGGCGGAATGGGAATCAAGAGCGGCAAAGAAGGGCCTCGGTTGTCTTTTTTTTCACGCGGTTTAGTCTAAGGCCAATTTCGCTTCCCGTCAAGGGCTCTGTTCCCCTACAAGACACCGGCAGGGGATTCAAACCCCTTTGATTCTACACGGGCAGGCCCTAACGGGGGGTGCGGCCCCTCCGAAAGAGTTCGTAGAGAAGGGCCGCGGCGGCACAGGAAGCGTTCAGAGATGATGTCTTCCCGGCGCCGGGAACGGCGATTAAGCGGTCGCACCGTTCTCGCACCAATCGATGGAGCCCCTCGCCTTCCGCGCCAATGACAAGAGCCACGGGAAACGCCACATCCCATTGATCGCAGGGATCCCCCTCCTCATCCGCGCCGTAGACCCAGTAGCCTTTTTCTTTTAATTCCATCAACGTCTGCGCCGTGTTGGCCACCTGGACCACAGGGACCATTCCCAATGTCCCTGCCGCGGCCTTGGCCACCACGCCCGTGATTCCCGCCGCTCGCCAGCGAGGGAGAATAACGCCACCTGTGCCGAAAAATGCCGCGTTCCGTAAAAGGGCGCCTAAATTGTGAGGGTCGGTGATCCCGTCCAAAACCAACAGCGGCGCCGGTCGGCCCAGAGCCCAGAGATCGTCGAGGGTTTGGTAGGCATGGGCGGACACGCGCGCCACGGCCCCCTGATGCACCGCACCTGGGGCGAGACCGGCCATCCGCTGGCGATCCACCCATTGAAAAACAACCCGCCGGTCCCGTGCCAAGCGAACCAGTTCGTCCACCGCGGACCCGCCCGGCCCGCGCAACAGCCACAGTTTGTTGACGCGCCCTTCTTTGAGCGCGGCGGCCACCGGATGCCGACCAAAAACCAGGTCCGAATCCGATTCCACTGGCGAATCCGAGCGCGTCACTTTTTTTTCCACCAACGGGGCCCCTGCGGAGTGTCTTCGACAATAACACCGCGGGACGCGAGTTCCTCCCGTAACCGGTCGGACTCCCCCCAATTCTTGGCCTGGCGGGCCTGCTGTCGTTGTTCGACCAAAAAACGGATCGCTTCTTCTTCCGCGGTCGCGCGAGAAACGTCCTTCGGGGAATCCACCAACACGGGAAGGCCCAACACCTCCCGCAGAGTTGTCCGCACAAGGTCCAGGCCCTTCTCCAACCCGCCCGCCCACACGGGTTTCCCTTTGGCGACCCGCGCTTTAAGTTCCCCCAAAAGGGCGAAGACCGCGGCGATGACCCGAGGCGAATTGAAATTTTCCGCCAAAGCCGCGTCGACAGAACCGTCAAACCCTTCCAACACCCGTTTCAGCGATTTTTCCTCTTTCGCCCGAACCCCTAAGGGATTCAGGAGCGTGGACTCGAGCCGTTGAATATCTTCTTCAATCTCCCCCAGTTGGGCCTGAGCCTGAAGGAGTTGGTCCTCGTTAAATTCAAGCGGCCCTTTGTAATGGTGGCTGAGCAAGAAGAACCGCACCGTGCGGGGATCGTGCTTTTTGAAAATGTCCCCCAGGGTAAAAAAGTTACCCAACGACTTGGACATTTTTTCTTTGTCCACAGTCACAAACCCGTTGTGGATCCAATACCGGGCGAAGGGTTTTCCCGTGGCCCCTTCGGATTGGGCGATTTCGTTTTCGTGGTGGGGAAAAATCAAATCCTGCCCGCCCCCATGGATATCGAAGGTGTCCCCGCCGAGCCCCGCGAGACTCATCACGGAACATTCGATGTGCCAGCCCGGACGCCCCGCTCCCCACGGCGAAGGCCAAGACGGTTCGCCGGGTTTCGCGGCTTTCCAAAGGGCAAAATCCAGCGGGTCCTGTTTTCGCGCATCCACCTCGACCCGGGCGCCGGCGCGCAGATCGTCGAGGTCCCGTTTCGAGAGTTTTCCGTAATGGGGAAACTTCCGCACGGAAAAAAACACATCCCCCCCCGCCGCGTAGGCCAACTTTTTTGCCACCAGTCGTTCAATGAACGCAATCACCGCCGGCACATGCGCCGTCACTCTGGGGTACGCGTCGGCCCGAAGAACGTTCAGTTGGTCCATTTTATCGAAATAGTCGGCGATGTAACGATCGGCCAGGGCGGCCGGCGATTCGCCCTTTTGCGCCGCCCGTTGAATAATTTTATCGTCAATGTCCGTAAAATTTTGCACACAGGTCACGTGATAGCCCAGGCGTTTAAGCGCCCGACGGATAAAATCGAACGTCACGTAACACCGGGCATGGCCCACATGGCATTCGTCGTAGGGCGTGATCCCGCAGACGTACATCTTCACTCGCCCCTCTTCGAGGGGCGTGAAGACCTCTTCTTCTCCCGACATCGTATTGTGAAAGCGAAGTTCTGGAGAATTCATCGTTTGGGGAATCCTTTCGATTTAAGAGCGCACACCGCCAGCGCGGCGAGACCTTCCCGCCGCCCGACAAACCCCATGCCCTCATTTGTTTTGGCCTTGACGTTGACCCGCCCCACGGGGATATGGAGCGCCCGCGCGATTTTAGCGCGCATCCGGTTTTTATACGGCCCGATCCGAGGAGCCTCCGCCAAAAGCGTCACATCGACGTTTTCGATCGAGAAACGCCGGAGCAACCGTTTTCGGGTGTCTTCGAGCAGGCGCAGACTGTCGGCCCCTTTCCAGCGGGGATCTGAATCCGGGTAAAACGTCCCGATATCGCCCGCCCCGCCTCCCCCCAGCAAAGCGTCGATGACGGCATGGAGCAACACGTCCGCGTCGGAATGGCCGGAGAGGCCTTTCTCGAAAGGGATCTTCACACCGCCCAAAACCAAGGCACGTCCTTTCACAAGACGATGGCTGTCGTACCCGAGCCCTACGCTGATCATAGAAGGTCTAATGATGGCTCACTCCGTTATTAAACACCGCGCGACACAACTCAAAATCTTCCGGAACGGTGACCTTAAAATTGTCGGCCGCGCCCATAACGATTTCCACCGGAAAGCCCAACTTTTCAGCGGCTTGAACGTCGTCGGTCAAAGACGAGGAAAGACGGGGGGCGATGCGTTTGACCACGTCGGACCGGAACCCCTGGGGCGTCTGGGCCAGCCAAAGGCCCGCGCGGGGCATCGTCCGTTTCACGAACGTGCGTCCGAGCCGAGCGACGCCCACTTTCACCGTGTCTGCCACGGGCCGCGCGGCCAGGGAAGCGCCGGACCGCCCGGCCGCGGACACAACCCGTTCAATCAAATCCCGCGACACCAGCGCGCGGGCCGCATCATGAATCAAAATCACTTCCGCGTCGGACGACGCCGCGCCTAACCCCGCACGGACAGAATCCGCCCGCTCGCGGCCGCCCGCCACCACCGATTTCACTTTTTTAAATCCCGCCCGATAAACGAAACGGCGAGCCCACGCCGTGCGGTCTTTCGCCACCACCAAGATCACCTCGGCCACCCCGGGGATCTGCTCAAACGTTCGCAGGGGCCAATACAAGAGAGGTCTTCCCCCCAACCGTTGGAATTGTTTTGCGCTCCCAAACCGTCGGCCGGCGCCAGCGGCGACCAAGACCACCGAAACCGTCAAGCCCAAAACCTAAAGGTCCGGAGGAGCGGCTTGCTCGGCCGGGCCGGCGGAGGGAGCCGCTTCCGCCGACCCCCTTTGGAGTTTGGCGAAAATCAAACGCCCCGCGGAGGTTTGTAAAATAGAACTGACCGTGACCTTCACTTTTTGGCCGATGGCGCGCCGTCCGTCTTCCACCACCACCATGGTCCCATCATCAAGATAAGCGACCCCTTGCTCCCGCTCTTTGCCTTCTTTCAGAACAAAGAGCGTCATGGGTTCGCCCGGCAAAACGACCGGTCTCAGCGCGTTCGCCAGATCGTTGACGTTTAAAACCGTGATCCCTTGGAGAGCGGCGACCTTATTTAAGTTGAAGTCTGTGGTGAGAACCCGGGCACCCAAATCTTTGCCCAACGCGACCAATTTCGAATCAACGTCTTTGATATCGGGAAAGTCTTTGTCAAAGAGCCGAACGGGGATATCGGGATTTTCCTGGAGCCGGGCCAGAATGTCAAGCCCGCGCCGACCCCGCGCGCGTTTCGCACCATCCGCGGAATCCGCCACGCCCTGGAGCTCGCGCAAAATGAATCGGGGGACCACCAACGTCCCGGCCACGAACTTCGTGTCGCAAATGTCTGCGATGCGGCCGTCAATCAGAACCGAGGTGTCCACCAGATAGGTTGTGAGAGATTTCTTTTTACCGCCTTTCACGATGAGATCCCGATCCAGGAGTTCCAATTCGGACCGTTTCTGAATCGCGATCATGACACCCAAGGCGGCCATAACGAAATGAGAGAGGAGAGAATACTTTTGGGCGATCGCATACAGCCGTTCGTTGTCCAAAAGAAAAATGGCCCAGTTGCCCAACCGCGCGGCCACAAGACCGATCACCGCGCCAATGACGGCGGAGATGATCGCGTCTAAGGGCACCCGTTCCACCAAAAGTTCCACCCCAATAATGAACCCTGACGCCAGAAGACCTACGAATATCCCCGTGGCGTTCGCAGACACTTGCGTATACCCTATCAACGGTCCGGCCAATCCCACCACCACCCGCAATACATGAATGATCACGTCGTGCCTCCGAATGAATGTTATGAAATAAAAATTTAATTTCCGCCGGGAGCCAGTCCCACGGCTCGCAACGCGTCGCTTAAACTCCCAAAAGCTTGCACGTTGATCCCCGCGGGAGCCGCTCGGCCCCGGAGAGCGCTGGCGGGCACCATCGCTTTCGTGAACCCCAACTTGGCCGCTTCCGTCAAACGTTCCGTGACTTGAGGAACAGATCGAAGTTCCCCGCCCAAACCCACTTCCCCTAACCAGACGGTCCGCGGAGGAAGGGGCCGATCCGTGACCGCGCTCGCCACCGCGGCACACACCGCTAAATCCGACGCGGGTTCCCTCACATCAATCCCGCCGGTGGCTTTCACGTAGACGTCCTGGGAATCCAGATGAAACCCACATCGACGGTCCAACACAGCGATCAAAAGAGACGCCCGATTATAATCCACGCCGGAGACCTGCCGGCGCGGCATGCCAAACAAGGTGCGGACCACCAACGCCTGAATTTCCACCATCAAAGGCCGAGTCCCTTCCAGCGCGGCCAACACAGACGTTCCGGCCGGGGCCGGGCCCTCCCGTTCCCCCAAAAATAACGCGGATGGGTTTGTGACTTCCGCCAATCCTTTGGCGGTCATTTCAAAAACGCCGATCTCGTTGGTGGGCCCGAACCGATTCTTGATCGCCCGCAGAACCCGGTGGACATCTTCCCGTTCCGTTTCAAAATAAAGGACCGTGTCCACCATGTGTTCCAGAACCCGGGGACCGGCCAGGTCGCCGTCTTTCGTCACGTGGCCGAGGAGGAAAACCCCGAGCCCTTCACCCTTGGCCAGATGCAGAAGTTCCGCCGCGCATTCTCGGATTTGGGTCACCGCTCCGGGCGCCCCACCAAGCTCGGCCTTATGGACGGTTTGGACCGAGTCCACCACCAGCGCACGCGGTTTGGTTTCCCGCACAGCGTCTAATATCTTCTCCAGATCGGTTTCGGAGGCGAACAGGAGCGACGGGTTCTCTGCCCCGATCCGCACCGACCGGCTCCGCACTTGCTCTGGGGATTCCTCCCCTGAAACATAGAGGACGGGGAAATCCGGAGCCGCCAGTCGGTCTGCCGCCTGAAGCATGAGCGTGGATTTCCCTATGCCCGGCGGGCCCCCCAACAAAACCAAGGACCCCGGAACCAGCCCGCCTCCTAAAATTCGATCAAACTCACCGATCCCCGTGGGACGGCGCCGCACGTCCGATGCCTTGAGGTCGGCCAGCCGTGTGACGGCCGAAGAAAATTCGGTCAACCGCCGGGGCGCGCCCGAACCTGGGCCCCGCGACGAGGGGCGGGACGCGGTTTTTTCTGTGAGGGTGTTCCATTTCGCGCAGGCGGGGCACTGGCCCGCCCATTTGGGGGTATCCGCCCCGCACTCCGCGCAGACAAAAAAAGAATGAACCCGCGCTTTCAAGAGATTATTTCTCGCCTTCGGACTTTCCGGTTTCGCCCTCTTTTTTCTTGAGGTCACGAAAGAAATCTTCGGGAGTCATGGTTTCAAGCTTCTTCTTGAAGTCTTCGACCTCTTCGCCGGAAATGGGTTTCAAGAGTTCCGGGCATGCGGAGAAAACGTCTTCAGCGACGAAAATGGGCGAGTTCTCGCGCACGGCCAGAGCGATGGAATCCGAGGGTCGGGCATCGAGCACCACCTCTTGGCCCTCCCGTTTGATATAAATGTCGGCGAAGAACGTGCTGTCTTTGAGACCCTTGATCACAATTTTTTCCAGTTTCGCGCCCAACCGCTTGATGGCCTCAAGCATCAGGTCGTGAGTCAACGGACGTGGAAACTTTTGACCGGCCAAGGCCATTCCGATGGATCCCCCCTCATACAAACCAATCCAAACGGGAAGAAGACGCGGACCGTTCACCTCTTCTAAAACCAACACCGCCTGGCCGCCCACGTTGGCCAACGAATAGATTCGAGCTTCCTGAAGCATCCGAGCCCTCCTTTTTTAACGTGCCAAACCGATAAACGCTAACAGAAACGCAAAATCCTCATCGCGAAACATCACATTAGCGTTCAAATTCAAATTCCGGCGTACAGCAATATCTTCCACCTGACCGCCCAACCACAACCAAGGCTCGATCACTTTGACCCGGGCGCCCGCGTTATAGACGGGTTTATCAAACGTGTAGCCCTGATAGGCTTCGTCCCGCCCAAAATCATAGGCTTCCGCCTCCAACTCCACACGACGGTTCCACCCGCTGGACGCGGGGAGCGGACGGATCTTCACCCCCCCTCCCCCGCGGGAGCGAAGCACGCCTCCATAAAGCGTCACCGGCCCAAAATCATACCCCATGACCGCCGTGACCCGATTTTTTCTCTCCACATCGTTCCCCTCCACGGTCCGATCTTCTCTCTCTCCCAAATTGTTCCCTCCCAAATAGTAATACTTCCCGGGACGCGGGACGACGGTGATCCCGGCGTCCGGATGCCAGCTTCCGTCTTCCATGTCGAACCGTTGACGGTAATCCCAATACACATTGATGGCGGCAATGCGCCCCGTGAAACTTTTTATATCGGTGGTGGCCTTGTTCACGTTGACCATCGTCTGGTCCAAATTCTTCCCCAATTCCGGATCGTTCACCAGCCGCCCCAAAAGACCATCGCCTTTTTGAACGCGTTCGGTAATTTGGTCCAAACGTTCGGAAATGGAACGAAACTTGGCGAGGGCCATCTTGATGTCTTCCTTGCGTTCGCCCGTGATCTCCCGGAGGTCGGCGGCCACATATTTCGCGTGAGCCGAGAGGTCTCTTATGTTTTGCACGATTTCCGTGAGCTCGGCCCGCTGGTTCCCAAGAGAGTCGGCCAAGGTTTGAGACACTTTCCGAAAATTGGCGATCGTCAAACGCAAATTGTCCGCCGCCGCGCCTTGAGCGGGGTCGTCCTTTAAGAAGGCTCCCAATTTCCCCATGACCTCATCGAACGTAAAGGTGGGCGTCCCTTCGAAGGAATCGCCCGCGGACAAAATCGGGGCGGTGGGATCCCCCAGCGTCATTTCTAAATATTTCGATCCGATGAACCCGGTGGAGACCACCTGGGCTTTTGTCCCCTGGTGGACGGAGATGTTTTTACGCACCCGAACTTTCACCCGAGCCCGCTGGTTCACTAATTCGATCCGTTCCACCTGACCCACTTCGACGCCGGCCACTTTCACGGGGCCCTTTTCCGGCAACCCCAGGGCGTTGTCGAAGTAGACGTACAACGGATAGGTCCCGTGAAATTGAAAATCGCCCAGAACGATAATGGCCAAAGCGAAAACGAACAAACCGCTCAACGTGAACAACCCGACTTTTGTTTCTGTTGAAAGAGCCATTAGGTGTATGACCTCACAGGCATTTGGATCGGTCCCTGGGAGGAACCGGTAATGAATTGATGGACCACAGGGTTCTCCGATCTCTGAATTTCCGACGGAGTTCCCACCGCCGCCAGACGGCCCTCGTAAATCATGGCGATGCGGTTCGAAATTTTATAAGCCGATTTCATGTCATGGGTGACCGCAATGGACGTAATCTTTAATTTTTCTCGAATATTGACGATCAGATCGTTGATGACGTCCGACATGATGGGGTCAAGCCCTGTGGTCGGTTCATCGTATAAAATATACTCCGGCTGATGGGCGATGGCGCGGGCCAACCCCACCCGTTTTTTCATCCCGCCCGACAGTTCCGCGGGCTTCAAAGCCGCCACCTCAGGCTTGAGACCCACCAAACCCAAACAACGCTCCACAATTTCATCACTGCGCCCCAATTCCTCAGGTTTCAGGTTCCTCACTCCAAATAAAACATTTTCCGCCACAGTGAGAGAATCGAAGAGCGCCCCGCCTTGAAACAAAAACCCGAATTTCCGTTGGACCAACGCCAACGCGTCTTCCTCCATCCCTGTGATCTCCTCGTTGTCGACGAAAACCCGGCCCTGGTCAGGGGTCAACAAGCCCACCATGATCTTCAACGTCACGCTTTTTCCTGTTCCGGACCCGCCGATGATGGTCAGGGTTTCGCCCTCCTGAATTTCCAGGTCAAGGCCCCTCAAAACCCGGTTGGGACCGAAAGCTTTATGGACACCCTCCAGGCGAATCATCCGATGCCCAAAGAGACCAAAATCGCCGAGAGGAAATAATCGCTCACCAAGATACTGACCATGCTGATCACCACCGCCGTGGTGGTCGCCCGGCCCACCCCTTCGGCTCCCCCGGACGTTCGAAGCCCCTGAAAACAGGAGGTAATCACGATAATCAGAGCATACGCCACAGACTTTATCAACCCATGGAACGCGTCTTCCAATTGTATGGCCCGAATTTCGTCCCAGTAAATGGTGGAAGGAACGTTGAGCCGAAAATGGGCCACGAAATAGCCCCCCAAAACCCCGATCACATCCGCATAAATTGTCAGGAGCGGCACCATCACCAGACAGGCCAAAAACCGGGGGACAACCAAATAGCGGACCGGGTTGGTCCCCAACGTGTACAGCGCATCCACTTGCTCGGTCACTTTCATGGTCCCGATTTCGGCCGCAATCGCCGCGCCTACCCGCCCGGCCACCACAACCCCCGTCAACACAGGGCCCAGTTCTTTGAGGAGCGACAATCCCACCACTCGACCCACATACAAAGGTTCGTTAAACACCCGAAGAAAAGAAAACCCGGTCTGGAGCGCCAGCACCATTCCCGTGAAAAGCGCCGTCAGGCTCGTGACGGGGAACGACTTCACCCCCACTTCGTACATCTGGCCGAAAACGTTTTGAGCGTCCAGCCGGGCGGAAAAAATCCAATAAAGAGTTTTTCGCACCAAAACCGTTACGCTCCCCACGGCCTCCGCCAGGTCCAAAACCCGGCGGGTATAAATTTGAAAAACGACGCGTACCGGTCTCATGTCAACACCCGCGGAACCCGTTTAGAAATGCCGCACAAAATTTCGTAGGAGATCGTCTTTGCCCAGTCGGCCATCTCTTCCGCTCTCACCTGGTCCCGCCCTTGGCGCCCCAACAAAACAACCTCTTCGCCCACCTCAACGCCCGTCAGTCCGCTCACGTCCACCAAAATTTGGTCCATGGTCACCCGCCCCACCACCGGACAGCGGCGTCCTTTCACCAACACCTGCCCTTTGTTCGAGAGATCACGACGGTAGCCGTCCGCGTAGCCCACCGGCAATGTCGCGATTCGGCTCCGTCGTCGGGTCCGCCACGTCCAGCCATAACTCAGCGGGGTGCCCTTCGGCACCGTTTTCAGAAAAACAACCCGCGTCTTCCAGGACAGCACAGGACGCAGATCAATGGTCCGCCCCAACGCGGGCCAAGGAACAATCCCATAAAGCACAAGCCCCGGCCGGACCAAACTGTAATGGGATGCCGGCCGCGCCAACACCCCCCCCGAATTCCCCACATGGGGGCTTTCGCCCCTTTTTTCGAAACCCTTTATCGTTTGGTTGAACAACTTCAGTTGGTGGGCGGTCACCGAAGCCGAATCCGCACAAGCAAGGTGGGTATAAATGCCATCCACCTGAAGCCAAGGGTTTTTGGGAAAGGAGGCGAATGCCTCCGGGGACATGCCGATGCGGCCCATGCCGGTGTCGATTTTGAGGTGGCAGGGAGCGGGGCGGCCACGGCGTTGGGCCCTTTGAACAAGAGCGCTGGCGGATGCGCGGCTGGCCACCGTGGGGATCAGGTGATGGTCCAACACTGTATCGAAACTATCGAAGGGGAAAAGACTTCCGAGGACGAGAATTTTCTCTTTCAGTCCGGCCTCACGAAGAGCGACCCCTTCTTCAACGCTGGATACGCCGAACCCCCACAACCGGTTCCCGAGCACAGACGCGGCTTTCGCCAACGGCGAGGCGCCGTGCCCGTACCCGTCCGCTTTCAGCACGGCCATGATCTTTACCCGCCGGGGAAGGTGATCCGCCACCGCCGCCAAATTGTGCCGAAAAGCGTTCACGTCAATTTCCGCCCAGGTGGGACGAATCAACCGGGGGCCAACAGAAGCTTTGGTCACCTCAGAAGTTCTCGCCTTCAGGGGCCGGGTCGACGAATTTCGTGAACTCAGAAATGAAATTGAGATCGATGTCGCCAATGGGCCCGTTCCGCTGTTTAAGGACAAAGAGTTTGGCTTTCCCCTTCACATCCGGGTCGTCCCGTTTATACACTTCTTCCCGGAAAATAGCCGCCACCACGTCCGCGTCCTGCTCCAAAGCGCCCGAATTGTGACTGACAATATCGTTGCCAATCCAGGACGCTGGGCCCGGTACGGTCAAATCAAATACCGAAGCTGTACCGGCCGGTTCAATGGAAACAACGGGATCCCAAAACAGATCACTCTCGGATTTCATAAGAAGGAGGTCATCGGCTAAAAGAGTGGCGTAATGGCCCACGGTCCGGCGGGAGGGAGCAAAGCTAAAATGAGAAGTCCCGCCGTAGGAGGTCCCACGCAGGGCCGCCATGCCCCGATGGGAAATGCCCCCTTGACGCATCAATTCGCGCACACGATCGAACACGGACGGGGGAAGAGTGTCCACGTTGGTGTTGGCGATTTTCCCCTTTAGACTTTCGGCCAAACGCCGCGCCGGTTCGACGCGGGGACCGAAGGCCCCCACTTTGTCCAGGAACACCCTGAGACTGTCAACTCCGGAAAGGTGAACATGGAAGACAGGACGATATTTCCCTTGCGAAACCAAGGCGGTTCGCGCCACGAGACCCAGTCGCAACAACAGGGAGGCAACATCCTGAGCCAGTCCGGGGCTGTTGGTACAATAGGAAACATTGGGCCCACCAACCCCTCCTCTCCGCAGAGATATGGTCCCGTCCGTGGCCCACAAATGTCGAAGAAAAAGTCCGATTTGTCGATGGTCTAATCGGAAGAGACTTTCAGGAACGCGCTTTTCATGGGATCTTTGGCCAAAAATCCCCAGCTCTTTCAACCATTGCCCCACCCCCGCGGGATGCCATCGATTGCCATTGCCACTGATCAATAGTTGGTGCCATTGTCGCCGCCCCGGATACCGTTTCACCGTCGCCCCAAACTGCTCCTGGGCCGCACGCGCCACCGCCCGGCTGTTGTCTTCTGAAGCGGTCGTGTACCGCAACGGCTGGTGAACCAAATAGCTTCCATCTCCCATCAGTTGAGCCAACAGTTCCACGCGAGCGTCTGGCCATTGTTCCACCGTGGCGGGTTCCGGTAAACAGCGGGAACGGCCAGGCGTTCTCCCACAGGGATCTGGGCCACTCGACGCCATCCGTCAAAGGTCAAGAGTCGATGGTCCGGGGTCACCGTTATCGACCGACCGCTGGCGGTCTTAACATGGACCACCGTTCGGAGACCGACGTGCCAAACCTTTTCAGCCAATGATGTCACCACTTTGCCGTGGGGCGTGACGGCGAGGACCCGGGGAGTTTCGCCCGCCAGGGACTTGATCGGAACCCGCCGACCGTCAGCGAGAGTCACGAGGGTGTCCCCGACCACGCATTCACGAAGATCCGACAGTTGGGGGCGGCCTTCGCGGCCTTTATCTTCGGGGCGACGGTTCAATTGGGACAGGGCGATCACCGGCACTTGCAGTTCCCGGGCCAACCCCTTAATCGACCGGGAAATTTCAGAAATTTCCTGTTGGCGGCTTTCGATCTTGCCCCCGCCGTGGAGGAGCTGAATGTAGTCGATGATGATGAGGGACAGCGGGGTCCCTTTCTGTTTTAATTCATGGGCCCAACGGCGGGCGGAACCGCGAATATCTAAGATGGAGGGGGAAGTGGAAAAGTCGAAGAAGAGCGGAGCGGCCGCCACTTGGCTGGCCACGTTCGTGATGGTGGGCCAACTTTTTCGAGAGAGAAACCCCTCCCGCACGCTTCGGACATTGATCCGCGCCTGACTGCACAGAAGACGTAGCCCAATTTCTTGCTCGCTCATTTCCAAAGAGAAGAACACCACCGGGCGTTTGTCTTTGATGGCCACGTGTTCGGCCACGTTCAAACAAAAAGCGGTTTTTCCCATGGAGGGCCGCCCCGCGATGATGATGAGATTTGAGGGTTGAAGGCCGGAGGTCATCTTGTCCCATTCCGAGAACCCGGTGGAAACGCCGGTGACGTATTTGCTCGACTCAGCCAGTTTCTCCAACGTCGATATGGCGTTTTGCATGAGCGCGCTGGCCGAAACCATGCCGCGCGCCGCGCGGTCCTGGGACAAAACGAAAAAGCGTTGTTGGGCGCTGTCCAAAAGGGACTGGGCCTCTTCGGTCGATGTGTGGGACTCGTCCACCACGCCGCGGGCGATGGTGATCATTTGCCGAAGGATGGATTTTTCCCGAACGATCTTGGCGTAATGCTCCACATGGAGCGCGGAAGGAACGAGGTTGGTCAGCTCAAACAGCGCCGCGCGTCCCCCGAGACCAGCGAGGCGACCGCCCTTTTCCAGTTCATCACCCACCGTGACCACATCGGCGGTCACGTTTCGGTCGTGGAGGGCGCGGATGGCAGAGAAAATCCGCCGATGGTTCTCTTCGTAGAGATCCTCTTCCCGCAGAATATCGAGGGCCTTTAGGAGAGACTCTTTTTCCACCAACATGCTCCCCAACACCGCGACTTCGGCCTCCCGACTTTGCGGGGGGAGACCATCGGCGGCGGGGGCGCGCCCAGAGGAAAGCGTGGGAAAGGGGGCCACGGGGGGCCTAGTGCGGGTTACCCCGCCGGCTGGATGAGGATCTTAAAAGCCGCGCGGACCTGAGGATGAAGCCGAACCGCCCCGGTGAATTCTCCGGTCGTGCGGATGGGGTCCCGCAGTTCTACCCAGCGGCGATCGATGGCCACTCCCTTGTCAGAAAGGGCTTGGGCCACTTCCGTCGTTGTCACGGACCCAAACAGTTTTCCATCTTGTCCGGCGCGCGCGGAAATGGTGATCACCACGTCTTGAAGTTGTTTGGCCCGTTCTTGGGCGGCGAGGAGTTTCGCTTTCCGCCCCTCTTCCACTTCACTTTTCCGCGCGTCCCACAGAGCGTGCGCGCGAGGACTGGCGGGAACAGCCAACTTCCGAGGCAAGAGATAATTCCGGGCATAGCCGGGCGCCACTTCTTTGACGTCCCCGGAAACGCCCAGGTTGGGGATATCTGATTGAAGGATCACTTTTGTCTTCATAATTACTCCCCCGTGTAAGGCAACAGAGCCAGCATGCGAGAGCGCTTGATCCCTTGAGTGAGTTGGCGTTGGTGACGAGCGCAATTGCCTGTGGTGCGCCCGCCCAACATCTTTCCACGCGCCGTCAAGAACCCGCGTAGAATGGGGATCGCTTTATAATCAACCTCGGCAATTTTTTCCGCGCAGAAACGGCACACTTTTCGCCGCATCATGGGCCGACCGCCGCGACGCCCCCCTCCGGGGCCGCCGGGACCGCAGCCATCTTTCGTTTCCCAATTTTTACTTTTCAGGCGCCCCTCCACATAGACGGGACTGCCTTTCTTGAGTTTCTCGCCACAGCGTTGGCCGGCTTCTCTCCACACAACAACGGTGATGAAAGTGGCGTCTTCCTTCCATTCGCCCGTCTTGTCCTTGAAGTTACGGTTCACTGCCATGTCGAAGCGACACACAGGGACCCCCGACGTCGTGAACCGAAGTTCCGGGTCGCGGGTCAAACGACCCACCAACTGAACGTTGTTAAGCTGAAGGAGACGAATGGCTGTCGGCATGGGAAACCTCGGACGTGAGTGGAGTAGAAGTGGGGGCAGGGACGGCAACACCCGCTCCAGGCGCAGACACGAGGGGCGCGGAGGACACAGGCGCAGGCGACCCGTGAGTCGGACGATGGCCATGCCCGTGGGATTCGTGCGGCACCGCCGGAGGAAGAACCATCATGGGCGACGCCGGTTTGCCCTTCAGCGCGAGACAAATCAGCTGGCGAATGACCTCTTCGGACACCCGAAAAAACTGATTGAGTTCAGCCACAAAAGAAGGGGCCGACTTAAATTGCATAAACGTGTAATACCCTTCGCGCTGACGCCCGATCGGATACGCCAAACGACGACGTCCCCATTTTTCGGTCAACGTGACTTCGCCGCCTTTTTGGACGATGAGGGATTTCACTTTTTCGACGAAGTCGTCCACCTTTTGGGGTTGAGCGTCGCCGGGGAGCAAAAATACAGTCTCGTAATGGATCAAGGAATGCGCCTCCTTCAAGGACATCCGGTCCGGCCAGGCCGGAGCGGGTTGGGTTCCGCCAACTACCGCGGAACCGAAGAGGCGCCATAGTAGCAAAGAAAAGCCCAGAAAGGCAAGTCCGAATTCGCCCCAATCGAAGAAAGGCGGAGGTTCTTTGTTCCCCCCCTATGGAAAAGGGGGGCAGGGGGGATTGGCCGCTCACACGAACAGAACCCAACCCCAAAAAATCGCGCGTCACGTTTCTTTTATGAGCCGTGTTGGCTTTTGGCTGGTTGGTCTGGGGCGGGATGCCTGTGGGGAGAGAGTTTCAAGTCATGCAATTTTGCAAGACCGTCCCCTAACCTGAAAATTCCAGTTGACGGAGCATTTCCGTCCGGGAGGGATGGAAAATTCTGTTCCGGACCCTGTCGACGGTATCCCTGTGCCAACCGGGGAATCCCGGCTAATTCTGCAGAGAGCCTAGGGATATTTTTCGGGGGCGGGGTTGCCCTTCTAGTTCCCATTCTTTTTGGCAACGGGGTTGGTATTCGCACCAGTGGCAACGGGGGGGGTCAAAGGAGCGGGGGAAATCATGGCGGGTTTCGGCTTCACCCAGGCGATCCAACAAGCCCGCGAGCCGTTGGGCCACGGTTCCCATGTCGGCCGCGGTCGGCGCGGGAAAAAGTATCGGTGCTTGGAGCCCGGCCTCACCTTCTGCCCCATCGCCCTTCACAAACACGTCAAAACACAGAGCGCTGGGAACACGGCCAAACATGCGCTCACAAGCCCAAGAATAGATCACCAATTGCATCCTGTCCGCGCGCTTGGGATCGTATGGTTTATTGGACGTTTTGAAATCGTGAAGAACCCATTCGGTATCCAAAAGGTCAAATTGTCCGGTCAGTTCGTGATCGTTGGGCAAAGGAAGACGGAATGAACATTCCACCCCGCGGACGGCGGGCTGAAGCGACGGAGCTCGGTCTTGCATAAAACGATCCAAAAAGTGTTCCCCCAAGGCGCGCAGGTAATGGGGGTCCGACGGTCCGCGTAAGTATTCTTCCGGAACAACGCTGAGACGCCCATCGAGCGTGGTCCGAAAAAACAACGCCAGGTCGCCCACGGGAAGATCTTTACGGGAATCGATTTTTTGAATGAAATTGTGTTCCAGCGTTTCGTGGATCGACACCCCAAACGCCAGTTCGGGTTTCACCGGGGCGGGGATTCCCAACACATAGCGGTACTCATATTTCTTGGGGCAAAACCCGTAGCTGTTGATGCGCGAGTAACTGGATTTCATTCAGCCCCGCCCACGACAACGCGCGGAATCCTCAACGTGGGAAGACCGTCGGAGACCGGCACATTTTGACCGTCCTTGCCACAGGTTCCCACAGACCATCCCAGATCCCATCCGACGCGATCGATGGTGCGCAAAACCTCGGGCCCATTGCCCAGGAGGGTCGCCCCTCGCACAGGGTGACGCAACCGCCCCTGCTCTACCCAAAACCCTTCCTCCACCTCAAAAACAAAATCTCCCGTGGCCGTGTTCACCTGGCCGCCCCCCAACCGAGTGACAAAGAGTCCTTCTTTTAAATCTCCCAGGATGCGTTTGGGATCGTCTGGCCCGGGAGCGATAAATGTGTTGGACATCCGAGGAATAGGCCGATGGGCAAACGACTCCCTTCGGCCGTGTCCGTTGGAGAGGCACCCGTTTCGTTGGGCTGAACGATGGTCAAAGAGACGTGCGCAAAATTCCGTTTTCAATGAGAACAGTTCTTTCGGCCGGTGTTCCCTCGTCGTCATAAACGAAGGATCCCCTTTGGCCAGGACGAGTCGGGTCATCCAAAACAGAAATTTTTTCCCCAGCCACGACCTTGCCCACTTTATGGGCAAAAGAGGGAGAACTGCCTTCAAAAACGGCATCCGCTTCAAGGGAATGGCCCACCGCTTCGTGAATCAATGTTCCCCCCGCCTCCGCCGAAATCACCACGGTTTTTTCGCCCAGGGGGGCGGGAGGCGCTAACAATTTAGACAACGCCCGAGCGGAGGCCCGGGACGCCAAAAGGACGGGATCGGCGTTAGACAAACCGTCCCAGCCCCCTTGAACCGCCATCACCTCATAGCCACTTTGGCGTAATTTTCCCTCTTCCGCCGTCACCTGAACGATAAAACTAACATAATGACGGTTTTCCGAAAAGGATCGACCCTCGGGGGTGAGCCCCGCGCTCTTTTTAGTGAGTTCACCCAAGGTCAATCGGACCTGCCGAATGCGTCGGTCCGTTCGGGCCGCCTTTTCCGCAAGAGCCAACCATTTCAATTTTTTTTCAAGTGATTTCGTCTCGGAAACAAAAGACATTCCCGCCCCCCCCGCGCCGGCCGGGGACAGAGCCGGGATCGATACGGCCCTGGATCCAAAGGATTTTCCCTTCATTATATTGTTGGCATGGGAGAGAAGCCGGCAGACTTCTGTGGCGGTGAACCCTTGGCTCAAAGGTCGACGGGCTTCCATGGAGGCAAACCGAACGGTTTTTCCCAACGTCCGAAGGCCAACCCCCGCGACAGACGCGTCAGACGATTCTTCCAACCGACCGTCCTCCCAGCGAAGCGTGCGACGGCGAGACTCTTCGATGTAGACTTCAAGTCCCCGGACCGCGGGGAAAACGGTCCGCCCCCCTGGCCGCCCCATCAATCGTCCAGGGGCCAACTGGTAGTGAAAACGGAGCCTCGGCCCAAGAGGGACCGTACCCAGATGGATCCGCCGTGCGCTTCCACAATTCGTTTCGAGAGGGCCAACCCCAGGCCCACCCCGTCCACTTGCCCGGTAAAATTGTCTTCCGCTTGATAAAATTTGAGGAATATTCGCGTAACATCGTCGGGGGCAATCCCGGACCCTTCATCCTCCACGGAGATCAACGCTTCTGGTCCCTCGACACGGCCAAAAATTCGGATCAATTTATGGGGTTTATGATTAAACTTGGCCGCGTTATCAATGAGGTTACGGAACACTTCGGAGAAACGATCCGGATCCACCAAGATCGCGGGAAGAGTCTCCAGGCTTTCGTCCAGCCGAATCTCAGCCCCCTGACGTTCCATTTCCGCCGACAGAACGGCCGCCGCCCCCTCCAGAAGAGGTTTCGCTCGCAACCGTTTTCGGTTCACGGCCACAATGTCCGCTTCCACCGTCGTAAAATTCAATAGTTTCTCCACCAGAAGAGCCAGTTTTTTCCCCTGATCCCGAATCGCGGTCAACCCTTGGCGCTGAACGGGAGACAAAGATCTGTCCTCCAAAAGAAGCGGCGCGAACCCCGTGATGGACACCAGCGGCGTTTTAAGTTTATGTGAAATAACAGACAGAAAATTTTGTTTTAGCCTCTCCTCTCGCCGCGCCTCCGTCACATCTCGAAAAACAAAGAGCCACCCCGCCCCTCCCCGGAGCGGTTGGAACGTGCCCTCCAAAACCATTTTCTTTTCCACTTCACGCACCAAGGTCACGGACGCGGTTTTTTGCGCGGACAAGACCTGCTTCCAGGTGGGACGGGCCTCGAAAGCCCGCGTCGTTTCCTCAACCCCTTTACCAAACGTTCCCTCCGGGCGAAGACCCAGGAGCCGGACCCCCGCGACATTCACCAGAGTCACCTGCCCCGCCTCATCCGCCAGAAGCGCGCCATCCGACATTTCACTGACCAACGTCGCGAGCGTTTCTTTCTCTCCTCGCACGCGAGCGAAAAGCCGGGCGTTCTCAATCGCCGCGGCGGCCTGGGCCGCGAAAATTTCTAAGGCGCGACAATCCAACGCGGTAAACCCGCTCCCCCCTTTTTTGTTGATTCCCTCCACCACGCCCAACAATCGCCCTTGGTGAAGCAGAGGAACAGCCACCACTTGCCGGGTCACGAAATCACTGCGAACGTCCACCCGGGCTGTCCAACGGGGATCGGTCTCCACCTCATTGACAATCACAGGGATCCCGTTGGCCGCCACCCATCCCGCCAACCCTTCCCCTGATTTAAGTCGCACGGTTTTAACCTTGTCGCCCGCGGCACCCAAAGCGACATCAAAATAAAGTTCATCGGTTTTTTCATCTTTGAGGAGGAGGGAACTGGATTCGGCCCGTACCACGCGGGCCGCAAGTTCCATCACGGTTTTTAGGAGGACGGGCAGTTCGAGGGTGCCCGCCAACGCGCGGCTGGCTTCCAACAGCGTTTCAAAATCCTGCGCCGTCAGCGGCCCGGAAGTTTCTGATGAGGAGGAGTCTATCACCTTGGGATTATCGACAATTTTTTAGAAAAATGAATTTCGATGGAGATGTGGCAGGGCGGGCGGTTCCCCCGCAATCTTCGGAGTGCAAAACCTCTGCGGGCGAGACGCCCGCGCGCCAAAAAGCTTCAGGGAAGATCGCTGTGCCCCATAAGGAAACGATCGACCTCACGGGCGGCGCCACGACCTTCGTTAATGGCCCACACCACCAGGCTCTGCCCCCGACGCGCATCACCGGCGGCAAACACGCCTGGAACACTGGTCGTAAAGCGCCCATGATCGGCTTTGACATTAGATCGAGGATCCCGCTCGATCCCGAGATCTTTAAGGATTTTTTCTTCCGGCCCAAGGAATCCCAAAGCCAGTAGTACAAGCTGGACTGGCCAAACTTTCTCTGACCCCCGAACGGGAGAAGGGGCGAATGCCCCCCCTTTTTCCCAAAGGACTTGTGTGGTGTGAAGCTCTTTGACTCGCTTGGAATTTTCGCCCCCCTCGAAACGGGTGGTGGAAATCAGGAACTGGCGTGGATCGGCGCCGAACACGGCGGTGGCCTCTTCTTGGCCATAATCCGTACGGAAAATTTTGGGCCATTGGGGCCAGGGATTGTCCGGAGCCCGTTTTTCCGGTGGGCGGGGAAGAATTTCGAACTGAACAACACTTTTTGCCCCCTGCCGGAGCGCTGTGCCCACACAATCGGTTCCCGTATCTCCACCGCCGATAACGATGACGTCTTTGCCCGTAGCAGAAATATTTTTCCCATCCTTGTGGTTTGAATCCAATAAACTTTTCGTGTTGGCGTGAAGAAACTCCATGGCGAAATGGATCCCTTTCAGATCCCGCCCAGGGACCGGGAGATCCCGGGGCACCGTAGCGCCCATGGCCAAGACCACGGCATCAAATTCTTTCCGAAGTTTTTCAGAGGGATAGTTTTTTCCCACTTCCGTGTGGGTTACGAAGGTGACCCCTTCTTTGGCCAAAAGATCCACACGCCGCTGGACCACATTTTTGTCTAGTTTCATGTTAGGAATGCCGTACATCAATAGCCCGCCCACCCGATCCGCCCGTTCAAACACTGTCACGGCATGGCCCGCACGGTTCAGCTGAGCCGCGGCCGAAAGACCCGCGGGGCCCGACCCCACCACCGCGACTTTTTTGCCCGTCCGTTTCCGCGGCGGTTCCGCCTTGACCCACCCTTCGGCGAACCCCCGATCAATGATCGACGCTTCCATGTTTTTAATCGTCACCGGCGGTTCTGAAATACCAAGCACACAGGACCCTTCACAGGGCGCGGGGCATACCCGGCCGGTGAACTCCGGGAAATTATTTGTTTTATGGAGCCGTTCCAAAGCCTCTTCCCAAAGTCCCCGAAAAACCAAATCATTCCATTCGGGAATCAAGTTATGGATGGGACATCCCGACGCCATACCGGCCACCAGGTTCCCCGTATGACAGAACGGAACGCCGCAATCCATGCAACGGGCGCCCTGTTTGCGGAGCGACTCTTCCGCCATTGTTTCGTGGAATTCGTTCCAATGGCGAATACGTCCCGTGGGATCCGCGTCTTTCGGAACTTCTCTTTGGAACTTCATGAAACCCGTGGGCTTAGCCACACCGAGCGGTTTTGGTTTTGACCCCGGAGTCGCTGGAGAAAGGGGTGAACTCATTTGAAACTCCTGATTGAATGATTTGATTTCCGCCGGGACACAACGTCCGCTTTTATCGGAAAACTGTCCAAATAGAGAGTGTCGGGACAAATATCCTGTTCGTGGGGCCATTGGACCGTCCCGTTCGAGACACGGACAGATTTGAAATACGAGAGATCTTTCAGTTCCCGAAAAACCCCGAATGTCAAAAGAGGCTTCACGTCATAACGTTTTTTTTTGCCGTCGGAAAACCTAAGATGCAGAGAATGATCATCCTTGGCCGTTACGGCCCGGACTCGAGGCAAGAGAGGGGGCGTCATCGCAAAGGCTCAATTTTAAACAAGGGTTGTCCCTGGGCGGCTAATTCCCAATCCGCCATGACTTCGTCCTTATGAATTTCGATCCACGCCTGAACGAGCTTCAATTTCGCTCCCGGAATTCGCCCCTCAATTATTTCGCCAGTCGGAATGGCGATGACGGCCTCTCGCCCACGAAATTTCACATGGAGGTGAGGCCTCTTGTGCCGTTTGTTGTCCATAAAATAGAGGGACACAATGACGCCATAAAACATCGAAATCACAGGCATGGGATTCTAATTCCCCCCCACGCGCGAGAGATCCCGGGCGTTTTCTTCGAACGCGGCCATGATGGCCTGGTCGCCGGTCATGCCGGCTTGATGCATTTTCTTGATGGTTGAAATCATGCGTTTAAAATCCCGGGGCATCACTTTGACGAACGTCCGAATGAGCGCGGGGCCTTTTTCTAATATATGTTTCGCCACGGTGCTGGTGGTATGCAGAAGATGTTTGACCAGGAGACCGTGAACTTCTTGAACGTCCTCTTCTTCCATGGGTTCAATGTCCACCATTTCACCATTCACTTTTTTACGGAAATCCCCCGCCGCATCCCACACATAGGCCACGCCGCCGGTCATTCCGGCGCCAAAATTTCGACCTGTGGGACCGATAACGACGATCCGACCGCCGGTCATGTATTCGCACCCATGGTCCCCCACGCCTTCCACCACGGCGTGAACACCGGAGTTTCGCACGCCGAACCGTTCGCCCGCCAACCCGCGAATGTAGGCCTCGCCCGACGTGGCTCCGTAAAAAGCCACGTTCCCGACAATAATGTTGTCCTCGGGCACATAGGAGGCCGCGCGGGGAGGCGTCAAAATCAGTTTGCCGCCCGACAACCCTTTCCCAAAATAGTCATTGGCGTCGCCCTCCAACGAGAGCGTCATCCCACGGGGAATGAACGCGCCAAAACTTTGGCCCGCCGATCCCTGAAAGGTAAGATCGATGGTGTCGTCCGGCAACCCTTTGGCGCCGTGCCGGCGGGTCAGTTCGCTTCCCACTTGCGTACCCACCACGCGGTCTCTGTTTCGAATCGGAACCGTGGCTTCAACGTTCTCCCCTCGCTCGAGCGCCGGTTTGCAGAGGTCCAACAAAACCCGCCGATCAAGAGATCCGTCGAGCCCATGGTCCTGGGCCATCTGGCGATACCGGCCCACTTCCGGGCCCACAGCAGGCGCGAACAGGATATTGGAGAAATCCACGCCTTTCGCTTTCCAGTGATCGACGGCTTTTCGGGATTCCAAACGGTCCACGCGGCCGATCATCTCGTTGATCGACCGAAACCCCATCTTGGCCATGTATTCGCGAGCCTCTTGGGCGATGAACCGCATGAAATTCACCACATGGGCCGGATCGCCGGTAAATTTTTTCCGCAGTTTCGGGTCTTGGGTCGCCACGCCCACAGGGCAGGTGTTCAAGTGGCACACCCGCATCATGACGCACCCCAACACCACCAGGGGCGCGGTGGCAAACCCAAACTCTTCGGCCCCCAAAAGCGCGGCGATCACCACGTCCCGCCCGGTCTTCAATTGGCCGTCGGTTTCAACGGTGATCCGACTGCGAAGATTGTTCAACACCAACGTCTGATGCGTTTCTGCCAACCCCAATTCCCAAGGGAGGCCCGCGTGTTTGATGGACGATTGGGGAGACGCGCCCGTTCCCCCGTCATAGCCAGAGATTAAAACCACGTCGGCATGAGCCTTCGCCACGCCGGCGGCCACGGTGCCCACTCCCACTTCCGCCACCAGTTTCACGCTGATGCGCGCCAAATGGTTAGCGTTTTTTAAATCGTGAATCAGCTCCGCCAGGTCTTCAATCGAATAGATGTCGTGGTGCGGCGGAGGGGAAATCAAACCGACGCCTGCGGTGGTGTGGCGCGTGCGCGCCACCCAGGGATAGACTTTCGTCCCGGGCAGTTGCCCCCCCTCGCCGGGTTTCGCGCCCTGAGCCATTTTAATTTGCAGTTCCCGGGCATTGACCAAATACAGGCTGGTGACGCCGAACCGCCCAGAAGCCACCTGTTTGATGGCGCTGTTTTTTGAGTCGCCGTTGGGGAGGAGCTTGTAGCGTTCGGGATCCTCGCCGCCTTCCCCAGTATTGGATTTACCCCCCAGCCGATTCATCGCCACGGCCAGGGACTCATGGGCTTCCTGGGAAATGGAGCCGTAACTCATGGCGCCGGTCTTAAACCGTTTGACAATCTCGTCGACCGACTCGACCTCGTCGATGGGAATCGGACGTTCGGCTGGTTTAAGGTCCAGAAGCCCCCGCAAAGTGTAATGTTCGCGAGACTGGTCGTTCACCAACGTCGCGTAACTTTGGTAAACGTCGTAACGGTTTGTCCGGCACGCGATTTGGAGGCGATGAATCGTCTCCGGATTAAAAAGATGTTTCTCTCCTTCTTTCCGCCATTGGTAATTGCCTCCCACATCCAAAACGTTGTTGTCCGTGGGAATCGCCGGGAACGCCCGATGGTGCCGCCGCCGCGCTTCCTCGGCAATGACGTCCAACCCCACCCCGCCCACGCGGGACGGCGTCCAGGTAAAATATCTGTCCACCACGTCTTGGTTCAACCCCAACGCCTCAAAAATTTGGGCCCCGCCATAACTCTGGATGGTGGAGATGCCCATCTTAGAGATGGTCTTCACCACCCCTTTGGTCGCGGCTTTGACATAATTTTTGATGGCCTTCTTGTGGTCGATGTCCGACAGCATTCCCTGCTGGATCATATCGTCGATCGTCTCATAGGCCATGTAAGGATTGATGGCGCCCACGCCGTACCCTAAAAGGACGGCGAAATGGTGCGTCTCTCGGGGTTCACCGGATTCGAGGATCAGCCCCACCTTCATTCGCGTTCCTTTGCGGATCATGTCGTGGTGGAGCCCCGCCACCGCCAATAGAGCGGGGATCGGGGCTTTCTTTTCCCCGATGCCGCGATCGGACAAAATCAGAATGTTCACGCCGCCCGCCACCGCCCGATCAGCGGCCGAAAACAGCTCTTCCATGGCGAGGCGCAGACCTTCGCCGCCCTGGGTCGGGTCAAAGAGGATAGGGAGCGTCATGGAGCGGAACCCCGGCTCTTTGACTTGCCGGAGTTTTTCTAACTGTTCGTTGGTTAAAATCGGGCTCTTCAGCTCGATGAGGCGGCAACTTTCCGCCGTGGGCAGAAGGATGTTCCGCTCGCCGCCGATGGCGGTGGAAGCGGAGGTCACGATCTCTTCGCGAAGACAATCAATGGGCGGGTTGGTAACCTGCGCAAAAAGTTGTTTGAAATAATTGGTCAGCAGTTGCGGCTTATCCGAAAGCACCGCCAGAGGCGTGTCGGTCCCCATCGCTCCCACGGGCTCGACGCCGTTTTTGGCCATGGGTTCGATCACCACGCGGAGGTCTTCGTAATTGTAGCCGAACGCTTGTTGGCGTTGCACGACGGTGCTGTGCTGTTCATGCACGGGCTTGTCCTGATCCACGAGATCGTCCAGCGCGATCAGGTTTTTGTCAAGCCATTCCCGGTAGGGGTGCTGGGAAGCCACGGTCTTTTTAATTTCATCATCGGAAATAATGCGGCCTTCTTCCGTATCGATCAACAGCATCCGGCCCGGTTGAAGCCGGCCTTTTTGAAGCACCCGTTCCGGGGCGATGTCCAGAACGCCCACTTCGCTGGCCAACACGATAAAATCGTCTTTTGTCACCACGTAACGGGAGGGACGAAGCCCGTTTCGGTCCAACACCGCGCCCACGCGGATACCGTCGGTGAACCCGATGGAGGCGGGGCCGTCCCAGGGTTCCATCAGGCAGGCGTGGTATTCGTAAAACGCTTTTTTTTCTTCGACATGCTTTCGTGATTGGCCCAGGGTTCGGGAATCATCATCATCATGGCGTGGGGCAGACTTCGCCCGGACAAAACCAAAAATTCCAGACAGTTGTCGAACATGGCCGAGTCAGAACCGTCCGTGTCAATCACAGGAAGAAGCCGCTTGAGATCTTCCCCAAACACCTCGGATTTCAACAAGGCTTCCCGGGCGTGCATCCAATTGATGTTGCCCCGCAAGGTGTTGATCTCGCCGTTATGGATGATGAAGCGGTAAGGGTGGGCCCGGTTCCAGTTCGGGAACGTATTGGTCGAAAAACGGGAATGGACCAGGGCCAGAGCCGAGACCATGTCGGGGTCCTTCAGTTCTGGGTAATAATCTTCCATCTGGCTGGCCAACAGCATGCCCTTATAAACAATGGTGCGGGACGAAAGGCTGGGGATATAAAAACGGTTCGACCCGTTTTCGTTTGGAAACCGGAGGCTGTGCTCCGCCCGTTTTCGGATTAAATAGAGTGCCCGCTCAAACCCCGCAGAATCGGAAAATTTTTTGTTTGTCCCGCGGCCAATGAACGCTTGGCGGATATGGGGTTCGCCGGCCCGCGCCGTCGCGCCGAGGGCCGAATTGTTTGTGGGAACGGTTCGCCAACCCAGGAAGGATTGGCCTTCTTCCGCCACCAACTTTTCAAACCCTTTCTCGGCCTCATGACGGGCTTTGGGATCTTGGGGAAAAAACATCATGGCCACGCCATAAGTCCCCGGTTCCGGCAAAACGATCTTCTCTTTCGCGGCCGCCTTAACCAAAAAGGCGTGGGGAAGTTGAATCAAAACACCCGCGCCGTCCCCGGTATTGGCTTCACAGCCGCAGGCCCCGCGGTGGTTTAAATTATTCAATACTTCCAGGGATTGGGCGACAATCTCGTGGGATTTTTTTCCCTTAATATTGACCACAAAACCGATGCCGCAGGCATCGTGTTCGAATTGCGGATCATAAAGACCTTGTTTTGCAGGAGCGGATGTCTGTGTCGTCACCGGATCACCTTCGCGTTAGGCTGTTGTTTCCCCCTATTATATTATTTTCTGCGCTTCGATGATCCTCGATGGGCGCGGATGTAATAGAATTTCTCTTCTCACTATGACAATCCTCATGAAAACTGTGGGCCTCTTAATTTTATCTAACCTATTCATGACGGTGGCTTGGTACGCCCATTTGAAGAACCTCAGCCACCGGACCTGGTTTTTGGCGGCGACGATCAGTTGGGGCGTGGCTTTCTTCGAATACTGCCTGCACGTGCCCGCCAACCGCATTGGCTACACCGCGTTTAATCTCTCACAACTCAAGATCCTTCAAGAGGTCATTTCTCTGGCCGTCTTCGTGCCTTTCGCCGTTTTTTATATGGGCCAACCCGTGAAATTAAACTATCTTTGGGCCGCGCTTTGTATCCTGGGCGCGGTATTCTTTATCTTTCGCACATGATCAACCCGCTCCGATCACGACCACTCAATAAGGGACCTATTGAAAACGGCCCTATCCTTTATTGGATGAGCCGGGACCAACGGGTGGCGGGGAATTGGGCCCTGCTTCGGGCCCAGTCCCTGGCCTTGGACCGGAAAGTCCCCCTGGCCGTTGTCTTCACCTTGGCATCGGAATTTTTAGGCGCGCCGCTACGGGCCTACGATTTCATGCTTAAAGGCCTGGCCCAGGTGGAAACGCGATTGGCGGCGGCGCGAATTCCCTTCCATCTTTTGTTTGGCCCGCCGGAAGAAACCCTGATCGCGTTCGCCAAGGCGAAAAAAGTGGGCGCCATCGTAACGGATTTCGATCCGCTCCGAACAAAGACCCGATGGAAAACGGCATTGGCCAAGGCGCTCCCCGTTCTCCTGGAAGAAGTCGACACCCACAACATTGTGCCTGCCTGGGTCGCCTCGCCAAAAAAGGAGTATGGGGCCTACACCCTCCGGCCTAAAATCAATAAAATCCTTTTGGATTTCCTCACGGATTTCACGCCACTGAAACAACATCCTTTTCTCTGGAAAGATAAAGTCCCCCCGGTGGAGTGGGACCGAACGCTGGCCCGATTGAAACCAGATCCCGGCGTTCCGCCGGTCTCTTGGATCCAGCCGGGGGAAGCCGCCGGAGCGAAAACGCTGGGATTATTCTTGAAGCACCGATTGGACCAATACAGTCAGGGGCGCAATAACCCTACAGAGGACGGACAGTCGGACCTGTCCCCTTACTTCCATTTCGGCCAACTTTCTGCCCAAAAAGTCGCGATGGAAGTCCGTCGCCAGGCCTGGGACACGGAATCCGGCCAGGATTTTTTGGAGGAATTGATCGTGCGCCGTGAACTCTCCGACAATTATTGTCTCTACACCCCCACCTATGACTCTTTTGAGGGGTTCCCCCACTGGGCTCAAAAAAGTTTGAACACCCATCGGCGAGATCAGCGGGCGTTCCTGTACACGCGCGAAACTTTTGAACAGGCCGCCACCCACGACGCGTTGTGGAACGCCGCTCAAATGGAAATGGTGAAACGGGGTAAGATGCACGGTTATATGCGCATGTATTGGGCCAAGAAAATTCTCGAATGGTCCGCCACGCCTGAAGAAGCCATGGCCACCGCCATCGCCTTGAACGACCGATACGAACTGGACGGCCGGGACCCCAACGGCTACGCCGGCATCGCCTGGTCCCTGGGCGGCGTCCACGACCGCCCCTGGTTCAACCGCCCCGTCATCGGCCAGATCAGGTGGATGACCGCCAACGGCTGTAAATCCAAGTTCAACGTGGACAAATACATAACGAAAACCAATTCTTTGTAGGAACCCTTTTGGAGCGCGGGCGTCCCGCCCGCGGAGGTTTTGCATTCCGACGGTTGCGGGCGAGACGCCCGCGCTCCAAAAAAACAACCCATTTCTTGCCGTTGACCACATCGACGGAAAAGTGGTAGATTAAGAACCGCCCCCCGGGAGGGGGTCTTTCATGTCCTATCTCGTTCTCGCACGCAAATACCGTCCCCAGAGCTTTGACGACCTGGTGGGGCAAGGCCACGTGGCCAAAACGTTGGTCAATGCCATCGCCGGCCAGCGCATTGCCCACGCGTACGTCCTCTCTGGCCCCCGCGGGTGCGGCAAAACCACCACGGCCCGGATCTTGGCTCGAGCGCTCAACTGTGTCCAGGGCCCCACGGCGACCCCCTGCGGCGAGTGCCCCCAATGTGTGGAGATCGCCAACGGCAGTTCCACGGACGACGTGTTAGAAATTGACGGCGCCTCCAACCGAGGCATCGACCAAATCCGAGAACTTCGGGAAACGGTCAAATACGCCCCGGCCCGATCCCGTTACCGCATCATTATTATCGACGAGGCTCACCAAATTTCGAAAGACGGGTTCAACGCGCTCCTGAAAACGCTCGAAGAACCCCCGCCCCACGTCGTCTTCATGATGGCCACAACGGAATCGCAAAAAATTCCAGAAACCATTCTTTCCCGTTGCCAACGCTTTCAACTGCGATCCATTACATTGACGGACATTTTCGACCGAATTAAGCGGATTGTCGACGCGGAAAAAATTCCTATCCAAGAGGCGGCCCTGCGGGAAGTCGCCCGGTCGGCTCACGGGTCCTTGCGGGACGCGCTGTCCTTGTTGGACCAAGTGATCGCCTTTGCGCCGGGCGGAGCGACGATCGAAGACGTGAGAAATCTTCTGGGCCTTTTGCCCGGCGAGTTCGTTCGATCGTTTACAGAAACCATCCAAAGCGGCGATCCCGCTGGAGTTCTTCGAGCGGTTCAAACCGCGATTGAAGACGGCCTGGACCTTTCTCAACTGGCAGAAGACCTTTTGGACCGACGACATCGCCTGCTGTTATG
This sequence comes from Elusimicrobiota bacterium, assembly GCA_016714745.1. Taxonomy (GTDB): domain Bacteria; phylum Elusimicrobiota; class Elusimicrobia; order FEN-1173; family FEN-1173; genus JADKHR01. The sequence goes on along the minus strand of JADKCG010000027.1, from coordinate 16,138 downwards.
GAAAGCCGGGGTCCGCGATCCTCGCGCTCCGGACGCGGCGGAAATGGAAAAAGAAAGCGGCGCCATTTCCGCCGAACGATTGGAACGGGACCTGGCGGTGCTCTCCCGCGCCGTGGCGGACCTCCGGCGAAGCGAATGTCCCCGGGTGACCTTTGAACTGGCCTGCTTGGAAATCGCCCAGGACGCCGTCTCCGTTAACGAGCTGGTGGAACGGTTGGAAATATTGGAAAAAGCGCTTCGGTCTAATCCGCCGATCATCGCCCCCCCGTTGGCTCCGCCGGCCAAAGACATTCGATCGTCAGCCCCCGCTTTGTCGCCCGTTTTACAAAAGCCTCCCTCGACGCCAGCGGGGGGTCCCGAACGTCCCCCCTCGGCCCCCGCCGTTTCCGGCCCTTGGGGGCCCGAGCGGGTCCGTTCAGCCTGGACCACGATGGTCAACGAAGTCGGCCATAAAAAACCTTCGTTGGAAACGTTTCTTCACATGGCACGCTGGTCGGCCCTGCCGGGGAATGTCCTCAAATTGGCGTTCGACCAGGAGTTCCAGAAAAATCAAGTGGTGGCCCAGGAAGCCCTTTGGATGGACCTTCTGCGGCAGAAAATTCCCATGGGCTTTACCGTTCAATACGCCATCGAAACCCCAGCGCCCCCTCCCCTGTCGGCCACCGCCAAAATCTCGGCGCCCCCCCCTCCGGCGCCCCCGGCGGACGAGGACGAAACAATGATCGATCATCCGCCGGAAGAAAACGAACCCCCGGCGGGACCTGTTTCGGAAGGCGAAGAAGAATCTCCCGAAACGGCGGCGGCGGTAGACCCAGGCGTGCGCAAAATATTGGAGAAGTTTCCCGGCCGCGTCCGCCGTGTGGACACGGTGAAATAACATGGCGGGCGTTTGGGATAACCTGGTCACGTCGATTTTAGGATTGCCGGGCGTGGGCCCAAAAATGGCGGAACGGATCGCTCTCCATCTTTTGCGAAAAAAAGACTGCGCCGATTTTCTTCAACGGAGCCTGACGGAGGCGAGAACGCGCATGCGGCGTTGCTTGATCTGTGGCGATTACATGGAAACTTCCAGCGCACCGACTCCCTGCACCCGGTGTCTGGACCCTCAACGGGAAACACATCTCCTGTGCGTGGTGGAAGAAACAGGGGATTTGGCGGCCCTGGAACGATCTCGTTCATTTCGTGGCGGGTATCATGTTTTGGGCGGCGTTCTTTCCGCTCTCGATGGGATAGGACCGGAAGAACTGCGCATCGAATCTCTCCTTGACCGTGTGCGAGAGAACCGAACCGAAGAAGTCATCCTCGCCACCAACCCCACCGTGGAGGGAGAAACCACCGCGGCCTACCTGCCCGACCTCCTAAAATCCGCCGGGGTGCGCGTCACACGCCTCGCCGCGGGGCTCCCAGCGGGGAGCGCGATTCAATACGCGGACGAACATACGCTTGCCCAGGCCGTCACCGGCCGAAGAGACATGAACTGAGGGGATCTATGACCAAAGGAAAAGTGGTTATTGCCGACGACGAAAAGGACATCACCTCTTTCTTGCAACGTCTGTTGGAGCTGGAGGGATACACCGTTTGGGCGGCCAACGACGGCCAGGGGGCGTTGGACCTTTATCGGCGAGAAAAACCCGACCTGGTTATCTTGGATGTCTTCATGCCCATTAAAAATGGCATCGCGGTCTGCGACGAAATTCGCCAAACCGATGATAAAGTTTTAATTTTAATGCTCACAGGCCAGAAGAAAGAAGACGATAAGGTGACGGGACTTTCGGTAGGCGCGGACGACTATCTCACCAAACCGTTCGGCCAAAAAGAACTCATGGCGCGCGTGCGGTCCCTTTTCCGACGGCCCGCGCACTAACGATTAAATGAAACTCAAGATTTTGGTGGTCGAGGACGACGTGGCCATTTCCAAGGTTTTGGCCTACAATCTGGAAAAAGAAGGCTACGACCCCCTCCTCGTTAAAGACGGCGAAACAGCCGTCGACGCGTTCCGAAAAGCAAAACCCCGCCTGGTGCTCCTGGACCTCATGATCCCCAAAGTGGACGGCTTGGAAGTATGCCGCCTCATCCGATCGAGCGATCGAACCGTCCCCATATTAATGCTCACGGCCAAAAGCGGCGAAGTTGACAAAATTGTGGGCCTTGAGATGGGCGCCGACGATTACGTCACCAAACCTTTTTCAGTCCGCGAAGTCATGACACGGATAAAAACCCTCTTGCGGCGAACCGCTCCGGACGAAACACCCGCGGTCGCTGAATTGACGGCGGGTAAACTGACGCTCCAAACGGAAAAATACACTCTCCACCTGGGAAAAGACCTCGTGACCTTGACGGGGAAAGAATTTGATCTTTTAAAAACACTCTGGATCGCTCAGGGAAAAGTTTTGTCCCGTGAAATCATCATGGAACGCGTCTGGGGCATCGACCGCGCCGCGGACATTGACACCCGCACAGTCGACCAGCACGTGGCCCGCCTGCGCTCCAAAATCGGCCCGGAAAAAAAGCGCCTCGTGACCGTCAAAAACGTTGGCTATCGTTTCATCAGCGAATAACCGGTATTTCCCGGTTAAGCGACTGTTTTAACCACTGGATCCCGGCCTATCCCCCTGCCAACATTGGGCAGGGGGAAGGGAAAAGAATCTTTTTTAGATTTTGTAGCACGGGCAAGATGCCCGTAATACAACTGCCTTTGGCGAAAGCTTCTTCGAAGCGTTTGAAACAGATTCTTAAACAAAGTTCCATTTCAGAGGTACCCCTGTGTTAAAATTTTTCCGCCAACGGACCCCTGTTGTCCTTCCCGAAAAGCCCTCCCCATCTCCTTTCACTTTTTTAAAGAACCTTGTCAATTCTCTCACGGATGGAGTCCTTGCCGTTGACGGAAATCGGCGCATCCTCCTGGCCAATCCCGCGGTCTCGACTCTGCTCAACCAGCCTTCAACCGAAGCCATCGGAAAACCCGTTTGGGAAGTGTTGCGCCACCGAGAACTGGGAGAACTGTTGGACCGCGTCTTCCAGAGCGGCCAGGGCGAGGGGAAAGAACTCTCCTTTGGGCCAGAACCACGCCTCTATGACGTGCGCGCCTCCCCCCTGCCCGAGGGGAACGAGGCCGGCGTCGTTCTCACGTTCCACGACGTCACCCCGCTCCGTCGACTCGAAAACCTTCGAAAAGATTTCGTCGCCAATGTCTCCCACGAATTAAAGACGCCTCTCACCGCGCTCCGCGCCGCCCTGGAAACCCTTTTGGACGGCGCCCTCGAAGACCCAAAACACGCCCGGGATTTCCTGCAAACCGCCCAGGACCAAACGGAACGGCTTCAACGGCTGATCGAAGACCTTTTGACCCTTTCGCGCCTCGAACACCCGAACGCCCCGCAAACCCCGGCCAGTTGCATTCTCCAAGAGGTCAGTCAGCGCGTTATCAAGGCCCTCAATCCCATCGCCAAGAAGGACCAGATTTTGTTTACGACCCAATTCCCCACCTCCCCCCTCGTGGTCGCCCTGAACGCCGATGAATTGACCCAGATCCTTTTCAACCTTTTGGATAACGCCATCAAATTCAACCGTAACGATGGCCGCGTGACTCTGCGGGGAAACCAGACAGGAGACCAAACGGTGATTGAGGTGGAAGACACCGGCGTCGGCATCCCCCCCGAAGACCAGTCCCGCGTCTTTGAACGGTTCTATCGCGTCGACAAAGCCCGCACCCGCGAACGGGGTGGCACCGGCCTGGGCCTGGCCATCGTCAAACACCTCATTGAAAACCGAGGAGGAACCGTCGCCGTCTCCAGCGCCCCGGACAAGGGGACCACATTCACAATTCACCTCCCCAGCGCAAACAGGGCTCGCTCCCCTTTTCACCCTTGATCTTGTTGCAAAGGGACAAAAGGGCTAAAATCTGAACATGGATAAAAAGGTCCCCCTGGAAATTCTTGCCCACCAGTACCGAGACAAAGCAAAGAAAGCCTTGGAACTATTCCTCCACTCAGCCCGGAAAGTCCCCCCGTTCAAATTTTCCGTGTTGAAGACCCCAGAGGATCTTGAACCGTACGATGCCTTGGCGGGTCGCTTCGAAAGGGCCATTGAGTTAACGCTGAATCCCCTCCTGAAATCAATCGAGTTCGTGGAAACCGGAAGCTCTTCTGAAACCATCCGTGACAAATTGAATTTTGCGGCCAAGCTGGACTTGATCGATGATGTGGAATTGTGGCTTGAAATGCGAGCGGCGCGGAACCGCATTGCCCATGAATATTTACCGGAACAAATAGAAATAGTCCAGGATCTGTTGCGAACACGCTACCGGGAAGAAATTGAGAAATTTTTGCCGAGACTTGAAAAATATTTCAAAAAGAGGGGTGTCACCCCTTGAGGATTTCACCCGAAGAACACCGGGCGCTCGCCCAAGCGATGAAAGGTGTCCCTTGTGAAGTTTATCTCTTCGGATCTCGGTGCGACGACAGCCGCCGCGGAGGTGACGTGGATGTGATGATTTTGGGAAAGAACTTGTCCAACGCTCAACGGTTGGACATGGAACTGAAATTTATCGCCCGCTTCCAATCCATCTGCGACGAAAAAATCGACGTGGTCGTCTTCGACATGACCCGCCTCACCCCTTCCGAAGAAGCCTTCCTGGCCCTGGTCGGCCAACAAAAACTTCCCCTGGCCGCCTAAGGAGCACCGGGCCCCCGCCCGAGGGGAACGCCGGAGAGTAGGAATCCTTGGTTAAGGCGTTCTGCAGGACCAGGGCCATAAGCCGGAGTTGTTCGGTAATAGCGGCCGAAAATACGGTAAACGACGTCACATTGATGCCATTATAATTGATCACATTTTTCATGTCAGCCACAAGCAAGGACCCCGCCCTCCCCGCACGGCCCCTATTATTATTGGAGCCGTTTGCTTGGCGGTAAAGTCGTCCAGAGGATTCTTTCCCCGCAACAGGCGAGGATTGAGGAACGGGGAATTGGAAACTACACGGAAGTCAAAGCGTTGTTACGCCAATGGGAGGAAGAAACCGTCCAAACTATCGAGATTCGGCAAAAGCAAAAAAGATGATTCTCGTCGCTGGAAATTAACGGATAGGCCCCTGGCCCAAGTGCGGAATGGGGGTCAGGGCCTGGTGAACCGATAAAAAACAGCCGGACTACTTTATGAACAATCAAACCTTGTCGAACCCGCCGGATTGTCCAGACAACAAACGGCAAGTTGAATACAATTGCGTGAACACCGAAACTTGGCAGGGAAAGGCCACCAATCACAGGGAGAACCACTGCCCCCGGCGCGTGCAACAATGCAACGAATGCCATCCCGCCCAGGAACCGTATCCCTTCCGCGGCCGCAAACTGTCCCCATGTTATTTTATTCTCGTCGCCCACCTTTCGGAAAACATCTATCCAGGCGTCGGGGTGAACCAGGGCGAAGATCATCCCTGACAGAATCAGGCCCAGGGCGTGGATTCCAGTGGGATCGAAGGCAAGTCCTTGCAAAACCCACAGCTGTCCGGGGAAAGTTAGAAAATTAGGTGGCGATAAACAAAAATTGGAGTTGCGGGTCAAGTCTCCTCAACCGTTTGAGCCTGGATTCATTCAAATTGAGTAGATCCATCAGGGAGACCCGGTCCAAGAGGGTCTCCTTAATCATCCGGTGCAAATAGAATAGGGAACGGCCGTATTTGGTCTGGTATTTAATATACGCCAATAACAAGTAATAGATCATCGCCACCCAAATCTGGCTCAGCACCGCGTTTTCCGTCGTGCCTAGGAACGTCTTGATCTTTAAGTTCTGCTTGATCCACTTGAAAAATGCCTCGATTTGCCACCGCGCCTTATAGATCTCCGCAATCGTCGTTGCCGCGAAGCAATAGATGCTGTCCGCTTCAATGGGAATATCTTTCTTCGCCACAGAGATATCACTCTCCCGCCCCTCCGTGATCACCATTAAACTGGGAATATGGCCCGCATAATCCAGCTGATAATGAAGTTTTAGACCCCCCTTCGCCGTTCGATATCTCGCCCAGGGGAAAAGGCTTAGGCACAGGCTGATCACCGTCGAGTCAATGCTATACAGCGGATTTTTAAACCGGAACTTGTGCTTCGGCGTCACCGACCGGCACCGGGTCAACAGCTCTCCGAACACTCCGCGAAAGATGTCCCACTTCCTCCGCCCGTTGGCGTCCGCCAACGTCGTCCGCCGAACGGGCCCAGTCAATCCCACGTGATACGTTTTGCTCTCTTGGGTTTCCAGTCCTTGTTCGATTTCACGCAAGCTCTCTTTCCCGCTCGCTTGGGCATAGAGCATCACCGTCAGCTGGTTCCAGGTGGTGAATGTTTTGCGTAGCGGTCCGTTCGTGGGTTTTGACCAGACGGTCGAATTGATGTCGGGGGACATGAACCAACAACTGGTTTAAAATCGTGTTATAATGGGCCACGGGAATCCTCCGTCGATAAAATGAATTGTTCGCACAATCATTTTACCAATAACGGGGGATTCCCTTATTTTTTCCCCGGACAGGTGTGGATTGCGACCGCGTTACAAAATCGCCATTTCACCAAATTAGTGAAACCCCTGAGACGGTAGATGTTTCTTATCTGAGGATTTGGGTTTAGGGTCGTTTGTGATGGGGGGCGCGGGCGTCTCGCCCGCAGACGATTTTATTTCAAACTTTTATGAGTGGAACGTCTCTTTAGAACCGGGGCTGTTCTGACAGGGCTCGCACCATCAATCGCCCGCGCCAAACGTTGCTGGCCCATTCGCCGCAACGGCGCCGCCCGCAAACAGAGTTCAAACGCGCTTCTTTTTGGAGTGATAGGAGAGCCGAGTTTGTAAAGTTTCTCGGGTGTGTTGGAGTTCCTTGGCTATTTCCCCTTCTTTCGGAAGGGCCGTTTTGTACTCAGCCGCCAAAACCTGGTTGGGAAGTCCCGCCAATGCGTAGTGGGCCACCGAGGCATCTTTTTCTGCACAAAGGATGAGGCCAACGGGTGGGTTTTCCGTTGGGTGGGTCCAATGTTCCTGGGCATAATTCAGATAGAGATGCATTTGACCGGCGTCGGCGTGTGTGAACTTATTTAATTTGAGATCAATTAAAATCAGTGCGCGCAAACGTCGATGGTAAAAAACAAGATCCACACGATACCACTCGTTTCCCACGCGGAGTCTCTTTTGCCGAGCCAAAAAGGCGAAGTCGCTCCCTAGCTCAAGGAGGAAGGTCTCCAAATGTCGAATCAGAGCCTCCTCCAGGTCACTTTCTGAATATTCATCTTTTAGTCCAAGAAATTCTAAAACGTAAGGATCTTTGATTTCCTCATCAGGGGAAACCCTGTCTTCTGGGATGGAGAGGGTCCCCTTTTGCAACATTGCGGATTTATTCTTTGAGAGAGCTGTCCGCTCATAGAATTGAGACCCGATTTGCCTGTCCAGTTGGCGAATGGACCACCCGCCGCGGAGACTTTCTATTTCGTAAAACGACCGCGCGTGTGGATTGGTCACCCTTAAGAGGCGGGCATAATGGGTCCATGACAGAGAGAATCTTTTCGTTAATGACAGGAGGTGGGCATCTCTTTTTGTCAATTCGCCAATCGCTGATTGGCTAATTTGAGGGATCGGATAGGTCAAATAAAATTGGCGAACCATTTTGAGTTGGGACACCCCAAAGCCGCGACCAAACTTTTGGGACAAATCGCTCGAAAGGCGATCCAAAAGCTCTTCCCCGTAGTCGGCCCGTCTTTTACCCTTTTGTTCAAACCCAACAATTCTACGACCCAGCTCCCAATGGGTGGCGACGAGGATAGCGTTAACGGACCGAGCTGAATTTCGTCGGGCTTCGTCCAGGAGCAACTGGATGTCCGCAAGGAAATTCGAGTAGGAGGGAACCAGAACACGGCGCATCGTTTTTTTCATAAGGATAAGCGGCTCCGAGTTGTTGGGAAACTACTTGAGATTCGAATTTTAACAGTTCTTTTCAATTCAGTCGAATCGAACACATCGGTTGAGGGCAGGCATAGGGGGATGTTTTAATGAGAAAAGAGAAAAGGGGTCAAGTCTTGACTTTATATTCTTCTATCGTTGCAATTCCTGCCCGCATCCTATGGGATGAGTAGCACGAGCACCCGGCGGTTTTTGGCCCGGCCGTGGGATGTGGCGTTGGAGGCGGTGGGTTTTTTCGCGCCGTGGGCGTAAATTGTGAACCGGGTTTTGGCGAGGGTCCATTGGCTTACGAAAAAGTCGCGCACCGTGGTGGCGCGTTTGCGGGAGAGGGCGATGTTGTAGCCCAGGGGGCCATGGCTGTCGGCGTGGCCGTGGATTTCCGCGTGCGCGTCGGGATCGTTTAACAGGACCTTTGCCGCTTCCTCCAAATCCGTTGTCTTTGTTGTCATGTCGCTTCCCTCCGCGTCGGAGCGGTCGAACCGGAAAAGGATGGCGATCTTGTGGGATGTCACCGAGTCGGATGGCTCGGCTGTTTTCACGGGCATAACGGCCACGGGGGGGGAACCTTCGACCACACTGGCCACCGGGGAACTGTCTGGATCAGGGGGTCTTTCCGCGACGGGGTCCTCTTTTTTCAGCTCAGATTTGGCCGCAACCGCTTTTCGCGGGATCGTTTGAAACGACCTGGACAACGTCAGCCCCGCGGTCATGAGCGCCATATCTTCACCCGTTTGCCCTGCGGGAGAATACCAAAGTTCGGTTTTCAGTCCCACAGCCCAATGGGGATGAAGGGGGCGGCTGACCCCCACACCGGTTCGAACCACAAACCGGTTCATGGACCCGGCCTCTTTGTCCGAGCCAATCCCCGCCCCGACTCTCACGTAGGGGGACCATGCCCCCCAGGGCACGCCCTGCCGGTCGCCCACGATCGTGGCGGGTTTGAGCTGATGCCCGTTTTGAAGTGACAAAACGTTATATCCCAATCCCCGCGACCAGCCTTTCTTGCCCCCGTAACGAACCAGCCCGCCAATAGACACGCCCGATTTCCCTTCCTTGCGAACCACGGACGACCCCAACGCCGCCACGCCCCCGCCGTCCAGTTCCACCCCCCAGGCGTCTTTCTCCTACGCCCCCACAGGCATCCCGCGCCAGACCAACCATCCAAAGGCCAACATGGCCCGTAAAAGAAAAGTGGCACGCGTTTTTTGGAGTTGGGTTCTGTTCGTGTGAACGGCAAATCCCCCCAGCTCGCCCTGCCAGACTTCGCTTTGTCGTATATCCTTCGTCGTAGGTCTTGGAGACTGATGTTCGGCGTTTTCAACCGTCCCCTCCCTTCCCTTGATTTTAGGATCCTCTACAGCAGGGCCCCTTTGCTCCGTCCCGCTTTCCGGGCTCTCTTCGCTCTTACGGGCCCCTCCGCCACCCTCGCACGAGCGTCCCTTTCCCTTTCGGTTATCAGGCCACCCTCTTCTTTCCCAAGGTTTCCCCGGGACGTGCGACGGCTTCTCCAGTTCCCGCCGTTTACCGTTTTCGCGTGCTTCCTCTATCACCCCGCTGGCGTCCCCCCCTACAGTGCTCGGGTTCAGGGCGGATTCTGCCTTCGCCGTTCAGGTAGCGGCTCGGCCACCAGGCTTTGAGTTAACGAGGCTACTTGTGAGTTCACTTGCGTTGAGGCCCGCGATTTCGCTCATCCACCCAAGGCGGACTTTGTCAATAGGCTTCAAACGAGTTGTTCTTCGTTTGCTTCCAAGATACACCACCGCCGGCACATTGTGGTGGTGGATCTTTCATCCACTGGCAAACAGCAGTCTTATTCTGGACGCAACACCCGGAACTTTCAGTTGGGCGCGAGGACCGCCCCCCGGTGCCGTGAACTCTGCGAACGGCCCTCCCCAGAGGTGAGGAATTTGAAGAGATTCTTGAACACAAATAGTAAACGGGGCGGTCTCTTTTGGAGACCGCCCCGTTTGAATTGAAACGTGCTGAGACTTATTTGGAGGTGTAGGACTTGCCTGTTTTGTCCTCGATGACCGCTTGGGCCGCGGCCAAACGGGCGACGGGCACGCGGAAGGGGCTGGCGGACACGTAGTTCAGTCCGGTGCGGACGCAGAACTTGACCGATGGCGCATCGCCGCCATGTTCGCCGCAGATGCCGCATTTTAAATCCTTCCGGGTCTTGCGGCCTTCGCGGACAGACATGTCCATCAAACGGCCCACGCCGGTTTGGTCTAAGGTGGCGAAGGGGTCGTCGGTGAAGATCTTCTTGTCCAGGTAGACCTTCGTGAAATTCCCCGCGTCGTCCCGAGAGAACCCGAGCGTCATTTGGGTGAGGTCGTTGGTGCCAAAAGAGAAAAACTCCGCCTCTCCAGCGATTTCGCCCGAGGTCAAGGCCGCCCGGGGAACCTCGATCATGGTACCGAGCAGGTATTTCACCTTCACCCCGTATTCTTTCTGGACTTCCTCGGCGACGCGGCGCACGATGGCGGTTTGATCTTTCAATTCTTTCACGTTGCCCACGAGCGGGATCATGATCTCGGGGAGGACGTTCACCTTTTCCTTCTTCAGTTCACAGGCGGCGGACAAAATCGCCCGCACTTGCATTTCAGTGATCTCCGGATAAGTGATGCCCAAACGGCATCCGCGATGGCCCAACATGGGGTTGAACTCGTGAAGCGCGTGGGTTTTTTGAAGAATCTTTTCCGTCGGGATCCCGATCTTACGGGAAAGAACCTCGGCGTCTTCTTTCGTCTTCGGCAGGAACTCGTGCAAGGGCGGATCCAAGGTTCGCACCGTCACGCCGAACCCTTTCATTTCCTTGAGCAGACCTTTAAAATCTTCTTTCTGGAAGGGCAACAATTTGTCCAGGGCTTTCCGTCGTGCTTCCTCGGTGTCGGCCAAGATCATTTCCTGCATGAACGGCAGACGGTCCGGCGCGAAGAACATGTGTTCCGTGCGGCAGAGGCCGATGCCTTCGGCGCCCAACGCGCGGGCCATGATGGCGTCCCGCGGAATGTCCGCGTTGGCACGCACGTTGATCGTACGGAACGAATCGGCCCACGCCATCACCGTTTTAAACGAGGCGAACAGGGGAGACTCTTTCGCCGACAGTTCGTTGCGAAGCACCCGAACCACTTCGGAGGGAAGCGTGGGGACTTGGCCGAGCAGAACTTCTCCGGTGAACCCGTCGATGGACAGATAATCGCCTTCTTTTACGGTGTTGTTGTCCACCTTCAAAATTCCGGCGTCCACATCAATTTTCAATACACCGCATCCGACCACGCAGGGTTTCCCCATGCCGCGAGCCACCACGGCGGCGTGGGAGGTGCGACCGCCGATGGCGGTCAAAATACCTTCGGCCACAACCATGCCTTCGATGTCGTCGGGATTGGTTTCGGGGCGGACGAGAACCACGGGCCCTTTCTTGGACATTTCCACAGCGCGCTCAGACGTGAACGCCGCACGGCCGGTGGCGGCGCCGGGACCGGCGTCGATGCCTTTGGCCAACAATCGGCCGCCCTTGACCGCCAAGGTTTTTTCTTTTCCATCAAAGACGGGGGCCAGGAGCTGAGCCAACTGGTCCGGCTCGATGCGGATCAAGGCTTCTTCTTTGGAAATGAGCTTTTCTTTCACCATGTCCACCGCCACTTGAACGGCGGCGATGCCCGTGCGTTTGCCGGTGCGGGTTTGGAGCATGAAGAGGGTGCCGCGTTCAATCGTGAACTCAAAATCCTGCATGTCGCGGTAGTGTTTTTCCAGCTTGGACGTGATCTCCCGGAGTTGTTTGTAGACGGCGGGCATATCCTTTTCCAATTCCTTGATGGGTTTGGGGGTGCGCACGCCGGCCACCACATCTTCGCCCTGGGCGTTGGTCAGATATTCGCCGAAAAATTCCTTCACGCCACTGCTGGGGTTCCGTGTGAACCCCACGCCAGTGCCGGAATCGTTGCCCATGTTGCCGAACACCATGGCCTGAACGTTGACGGCGGTGCCAATCTCGTCAGAGATTTTGTTGAGCCGGCGATAGGTGATGGCGCGGGGGTTGTTCCAACTGCGGAAAACGGCGTTCCGGGCGTCTTCCAACTGCTTAATGGGGTCTTGGGGGAAATCCTTGCCGGTCTCGTCTTTCACAAGTTTCTTGAGCAATTCCACCACTTCTTTCAGGTCAGCCACGTTCAGTTCTGTGTCCAGGTGGACGCCTTTTTTCTGTTTGACGGATTCCAACACTTTTTCGAAGGCGCTCTTCTCGATTTCCAACACCACGTTGCCGAACATGGAGATGAACCGGCGATAGGCGTCCCAAGCGAAGCGTTCGTTGCCGGTTTTTTCAACCAAGCCGAGAACCGCCTGGTCGTTTAACCCCAGGTTCAAAATGGTGTCCATCATGCCGGGCATGGAAAATTTCGCTCCGGATCGAACCGATACCAAAAGAGGGTCGGTGGAAGAACCGAATTTCTTGCCCAAAGCTTTCTCGAGCTTCGCCATGGCTTCTTTGGACTGGCCGGCCAGCTCCGCCGGAAGTTTCTTGCCGTTGGCGTAGTAATAGCGGCAGGTGTCGGTGGTGATGGTGTATCCGGGAGGCACGGGCACGCCTGCGCTGGACATGCCGGCCAATCCGGCCCCTTTTCCGCCCAGAAGATCTTTCTGTGATCCGTTGCCTTCCGCTTTGCCGTTACCGAAAAAATAGACGTATTTCTTTGCCATACGAGAGGGACTCCTTGGGTTGACCGGTTCTTTGCGATTTTGAACTCGGATTTAAGGACTGAGATTTAACCCGGAATTTTCAGTTGGTTCACGTTCCCAAAATCAGGTTTTACTTCAAAAAAAGTTGAACGTAGTCCCCTACGCCCAAACTTGGTTCGTAAAAACCCCTCCGTCTCGGTCCCGCGCCCAACGAAAGAAGTGCCCCGGTCTCCCGCACATCCCACTTTACCAAATTCTTGACGGGGGTCAACGTGGGGAGCCAAAAGGGACCGTAACTCTTCCGCCGTTGTCACCGGAGCTTGGCAGGAAAAATTGTGGCAATAGTAGGCCGTGGGTTTCCCCTCCATTTGTCGCATGTCCCTCAGAAAAGGCAGGCGCTGAACCAAGGGATTTCCCGGTCCTTCCAATAGAATCACCGTCAATTCGGGGAGGAACATCCCCCTGGCCACCCTGAGCATGTCTCGCGTGGCGGGAGCCCTGGGATCGCCAACGATCACCAGTTCCCGGGGAGGCGCGTCGGCCAGAAGGCCCGCCGCGTTTAGGACAGGAAAAGCGTGGGGCCCCGGCGCGGCCCCCAGATGGGCCCCGATCATCCGTTCCGCCGCCTGGCGAAAATCGTCCCGGCCCAACAAACGAGACAGTCGCAGGAGGTTGAACGCCGCCACACTGGCCGCCGAAGGTTCCACGTTGTCCCCCTCTTCTTTGGCGCGAATGAGAAGGAGTGGATCGTGGTCGAAAGGGGTGGCAAACAACGCCCCCGAGGGGTCCAAAAACCGCGCGAGCAATTGATCGGTCAGTTGTTCGGCCCAGAAGAGATGCGCGGGATCAAAATCGGCCCCATAGAGGTCAATGAGCCCTTGGGCCAAAAAGGCGTGATCATCCGCCAAGGCCAAGATGTCGCGACGTCCGTCCCGCCAACGACGGAAGAGGTTTTCGCCGTCCCAAAGGCGGCTCCGCAAAAAATCCGCACCCCGCTGGGCGGCGGTCAGATATCGTTCTTCCCCTAATACGCTGTAAGCCCGAGCAAAAGCCGAAAGGGCCAGACCGTTCCAGGATGTCAGGATTTTGTCATCCAAATGGGGCCGGGGTCGCCGGGCTCGAACCTCCAATAACTTTTTTAGGGCTTCGTTTAATCGGCGGTCGACCTCCACCGGAGTGAGACCCACTTCCCGAGCCACGTCTTCCAGAGAACAGGCCTCAAAAAGAACATTTTTTCCGGAAAATTCCCCTTGGGGATCATTTTCCACATTCCCCTGATCAACCAGACCATATCGCAACGCAAAGAGACGCCCATCATCTCCCAATATTGTTCGAACCTCGTCCAGGCTCCAAACGTAAAACGCCCCCTCGCTTTTTTCTTTGCCCCCTCCGTTGGGTGGAAGACTGTCCGCATCCTCCGCCGAATAAAATCCCCCATCGGGATGACAGAGGTCGCGAAGCAAGTAATCCAAGGTTTTCGTGGCGATCCCGGCGAAGACCGGGGCGTCGAGGTAATTCAAGGCCAGCTGGGCGTTGTCGTAGAGCATTTTTTCGAAGTGGGGAAGAAACCACCGCTCGTCGGTCGAATACCGGTGAAACCCACCCCCCACATGGTCAAAAATGCCGCCCCGGGCCATACCGCGGAGCGTTTCCAAAACCATGGCTTTCGCCCGCTCGCCCGCCTCTCCCCCTACCGCCACCGCGTAGCGAATCAGAAAAAATTGGTTCACCGGCATGGGGAATTTGGGCGAACGGGAAAACCCACCCCCCTCGGGATCGAAAGAATGTTCAAGCGCCAGACGACAATTCTCCAAAGATTCCGGCCGGTGAACGGTTCCGGTTGTGGCTGGAGCCAAGAAATCCCGCGTGGCCTGGGTCAGTCCCTCCCCCTGGGCCAGCAAACGTTCTTTCGTGGCTGGATCCTTCCACGCCTTTCCGATGGCCTCCACGACCTCCGGCCATCCCCGCCGACCGTGGCGGGTTTCGGGCGGGAAATAGGTGCCGCCGGTAAACGGCTTTCCTTCCGGCGTCACAAACACGTTCAGGGGCCACCCCCCCTGCCCGGTCATGGCCTGAACAGCTGTCATGTAAATCCGGTCCACGTCCGGCCGTTCTTCCCGGTCCACCTTGACAGCCACCACATGGGTGTTCATGACCGCCGCAATGGTGGGATTTTCAAAACTTTCCCGTTCCATCACATGGCACCAATGGCAGGTGGAATAACCGATAGAAATCAAAAGGGGCTTGTCTTCCCGTCGGGCCTTCTCAAAAGCCTCGGGACCCCAGGGTACCAATCCACCGGGTTATTCGCGTGCTGTAGAAGGTAAGGACTGCTTTGGTCAGCAAGGTAGTTGGCCATGCCAAAATATACCACTTTACCCCCTCCGTTATTGCGGGGGACCTTGGGAATTGGTACGCTTTTCCCGTGAACATTCTGGGAACTCTCTTGCTCAAACGGTGTTTTCATGGGTGATGACAGACGACTGGAATTTAAAGAGAAAGCCCTCCCGCTCCTGGACGAACTATACGGGACGGCCCTTCGCATGACCCGCAACCCCGCCGCGGCCGAGGACCTGGTGGCCGAGGCGTTCGCACGGGCATGGAAAAGTCTCGACCAGTTTGAAGCAGGAACCAACATCCGCGCCTGGCTCTATCGGATTCTCACCAACGCCTACATCAACAAATTTCGAAAAAATAAACGTGAACCTGAAAAAGTCTCCGTTGACGCCTATGAAAAAGCCGACCAATTCCACCTTTTTCACCGCCTCTCCTCCCAGGCCCCGTCAGCGCCGGACCCCGTGAAAGAAGTCATGGGCCGACTGACGAATGAAGACTTTCGCAAAGCCCTCGATGCCCTTCCAGAAGAATACCGGGCCGCCGTTATTCTCTTTGATTTACAAGGACTTTCGTATCAAGAAGTGGCCGACGCATTGGACGTTCCTTTGGGAACAGTGCGGTCCCGCCTGGCCCGTGGCCGGGGCCTGTTGCAAATCAGTCTCCACCGCCATGCGGTCGACGCCGGGCTCGTGGAGGCTTCCGTATGAACATGTTCGACCCCAAACACTGGCGGGGATGCGAAGGCATTTTGGATCATCTTCACGAATTCCTAAACCAACGGGAATTAGCCCCGGCCGACGTAGAAGATATCCGCCGTCATTTAAAAGAATGCCCCCCTTGCGGCGATCGGGTTCAGTTCGAAGAACGCCTACTGGAACGTTTAAAAGAAAGCGACCCCTGCCAGTGCCCCGAACGTCTCCGTTCGCGCATTAAGTCCCTGCTGGATTTGGGGTAAAATGCTAGAATGGGTTGGAACTTTTTAAGAGACAGGTTGTTGAACATTAACAGACGCAAGTGTTTGTAGTTGCCCCACTCATAGGGCGCCGCTAAACGTGTCGCTTATATTCGAGCAAAAATTAGGCAAATGCATTTCAACAACATTTCCAAGGAGGTCGCCATGTTCGGACCCGGCTGTGGTTGCTAGTTAAACGGGGGAATGAAAGAACAATTTCATTCCCCCGTTTTTATTTCTCTGTTT
>JADKCG010000026.1 GCA_016714745.1 Elusimicrobiota bacterium | reverse complement strand
ATGAAAGCGAACTTTTACTACACGCTTGCCGGGAGTTACACCTCATATGGGGGAGATGGTGGGCCCGCCATCTCCGCATTGTTCAACAATGTCCGGGACCTGACCGTTGACACGACGGGCAACGTTTATATCGCCGATGCCGGGAATCATCGAATTCGGTTCATCGCAAGAACATCCGGAACCTATTTTGGTCAGATGAGGACGGCAAATTATATTTACACGATTGCGGGCACAGGCACACGGGCGGGTTCAATAGCGACACCGTCGCGGCGACCTCCGCACAGTTGAATAATCCCAACGGAGTCAGTCTGGACGTGGATGGCAATGTTTACATTAGCGATTCGAACAACCATCGCATTCGATTTATTCCTCGGGTAACGGGAACCTATTTTGGCCAGCCCATGACAGCGGATTCTATCTACACCATTGCGGGGACCGGTACCGGGGGGTTTAACAGTGACAACGTGGTGGCCACCTCGGCCCAACTCAATGGGCCGCAAGGGCTCTGCGTTGATGTTGCGGGAAATGTGTCTGTTGCTGATTATACCAACCATCGGATTCGCTATATCCCAAAGATGTCGGGAATTCATTTTGGCCAAACCATGATCGCCAACAATATTTACACCATTGCGGGAACCGGTGTCTGGGGAGCCTCCGGCGATGGTGGGATTGCCACCGCCGCGAAGATTCATAACCCCAGTGATGTGGACATGGACGAATCCGGGAATTTATTCATTGCGGACCGGAGTAACCATCGGATTCGGGTTATTGCAAATACGTCGGGGACCTATTTCGGTCAACTCATGACAGCCAATTCCATCTATACCATTGCGGGCACAGGAACATCGGCCTACGGTGGAGATGGAGGGGTGGAACCTGGCTCAACTCCGATACCCAAACGGGGGTCAGCCTCGATTTAAAGGGAATGTGTATATTTCGGATGAATTGAATGACCGAATTCGTCTTTTGCCAAAAATATCGGGGGCCTATTTCGGCCAACCCATGACGGCCAATTCTATTTACACGATTGCCGGGGAGGGTTTAGGTAGTTACACCAGGGAGGGGGTTGTGGCGACAACCGCGCAAACCTACCGACCAGGCGGGATCGGTGTGGATCCCAGCGGCAACATCTACATCGCTACAAGCGACTTAATTCAGTATGTGCCGAAAAATAGTGGCACATACTGGGGTCAAAACATGCAGGCCAATTTCATCTACACGATCGCGGGTGACAGGACAGCAGCTTTTGGCGGTGACGGAGGCCCTGCCTCCCTGTCAAAAGTTCGTGCGGCAGGGGTGTCTGTTGATCTTGAGGGGAATGTTTACGTGGCGGACACGGGCAATAATCGAATTCGGTTTATCCCGAAATTGGCTGGAACCTATTTTGGTCAACTCATGTCAGCCCACTACATCTATACGATCGCCGGCAACGGCACGGCGGCTTATGGAGGCGATGGCGGTGCGGCCACCTCCGCGCAATTGAATGGCCCGATTTGCCTCAGTGTGGATTTGGATGGAAACGTGATTATTGCGGACACCACCAATCATCGGGTTCGGTTCATCCCAAAAGTAAGCGCGACCTATTTTGGCCAATCCATGACGGCCAATTCCATATACACGGTGGCAGGGGATGGGACAGGTTCTTTCGGAGGCGATACCGGTGTCGCAACCTCCGCACAATTGTATTCGCCCAGAGGGGTCAGTGTCGATGTTCATGGCAATATATTGTGGCGGATACCGGAAACCACCGGATCCGGTTTGTCGCAAAGGCAGGGGGGACCTATTATGGTCAATCCATGACAGCCAATTCCATTTACACCATTACAGGGGACGGAACCGGGGCATTGGGGGGCGATGGCGGACTGGCATCTTCCGCGCGTGTTAACAGCCCCTATGGCGTGAGCGTTGATGTGGCTGGAAACGTTTCCATTGCCGATTACGCGAATTATCGGGCTCGATTTATACCAACAAGCAATAAAACGTATTTTGGCCAGGCACGGACAGCGAACTACATTTACACCATTGCTGGAGGAGGGGCCAGTTACGGCGAGAACGCTCTGGCGACAGGAAAGACCTTGAGTTTACCACAAAACATATACGCCGGAGCGGATCATATGATCTATCTGGCCGACACCTTCAACAGCAAAGTCCGTATGGTCACGGGGGAAGATTTCATATCGCCGTCCACGTCGACCTTGGCGGCGACAACGGGGATCCAACAGGTCACATTGAATTGGAATTCTGCTGGCGACGACATGGTGACCCTGGGCAACCTGACCGGCAACTACCGGATCCAGTATGCCACCTACACCGCCAGCTGGAGCACGAGCTCGACGCCCAGCAATGCCACGACGGTCACGATCTCCACCACGAACGCGACCCCGGGGTCCGCTCAAAGCTACACGGCCACGGGCCTCACGGGCGGGTCGACTTATTACTTTGTTTTGTGGACAGGGGACGAAGTCCCCAACTGGTCGGATGTGTCCAACACCGCCAGCGTGTTGTTGACTCCATCGGTTCCTTCAACAGTGCCATAACCGCGCGCTCCCAAACAACGCTCACGGCCGGGTGGGCCTTTTCTTTGGGGACGTCCAGTTACACTTTTGTGGTCTCCACGGCTCCCGACAACCCCCCGGTGGCTGTGGTTGGCTCCAGCGTAACCGCTGATTTGTCCGGCACTGCTAACGCCTTGACGCCCAACACCACCTACTTCGGGTTTGTTAACGCGTGTAACGGCGCGGGTTGTTCTGCGTATCGGGCGGTGGGGTCCACCGTGACCTGGGCGAACCCGCCGGTGTCGTTGTCGACGACAGCGATGGATACAGTCAGTGCCACGTTGAGCTGGGACTCCAATAGTAACCCCGCCGGAACTGTCTACGTCGTGGAAACCGCCACGGAACCCGGGGTTCCCTACACGGTGTCCTTTCAACGGTGGAAGTAACGGCTCTCTTGACCGGTTTGTCGCCCGGCACCTGGCTTGTTACCGTGTCGTCGCCAACAGTTGGGACAACGTTCCCACAACGCCCAGTAACGAACTGTGCCTTGTGCCCGCATACACGGACCCCGGCGCGGGAAGTTTGACAACGGTGGACGCAAGCTCGATCCGCGGCGATTGGGGTTCCGCTGACGGAGCAACGTCATACACCCTGCGACTGTCAACGATGGCGGACAACCCGCCCGTGGCGGTGGCGGGTTCGGACACGACAGCGGGGCTGAACACGACCATCGCGGGATTAACCGCGAACACCACCTACTACGGGTTTGTCGCTGGCTGTAACGCCAACGGGTGTAGCGCCAACACTGTTTTGGGTTCTACGGTGACCTTGGCCAACCCGGCCACCAGTTTGTCCACGACCACGTTGACGTCCTTGACGGCCACGTTGGCGTGGACCGCTAATAACAATCCCACGGGCACCCGATACCGACTGGAACGGTCGACGTCGGCGGGAGGGAGCTACTCGCTGGAAATGAGCACGGCCGCGTTGACGGTGGGTGTCGCGGGTTTGGCCCCTGGGGAAACCGCCTGTTTCCGCGTGATCGCGCAGAGCCACGGGGGTGTGGATGCCGCCGCATCCAACGAACTGTGCCTTGTGCCCGCTTACACAAATCCCGGCGCGGGGAGTTTGACAACGGTGGACGCAAGTTCGATCCGCGGCGATTGGGGTTCCGCTGACGGAGCAACGTCATACACCCTGCGACTGTCAACGATGGCGGACAACCCACCCGTGGCGGTGGCGGGTTCGGACACGACAGCGGGGCTGAACACGACCATCGCGGGATTAACCGCAAACACCACCTACTACGGGTTTGTCACTGGCTGTAACGCCAACGGGTGTAGCGGCAACACTGTTTTGGGTTCCACGGTGACCTTTGCGACGGTGCCCCAGGGGTTGGGCTATACCGACTTGTCGGCGGCGGAGGTGACGGTGTCGTTCTCCGGCAACGGCAATCCTTTGGGGACGAACTATGAAGTCGAGCGGGCGCAGGATGGCGGGGCGTTTGTTCAGGTTCTTGTCACCACCCAGACCACCGTCCCGTTTACGGGGCTGACCCCCGGGGCTTCTTACGTTGTGCGCGTGCGGGCCGTTAGCCATGGCGGTGTGGCGAGCGGGTATTCGGGTTCGCTCTCTTTTACCACCATTGGGGCGGGCCCTGCGGCGATTGTGAACCTGCGCGGGACACTGGGCGGCGGGGGGATCACCTACGCTTGGGACCCTGTCACCCGCGACACCAACGGCGACGTATTATCGGCAACGGTGACCTACCGGCTTTTGCGGTCCAACTCGCCCAGCGGGCCCTTTGCTACGGAATGGGCGACGACGACGGGGACTCTTTACGGCTTGGCGCTGTCACCGCCTCCCCAGCAGTACCTCGTTGTCCAAGCGGAGCATCAGAATTTGCCGTCGAGCTTAAGTGCGGTGATCGACAATGTGGATGGGGGTCGTTACGTGTATGCGACATCGGTGGGAACCCTGGCGGTGGCGCCCCAGGGGTTGTTGACGGGATTAACGTCGGAGCGGCACACGGTGGCGGTGGAGAGTCACAACGCGGACGGTGGGGGGACGGGGTTTGACGTGACGGTGGTCAAGCCGTCTGGGGGATCGGCGGGGGATGTGACGTTTTCGCCGGTGGGGGAACTGACGATGGGGTTGGCTGGGGCGACGGGCGGGGTGCGGGCGGTGGAAAAATGGATGGGATCGCGCTGGTCGTTGGTGGGCTCGGCGCGGGTGGGGCCGCCGGGGGTTGTTACGGTGACCATTCCGCGGACCGGGGTTTACCGTGTGATGGGATCGCCGGCGGGTGGGCCGCTGGTGCGGGAGGTCTACAACCGATCGTTTAGTCCCAACGGGGACGGCCGGGCGGAGTCGGTGGTGTTCCGGTTGGAGAATCCGGAAAACCTGCCGATGGAGGGAGCGATTTACAGTTCAGAGAACATGCACGTGGCGGACATGGCGGCGGGGCCGATCCCTGGTCTGACGCTGACATGGGACGGCCGGGCGCGGCATGGGGCGATGTGTGAAGGCGGCATCTACACCTACGAGATCACGGTCGGCGGCCGACGCATGAACGGGATTGTGGTACTGCTCAAATGAGAAATGCTAAGAAACTCCTTTTAATGATCTTGTTCGCCGCCCCGGTGCGGGGGTCGTTTGAAGAGTCGCATACCGGAGGGCGAGCGATGGGGCTGGACGGGGCGATGACCGCCGCGACGGGGGACGTGTTTGCCATGCACTACAATCCCGGGGGTCTCTGCGACCTGGTGGAACCGGAAGCGGGGCTGTATTACGGGCGTCTGGTGAAAGGGTTCGACGACGGCGGCGATACCAGCCGATCGTTTTTCGGCTGGGCGAGTCCCAGCCCGTGGGGGACGGTGGGGCTGAGCTACGGGGATACGGCGCGGCGGATGTGTATTCTGAAGAAACTCTGTCATTGGGATATGCCCGGGCGTGGCGGGAGCGGGTTCGCTGGGGCGCCGTCGCCAACTACTTGCGCAAATCGGCCAACACGAACAGTTCCGCGGGAACCCTGTTGGACCCCGTGACGGGAGACCCTGTGTTGGGGCACGGGGCGCCGGAAGATCTTTCCGCGACAGCCTGGGACGTGAATGTGGGCGCCCAGTGGGTGCCGAGCGATCGATGGCGGGTGGGAGTGACGGTGGCCCACGTGCTGGAACCCGATCTTGGGTTTTACGGCAAAGATTGTGTGGACCGGGTGTGGAAAGTGGGGGGGGGCTATGAAACCCGGTGGGGCATGGCGTTGGTGGAGGGGTCCTACCAAAACATCAACGACAAGGGCCAGGCGCGGCTGAAAGGCGGCATCGAGAAGACGATGAAATATGTGGTTCTCCGCCTGGGCGGTGGCGTGGGGGCAGAAAACTATTCGCGTTTGACGGCAGGCGTGGGCGCGCGGTTCCGGGCCCTGCGGGTGGACTACGGATATCTGCTTCCGCTCGACACCGCCAAAGACGATTCCGGGACACATCAAATTTCAGTGGCCCTGGGGTTGGGAGGACCGGATGAATAGAAAGCACACGTTGGCAGTGTGTGCGGTGGTGGTTTTTGGCACGTCGTCACTGTGGGGGGAGGAGAAAGACGGCTGGGGCGTGGAACTAGATGGCGGGGGTGTGGCGGCGGTTGGGTCACCGGTGGTGCGCAGTGAAGGAAAATTGGGTTTTTCAGCTTCGATCGAATGGATTCTGTTGCAAAACCCTCGGAAACGAACACAATGATCTAACAAACTGCCGTAGGCCGGAACTTTCAGTTGGGCGCGAGGACCGGCCTCGCGCAGAGCGCGGGCACCTGGGGCGGCAGAGCCGCTGATGCGAGACGGAAAAGCCGGTTTTTTTACGAAACAAAAAAGTTTGGGCGTAGCGGGGACTACGTTCAAACTTTTTTGTGAAGTAAAAAGCCTGGATTTTACGCCGAATCCCGTGATCCAACTGAAAATTCCGGGGTAGTGCTCTGTTTGCATTTTTACGTTAGAAATAGGTGGTTCTGAAGCAGAATCATTATGCAACACCGTCCCCTCTTTCTATGCCCCTCCGGCGCCCTTTCGAACGGGCGCTCTTGGTTGAAAACAAAAAGCCCAGGGCCCCTTTTCGGAGCCCCGGGCTTTCTTAAAATACGGGTGTGTTACTTGTCCGAACGTTTTTCTTGTTCTTCGTTCAGTTTGTCGAAGGCGGATTCGGCGTTGGCTTTGATGTGGTCGCGGACGCCTTGGGAGAGGCCCTTTATTTTGCCGGCCAGGTCCGTCAACGTGTCGAGGTTGAGGGAGGCGAGCGAGTAGAGGGTGCCGCTCTTGTCTTGGTAACGGTCCATCACCATGACGCCGGAAATAACATTGTCGGTGAAGGTCTTAATGGTGTTTTCCACATACTGTTCTTCGTTGCCTTTCGCTTCAGCGGGGATGGAGGTGCTGGCCATATAATCCCGCATAAGGCTGGTGGACATCACCGTGAGTTGTTTTGAAATTTCGGCGATGGCGCGGTTATCGGCGGTGGTGCGGCGGAGCGCCTCCGATTGGATGCCTTCGGCGATGCCGACGCCGTAGAAAACTTTCTTGTTATCTTTGAACGCGCCGGCGCCTTTCATGATCCAGTCCGGTCGTTTCGGACCCCCGCAGGCGAAAAGTGCTAAGCCTGTCGCTACAAGCATGCTTTGACGAAACAGAGTTTTTGTGGTCATTTTAATTCCTCCTTGGATACTAAGAAAATTCAACCCCCACCCTTTCCCGCGAGCGGGAAATCTCTTAAACTCCCTTACTGGTTAAAAAGGTGGGCGCTTAACAGTTTGGCGGCTTCTTGGCCTAGGGCCGCGTCACCGGCGGCGATTGTTTTTGATCGGGCGGTGTTGGTGGTTAGGTGTCCTTCCATGCCGTCGGGTGTGGCGCTGGCCAAAACCTTGCCTGTGGTGAGGTCGGTGAGCTCCACGGTCCCTGTCCACTGGAAAAATGTCCATTCCGGAACGCCGCGTTCAAAGGGGGTTACTTCGAGTTTTACCTTGATGGCCAACCCTGTTTTGTTGCCGTCGGAAATGGAGACGCCGATGTCGGTGATCTTAGCGGTCACCACATCCTTTAATTTGGACCCTTCCGGGGCCGCGGCGGTCACGGAGACCGGAATTTGGGCGACGGCTTTTTCTAACGCGATTTCTAAATCTGTTGTGGAGCCGGTGGGGAGTTCCGCCATTCCCGAGGGGTCCACCACCCGGCGTCGGGTGGACAAGACGTCCCGTTCGCGGGCGGCCTCGATGGCGGTCGATAGGGCACGGGCGCGTTCCAGGGGGTTGGTGGTTCCCTCCGCCCGGGTTTTTGACGCGGAGACAGTTTGTTCTTTTTCGATAATTTGTGTGCTGAGCGAGCGCCGGACGGCGACCTTGTCGAGAACGGCCAGGGCATAGTTTTTCTTTGATTTCTTGTCGAAATAGGTCTCGTTGACGACCACGCCTTCCAACAGGGTGTCCGTGGTGAGCGTCGTCTCCACTTGGCTCTTTTGAGTCCCCTGGGCGGCGCTTCGTTTTTTGCCGGAGGAGGTGGAGGATTCTGTTTGTTGGTCGGTGAGAGTTTGCTGAACGCGGGCCTGGAATGTTCGGGCGATTTCGGCCCGGGCATTGGAGCGGGCACCGTCGAGATCAGACCCTATGCCGACGCCGGTGACATACTTCGTCTCCGGATATTTTGGGTCCGGGCCCGTGACCCAGGCCGGTTTCTTAGTTGCCGCGGAAAGAGCCAGGGCAAAAGCGAGAAAAGGAAGAATCACTGGGACGGATTTTTTTATGGGCATGTTTTTCCCTTTGAGATCTATTATACAGCAGTTCTGACTATTATAAAAGTCTTTTTACCTTGGGTGACAGCCACATTTTTAATTTCTCGGGTTTCAATGAAGAGCCCTTGGGCATCGAGAAAACGGACAATGAGGGTTTGGGGTCCGGGGGCCAGCGAAAGCCGTGCCATGGTAATTTGATCTGGCAAGGTGCGCCAGGACCGTTTGTCGGCCACTTCCGTGGCGGCGGAGGCGGCCTGGAGGATGGTGCGAACGATAAATCCTAAATTTTCGTCCCCGTTCTTTTCAACCGTGCTAGCGATTTGTTGTGACAAGAGGTATTTCACAACGGCGCGGGAAATCGCTTTCGCTCGGGTGCGGAGGACGCGATCCTCCAAGTTTCGGACCGCAATGGCGCCCACATCTTCCACCAAATCGCCGCGGACGGTGGTGGATCCCGATTGGACCTCCACGTTCCGAATGCGGACCGCGTTTCGCCGGTATTTCGGGAACGCGATGCGAACCATTTTGTCGGCGGCCAGGGATCGCATGACCGCTCGGGCCTGTTCGACCTGGGTGTCGTCCTGGGATTTCGTGTTCACCTGTTCCACATAGGGCCAGCCTTTGTAGACGCTGATTTCGAAAAACGAATCTACTTTTTCCGGGCCCAATCCGGAGTAATGGAGCAGAACCACCTCGCCGGTTTCCTCTGTGGCCGGGAGGGGGGGAGGCGCCGGTCCCCATCGACGTTGAATGTCCGCCATCTTGTCCGAAAAACCCAGACGGCGCGCTGAGCGGAACGCGTCTTCCACCAGTTTCGGGGGCCGAGGGGTTTTGTAAAACTTGGCGTAGGCGTCGTAGGCCTCCAGGGACTTGATATACGAAATGTAGGCGTCGTTGGTTTCTCCGCGATCTTCATAGAGCAATCCGGCCAAATATCGAGCGAAGGCGTCGTCTTGGTACGCGCTTCTTTCTCCATCAAAGGGGAGCGCACGGAAAAAAGAATCCAGTTGGCGGCATTCGACCAGGGCCGCCTCCCCCTGGTTTTGGGCGGCGTAGTTGATGGCGGAGAATACGAAAATCAATGCGCGCTCAAAATCTTCCCCATAATAAGGGGTCATCAAATCGTTGATCAGAAATGTGGAGAGGTGGGCGGTGACGCTTTTGGTGAAAAGTTCTTTGGCGATCCGTTTGCCGTTTTCGAGGGCTTGGTTGCTGTCGGCATACTGATTGGCCAGGTGAAGGAGCATTCCCCGGTCGAGGTAATAGAGGAGGGCATTTTTTTCACCGTAGCTCTTCTTATGTTTTTCCACCTGCTCTGCGGCGGGGGCGAACTCGTTTTTGAGGATGAAATTGTTTAGGTCACGCAGGGTGAGGGTTGTGGCGCACCCGGCCAACAGGAGCGCGCCCCCAAAGAAGGGAATTTCCTGTGGAGGGGTTTTACCAATGGGGTGAAATGGGGAATGGGCATTCTGCCCGTGAACACGTGCATGGGCTGGTGGCCCATGCCACATCCTTCCGTGCGTTTTGGGGCATAAACAGCAAAAGCGGATTAAAACTTGCGTTTTGGATAGACGACGGTTTTCTTGATCTTTTTCTGGCCGATCCAAACCTTTTCGTTCGTGAGAAGGTCGATCATTTCCAATTCGACCTGGTAATATTTGAGTTGCTGTTTTCCGGCCTGATCGTCGATGGTGTTGATCTGGCCTTTCAGCATGAAGTCGGCCCCATATTCTTGCCCCATACTTTTGGCTGTTTTGACCGAGGCGTTTTTGGCCTGGTCTGTGCGTTCTTCCCGAATTTCTTCCCGCTGTTCCTTCGAGGCCACAAAGCGGACCTGTCCAGAGTTAAGGAGCTCGCGCTCCAAATCCTTAATGAAGGTTTCGGTGGAAATATGTTCGTTGCTCTTGTTTCCTACCAAGCCAACGATCACGCGGGGTTTCGTCTTTTTCTCGGTTTGGAATTCCGGCAACCACGGCCGGGCGAGGGAATCTTTCACCATTTCTTCCGCCACTTGGCGGGAGTCGGTGTCGTTCCAGTTGCCGGAAAGATCCACCGTTTCATTAGCGTCGATGCGGGTGACTTTGGGGGTCGTGGCACAGGCGGTTAAAATTCCGGCCAGGCCGAGGGCGATCAATGCGTGAAATGTGTGGGTCATGGGGTGTCTCCTTAAGAAGGTTTTTAAAGTCTAGACGATAATCTTTCGGTTTGCAAGGGAAAAAATAAAATGCTACGATCTAACCGTTATGAAGAAAGGATCCCTTCAAGCAAAGGCCACTGTCGCCCAGGCGCATTGTTCTTATATGCGCTGGGTCCGCCCCACTATTTTTGGGGTGGGGGTGTCCGGGAGGCGGTCCTTTTAAGAAGTTTGTTTAAAAGAGTTGTAAGTCCCGACACCCGCGGCCCTCCAGGTCCGCGGGTTCTTTTTTTTCGGGACCCCCCCTGGAAATTTTTCCGAATCTGAGGTAAATATGTGTAGGACACCAAGTGAGGTGAGTGTAATGAACGTGTTACTAGAAGAAGATGTGAGAACTCTGCGGTTGGCTGAGCAAGGCGTGTTCCGACAGGCCTTGGAAGTTAAAGCCGCCCGGATCGGCGAGTTAGAGGCCGAGGTTCGGTATTTGCGGCGGCTACTCAATGACATGTTGGCCGCGCCGAAACCCCAACCCTTGCCCCAAGTGGCATTGGCGGCCCCCGTGTCGCGCGTTGGAGGGGAACCTCCCCGGCGGTGGAAAGCCTGATGTCCGCCCTTGAGCATGTGGTCCTTTTTAAACTCAAAGCGGACGCGCCCGAAACTAAAAAAACGGACCTGATGAAAAGTCTGGTCGCCCTTCAGGGCGTGATCCCCGGCATTCTTTACGCGTCGGCGGGGGTGAACTTCTCTGCCCGTGCCCAGGGATACACCCATGGGTTCGTGGCCCGTTTTAAGGATCGCACTGCGCTGGATCATTATATTTCCCATCCGGCCCATGTGGCGGTTGTCGAACAAAAAGTTAAACCCATCAGCGAAGGCGTATTGGCGCTCGACTACGAAATTCTTTCGTAATTTTCCCCATTTGACGAAATTGAGAATTTGTCATCGCACGGGCATTCGACCGCGCTAGCGGAAGTGCCGTGTGGGAACGGCCGACCGCGCTAGCGGAAGTGCCGTGTCCCGGGTAAAATCACATGGGCTGGAAGCCCATGTCCCTTTCTTATAAGTTCTTCCGAACCCTCACAATCCTCTTGCGTCTTTGCTTCCGGTCCGATAAAGTAGACACAATTCGAACCGAGGAGAGACCAATGGCCGACGCCCCGCAACGCAAGCGCGCTTTTGACACCTACGATTTGACACTGGTTGAAACCCGTGAAATTGCCCCCCGCAACAAACATTTGCGTTTCGCTCTTCCGGCGGGAAAAGAATTGGGGTTTCACGCGGGGCAGTACGCCCAGCTTTTTATCCCGCATGAAGGCGGCGTGCGCCGTCGAGCCTATTCCATCGCCTCTTCGCCCTGGCATGCAGACTATTTTGAACTCTGTGTCACGTTGGTGGACGGCGGCATTTCGTCCACCTATCTCCACAACATGAAAGTGGGAGACAAAATCCAAGGCATGGTCCCGCTCGGCCACTTCCTGATTAAAGACGAATCCCGGGATTTCGTTTTTATCGCCACAGGGTCAGGCGTAGCGCCTTTTCGTGCCATGGTCCATGACATGGCCCACCGAAATCTCCCTCGAGAACTTTATCTCATTTATGGCCACCGATACGAACCAGACATTATTTACCGGGCCGAATGGGAAAATTTGGCCAAGCGATACCCCCGGTTTCATTTCCTTTTCACCCTGAGCCGTGACACAAATTGGAAAGGGGAACGGGGGTACGTGCAAGAAAAGGTGGCCGCTTTTGTCCCGAACTTGAAAGAAAAAGCCTATTACATTTGTGGTCTCAATAACATGGTCACCGCCGTCAACGAACGACTTTTATCTTTGGGCGTTCCAAAAGAACAAATCTTCTTTGAACGGTATGACTGAGGAGCGCGGGCGTCTCGCCCGCAGGTTTGGAATAAACCCGCCGCCCCCCCCCCCACCCCCCCCCCCCCCCCCCCCTGATTTTTAATTGACAGGTTTTGGTTGAACTTGTAGACTCCGAGTTCTTCAGTTTTTGTCTTATTTTTCGTCGGAGAAACATCCTATGGCAGACGCTTCTCCATCATCGGAACCTTCCGGACCGGTTGTTTTCCTAAAATCCGAGTTGACCCGCCGCAGTCTTTTGGCCGGGGCCTGGGGCGCTTTTGGAGCCTTTTTGGTGGCCAGCGCGGGGGGGGCGGCGCGGTTTATGCTTCCCAACGTCCTTTACGAACCCTCCCAACGATTTAAGATGGGGAAGGTAAAAGATTTTCCTTTGGGTGTGACGATCAACAAAGAACAGAGGGTTTGGGTCGTGCGTGACGAGAAGGGTGTCTACGCTCTTTGGGCTCGGTGCACTCATCTGGGATGCACCCCCAACTGGTTCCCGGCAGAAGTGCGGTTTAAGTGTCCGTGCCATGGGTCCAATTACAATTTGGACGGCGATGTGATTGCCGGGCCTGCGCCAAAACCTCTTTGGCGCTGTGCGGTGGATGTGACCCCTGAGGGAGACCTGGTGGTGGATAAATCCCAGATGGAAAACCGACCTGGGTTCCGCGATCGCGGATCCTTTCATGTGATGGCCTGATGAATATCCCCACTCTCAAAGAAGCCAAAGACCTTTTAGTCAACAGCCAGGTGTGGCGGTCCATGTTTCGTGGTGGAACGTGGAAAGACACCTCTCGAGACCGCGCCCAGCATATTCTCGGGAACGTTTGGCTCCACCTTCATCCGGCCCGCATCCGCCAACGAGCGGTTCGGTTCACCTACACCTGGGGCCTCGGGGGTTTGTCTTTTGGACTTTTTATGATCCTGGTGGTGACCGGGGTTCTGTTGATGTTCTATTACCGGCCGGCCGTCGAATTGGCCTACCGGGACATGAAAGATTTGGAGTTCGCGGTATCGCTCGGAATGTTTCTACGCAACCTGCACCGCTGGTCGGCTCATGCCATGGTGCTTTTGGTTATTCTTCACATGGTGCGGGTCTTTTTGACCGGCGCCTACAAGACACCGCGGGAGTTCAACTGGGGCGTGGGTGTGGTGCTATTGGTGTTGACCCTCTTTCTTTCATTTACCGGATACCTCCTGCCGTGGGACCAATTGGCCATTTGGGCCGTGACGGTGGGGACCAACATGGCAAGTTCAACCCCGCTTATGGGCGCGGAGGGGCCCTTCTCGAATTTGGTGGGTGTCACGGCGTCCAACGATGCGCGTTTCGCTCTGTTGGGGGGAACCACCGTCGGGGCGAACACATTGCTCCGGTTCTACGTTCTCCACTGTGTGGCGGTCCCTGTATTGGCCGGGATTCTCATGATCGTCCACTTCTGGCGGATTCGCAAGGACGGGTTCTCGGCCGCGCCTCTTCCGGGCGACGCGCCGGAGAAAAAAATGGAAGTCTGGCCGAACTTGGTGGTGCGGGAATATCTCGGCGCGATTTTGATGTTGGCTTTCTTGATCGGTTGGTCCGTTCTGGTCAACGCTCCCCTGGAAGAACTGGCGAATTCTGGCGTGACACCGAACCCCTCTAAAGCGCCTTGGTATTTTTTAGGTCTTCAAGAACTGTTGGTTTACTTTGATCCCTGGTTGGCCGGTGTTCTCTTACCGGGTGTGATTACGATGGGACTGATGGCCATCCCATACTTGGATCCGGACCCAAAAAATGGCGTGGGTTTTTACTCGTTAAAAGAACGTCCCTTTGCCAACAGCGTTTTCCTATTCGGGATCGTCATGTGGTTCGTTCTGATTGTGATCGGCACCTTCATGCGGGGCCCGAACTGGGCGTTTTATTGGCCCTGGGAAAGTTGGGACGTTCATAATAAAGTCCCGCCGCCCCGCACATGGAATTTGATTATGGTTGACTTCAGTGAACTGTCCGGGCACTTTTTTACCAGTCAAAAAGTGCCTGGCCTTCGGGTCGCGGGACCCCTGGGGGTCGCCACTGCGTTTGCCGCCGCCGGAGCGCTTTTTGGCGCTTATTTCGGGGGGGGATTGTTGTTCCCTAAATTGGTGAAGGGCGATTGGCCCCTTAAAAAATCAATCGGCCTCACGGCCATGGGGTCTGTCCTCGTTGGCGTTTTGGCTAAGGCGGCCCACGCGTTCCTGTTTCGGTTTGATTTTATATCAAAGAACATACCCCATTTTGGCTTGACGGAAATTTCCTATCTCGCGTTTTTTCTCTTCGTCGTTCTGGTGATGGCGTTCATCTTGCCCCAAAAATTTCTGCGCAAGTCAACGCTCAGTCCGCTCCAATACGGGACCACCATGATGCTTCTCCTCATGATGTTGGGGGTTGTGTTGAAAATGGCCGCTCGACTCGGATTTAACATTAAATATCTCTTTAGCCTTCCCGGTCTGAATCTGAACATATGAACCTGAAAGACCTTTTGTTCACGCGCTATTTGACCTTGCGCAACCTGTTCATCGCGGGCAACTTTGTGCTTCTGTTCTTGCTGGGCGCCGCTATCGTCAAAGACCAAAACCGGGAGTGGAAAAAATACCAGCGGGACTTTTACCGGATGGAAAAAGCCCGACTTCAGTCAGAAATTGACCAGGCGACGACCGAGGAGGACAGGCAAGTCCACGTTAAGCAGTTGGCGTTGGTTAAGTCTCAGTCCGTGAAACTCCGACAACTCATGGCTCCCGCCTTGGATCGCTACGACCGTTGCATCACCTGCCACTTGGGATATGATCCGGTTCTCTCGCCCACGACCCAAACGTCCTACACGAACCATCCGTTTTCTGCGACGCCCCACTCCGTTCATAAGGCCCATCCGGTGGAACGGTTTGCCTGCACCGTTTGTCACGAAGGGCAAGGGTTGGCCACCACGGTGGCCGACGGCCATGGGCGCGTTAAACATTGGGACAAACCTCTTCGCACCGGCGCTTATATTCAGTCGTCCTGCGCCAAATGCCATTCGAATTTATATGACGAGAAATCCATGCCCCAGACCGCTGCTTGGCGGAGAGGCGAAGCGATCTTTGTCGAGAAGGGGTGTATCGGGTGCCACCAAATTCGCGGCCAAGGGGGCCGATCTCCGTTGATTTAGCGGAAGAGACGGCGGACAAGCCTCTCTCGCGCATTGATTTTAGCCACACCGGTCTGTCGGAAGATCAGCGCACACTGGCCAACTGGGTCCGTCTGCATTTCGTGAAGGATCCCTGGGAACTGGTCCCCGGCGATCCGAAGGGCGAATTCAACGAAGAGCCCATCGCCCCCTCGGGGATGCCGTTTTTTAACTTAAGTGCGGAAGACGCTGAAGCGGTGACCACCTATGTTTTGTCGCTTTGGCGGGACCGGATCCCCATGGAATACATTGTCCCTTTGACGACCCCTCGGCCTGAACCCGAACTAAAAACCGCAGTGCAACGGGGCCGAGCCGTTTACGAAAAATTCGGTTGTGCCGGTTGCCATGCGCCGGACGGGACCGGCGGAATACGGAACTTTAATTACGTTAATGGAACCGAGCCAAATCTTCGAAAAGTGGTTTCCACCTACACGAAGGAAGAGTTGGTGGAAAAGATCAATAAAGGGGTTTCTCCCGTCGATAAAGCCGATCCAAAGGGGCCCACCCCGTCTCTCTACATGCCTCCCTGGAAAGACAAAATCAAAGGGCAAGAGATGGACGACCTGGTCGCGTATCTTTTTAGTATCGCGGAAAAGCAAGAAGAGTGGTAGAATAACCGGACGTGCCCGATTTGTCTTTGGCTGTCATGCCGGCAACAGCCGGTATCCAGTTCTTGCGTCGGTAAAAAAGAATTTACCTTCAACATTGGACCCCGGCTTTCGCCGGAGTGACGGGCGGTTATAGAGTTGAATCGACTCGCTTGAATACATTAAAAGGCGGAGAGGACTATGCGTAAATCGTTGCTATTGGTTGTGGCGGGCATTTTGATGGGCGGTTCGGCGTGGGCAGGGGATGCCGCGTATGAAGCTGAAAAGGCCAAGGCTCTCGCAAATCCTTACGCCAACGATTTCGGGCCGGACAAGATATCGGATAAAGATTTGGCCTCATATCCGGTGGAGCTTCAAGACGCCTACAAAAACGTTCTCCTCATCAAATGCGCCAAGTGTCATTCTTCCGCTCGGCCGCTCAACAGTCAGTTCTTTGAGGTCGCTGGAAAGGGCGCTGAAAAGCAGGCCAACCTCGACAAGATGAAATCGACGGATTCGGACATGTTTTTTTCCAAGAACGTTTGGCAAGTGGAAACAGACATTTGGCAGAGGTACGTCAAACGCATGATGTCGAAACCGGGATGTGATATTTCGGATGCGGAGGGCAAGGCTGTTTACAAATTTCTTTCCTTTGACAGTCAGCAACGGAAGGCGGGCAAGAACAAGGCCGCCTGGAAAGCTCACCGTGAAAAACTTTTGGCGGACTTTAAAACCAAGAACCCCGCCCGATACAAAGAGCTTTACGAGAAATAATTTCCCATGGCCACGATCTTAGTTGCGGATGACGAGTCCGACATCCGGGAATATTCCCGGAGTGTGCTTGAGCGAAACGGACATCGGGTGATTGAGGCTTCCTCCGGTACCGCGGTTTTAGACATTTTAAGGGAGGAGAGGCCGGATCTGATGCTTTTGGACGTCATGCTCCCCGGCATGGATGGACACACCCTCCAAATGCACCTGTCCAATCATCCCGAATTCAAAAACATTCCTGTGATCATAGTGACGGCTCTCGATTTTACCCAAGAGATGTTCTCCAAGTTCCCCCAGGTCAAGGGGTTCTTGGCCAAGCCGTTCACCCCCATTCAATTGGACGAAGCTGTGCGGCAAGTGGTTCCCGTCCCTACCTTGTGAGGTCCCATGACTGAAGAAAAATTTGACGCGATTGTTGTGGGCGCTGGGCCGGCGGGAACGTCTGCCGCGCTGACCATGGCCAAGGCCGGGTTGAACGTCGTTTTGTTGGAGCGGGGGGATTCCCCCGGCGCCAAAAATGTTCAAGGCGCCGTAATGTACACAAAAATGCTGGACGAGATTGTTCCCGGGTTTTGGAAAGACCCCCAAGCGCCGGTGGAACGGCCGATCACGGAACAAAAAATTTGGGTTCTCTCGAAAGATTCCATGTTTCAAGTGGGGTTCAAGTCTGAAAAATGGTTGAAGGAACCCTACAACTGTTTCACCGTGATCCGCGCCACGTTTGACCGTTGGTATGCGAAGAAAGCGGAGGAAGCCGGCGTTCAGCTTTTTACCGGTGTGACCGTGAGCGAAGGCATCAAGAAAGACGGCAAAGTCGTCGGCATCAAAACCAGCGAGGGCGACGAAATTTATGCGGATGTGGTGGTCGCCGCCGACGGAGTCAACTCTCTTTTGGGCCAACAGTTGGGCCTCTTGGACGAATG
Source organism: Elusimicrobiota bacterium (assembly GCA_016714745.1). GTDB lineage: Bacteria > Elusimicrobiota > Elusimicrobia > FEN-1173 > FEN-1173 > JADKHR01. The sequence goes on along the minus strand of JADKCG010000026.1, from coordinate 24,991 downwards.
GACGGCCGACGAAGTGGCTTTGGGTGTTAAAGAAGTGTTGTCTCTCCCGCGTGAAAAAATCGAAGATCGATTTAATTTGGAGCAGGGCGAAGGAACCACCATCGAAATTTTCGGCGAGAACACGCGGGGGATGTTGGGGTATTCGTTTCTCTACACAAATAAGGAATCCATTTCGTTTGGCGTGGGGGCCAAGCTCTCCCATTTCCAAAAAACGGGCATTCGACCGCCGGACCTCCTAGAGTATGCCAAGGCCCACCCGATGATCCGCCGTTTGCTCAAAGGGGCGAAGCCCCTGGAATATTCCGCCCACTTGATTCCGGAAGGCGGCTACAATTCCATGCCGAAACTTTTCGCTGACGGGATTTTGATTGCGGGAGACGCGGCCCAGATGGTGAACGCTTCCCATCGCGAGGGGTCAAACCTTGCCATGACCGCCGGTCGTCTGGCGGGGGAAACGGTCATCGAGGCCAAGAAGAAAGGTGATTTTAGCGCGAAAACGTTGTCGGCCTACCAAACAAAATTGCGGGACAGCTTTGTTATTCCAGACCTCTTTGACCACAAAGACCTGGAAACTATGGTGGAGAAACATATGGACATCGTGGCGGAAGGACCGGAGTTGATGGCCCAATCCCTTTATGACTATTTCCAGGTGGACGGCCGACCCAAACGCGATGTCCAAAAAGCGATATTGCAACGGTTGACGAAGAACCCCGCTGTGCGGGCGTTGATCAAGTCCGAGCTGACGCTCAAAAACGAATTTAGTCTGGTCAAGATGGGGGTCAAACTTCGACTCCTGTTATGGAAACTGACCCATGGGGGTTCCCTGTGAGCTCTGACGCACTGCCGAAAGTGAACGTGGACGAAAAGCTGGGAAGCCTGACCTATAAGGCGGACCATCACGCCCATATCACACTGAAAGACAATGCCACGTGTTTAAACAAGTGTCACGACAAGCCCTGCACCACGGTTTGCCCCGCCCAGGTCTACCAATGGGAAGACGGCCAAAAAAAGCTGATCGTCTCTTTCGAAAACTGTATCGAATGCGGCGCCTGTCGCATGCTCTGCCCGTTCGACAACATCCAATGCCACTGGCCCCGCGGTGGCTTCGGCGTCCAATACAAATACGGCTAGCCGTTAGGGCAACACCCATTCAAACGACAAGGCCCGGTTTCCAAGAGGAAACCGGGCCTTGTCTCTAAAACGGGCTGAATCAGCGGTAGACGCTTAGATCAATGGAGTGGGTATTGGGGCCGTAACTTACATAAACACGGATATTGGGTTCGGAACTTCTCCGCCGGAAAGTCAGTTTGTAAATGTCATCAAAATCCCCGTTCGTTAGAGTGGCGTTCAATTGGTTAGACAATTCAGTCGGATCCAGAGAAGTGCTGACGGTTCCCCCCGTCGGTTCCAAGATCGCCTGCATGATCGCAGTGTCGCTCACATCCCCTCCCACAATGACGCCATTGGCCACTGTCCCAATTCCTTGGAGCGCCCCAGCGGCGTCAGCGGCAGTGTGCGAGCTTGCCGTATCCGCCCCGTCTGTAATCACGACCAATAATCGATATCCCGTGGCCTTGGACAGTTCCTGGGCGCCTGTAATGATCGCGTCATAGAGCGCTGTTCCGCCTGCACTCATCGTTGTAATGTTGACGGTGGCGGCGACGGCGTTTTTGTCGGTGGTCATGGGAACTTTAAGCTGAACCACACTCTCGAATTCCACCAGTCCCGCTTGAGCGGATGGCGGAAGGGCGTTCAGAAACGTGGTCGCGGCATCGTTCGCGGCGATGGTTCGCGTATTTCCTCCGAAGCTGGATTCCATGCTACCGCTTCGGTCGATCACCAACATGACGGCGAAAGGATACCCAACGGCTCTCTCAAAGCGTGTGGGAATTACAGGGATTTCATCCTGCAAGACAGCGAAATTGGCCAAGGTCAAATCTGTCATGCGGATACTGGCGTTGGCTACAGATTGGAGCAAAACCGAAACCTCTGGCGGCTGGGTATTATCGACCCCGCGGACAAACATTTCGACCTCTGTGACATTGGCATCCGGTGTTCCGAGCAGAGGGTTATTTGTTTTACGTTGGCATCCCACCGAGAGGGCGGCCAGAAACAATGCCATTACGAGAGAGGGGGAGGGAAGTTTCATTTTAATATTCCTGAACATTGGCTGGGGGCCAATAGGTGATGGCGAGCATATAGGAGATATGGGATGTCCAATATTTGTCCGCTTCCTGCATGGATTGGTAACGGACTTCGGGGATCAGGCGAAACCCCCCCCAAGTGGGAAGCATGAAACCGCCCGAGGCCGAATATCCCAAATGCATAAAAGTGCCGCTGGTATTGACCGCGGGGTGTTCAACGGAAACATGATCCCATCCGATGGCGGGACCGACCCCCAAAAAAGGAATGAAGCGCTGATGTTCCGGTCGGCCGGAAAATTTCATAATGCGGCAAATGACCGTTGCGCTGAGAGTGTACAGATCCTCGGTCGTGTAGGCCACGTAGTCCGGGACTTGAAGGGGGAAATAGTCCGCTGAAAAGCGGAACATGAACCGGTCCTTCCAGGTAGGAAATTGAGCGATGGGAGGCCGAAAATATACATCCACGCCCACGTTACCGAGGTTGCTGTAATCCTGATAGCCGTCGAGAACATCGGTGTATCCCCCAGAAAGTCCGAAGGCTAAGTTCCACCCCACCCCCTTGTCCCGTTCTTCCAGCATCTCAATGTAATCGGTATCGTCAAAACTGTCTTCGCCAAGGACGGGCGTTGAAACAGTCAAGAGTGAGATCCCAAGCAAGATCCCCAAAACATAAAATACCGTCGTCTTTCTGGGTCGACGCAGGTCGAAGTTCGCTGGGTGAGGTCGGTTTGTGAGCTTCATCTCTTTTTACCATAGCAGAAGAACGATTTAATTTCAAGGGGTTCTTGTCTCCAGGCCAAAATATTTTTTTTGAATGATACTGTTTCCCTTGAGGGTGAGGTCCCCTTGATATACAATGTCGTCGAAGACCCAGCGCCATGCGCCTCGACTCTTTGTTCCTATCCGCTATTGTCTTGTCGGCTTGCACCTCGGCCTCGGATCCCGTGTCGCGGGGAAAATCCCGTTTTGTGGGCATGGGGTGTTTGACTTGCCACCGCGTGGGAGAACGGGGCGGTGGCCAAGCGGGGCCGGACTTGACCACCGTGGGATTGCGTCATTCGGCTCAGTGGCTGGATCAATGGATGAAAAATCCTAAAGAATGGAAACCCGATACCGCCATGCCGACCTACAATGTGGGGGACGACGTTCGGGCCGAACTTGTGGCCTACATGGACACACTGAAAGGCAAAGAGTATCGCGATCATCCCCCCTGGAATTCTGGTAAGCTGAAAGCCGATCCTGAAAAGCGCGGCGAGAGGATCTATAGTCGCACCGGGTGTGGCGCGTGTCACGGGCCTCGTGGGAAAGGGGGTTACCCCAACAATAATGTGGTGGGACATCAGATCCCGTCCCTGGCTTTGGTGCGGGACGGGTTCACCCGGGAAGAACTGAAAGAGAGGATTGCCCAGGGCCGCCGACCGGAACCGGCCGATCCTGCCCAACCACCGCCTTTGGTGGTGATGCCGCCCTGGAAAGATTTTTTAACGGAGGACGAAATGGAAGACCTAATCACGTACCTCTTTTCGTTACGTCCCGCCGAAAAACCAAACGAAGAGTGGGATCAGTGATGACAGATTTTGCTGAATACAATTCTACCCGACACCGTTTAGCCTTAGTCCTGGTGGGGTCGACCTTGGGCCTAATTTTTATTGGCGGCCTGGTGACCAGCACCCATTCCGGGTTGGCGGTGCCGGACTGGCCTCTTTCTTACGGGCGCCTATTCCCTCCGATGGTGGGGGGGATTCTTTTTGAACACGGGCATCGAATGGTGGCTTCGCTGGTGGGCCTTTTGACGATCGTGACGGTCTTTTTTTTTAGGCGAGATCCGCGCGCCTGGTTGCGCCGTGCGACTTGGGCGGCGCTGGGGTTGGTGATCGCTCAGGGGGTTTTGGGGGGTCTCACGGTTCTTCTCAAGCTTCCCAAACCCATTTCCATTGCCCACGGGGTCATGGCGCAAACGTTTTTTTGCTTAACGGTGGCCCTCGCTGTCTGGACGTCCCCGTCATGGGGAAAATCCGGAGCGTCTCCTCTTCCCGATTCCGACGTTCCACTGCCGCACATGGCTCTCCTTCTTTTTCTCTCGTTGTATGTCCAGTTGGTCCTGGGCGCTGTGGTCCGGCACACGGGGCACGCCATCGCGTTCCATGTGGTGAACGCGGGGCTCATCTTTCTTTGGATGGGATGGATTTTCCATCGGTTAACGGATCATCATACGGGCGACCAAACTCTTTGGCGTACCGCGGTGGGGATAGGGGCCGTTTATTTTCTTCAGGCGTCTTTGGGTGTGGGGACCCTCTTAAGCCTCACTGTCAGCACGTGGTCGCTTCATCCCGTGTCGGCGGTGCTTTGGACAACGTCCCATGTGATGGCGGGGGCATCTCTCTTAGGATTATCGGTGGCGTTCCTTCTTTTATCGTGGCGACGGTTTCCCGGCGTTTTCTCATCCGGGCGGGTGAAAGATTACGTGGCGCTCACGAAACCGGGCATCAGTTTTATGGCCGCGGTGACGGCGTTGGCGGGGTTCTTGCTTGGGTCCGCTGGAACGCTGAACGGCGCGCGGTTGGCCCATACGGCGCTGGGCACGCTCTTGGTGTCTGCCGGGGCCTGCGCGTTGAACATGTTGTTAGAGCGGGATGTGGACGCCCGCATGCATCGGACAGAGTCTCGCCCGCTTCCCGCCCGGAGGCTTTATCCCGGCGAAGCGCTGTTTCTGGGCGTTTTCCTTCTGTCGGTAGGGATCGTGTATTTGGCGGGGTTCGTCAACGGGATCACGGCGGGCGTGTCGGGCGTTACGGCGAGCATCTATCTTTATGTCTACACGCCGCTCAAAAAGATTTCTGCTCTGAACACCGTTTTTGGCGCTGTGGCCGGCGCGCTTCCCCCCGTCATGGGATGGACCGCGGCGGCGGGGCGGTTTGAAGTCGGAGCCTGGGTGTTGTTCGGTATTCTGTTTTTTTGGCAGTTCCCCCACTTCTTCTCGCTCGCTTGGCTTTACCGAGAAGATTACGAGCGGGCAGGGCTTACGATGCTCCCGGTTGTAGAGGGGGACGGAAAAGGAACCTCCCATCGGATCGTCGCGACCACAGTGGCGCTTTTGGGCGCGAGTTTTTTGCCCTTGGTTTTTCAATCGGCGGGCCTGGTGTATGGGGTTTCGGCGGGAGTGTTGGGGACGGGTTTATTGGGTTTGGGATTTCTTTTCTTGCGCGATCGCACATCGCTTCGGGCCCGCCGACTCTTTTTAGCGTCGGTGGTTTATTTGCCTGTTCTCTTGGCGGTTTTGGTGTTTGACGCTGTTCGGCGGGGCGCATGAGCGCCGCTGTTCAAATCGGGGACCTTCGCCACGATTATCCGCCTCGAACACGCCGAGGGCCGCCGTGTCCGGCGCTCCGAGGGATCTCTTTCACGGTTGAGCCGGGGGAACTGTTTGGGGTTTTAGGACCGAACGGTGGGGGAAAGACGACCCTCTTTAAAATCCTCTCCACCGCGCTTCGTCCCACCGCGGGGCAGGCGGTGATCCTGAACCACGACGTGGGAGAGTCGCCGGACCGAGTGCGTGAAAAAATCGGAGTGGTCTTTCAATCTCCCAGCTTGGACAAAAAACTGACTGTTCTGGAAAATCTCATTCACCAAGGCCGGCTCTACGGCCTTCACGGGGTTCCCCTGCAGGCCCGCGCCGGTGAGCTATTGGAGCGTTTGGGGGTCGCCGACCGGGCCTCCGATGCGGTGGAGACGCTTTCGGGTGGTCTTCAACGGCGGGTCGAGATTGCTAAGGGGTTGCTACACAGTCCCGCTCTGTTGCTTCTGGACGAGCCGACGACAGGTCTCGACCCCGGGGCGCGAAAAGATGTTTGGACCTATCTGGCCACACTCACCCAGCAAGGCGTGACCGTGCTGGTAACCACCCATCTCATGGAGGAGGCCGAACGCTGTGACCGGCTGGCGATATTGGATAAGGGGCTCTTGGCGGCATTGGGCACACCGTCGCGGTTAAAGGAATCTATTCGGGGCGACGTGGTGACAGTCACAACCGCGGACGCGGCCCGATTGATTGAAGGCGTTAAAACAACGTTTGGGCTTGTGGCGACAGAAATGGACGGCGCGGTGCGTATCGAACGGTTGGAGGGGCACCGTTTTGTCCCCCAATTGGTGGAAGCGTTCCCGGGTTTGATCGAGACCGTTCAGGTTGGGAAACCATCATTGGAAGACGTTTTCGTCCTTCACACCGGCCACCGGTTTTGGACAGAAAAAGCGGAAACCAAGCCATGACGAAATTCCTGGAAGTGGAGCGCGGGCGTCTCACCCGCAAATGGTTTGATTCAAACCCCTGCGGGCGAGACGCCCGCGCTCCCAACCCCACCCAGCTTCTTATGAGATTTTGTTTATGAACGCCCGTCGTTTTCTTCTCGCTTCCGGCACTTTGGTGGCTCGGGAAATGACGCGGTTTTTCCGTCAGAGAAATCGCGTCATTGGGGCCTTTGCCACGCCGCTTCTCTTTTGGTTTTTTTTGGGGACCGGCCTAGGCCGAAACTTTCACGCGCCGCCGGGGGCGGCGGGGGAAGGGTTGAACTATCTCCAATATTTTCTGCCGGGGACCATGGCCTTGGTCTGTTTGTTCACGGCGATTTTTTCGACGATCTCGGTGATCGAAGACCGCCAAGCGGGGTTTCTTCAGGCGGTGCTTGTGTCTCCCGCTCCCCGCGGATCCATCGTCATGGGGAAACTGTTGGGAGGGATGATTCTGGCCGTGATTCAAGCGGTGGTTTTCGTTGCGCTTATGCCTGTGGTGGGGGTTCCTCTCACGCTCTTCGGGGTCTTTTGGGCTTTGGTTCTTCTGGTCCTCCTTTCTTTTGGATTGACGGGGCTCGGATTGCTGATCGCCTGGACCACGGACTCCATTCAGGGTTTTCACGCGATCATGAACCTGTTGCTCATGCCCATCTGGTTTTTGTCCGGCGCCGTATTCCCTGTGTCCGGCGCCCCCGGATGGTTGAAAGTCATCATGCTGGCCAACCCGGTCACCTACGGGGTGGCTGGGCTTCAAATGGCCTTCTTCGGATCCCGCGGCGGACAGGGCCCTTCGATGTCCCTCTGCGTGGGCGTCAACCTGCTTTTCGCAGGAGCGATGTTCCTCGGTCCCTGGCTCTTGGTCCGGAGAACTCGGGCAACATAAGAAAGTCAATTAGTCAATCATGTCCCCCTTGTTTGACTTGGAGAAAAAATCAGTGTTGATCATTGGGCATCGTGGGGCGATGGGGCATGGGCCGGAAAATACGCGGGCGGCGTTTGAGGCGGGGCTTCGGTGCGGGGCGGGGGCGGTGGAGTGTGATGTGCACCTATCGAAAGACGGTCGGTTGGTGGTGATTCATGACGATCGGGTGGATCGGACGACGAACGGGCGGGGGGCGGTCGCGGGGAAAACGTGGGTGGAACTTCGGTTGTTGGATGCCGGGGCGTGGTTTGGAAAAGAGTTTGTGGGGGAACGGGTGTGGCGGTTGGAGGATTTGCTGGGGTGGGCCAAACGTCGTCGGACGCGTTTCAAGAAACCGCTTCAGTTAATTATCGAAATTAAGGCAAAGCCTCGGTCCCCCGCACGGATCGCCGATCGCGTGGTGGCTGTGCTTCGTAGCGCTGGAATGGTCCGCCGGGCGATTGTGATTTCTTTTAACCACGCCGAAGCCGCCCGGGCCAAAGCGCTTTGTCCGCGATTACGAACCGGACTTCTGTTCAGTCAAACTCCGCGGGACCTGCCCCGCCGAATGGCACGGACTCACGCTGATGCCGTCTTCCCTCGATTTGCTCTTGTGACCCCCGAATTTATGCAGGCAGCCCGTCATCAGGGGTGGTATGTTGGGACTTGGACAGTGAACGAAATCCCAGACATGAAAAGACTGGTGGGGTTAAGGGTGAACGCGATCGCGTCAAACTTTCCGGAGCGGTTGGTCCGGCTTGTCTGCGCATGACGTCGGCGGGGGGGCGGGTTCGCGAGATGTCCCGCGAGTTGGGGTTTGACCGTGTGGCGTTTACGGGTCCGGACGCCGCGGTCGAGGATGGGAACCGTTTAGCGTCTTGGTCCGAAGAGGGAAAATCCGCCGGCATGGTGTGGCTCACGCGAGATCCCGCTCGGCGGGCTTCGCCTCGATCCTTTCTGGCGGAGGCGCGGTCTGTGATCACTCTGGCGGTTTCCTATCAAACAGGGCCGCTTCCCCCTGCGCCGGGCGCGGCCTATGGGCGGGTGGCCCGATATGCCTGGGGGTTGGATTACCACCCGGCCATCGAGGCGCGTTTGGACCGGTTCAAGGACCGGTTGCGGCAAGAGTTCGGGGATGTTCTTGCCCGACCCAGCGTGGACGCCCAACCGTTTCTGGAGCGGGCCTTCGCCCGCCGGGCCGGTTTGGGCTTTGTCGGTAAAAATACGAACCTGATTATCCCCGGCGTGGGGTCCACCCTTTTCCTCGCCAACCTGGTGGTGAATCTTGACCTCCCGTCGGACGACGTTCTTCCCCAAGGGTGTGGCTCGTGTATCCACTGCGCCGAGCGATGCACCACGGGCGCGTTGGACACCCCTTTTTCGCTCGACGCGCGGCGTTGCATTGCCTACCACACCATCGAGAATAGGGAAGACATCCCCCCGGCATTGCGGCATCGTTTTGGGGATTGGTTGTTTGGGTGCGATGATTGCCAGGACGTCTGTCCATTCAATGCGCGCCCGTTGGAAAGTCAGTGGCCGGAATTTTCATCGGACCGTGGGCCCGGGGCGTGGCTGGCGTTGGGTGATATCCTTCAACTTCGGACGCCGGAGGCTTTTAAGTCTCGTTTTGCGGGCACGTCGTTGCTTCGATCGAAACGGTCAGGCCTGGTTCGCAACGCCTGTTTGGTGGCTGTCCACCGACACGCGGTGGACATTGTGCGGGATGAATTAATCGATACCGTTCGACACGATCCCGAACCTCTTGTTCGGAGCCATGCGGCTTGGGCGTTGGGACGGTCCGGTTATTCATGGGCCCGGATTGTTCTGGAATCGGCGCGGGGGACGGAGACACATCTTGTGGTCCGAAATGAAATTGAGCAGGCGATCGAATCATCGTCGCTCCCTCCCCCGCCAAAAGGAGAGAATAAACATGACACCCTTTGAATCTCTTGTGAAGGCCGAGGTCCGCCGACGAGGGCGGATTTCTTTTGCGGAATATATGTCGTGGGCGCTTTACCATCCGCGGCATGGGTATTACATGACCCGGGTTCGCACGGGACGGGCGGGGGACTTTGTGACGAACGTCCAAACGGGTCCGCTCTTTGGGAAACTTCTGGCGGCCTCATTTATGGAGATGTGGGACGCGTTGGGGTCGGAGAAGTTTACTCTTGTGGAACTGGGTGGGTCCGATGGGGCGTTGGCGGAGTCGGTGCTTCGGGCGTTGGAAGAAAAGGGGCGGGAACGGTGGGTCAGCCTGCATGTGGTGGAGGCGAGCCCCGTGGCTCTGTTGGCCGCCCGACGTCGATTGTCCCGGTATGGCCACGTTCACTTTTACGCGAGCGTGGAAGAAATGGAACATACGGCGGGGATCGAGGGATGCGTTTATTCCAATGAGTTTTTTGACGCTTTGCCCTTTCACCGCGTTCTCTGGAAAGAGGGGCGGCTGTGGGAACTCTGGGTTGAAACGGAGGGGGAAACCCTCTGTGAGCGACCGGGTCCTCCTTCTCCCGGGTTGGCGGAGGCCTTGGTGTTTAGCGGCGTTACATTAGAAGAAGGTCAGCAGGGGGAGGTTTTTCTTTCCATGGAAGAAGCGGTGGAAAACATTGCCCGCGTCTTGTCCCGCGGATTTGTCTTAACGGTGGATTATGGCGGGGCGGGGGAAGAACTTTTTGGCGACCATCGGCCTCGGGGAACCCGGCGAACGTTTGCCCGCCACGCGGTGGGGGACGACCCTTTTTCGGAAATCGCCGAGCGTGACATCACGGCTCACGTGGATTTTGCTCGCTTAGCGCGGTTGGGAGAAGAGCGGGAGTTGAACCCCTTGGTTTATGCCCGGCAAGGATCCTACTTCTTATCGGCGGGAGAGAGTGTTTTGCGGGCCGCGATTGAAGGGGCGACCGAGGCGGATCGGCCGAGAATTTCCCGCCAGGTTCAACAGCTCCTCCATCCCCACGCGTTCGGCGGGGCGTTTCAAATATTGGTTCAGGGAAAAAACGTCAACGGGATCACTCTGAGTGGATCTAAAACCAACCGCATTCAGCGTTTGGTCACCCCGGCGATCCAATCTAAAATTTTTTCCTCTAATTTGCCGTTGAAGAGTTGAACGCCGTGGGCGCCTTGGGGTGTTCCTTGGGCGAGCGGCGTCCAGGTGAGGAGGCCGGGGGGCGCGAGGGTTTTAAGTCGTTGACAACTGGTGAAGGCGTAGAGGTCCGGCTGGGCCGCGATCATGAGAGTGGGAGTGGTGAGATTCTTCATGGGCTCTTCGGTCAAAATTCCCGCGTAATCGAGTCCTGGGGAGAGCAAGACCAGCGCTTTCAGGCCCTTCAGATGGGTCCCTGCGTCCAGCACCGTGTTGGCTCCGAGGCTCGCGCCGATTAAAACAATTTTTGCCCGCTCCGTGCCTGTCTTTTTCTCCAAGGCGGCCACCACCTGTTCCAAATCTTTAGGAAGGTATTTCCAAAAAGCGGCATCCCGTCCGTTCTCTGGTTCTTCAAAATGAATGGTCTGTCCGGCGATTGTTCTCCGGCTCTGTCCATGTCCGCGGAGATCGTAGGCGAGGGTTCCCCATCCACGGGGGGTGGTTCGTTGGATCAGCGGAGCCCATTCGCCGCGATGGCTTCCGAGCCCGTGAAGCATGATGAGCACCGGCGCTCCCGGCCCTGAGGGGGCGGTGTAGTCCCCTTGCAGAATCAGAGGGTCGTCAAGCCGAGGGCTGTTGACCGCCACGTCAAAGGGGTCCGCCCCACGCGCGGACCACGCGCCGCCTAAACACAGAACCACCAAAAAGAATCGTTTCATTTTCGCCTCCTCCAGAGAAAATAGATCAGCGTTCCTAAAATTCCTTCCGCGCTTAACACGGCGACCACGATGGCCAGCGTCGGCGGGGGGGCGTGGGGGTGAAGCAAAACCCACCAGGTTCGGTCTGCCATCGCCAGCCTGAAAAAAGAATCGTAGGCGGGGGTCACGGTTCGGTCCTGAGGAGACAGGGTGGAATAGATTTCACGGCCTTGCCGTTCATCGATGATCGAATAATGAAATCCTTTCCCGCAGAGGGGCCAATCAACTCCAGGGCCAGCCGGCCCACTTGGATGGGGCCTTCCACCAACCCTTGCCACAAGGACTCCCGAAAAACGGGAACGTACAAGTGGATTCCCTTCTCTCCGTGAGTCAAAGTCAAGAGGCCCGACGCCGCGGGTTGGCCGGTTTTTAGAGAACGTTTCGCCGCCCCCAGCTCGTCGGGAGAGCCGTTCAATTCTGTCCCTTTCACGCCTCGGCCGGCGGCAAAGGGGAACACCCATTCTCGTCGAAACCGGTCGTTAAGAAAAGTGACCGCTGAAAAAAGAGGCGCCTCTCGCAGAAGTCGAACGGCGACTTCTTGAAAAGTCGTTTCTGCCAGCTCGGGGCTTCGCCCCATCTGGTCGGCGAAATTTCCGAGATCACGGGCCTGTCGGTCCAACACTTCTTGAAGATGGGAACGCGCCCTGCTGGGAGACTCCCTCGGAGCGCAAGAAAAAGGCGTTGTCGATGGCGTTTTGAAGGTAATGGGTCGTGAAGCCCATGGCCGACAGGACAACAAGGGCCCAGGCCAATCCCAGGAAAAAATTTAATTTACTTTTCATCTCGCGCTCTCAAGAAGGTTTCTCCACCTTATTTTGCCGCGGGTCCTTCGCTTTGATTGCCCTGGTAAGGTCGACGGATCAAGGCCTTGGCTTTATCGTGCAGTTGCCAAACGTCTCGGCGTTTTAGAACCGCGCGGTAGTCTGCGAGCGCGTCCTCTCGGCGGCCCAGGAGGTCGTTTGTTTTCCCGCGGTTCAAGGTCGCCATGCTGATCCAACGGTCTTCAAAAGGGAAATCATTTAAAATCCGGTTATAGAGTGTCAGGGCCTTATCGGTTTGGCGCTTTCCCAAATAACTGTTGGCCAAGGCGAAGAGGCCCCGGTGTTCAAGTTTTGGGGCATAATAAGGTTGGTTGGTTTTGATTCGGTTTAGAAAATCTTCAGCCCCGGTTTCCAGCGCGTCCCACTCTTTTGCTTCCTCGAGGATCAGAAGTTCAATGAAGTGAAAAAAAGGACTGTCCGGATAATCTTTTCGGCCTTCTCGGAGCAAAGTCAGGGCTGTCGTTGGATCCTTCTCGTTGTTGGTATAAATGTTGACGAGGAAAAGCCGTGCCGCCGTGCGCGAAAAACGTCCCCGTGTCATGGACAGACGGATTTCTTCCAATCCCTGGGTTTTGGATCCGCCGAAAACCATGCGGGCAAAAAACTTGATCGCCGCGGGAAGGACGGCCACGTAATAGTGGAAAATGCCGGGCCCGAGGTAAGCGTCGTAAAGTTCGGGATTGATCTCAATGGCTTTTGACTGTAAGTCGAAGGCTTGTTTCCCGTTTCGATAGGCGCTCATCCAACGCCCCTGAATCGCGTCCCACCGGGCCACGAGGCCCAAAGCCCCGCCTTGACACAGCCGCCCCACGCCAGAAGGGTCGCCCTGTTGAATGAGTGTGTTTGTCATTGCAATGGTTTGACGGGCGGTGGCGAGAAATTCTTTTTCAAGGGTTTCATTTTTTTCGTCGTATTCGTTCGTTAGTTCCCACCAGAGGGAGGTGGTGAGACCATAGAGCCCCATGGGGTGTTCCGGATATTGATCGATCATCTGGCGGAAGCCTGTCTTGGCCTTGTCAATATCCAGGTTATACAGGTCGGTCAAGGCGGCGTCTATCTCGGTGTTCATGTGCTCGTTCACTGTCGCCGAGGGCGCAGACGCTCGCAGGGATCCCCCCGCCAAGACACCGCACAATAAGAGCGACACCCCTTTGTTCATTGTTTTGGGCGGAACAATCCGAAACTGCTGGTGTACCCGTGGAGATAACTGGTTCCCCCCACGGGCCCAATTTCTCCGTTGCAGAAAAAACCCCCCAAAGGAAAGGGACCCACGTTCTGAGCGAAAAAATGGGTGTCATGGTTCTCTTGGCCGTAAAGGGATTTTCCACGGCCCACGCAAGAAAGGAGCGCTCCGCGGGTGTGCGTTTTGACGTCTCCCGCACGTTCGAACACGGCGCGAAGATCTTCTGTTGAACTTTTAGCGTCACGCAAATGAAACTGAACGGTTTGGCCTGTGCGGAGGGGCGCCCCGATGGCCAGGGAGCCCTGTTCGTTGTTGACGCCAATGATGTTGCGGATCAAAAAGTCTCTTGGTCCGAACCGGTCTTTCGCCGAGGTCATGGCCATTCCAATGAAAAGGGCTTGTTTCATGAGCCGGCGGTCCCGTTCCGACAGTTCCGCAAACAGGGATTGGAGGGCCGTCACCGGCGATTCATTGTCGACGGAGAGCAAAATGTTTTCTTTGCACCCGGTGATGCGCAGGGGGCGGCCGATGGGGCGGCATCCCTGGGCCACAACGGTTTCCAGTTCAATGTTCCCGGTCAGGGCCACCCCCACCAATCCCGCCCGAAGGCAAAGATTGTTTAAGTAAAGCGCGTTTCTCCCGGGTTGTTGACCTCCCGAAGCGAGCCCCCCCACTTTGGATGATTTCGGAAATGCGTAGTCCAACCCCATCAGAAAGTTTTCCAATCGAAAAGAAAAGGGGTCGGCGAGGAGAATGAATTGAGGGGTTTCATGGGAGGGGACACCCACCACTTTTTCCCAGGTTCGAGGCGAGTCGTCTAAGTCCGGCAAATCTTCGTCCTGGACGGAGAATGGGCGGATTTTGACGTCGGGGAGGAGAGCCGCGGTCACGCTGACCCCGTTTTTTCCCTCCCATTCCTGGCCATCCCCGATCACTCCCGCGGCGCTGGCTCCCAAAACGACTCGGGAAGGCAGGCGGTCGGCCAAGAGGGCGCCCGCCTCTTCGTATCGGTCCGCAAAGTGGCGAGAGACGAAAAGAGCCACCAAATCCGGCACTGCCCCGTCCAATTGTTGTTTGACGGCCATGGACGCATTCTTGATGGCCGATTCCAGTCGGTTTTCCCCCGATAACGCTGAGGCCCATTTCATGAAATCGATAATACCACCTTGCAAGGATACCGGCTAGTATTGTGACCGGTTCATCGATTCAAATATTGAACCATGGCGTTGGGTGCAACAGAGGACGTCCCTTCGAAAAGTTCGTCCCAGATCGTCAGGGCGAATCGGTTTTTTCCCTTGAGGCACATCAAAGCGAGGGAAACCTCCTCGAATGGCCAAAGGGAGACAGGGGATGAACCATTAACCTGAAAATTTCAGATGACCGAGCATTTCCGCCGGGGAGGGCCAAAAAAAATCTGTTCCGGACCCTGTCGACGGTAGCCCCGTGCCAACCGGGGAATCTCGGTTTAAATTTGCCGGAGGGGGGACTTGAACCCCCACGCCGCATAAGCGGCTTGAGATTTTGAGTCTCACGCGTCTGCCAATTTCGCCACCCCGGCTTGAGCGTGCATTATCGCTCTTTGTCGACGGGGTCGTCAAATATTTTTTCGCGGGGCCTTGCGAAAAGAGGGAACAGGAGGCATAATTATCTGATGAAAAGAACGTCGCTCCTTTTGGGTGGGGTATTCCTTTTTGGGGTTTATGCCCTTCCGGGGAGGGTTTGCGCCAATGCGGGGGCCAGCGCTCGACTGTCCTCTTCTGCGGCTGAGGCAAAACGTCCCTCGTGTCACCCAGGGGAGGCTGTCCCCGATCGATCTCCTTGCGGAAAGATGGTCTGTTGTCTCTTGCCCGATGTGTCTCGGGGGACGGCCACGGAAGTGGTTCTTCCCTCTCCTATTTTCTCAGGGGGGGTGGCTCACCCCGCCCATCCGATTTTCCTTGGTTCGGACATCGTTTCTCGCCGGATTTCTTTTGATTCCCACCCCCCGCCGGGGCATTCAAGGCGGTTATTCTCCAGCACGTCCCCTCGTGGTCCTCCCCTCGCTTAGGCGGGCGGGAACTTCTTTTCCTCATATTTCCCGTCCCAATTAAAACGGCTCCGCATCTGCGGGGGTGGAATTTTTATGTTATTGGGGAGGGACCGCTTATGAAAACAAAACATTTGATAACGCGTTGGTTGGGGCTAGCGATTATTTTTTTTATGGCGTCCGAAGGGGTTTGGGGAGGGGAGACAAATGTTTCCCCCCTGAGTTTGGCGACTGTGATGGAAGTTGTCCAACGGGATAATCCTGAAATCAAGGCCGCGCGGGAACGGTGGCGGTCTTTTGCGGCCCGCGTGGCTCAGTCGGCGACACCCGATAAACCTCGACTGGAATTTGAGCGGATGTACTCACCGCGTGGGAAAAACGTATGGACGGACGCGGAAGAAAAGAACATCGTCATTTCACAGGAGATCCCGTTTCCGACCACCCTTTACTATGCGAGCCGCCGGGCCCGGCAAGAGGCGGAGGAAGCGGAGGCCGGGTTTCAGGCCAAGGAACTGGACGTGTTGTCCCGAGCGAAGCGGGCCTACTCCATGCTGTATCTCTCCCACCACGCCATCCAAATCTTTAAGGAAAATGCCGATTTGATGGGACAATTTTCCAAGGTGGCGGAAGCACGCTATGCGGCTGGGAAAGCGACCCAGTCTGACGCGCTGAAAGCCCAAGTGGAACTTTCTAAGATGCTTAATGAACTGGTGTCGCTTCAACAGGAAAAAGAGATTAATGCGGCCATGTTAAACACCTTGTTAAACCGGTCGCCCGAATCGCCCTTGGGCATTCCCCAGGAACCAAATCCCCAAACCTTAGCGCTGTCTCTAGCCCAGTTGGAGGCCCAGGCAGTGGAATCTCGACCGGACCTGCGGGGGGCGGCCCTGGCTGTGGAAAAGAGTCGCACCCAGGTGACCTTGGGGCGGTCGGACTATCTGCCCGACCTCATGCTCCAATACCGGCGGCGAGATATGGCGGATGGCATGGACAGCCACGACGCCATGGTGGGGTTCACTCTTCCTCTGTGGTTTTGGAAGCAGGGCGCCAGGGTGCGGGAAGCAAGGGCCGAACGGGACATGGCCCTAGCGGAATATCAAAGTATGAAAAATATGACGCACTTTGACGTGAAATCCCTTCTCGTCAAAGTGCAGACGTCTCACCGTTTGGCAGAGTTGTATCAGACGAGTGTTCTTCCCCAGGCGGAGCATGCGCTCAATGTGACGTCCGCGGCGTATCGAGCAGACAAGATGAGTTTTTTGGAATTGCTGGATGCGGTTCGTTCGCTCCTTCAATTTCGTTTGGAATATTACGAACACTTGTCTCAATACGAACAGTTTAAGGCGGAATTGGAACGGGTGGTGGGCGTTGATTTAGTGTCGAAGGAGAAAGGACAATGAAAAATTTAATTTGCAATCGCGAGAACCGCCCCATAAATGGGGGAGATACGAACGTCCTGGGTAAACGCTTTTTGGGTCTTTTCGTAGCGGCCGTTTTTCTATTGGCGGGAGGAACTGTTTTTACCGCCTGCGAGAGGGGTGTGGAAAAGGAGGCGAGTGCCGTCGCCACGAAATATCATTGTCCGATGCATCCGACTTATACCTCTGATCGTTCTGGAGATTGTCCTATCTGCGGCATGCGACTGGTTCCCATTAAGGCACAAGAGTCTGCCGCGACGCCCAGGGAGAAGACCCCCTTGTTTTATCGGAACCCTATGGACCCCCCCGGGGCCCATCGCCTGTTCCGTGAAGACAAGTGGTATGTCCCCGTTTTTGCTGAGGAGGGGACGAATGCCCTAGGGACGAATGTCCCATCTGGTCGTTCTTCTGTTCAAATTTCGGAGGAGCGGGAACAGTTGATTGGGGTGAAAACGTCGTCCGTGGCGCGCCAGGACATATCGAAATTGGTTCGTGCCAGCGGACGGATTGCTTACGATCCAGACCTTTACAGTGCTTTGGTGGAATATCGTGAAGCGTTGAAATCTCGGAATAAAGCAATAGATAGCCCGTGGTCCGATGTGCGGGAGAGAACGGAGGGGCTCATTTCTTCTTCTCGCCTGCGATTGCAACAGATGGGGTTGTCGGATTCTCAGATTGACCGGTTGGGGCGAGCGAAGGGGGATCCCACGAATCTCTTGCTGGGGCAAAAAGGCGGAACGGTTTGGGTGTACGCCCAAATATACGAATATGAAAGCGGTCTTGTAAAGGCGGGACAAAAGATGGAGATCTCGAGCGTGGCGTACCCGGGGCGCAGTTTTATTGGTCAGGTGGTGGCGGTGGACACGATTTTGAATCCTGAAACGCGCACTTTGCGTGTGCGGGGCGAGGTTCCCTCCGAAGGAATGTTAAAACCCGAAATGTATGTGGAGGTATCGATCCCTGTTTTTCTGGGGCGTCGACTGGCGGCACCCCAAGAGGCGGTCATGGATACGGGCACGCGTAAAATCGCGTTTGTCAAAATCGGGCCTGGTCGGTTTGAGCCGAGAGTTGTTACTGTGGGACAGGAAGCGGAAAATGTGGTGGAAGTTTTGGATGGATTGAGCGAGGGCGAAGAGGTTGTGACGTCGGCCAATTTCTTCATTGATTCAGAATCGAAACTGAGGGCGGCGGCGGGAGCGACGCAATGACGGGGATTTTTATTGATATCTCCGTTGTGTCAATTCCGGTTCACATATGGCGCCCTCTCGCGCCAGCGGGAGAGCGAAACCAATTGAGGTGTTTCTATGATTGAAAAAATTATTGAGTTTTCAGCGCGCCATAAATATCTGGTTCTTCTTTTTACGTTGGTGGCTGTGGTGGGGGCGACCTATGCCATGAAGAACGCTCCCTTGGTCGCGATTCCGGATTTGTCGGACACACAAGTCATCGTTTATTCCCGGTGGGACAGAAGCCCGGACATTATTGAAGATCAGGTGACGTATCCTATTGTGACGGCGCTTTTGGGGGCGCCCAAAGTAAAATCGGTTCGGGGGTTTTCGGATTTTGGTTTTTCTTACGTGTACATTATTTTTGAAGACGGGACAGACGTTTATTGGGCACGCAGTCGGGTTTTGGAATATCTTTCTAAAATCACCTCTGCGCTTCCCTCGGGAGTCAAAACCGAACTGGGGCCGGACGCCACCGGGGTGGGGTGGGTGTATCAATACGCGCTCGTGGACAAGACGGGGCAAAACGATTTGGCGCAACTGCGGAGTTTTCAGGATTGGTATTTGCGTTATTGGCTCCAATCGGTGCCCGGGGTGGCCGAAGTGGCTTCCATCGGGGGGTTTCAAAAACAGTATCAAGTGAACGTGAACCCCCGCGCGCTTCAGGCTTACAACGTTCCGCTCATGAACGTGGTGGAGGCGATCCGCGCGGGCAACAACGACGTGGGCGGGCGGTTGGTGGAATTTTCCGGGACCGAATATATGGTGCGCGGCCGTGGGTACGCCAAGAGCAAAGAGGACCTTGAACACATTGTGCTTGGCCGCGATGGACACGGCACGCCGATTTTGGTGAAGAGCATCGCGCGGGTGGAGGTGGGGCCGGAAATGCGACGCGGCATCGCGGACTTGGACGGAGAGGGAGACACCGTGGGCGGCATCGTGGTGATGCGCTACGGGGAGAACGCCCTGAATGTGATCGATCGCGTCAAGGCCAAATTAGACGAAGTCAAACCGTCGCTTCCCAAAGGCGTTGAGATCGTCACGACCTACGATCGGTCGGACCTCATCCACCGGGCGATCCAGACGCTGAAAGAAGAGTTGACGTTGGAGATGATCATCGTTAGTTTGGTGATTCTTCTTTTCTTATGGCACATTCCATCGGCGATCATTCCCATTTTGACCATTCCCATTTCTGTTGTGTTGGCGTTCATTCCCATGTATTTCATGGGGTTGACCACCAACATCATGTCCTTGGCCGGAATCGCCATTTCGATCGGCGTTTTGGTGGACGGGGCCATTGTCGAGGTGGAAAACGCCTACAAACGGTTGGAGGAATGGATCGAAGGAGGGAGGAAGGGCGATTTCTACGAAGTGCGTTTGCAAGCGCTAAAAGAAGTGGGGCCCTCGGTGTTCTTCTCTCTCTTGGTCATCGCCATCGCGTTTCTACCGGTCTTTACCCTGGTGGATCAGGAAGGGCGGCTTTTTAAACCCTTGGCCTATACCAAAAATCTGTCCATGGCCATCGCCGCGCTATTGGCCATTACTCTGGACCCGGCCATGCGCATGATGTTTACGCGCATGGACTATTCTCATTTCAAGCCCCGGTGGATTTCAACCATTTGGAATACCGTGACGGTAGGCCGGTACTACAAAGAGGAAAAACATCCGATCAGCCGGATTCTCTTTAAAATTTATGAGCCTGTCTGCCGTTGGGTTTTATCTCACCGGGCAGTGACGATCGGGGGGCTGTCCTTTTAATGTTGAGCACCGTCCCCGTCTATATGAAATTGGGGTCGGAATTTATGCCGCCTCTCTATGAGGGAACGCTCCTTTATATGCCCACGACTTTGCCGGGCCTTTCGGTGACGGAAGCTCAGAAACTGTTGCAAGCCCAGGACAAAATATTAAGAGGTTTTCCGGAAGTGGAACGGGTGTTTGGGAAAGCCGGCCGGGCGGAAACGTCCACGGATCCCGCACCTTTTTCCATGATGGAGACCACCGTCATGCTGAAACCCATGGACCAGTGGCGGTCCAAAAAACGGTGGTATGTGGATTTACCGAAATTTCTTCAAGCGCCGTTTCGGCACATTTGGCCGGACCATATCAGCAAAGAGGAATTGATCGAGGAAATGGATCAAGCCATGCAATTCCCCGGCGTCACCAATGCCTGGACCATGCCGATCAAGGGCCGGATCGATATGCTGACCACCGGGGTGCGAACACCGATTGGTATTAAAATTTTTGGCGCGGACTTAAATGTCATTGAAAAGATCGGGGTCAATATTGAAGGGATTTTAAAAGATCTGCCTGGAACCCGCAGTATTTACGCGGAACGGACCGCAGGCGGGTATTTTTTAGATTTCAAACTCAAACGCGACCAGTTGGCTCGGTATGGGTTGACCATTGACGAGGCCAATACGGTCATTATGTCGGCCATTGGCGGCGAGAACGTGACCACCACCGTGGAAGGGCGCGAGCGCTATTCTGTCAATGTTCGGTATGCCCGCGAACTGCGCGACAATCTGACAAAATTGAAACGGGTGCTGGTGCCCACCATGGAGGGGGCTCAGATTCCTTTGGCTCAGTTGGCGGACATTGAATTGGTGTCGGGGCCCGGGATGATCCGGGACGAAAACGGAATGTTGTCCGGCTACGTTTATGTGGACTTGGCCGGGCGGGACGTGGGGAGTTATGTGGCGGAGGCGAAAGTCGGGTGCGAGAAAAATTGTCACTCCCCATGGGGTATTCGCTGGTCTGGAGCGGTCAGTACGAGAACATGTTGCGGGTTCGGGAACGGTTGAAAGTCGTGGTGCCCATCACCTTCTTTCTTATATTCCTGTTACTGTACATGAATACCAAATCCACATTGAAGGCCGCGATCGTCATGTTGGCGGTGCCGTTTTCTGTGATTGGGGCGGTGTGGTATCTTTGGATCTTGGACTATAACGTTTCCATTGCCGTCTGGGTGGGAATGATTGCGCTCATGGGATTGGATGCGGAGACCGGGGTGTTCATGCTTCTCTTCTTGGACCTCTCTTACAACGAAGCCGTGCGGAAGGGCACCATGAAAACGTTGAAAGATTTGGAAGAGGCCATTATCCACGGGGCGGTCAAGCGGATTCGGCCCAAAGCCATGACGGTAATGGCCACCATGATGGGGTTGCTCCCCATCATGTGGTCGACAGGGATTGGGTCGGACATGATGAAGCGGGTGGCGGCGCCCATGATCGGGGGGCTGGTGACGAGTTTTCTGTTGGAGCTGTTGGTGTATCCCCCGCTGTATTATATTTGGAAGAAGCGGGACATTAAGGAGGTGTGAAATGAAAAAGTTAATGGCAGTGGTGGGTTTGTTGGTTCTTGGCACCGTGCTTATGGCGGCGACTAAAACGGATAAGAAAGCAGGGGATGACCTCTTGTCTCCGGGGCAATATTCCGGGACGATCAAAGCATTTGTTTGCGGCGGATGCGCGGAATGGGTGCAGTCGAAGCTCTCCGCGATGAAATCACTCATGGACGTGAAGGTGGATCAGAAAACGCGGGTCGTCATGTTCACAGTGAAAAAAGAGGCGAAGGTCAAACGGGACGACATTCAAAAGGTGTTGGATGCCGCCGCAGATGAAATGGGCATGGGGGCGGATTATGTGCTCATTGATATAAAAAAATCACAATCCAACACTCCAAACTGAATAGCGGTTTCGGTGTCTCTTTAGGCGCCTGGTCCACCCGACTGAGCGAGCATTTTGTATTTGCCCCATTTATGGGGGAACTATTTCCCAGGACAAGATCATCCGACGGACAACCGCCCGATAAATCGGGCAACTACAAAATTCACCTCGGAGCGCAAAACTGAATCGTCGCGCCGATGAGGAAGAATATATACAATATATACAACGTCCCCTAGTACTAGTATGTAAGAAAAAAAGCCTTGAAAAAAAATTGATTGGGGGTTATGCTTCTTTTGTGGGTGCTTGTTTTGGGTGTTGGAGGGGCTTTTGGCGTCGGACTTTCTTTTTGACAACATGAACGCTGGGGCCCGTTTTCACTTCCACAGGTTTTTTTGAAATAGGGTTTGATGCATTACTGGGGTTTTGGGATTGGCCAGAGTGTTGCATGTGGAGGGGTATGGTTCTGCCTACACATATATGAAGGGCTTATTTCGGAGGATGGCGATTTCAGTTGCGCCGATCATGGCTTTGGCCGGAACGGTCTTGGCTGTGGATCGGTATGTGTTGGATATTCCACCTTTTATCATGGTGGGGGATTCTGATGTTTTTGTCCGGGTAACTCCCCTCAAAGAGGGGGGGGTGGATCCCGCCCCTCACTCCGTGAAATTTGTTGGGCTTCCCAAAGGCGTTCGACTGGAGACGTTGGCTGGCTCTCCTGCCGGGGATGTGGGGGGAATCACCTCCTTTCGGTTGGTGTTGGACCCGGCGCTCACGGATCGTCGGATTTTTATTCGGGTCCAAAAAACGGGGGAAGCTAAAATCTCTGGTGCTGGATTTGTGAATGTGGAAAAGACCGTGGCCCGGTTTGTCTTGACGCCGTTAGGGATGAGCGCCCCGCGGGTGGGGGTTCCCTTTCGATTTCAAGTGATGGCTCAGGATGAAGACGGCGCGACAGTGAAATCTTTTCGGGGGACGGTGGATGTTCGCGCGGCTCTCGGTGAGGTTCAACCGACCGTGATGGCCAAGGAAGATTTCGTCGATGGGGTGGCCCAGGCGGATTTTGTCTTTTCTTCGAGCGATGGGCTGGTGGCGAATCGGTTAACCGTAACCGCCCAGACCCTCTACCCGGGCCAAAGTGCCCGTGCGGTGGGTACGGTGGATTTATGGGTTCTGCCCGCGGAAAAGAGCCCATGATGTTTTTCTCTCGTTCATGGTGGCGGAGAATGGCGTTGGCCTTGGCCTTGGTGGGGTCGGCGGGGGCCTCCTGGGCGTTTAATTCCTATGTGATCGATGTCCCCACCGCTGTCATGAAAGGCGATCCCGATGTATTTTTTACCATCACCCCTTACCAGGGCGCGGCTCCCGATCCTGCCCCCCACAATGTGGTGGTCACTTTGCCTGCCGGGGTGTTGGAAAACCCATTGGCCGATCCTCCCAATGGGTTAGACTGGTCGTCGATCGTGTCGTGGGGGCTCTATGCTGGGAACGCGGTGGCCGCCGGGAATACCCCTATCACCGTGACCGAGGCGCTGGCCGCGATCCCTGTCACTTCCGTCAAATCCTTCACTTTGCAAAACGTGGTGCGTAGTTTTGAAATTGTTCCCCCCGCCGCGTTCGCGGGGACCGTGGGGACCGTTTTTCAAGTCACGATCCGCGCCAAGGACGGGTTGAACGCCGGGGGCGCGGTGGTGACCGGGTTCAATGACAACGTCACCGTTTCGGCATCGACGGGGGATGTGGTTGTTAATGGCGCGGGGAACATTGTGAGCGGAAACGATTTTGTGAACGGGGAGGCGGTCGTGAACGTGATGTTGCGTGGAACAGACCCCAACACTCGAACCAACCGCATCACCGTAACCGCCACCATCAACTATTTCAATTTGGGATTGGCCACGGGGTTCGCGAACGTCAGCATGGACCCCGATGCGTACAGCCGTATCGTTCTCCTGTTTCCCGGGGAAACGCTGGATCCTGGGTCTATTCTTAACGCCAGCGGCAAGTCGGGCGCTCCAACGGCAGGGACCGCAAATGTGGCGGTCGCGAACGTCACGGCGTACCTTGTGGACCAATTTAACAACCCCATCTTGTCTCCGGTGGGCCCCGTGACACTGGCGTTTGAATCTCTAAGTTATCCCAATGCGCCTCGACCTCCTAACGATACGGTTCCAGGCCTGAAAATCATCAATGTAGGGAACAATGTGCTGGTCAACGGCGAATTCACCTTTTATTATGCCAACGTGAACCACCAAGTTCGGGTCTATGACCTGAACATCCCTGCCCGCAACAGCGTGAGCTCTATTTTTGTGAACAGCGGCGCGCCTAACTTGATTGAAGTGACCGTCGTCCCGCCCGCGGGGTTTAAAGCGGGGCAATCATTAAACGTGTCGGCCCGCGTGGTCGATGGAACCCCCAGCGCTAACACAGTTGTGGGGTACCCCAACAATCGGCCCGTCTCCGTTTTTCTCTCAAACTGCGGCGGGGGCAGTTTTGGGGCTGGGTCCTAGACACAAATCCTGTGTTGGCTGGGGTGCAGACGACCGCGCTTTTTACGGCGGGGGTATTTAACGGTCCCATTACTCTTTATCCGCGGGCGGCCGCCGCTTGCATCAAATTCGACGATGGGTTGGGCAACTTTGGCGAATCGGCCCCGTTTCAAATTCCCTACGGTGATCAGCTTCGGCTTCATGTGGTGATGCCGGGTCAGGCGTTTACCGCAGGGCAGGCGCCCGGTAACGCGCCCGCGGTGCCCACCCCTCAAATCGCCGGTTCCTTAATCTCTGCCGAGGTTTATGTGGTTGATCAGGGATGGAACGTGGTTGACAATGTGACCGCTGGGTGGAGCCCTGACCTTGTGGTGATGAGTCTTGAAAACAGTGCCGGTACCCAAGGGTATGTGGACCTCACCGCGGCCAGCCCGATGATGCCCGGGTCCGGCAATCATGCCACTCCCTCCGGGATTCGTCTCCGCACGGCGTATCCGGCGGGGGACGGACGTTTGGTGGCTCGGATGTCGGGTTTGGAAGGTCGAAGCGATGCCTTCACGATCAACCCCAGTTCCTATTCGGAAATTGTATTTGTTGCGCCGGGCGAAACCCTGGCCCCCGGGATCCAGCGGAGCCTTTTCCCAGACGGGAAAACGGGGTTACCGACCACGCAGGTCGTGAATGAAAATGTTCTCGCGACCGTTTACTTGACAGACGCCTACTTCAATCCCATTATTGACCCCCCGCTCGCTGGTCCCTCGTGGCCGAGCTTGACCTTTTCATCGACGGCACCTGCCGCCGCCGTGGTCACGTTTTCTTTTCAGAACCCGTTTCCCATGACGCCCCAGGCCTTTGCCAATCATGTGGTTTTCGGCACCATCGGGGCGAACACTCTCCGCGTGGTGGACACAAGCCCGGTGCCCAAAAGTGTCAACCAAACAATCGATGTGACGCCAGGGACTCCCACCCGTTTTTTGGTGACTCCCAACGCGGCGTCGGT
>JADKCG010000025.1 GCA_016714745.1 Elusimicrobiota bacterium | reverse complement strand
GCTCTCCAAAACATCCGGACACGGTTGGAATCTTTCTTCAAAGCGTCGGCTGGTTTCAATGGTGGGATCTGGGGGCTCAACCTTTTGGACGGGATCCGCATGCGTTTCGGCAACGGGGACGTGGCCCACGTTCGTCCGTCGGGGAACGCCCCTCAATTAAGGATCTACGCTTGCGCCGGTTCACCCGAACGGGCGAAAGAAATTGTTTGTCAGGGACTCCGCAGGCAGAGGGAATACTTGCGCATGGAAAAGGGAGTTCGGGATTAGAGGGGGAGGGAAAAAAAGGTTTACAAAAAGTTTACAAGTTCTTTCGTGTTTTCTTCGGGGGGGGTGTGCTAGGATATTTACCACAGAGGGAGAGGGCGGGTTTGTTCGTCTCTGAATAACAAGACGGCGGCGTCCGATTCTTCGAGCTTGACAGAGAGAGAAAAGCATAAAATGGATAGGTTGTGTCTCAACCTGAAAGTCTGTATTTTCAGGATCATAGTGTGGCGGTTCAGGGAAATATATTTCCCGACAAATGCATCTAAATCAATCAGGAGGATGAAATGAATAAAAAACTGTTAGCGGTAGCAATCACGGGTCTCGGGTTGTTGGGGCTCGGCACCTCGGCGTCGGCGTTGAATTTCGCCAATGCTAATCTAAAGGTCACAGTGAATGGGGACCTGAGTATGACCATCGTGGGATCCCCGGACACGACGTTGCCAGCGGTGCTCGTGGGTGGAAGCAGTATCTCTGGGTCGGCCATCGTGGTGAAGAACGATTCCTTGGGCATGATCGAGACCTTTACCTTGAAGAGTTTCGACTCTGGAACATGGCTGTTGAAGGACGTGGCGGGTCCCAACGAGATGGCGATCCAGGCCCTGTTTAATAGTGCGATGCCGGGCGCTGGGGACTTCGTTGTTCCCGCAGATTCCTTGACATTAGTTGACAAAGCTGCGGCTCCCGGTATTTTTGAAGGCGACCAATCGGGCGCCGGGGTGAATCCGAACGGCGAGCGGTCGATCTGGTTCAAGTTTGACGCGCCCACCGCGACGAATTCGACCGGTTCTCGTGACCTGACGGTCAGCATCGTCGCTGGTCTCTAATCGGGTTCTGAAAGCATTCTGTCTCCGTCTGTTCCCTCCGTCCCCTCATCGGGCGGAGGGAACGGCGGTGGACGGAAAAGGGGCAAACATGGGGATCTCAAACGGATGGAATCGCGGGGTGTTGGCGGCGGTCGCGTGCGCCCTAACGTATCTGTTTATTTCTCCGGTTCATGCCGGAGGAATATCGACGCATTTCGCTGAACTCCGCGTGAGTGAGATCCAACCGGGTCGGACCTACATTGGGTCGCGGGATGTCACCGGTGAGCCCTACACGGTTAAGAACAATACAGACGAATCGTTGGATTTCTTGATGATGGTTCGTGTTCCGGAACCCTCGGAGTTGCAACCGGGGTATGAGCCGATTCCGGACACCTCCTGGATCCGTTTTCAAAGGGCCTATTTCACGGCTCCCGCGGGACAGGCCGGGACAAACGATTATTACATTGCCGTGCCAACAGGAACCGCTTTTTTGGGAAAAAAATACCAGGTGCAGATGGGCGTACAAACTTTTGGCGGGCCCGCCTTCGTTCAAATGGGGCTCATGGGGCGGGCATTCCTCTCTGTTTCCGATACGGTCGTTCCCCTGGCGAAGGGAGATCTCCGGGCTTTTGGTTTCTCCGCCCAATTGACCTGCACCCCAGGGGCTGTGTTGGCGGCTCTTCCGACAACAACAAAATCGAGGCCCTTCGACACACTTTTCGACGTTCCCATCGTTGTGAAAAACGAGGGAGAATATCCGGTCCGTTGTCGTGTGGAGGTGTCCGACGCCAAAGAATCTTTCGTCTACCCTCCTCCGGGGTTTTTGCCTGCCCCAAAAAAAATCAAAGTCAAGATACGGCCCCGCGTTCTCAATATTCCATCCCATTCAGAAAAAACCATTCAAGGGACGTTGACGGTGCCGAAAGACGTGTTGACATCGCCGGGGAACTATTATGTCGTTTTGAGGATTGTCACCGAGGATACTCCGGGAGAGGTGGAAACCTATACACGCATTTTCCTTAAGGGGGCTCCCTGATGCGAACCGTTCGATTTCTTTCATGGCTGGGGGTGGTCTTTGCTGTTTGTATTTCGTTTGTTGAGGCCGCTAACTTTGGGTCGGCGAGGCTAAGGGTAACGCTCCTGGCCTCTGCCGGTCTCACCATCACCCACACACCTCAACCCATCGTCTATTTTGGAGACTTTCTTGCTGTGCCCGTCAGCATCACAGCGCCTTCCGGCAATGGGATTTCGAGAGTCCTTCTTCACTACCGACAAAAAGGTCGGACAGACTACGTGACGGCCGCGGGCAGCAACGCGTTTCAGCCCCTTCCGGCGGGTCGGCCGAGCTATTCGGGCAAGGCCGTAATCCCCGGCAATGTTCTCGTGGGGAGCGGGGTCGAATATTACATTGAGGCCTTTGACCTTTCGAACAATCCTTCCTACGCGGGAACTCCCGCCGCGCCGTTTTCCTCGGAATTGGCCGGCGGTTTCGTGGCCGCGGGACCCTTTTCAGGGGACCTTGGCCCCGCGGGGGGCCTATTGAACCTGCCTGACGGGGCACCAGATGACGGCAACACCTCCATTCAGGTCAATTCGGGTGTTCTCCCGGAGACATACACTTTTACGATCGCCCAGAAAAACAAAAACAATCCAGCCGTGGTTCCCCCGGGGGATGGCCGGGCGGTGGGCCGGGCGGCGATCGCTTACCAGTTCGGCGGCGGGCCCCCCTCTTTGTCTCAACCGATCCGGATTTCGCTTCTATACACCGACATTGATTCTACTCCGGGGATCGTTGACGGCACTGACATTGACGAAACTCAGTTGCGGCTCTTTTATTGGGATGGGCGGACCTGGCGGCTGGTGGGGGGCACCGTTAACACGGTTTTGGATACCGTCACTGCGCTGGTGCCGCGGTTGGGTCTTTACGCGTTGTTCCAAGTGTCTGATTTGTCGGCCAAAGTGTTTGCCCCGGAAGAAAGAATCTTCACTCCGAACGGGGATGGGATCAACGACCTGCTTTTGTTCAGCGGGCTCACCGGGGACTTTGAGATCAAGATTTTCAATGAAGGCGGTCGATTGGTTCGGACCTTGCGGGAAGCGCAATGGGACGGTCGTGACTCCTCTGGGCGAACGGTGGACAACGGATTGTATGTGTACCAGTATGTCTCAGAGATCGACAGCACGTGGGTGAGCGGCGTGGTTGCGGTGGCCAAATGAATCGTCGAACAGCCGCCTTTATCTGGTTTGCGCTGACCGGGATCTCGGCGAGAGCGGCGGTCCTCTATGATTTCGAGTCTGGAACCCAAGGGTGGACGAACGACACCAGCGTATATTACAACGGGAATTTCGGTGCCCCTTCCACTGCGGCGTCCCCTGTTCATGGAGGGGTGAAAGGACTTTCTGTCCCCATGGATTTTACCGACAAAGCGCTTGGCAATATACTAAATGATGCTGTATATGTTCAGCCGGGGGGATTGAACCTAAGCGCTTCTGCCGGGGTGACCCTTTATGTTTTCGTTGGCCAGGGCACAGGGAACGGGAACCCCGCTTACCCCCTTTATGGGACTGTCTATGTTAAAACGGGGGCGACCTGGGCTTTCAAGGAGGCAGACGCGGTGTCCCTTCGGCGAAACCAATGGTACAAACTCACCATTAACTTTGCCGCCAAGGGCGTTGCCAACACGAACGACGTTCGAGAAATTGGTGTCCACGTTTATGGGGGAGATTTTGATAAGGGAACGGCGGTTTTGACCGTCGATAGCGTCCAATCGGGGTTGGGGGACGACTTAACTGCCCCCGCCGCGCCGACGGGGCTGACCGCGTCAGACGCGGGATCTGGAAACCGAGTCTCTTTGAGTTGGTCCGCGTCGGGGGCCAGCGATTTGGGCCATTACAATGTTTATCGTGCCAATGTCTCCGGGTCTCTCGCCACCAAAAAACTGGTGACTGTTGTCCCGGCCGGTGAAACGACCGTAGCGGACATTTCTGTTGTGGACGGCCTTTCCTGTTATTACAACGTGACCGCTGTGGACAAGAGTGGCAACGAAAGCCCGGCCTCAAACGAGGGGAGCGCCGTTGCTTCCGGGCCGACGGCCCTTTCTTTTCCGAAAAAGGGCATGACATACGCTTCCTGGGAAGTGAGCCAATGGCTTGGGTTGGATTCCGAC
This sequence comes from Elusimicrobiota bacterium, assembly GCA_016714745.1. Lineage (GTDB taxonomy): Bacteria > Elusimicrobiota > Elusimicrobia > FEN-1173 > FEN-1173 > JADKHR01. The sequence continues at coordinate 27,382 of JADKCG010000025.1, read as the reverse complement.
AGTTCTTTGGATGATTTGCGGGGAACGGGCGCAAACTACGTGGCGGTTGTGGTCACCCAGTATATGGCCAACGGCACCGCCAACACGATCGCTCGGGACATCGCCAAGACGGCCAGTGACGCGGCCGTCGTTGCGGCCATCCAGGACATTCACTCTCGAGGCATGAAGGTGATGTTGAAGCCCCACGTGGACGTTACGGGAGGGCTTTGGCGTGGGTCGATTACCCCATCGAATCCGGCCACCTGGTTTACGTCTTACCAAGCATTTATTAACGGGTACGCGACCCTGGCCCAAACCAATGGGGTCGAGATGTTTTGTGTCGGGACAGAACTTAAAACCATGACTCAAGGTCGGACGGCGGAGTGGACCACAGTGATCACGGGCGTGAAAAGCCGGTTTTCGGGGACGGGGGGTTTAACCTATTCGGCCAATGCGAACCTGCCCAACGATGAGTTTGCGGCGGTGGGTTTTTGGGACCAGCTTGACTTCATCGGCGTCAATCTCTATTTCCCCTTAACGGCTGTCTCCAACCCCTCCCTGGATCAGATTAAAGCCGCGTGGGGCAAAAGTAAAGATGATTTCAATATGCTCCAGACACTCTCGGATTTTCGGGCGGTCATAGGAAAAGATATCCTTGTCACAGAAATTGGCTATCAGAGCGCCAACGGCACGAATGTGACGCCCTACGGTGTTTCCGGCACTTTCGATCCCCAGGAACAGAAACTTTGCTACGAGGCGGCTTTTGCCGCATTGAATAACCGAACGTGGATCAACGGTCTTTTTTGGTGGTCCTGGGATCCCAATCCCAACGTCGATGGCTATTCCGATACTGGGTACGCCCCGCAGAACAAATCGGCACTGGACCTTTTGGTCTCGAAGTACGGGGGCGAAGCCACCCGGTCCTTTTATAATTTCGAAACCGGTGTCAGCGGTTGGGTGGCGGACACCACGACAGATTTCGCTGACAATTTTGGCCCGCCTGGGACAGAAAATCAAGGGGGGTCCAACGCTTTGCGTTACGCTTTGGATCTCAACAAAAAGGTCGGGGGAATCATTAAAGATTTTGGTTACGTGGAACCCGCTCTTCCGAAAGACCTGAGCGGATACAAGGGGATCAAGGCGTCTGTGATGATCCCCGCGGGTGCGTCAATCCCCGGCAGCGCGCCGGCCACGGTGGCTTTTATCATCCAATCCAGTTCCAGTTACCGTTGGTATCAGAGCAACACTTTCCGCAATCTTGTCCCGGGACAATGGCGCGAAGTCAGCCTTGACTTTGCTTCGGCCAACCGCTACATCGGTTCCGTTTCCTCCCCGGGCATTCCGGTCGAAAATTTAAACGACGTCCGCCGAATTGGCGTTATGTTAACGGGAGCGGGCAGTGCCAGCGGTTCGACTATTTTCTATGTGGACAACGTGCGCGCGATTGGGGAAGGGGTGGTGATGGGGGTTTCCGTGGGACCCAGCGACTACAATTTGGGCGAAGTGTCCCCTCAAGGATCTTCGGTGGGAGGGACGCCCCTTCTGATTGAAAATTCCGGAAACGTGACTTCCCGGTATAAGCTCGCTTGCTCTGTCTCTGTTCCCGCCGGTTGGATTCCCGTTTCTTCCGCCCCCGACACAAAAAACTTTAATTTAAATGGTCGGTTCAACTCTGCGCTTCCCTCTTCATTTAGTCCGGCGGATCACGCCATTCTGCCAACTCCCGCCACGAGCGATGCGGTTCGGTTCGCGGGGGATGAGCGGGGGGACAATGTGGCGGCCGGAGATTTTCGGTCCCTTTGGCTGGAGTTCCGAGCCCCGCAGATCGCGGACTTGAACGATACTCTTGTTCAGACCATAACGCTGGCCGTAACCACGGAGGCCCAATGAAACGAGAGAGCGGCATCTTTACAATCTTTATGAAGGGAATGGGGGTGTTGGGTGTGTTGGTCGTGTCGGGGGGAGGCCTGTGGGGGGCCTTTGAAGAAGATGCCCGGGGGGCCCGCGGGGTGGCCATGGGTGACGCCTATGGGGCGGTGGCCGACACCGCCGACGGTCTTTTTTGGAACCCCGCCGCGTTGGCGCGGGTGCCCATGAAGCAAGTGCTGGGAACCCACGCCGATCTCTTCACCGGGATCAACAACGTGGATGTGATGACCGACAGTCTGAACTACGCGCACCCGACACTGCGTTCCGGGGTCTGGGGGCTGAGCTGGAACAGTGTGAACGCAAAAATATTTATGGGGAAGATACCCTCTCCTTGGGCTACGCCAAAAATTTAAAAATGGAATTTCCGTTTATCAAAGGGTCAGAGACGACGTTGGGAGCGACGCTAAAATATTTGCGCACGCGGTTTACGCTCGACGAGTCGACCTCAAACGATCCGGTGTTTTCGGGCGGGCAGAAGACAGACGCGGTGACCGGCGACGTGGGGGCGCTTGTGCGGAAAGGGTCAATCTCCACGGGGCTCAGTTTTAAGAACGTGACTGAACCGGATTTCGGATTGAAGGAAAGCGATCGCGTTCCTCTCGAAACGCGGTTTTCGGGGGCCTATGCCGGACATTTCTGGTTTTTAGAAAACACGACAGTCGCGATTGATCTCGTTTTGGTGCGCAATGAGACGAACCTGTGCGCGGGCTGGGAAAATATTTTCTTTAACGATCAGGCCGCTTTCCGTTTGGGTGTGAACCGGGACGAGTTCACCGCCGGATTGGGTTGGCGCTACGTCGCGGCGCGGCCCTCCTTGGATTTGGGCTTTGATTACGTTTACGTCCTCCCGCTGGATATGGTGGACAACCAGGCCGCGACCCAACGCCTCACCTTCAACGTTCGTTTCGGTCGGTAGCCGGCATTCCCTCTGCCAAAGATAAAATCCTCAATTAGCCTGAACTTCCCTGTCCCAAATCTTCCGATAAGGAGCATCTTCCGTCTAAGTGTCTTCACCAATTCGGTGAAATAGAGATTTTGTAGCACGGGCATCCGACCGCGCTAGCGGAAGTGCCGTGTGGGAACGGCCTGCCCGTGTCATTTTGAATTGGCTGATCTGTTGCATGCGTCTATAAGGAGGGGGGGGGGGGTAGCCTAAAAAAAATTTACAAAAATGTTACAAGTTCTTTCGCGTTTCTTCTGGGTCTCTGTTCTATGATCTAGTCAGGTGCAGGTTAATTTGTTAGAAATTTGCTGCTCCCAAATTCTCTGCTATGTGTCGTCGTCCGGTTTATCGGGCATCTTCATGGACGGAAAAAGAGTGAAGGGGCGGTCCGTGTGCTCCATCTCTGGGGCAGAGAAAGACTTTTTTTAGCAGGGCCTAAGGAGGAAACCGTGTCCAATCGGGTGGCGGGTATGTTTCCGTTTAAAAGAACGATCGCGGGATTTGTGGCGATCGTTTTTTTGGGGACCACTGTTGGCCAACCTTGGGCGGAAGCGTCTTTTTGGGGAGATCGTCGGAAAGCCCGGGACCAATTCACCCGAACGCGGCAAGGCGATAGTTCTTCGCCGCTCCTTCTTGCCTCCGCAAATACCTTAGGTTCGGCTTTCGGCAGTGCTCGTCCGATCCGCGTTGAGCCGTCCCTTTCGGGAACGACACCCACGCGCGATCCTGTGTTTCAGTTGCCGGTCCTTCGTTCCCTTCCCTACGCGAGCGTTTCTGTTCGAGACAGTTATTTCCCCTCGGTTCATCCCCGGCGACTGGTCGTTCATATCCAAGACGTGCACGCGAACCTCGAAGCCCAAAAAAATATTGCGGCCGGCCTCGTTGCTCTCGGAGAGGCTGGCTCAAGCGAAAAAAATGAAAGCCCCCGGCTGTTGGTGGGTCTGGAAGGGGCGGAAGGTCCCTTCGTCATCGATGCCCTTCGAACTTTCCCTGACAAAGGAATACTGAAGGAAGGGGCCGAAGCGTTCCTCAAAAAAGATCTTCTCACCGGGGCCGAGTATGCCGCCCTCACCTCCCGCTCAGGGTTAGATTTGTGGGGCGTTGAGGACCGCGCGCTCTACAATCGCCACGTCAAGGCTGTGGTCGATGCCGTCCCATTAGAGTCCGCGCTCCGTACGACCCTCGCCGATTTGGGAACCCGCACCCGTGCCCTGAAAGACAAAGAATACACCGACGCGCTCAAAGCTTGGGATAAGGAATACGAGAGTTATCATGCCGAGCGTTCGTCTCTCGGCGTTTATGTTCGTCACATTGCCCAGGGGGCGGAGCGGGGGGCATTTCCACAAGTGGCCCGGTTCTTAAAAGCGTTGGACACGGAAGAGAAACTGGATTTTCCCCAAGCCGAACGGGAACGGAAAGTGTTGGTGGAAGCTTTGGCGGCGCGTCTGTCTCCCCAAGATTTGGTGGCGCTCACGGAACGGGCAGTGGCGTTTCGGGCAGGTCAAATGGGGTTTGGGGCGTTTCACGAAGAAGTAGTGGCCTTGGCCGGGAAAGCCGGGATGTCGCTCAAGGGATCCCAGGAATTTTTTAAATATTTAGAATACGTAAAGCATGTCGAGGGGATCGATCGCGGCGGGTTGCTGGACGAAATTGACGGACAAGAAAAAGCCTATGTGGCCCGGCTCCTGAAATCCGCTTCCCCCCGTGTCGGTGAAGTCTATGCCGTTTCCCGCGACCTGGTGATGGCCGACAAATTGCTCCGCCACGCCATGACTCCCAACGAATGGGCGGAATACAGCAAAAACGCCGCCGGTCTGCGCAATCTACCCACCCGTTTATCCAAATTGGAAACGGGCCCACCGGCTGTTGCGAACGATTTCGCGGCGATGATTCCCGTCTTTGAAGAATTTTATCGAGCCGGCGTCGCCCGGGACAAGGTTTTGGTGGACAACCTTTTCGCCCGGATGGGCAAAGGATCCAGTGACGGCAAAGACCCCGCCGTGGCCGTCTTAGTCGCCGGCGGGTTCCACACCGACGGTGTTACGGCCCTCATCAAGCAACGGGGCGCCGCCTATGTCACCCTGACGCCAAGGTTTGAGGTGGTTAACGGCCAAGATTCCCTGGACGTTTTCCGCCAACAAAAAACCCCCCTCGACCGTCTCTTCGCCGGCGAAAAACTGAACTTGGTGGAAGGCCTGGGTGGCGCTGTAAACGGTCTTCTGGGGGGGAGTAACCGCGCAAATGAAGTGCAATCCGAACTTCCAGCCGCCATGGTCGCGGCTTCGAACCTCCCTTCCAAAACCCTGATTGAGTGGCTTGACGGACTGAAAAGGCCATTCCCGGCATTCGGTTTGAAGCCGTGAAATGGAAAGGAGAATCAGGTTACGTGGTCACGCTCGAAGATGGCCGCCAACTGTTTGCCTGGCAAACCGAAACCCGTTCCCCCAACGCCGGTTCGGCGATAAAAATAGGGCAAGGCGTCGTCAACTTCGCGCCATACACACTGTCCTTCTCACGCAAAATCACCTCATTTTTTGCCAAGTACAACAAGCAGTCCGCGCTCGCGGCGGTGGGGACATTCTTTACCGCACTTCTTCATGCGGTGGAAACCGATACCTTTTTGATTTCCCTCGACGGGACAGGATTTGTTGTTCTCTTAATCGTTGGTCTGTCTCTGTTACTGATCCCTCTGGTGGCAAGGGAGTCTAACAAGCACCCGGATCGTCCGAGTGATAGGCGTATCGCTTGGGAAATGTGGATAGAGGACCATAATCCCTTCAATATATTCAAAGGAATGACTGTTAAACGTTTGCCGGCCTTATTGTTGGCCCTCGTTTTTCAGTTCGGCGGTATGGCCCCTGCGGCCGCCGCGTTTACATCCGCCCCGACTCCAACCGTGGCAGAGCAACAGCAGGCTGGAAATTTCTTTACCGGTGGTCTCCAAACATTGAACGAAATCGTGGCTAAAGCTGTGCAAGATTCCGCCACTCATTTGATGGAAGGATCTGGACCTGCAAAAGAATCGGTCGGGACTGTTAAGGTCACTGTTGAAAAAGGGATGACGTTGGGCGGGCTATACCAGAAATTGAAGTCTGCTGGGACGGTTTTCCCTGGGATTTCCTCCGCGGCAGAGTTTATCGCCGCTGTCGTCGATATCAACAAATTAACCTCAGCCCATTTCATTAAAGCGGGACAGGTTCTTGAACTTCCGGGTTTTGTCGGCCCTGTGTCTGTCAGCTATCAAGCGCCCGCTGTTCGAACACCCACTTCTGCAGTCGCGCCTGTGGCCGCTCCCGCCACTTCTCAGGCCGAGACTCCTGACATCTCTAAGGGGGAATCCGGTCCCGCACGAGGGGTTCCCATCAAAAGTTTGGAAGACGTTTCCCAACTTATTCGCGAATCTTTGCTTGCTCAACATGCCGACGCGAAACTTGAGGCGGCCCGCCTGCGTCAATTGGCCGAAAATCCAATCGTTCAAGCGGCACCGGGGGTTGGCGTGGAGGGCTATGTTGGGCCTGAGGGGTCGGGCGCGTCTGTGGAGGTGGCATCGCGCGTTCGCAGCGATTCCATCTGGCGGGCAGCCGAGGCCGAACGGTGGGCCAATTTCACGGAAGCAGATATGGAACTGATGGTTCGCGATCAAACGCGCCGCGCAGGGGAAGCCTTGCTATCATACCGGGCTCTTTCGGAAACCCTTAAAATCAAACGGGATTCTTTGCGAGCGATGGAGGCGGTTCGCCAAAAGGGGACTCCTGACGCAGGGGCCAATTTCAATCAAGCTATTAAAGTCGCCCGGGACGAGGTCCAACTTTTGGCGAAGGCAGAGAGAGAGGCTGGGCGCGTGGCGAAGAACCTTCTGGGCCTTCAAGCGAAGGATGATTTGCGGGTAAGGGGCGCTTTATTTACGGGTATCGCGGGCCAAAATCTTGATGTCTATGAGGCCCGCCTCAAAGCCAATACCGCCAAGATTCAGGCCCTGGCCCAGGAGCTGGGAACCGAGGGCGCCGACCAGGTGGCGAAATTTTTCAAGGAAACCATGGGAATTGAAGCGAGTGCCTCATGGTTCAAGGAGGCGGGAAAAGAACCCCTGCCTCAGTTGGGGCTTTCGATCGATTTGAAAGCGTTGAACAAGGGGGATATCAAAAAAGAGTTTGCCGAACGGATTGAAAAAGCCATTGAACTTTTTAACCTGAAAGCGGCGAACGATCAATTGCGGGTCGAAGCCTCCCTCGCCCGGGACCACGCGGTCCAACAGATAGAAATAGCCCGCGAGAACGCCAAGGAGGCCCGGAAAGCTTTGGCCGCGGCCGAAGCATTTCTCAAAGACCAGATGGCCAACTATACCGACAGTGGCGGGGCGGAAGGCGAGGCTGGCGCGCTGGTCAGAGCTTTTCGTCTCCGGGAAGAGGCGCTTATTCGGGTTTTGGCGGTTCAGACGGCAGAAGTTCAAGCTCGGGCCCAATATCGGTTTGCAGGGAGAACGGACGATCCCGCAAATCAAACCGCTGTGAGCGCGCCCCTCGGGTCGGACGATACCGCACGACTTAACATCCAAGGTCTTATCGACACTGCCCTCAAACAACGTTTGGGTTTTATGGAAAAGGATATTGAGCAGGCCGCGGTCGATGGTGGGTGGGACGCGTTGATGGGACGAATGGATCCAAATTTTAAAATCAGCGGAACCTTTTACAAGGGGGGGAGCCCCGTTTCTCTTTCTGTTTCTGTTCTGCTCTCAGATTCAAACGCGGAGACAAAGGCGGAGCGGGCGAAAGTGGCCATGTCGCGCGCACACGTTTTGGTTTTAGCGGCGCGCAACCAAGTTGTGAGCGAAGTGACAAGCTCGTATCTTGGCCTCCGCGATGCCCAGGAATCCCGGAGGCTGGCTCACCGTGCCGAAGATCTACAGACAGCTCTGCGTCCGACGGATTCTTCCCATCCCGATTATTTCTACCTGAATGCCCAATCCGAGGCTGGGCACGCCCGGCTTTTTGATGCGCAATCGAATGAGTTGGCGGCCTGGCGAAACCTGCAGGCGGCGGTGGGGGTTGGCCCGGCCCAGGCGGGGGCCATGTTCCAAGGACTCCTTGGGGAAGAAGCGCACGATCCGACCCATGCCGTAGAGGTCGCCAGGGATTACTACGATCCGAAAGCGGATAAGGCCATGGCCGCGGTGATGAAGGAACAAATTGAAGAGCTGGGGTTGACCATGGCGACCAACATGGACCAGTATTGGGACCCTAAAATTGGGTTTGCGGTCATTCCTTCGGGAGGATTTGTGCCGATGATTTGGACAGACCGGTTGGCGAATATTCCGGCCATGATTTTAAGTCCTCTCACATGGCCGTTCCGCGCGATGGCTGGGGACACCCGCTTGTTTGTGGACCCTTTGGGCGACCGAATTGCCGCTGAAACGGCTTTGGCGACGGGGCAACGGGCTGTGGCCCAGGACGCCAGAGTTCTTGAGCAGGGGGATAAGAAAGCAGAATTCGATAGCGCGGCGAGGACTTTGGAATCGGCTGAAAAACGGGTCAAAGAGGCCGAGGGGCGGCTGAAAAAAGCGGTGGACGATTTGAGCGCGGTGCAGGAACGGGCGCGTCAGGGGCGAGCTTCTTCTCCCGTTGTGGTTCGTCAAAAAATGGTGTTGGTGGACCGGGAAGCCCGTGAGGGAAGCTCTGGGGGATTACCGACGTGCCCTCAACCGAGTCCATGGGCTTGGCCTGAATCCAGGCACAGCCGCTCTGGAGGCCCAAGACCTTCCTGGTCTTGAAGAAGGGACGCTGGTGACACCCGCTACCGTCGAAGCTAAAACCGCCCAACAGGTACATCCGTTCAAGGCGTCTCTTTCCTACATAAGGAGAACCTCTCCCGCCATGGTATCCGCCGCTCCGGGGACGGTGTTCGGCGTTCCGGTTCCGGGGGCGGCGGCCGTTTCCGGAATGGTCGTGAAAGCCTTCGGGGGCGCCGGGGAGAAAAAAGTGGCGGCGGCCTTGGCGGCGGCGCAGAGCGATTTTGTTGCCAAAAGCCGTTTGTATGAAATTGCGGGAGATTTTGAAGCGCTCGCGAAGCGCAACGAACGTGTGGCGCGGCTCTACTGGTTGAATGTTGTTCGGCCTCAGGTGGAATCGGTGTTCCCCGGCAATTACGCGGATTTGGGGGCCTCTAAAAATCTTGCCACCGCCGCCGCCCAGTTCCATGAGGATCTTGGCAAGAAAACAGAAGAAGCGCGCTTGGCGTTGGCCCGGGCCTTGGGTCGGAGTCCGGCGGAAGCCGATGCGGCTTCAGTCCGCTCTCTCTCGGGCCGTCCGCCGACGGTGCAGTGGGTGGGCCACGAGGGATCGGCGTCAGCCGAATCACATCCTGCGGCTCTTGCCGCTGGCGCCGAAGGGCAGACCGCCGCGGAACTGGCAAAAGCCAATGCGCTGTCTCGGTTTATGCCCGACGTTTCGTTTAACATCGAGGAAGTTCTGCCCGCCACTGGCGGGTCGGAAAAAATAGCGCCGGTTGTGCGGATTTATATGAACGCCACTCCGTCCGTGGAGGGGGCGTTAAAATCAGAGGCTTTTGAAGCGGACTCCCGCGCCGCCGCCTTGCGGGAGGATGATCAGATCCGGCAAATTAAAAACGAGCTGGACGATTTGCGGAAACGGATTTCGGATGGAGGCGAGGCTCTCCAAGCCCAATATGAATCGCTTCAGAGCGCCCGAAAAGTTCTTGGGGATAAGCTTGCCGCCTACGAACGTTACGGCGTGGCGGAAACCGGCCACGCTGTTCAGTTGGCCGGGTTCGGACCTGTCCAGGAAGCTATCGACAACTACAATAAGGCGTTAGAAAATTACAGCAAAACTCGGGCCGATTTTGAACTGGCCCTCGCTCGTTTTAATAATTTGATAATCATCCTCGGCCAAATTCCAACGGATTTTCTACAGGTGAATTACGACAGTTCCGGGGCACTCAATGAATTAGCCCTTCCGCCGCCCGCCAAGGCCACGGACCAAGTGAAAATTCCTTTCCCTGGCCTTCTTCCAGGATCCATGAGCCGGCCCGGATTTACCTTTGAACAGCGTTTCGATACCTCCCGCGCCGCTAACCATCCTTTGGCAGGACAGCCCACTCACTACGTTGAAATTAATTTAGCAACGGAAAACCTTCTGGCCGAGTGATTGAAGCCCGCTACACGATCGATACGACCGACCCCGCCCGCCGAACCACCGCTTTTACCGACCTGCGCCCCTACGCCGCCGGGGATATCCAGAGAACTGTGCCCCCTTCCGTGAGCGTATTCTCCGAAGCAACCTTGCGCTCGAATCCTTACAACTCCTACATCCTCCCCGACGCCACGGTGGGATGGGACCGGGACAATGGCTGGACGGTTCAAAGCGTGACCCAGGGTCGTTCCGGGAATGTCGTGATCGATGTGGTTACCCCCGGCGGCAAACGCATTCAAGACGAAGTGATTCGGGACGGCCAAGGAGTTCGGTTGAAAAATCAGGGGTCGGCGGGTCGCCTGACTCGGGAATCCTTGGTGACAGATGCCTCCGGTAAGAAGTCTATCCGAAAAGCCACTAGCCTTGACGGTCGGCTCATTTGGGAGGGAGCGTTTACGGAGCGGCAGGAGCCCGTTTCATCCGTGGATCACCGAAACAATACCCGCACCCGGGTCTCTGCTCGGGAACCTCTTTCGCGCGGGTCGGTCGTGAGCTTGCCGGACGGCGGTCGGGCCGCGCTGGCCTACGGTGGCAGTCTGGTCATTATTGATGGGGTGGACTCTCAGGGGAAACCGTTCAAGTCGTATGAGATCCTGACGGACAATTTTTCGTCTTTGGGATCGGTCACGAATGGCACCGTCCTTCGCCGAGACCCCGCTCGCCCGGATGTGCCGGGTCTGCCGGCCGTCTCCGCGTCTTACACCCGTTTTGGAGATCGCGACGCCTCTGAACTTCGGCCGGGGGAAGCGGGGTTTCAACGGCAAGGGAAGAATGTTGCGCTCACACTCCCCGCCAACGATCCCTATGCCCGTTTGGCCTATCGCGGTGAAGACGTATACGTTTTGCCTATGCGCGACGGTGGCATCCCCGGTTTGGCCTTTGTGTCCCACCGGGGTGGGGCACTTTCGGTTGAGGTCCGCGAGGGCGTCAAGGCGACAGATCTGAAAGTGGAAAACCCCGGCACTCTGCGGCAAAGCTTTGCTTACGGGACATCGCTACCAAATGGGGCGGTTCCCAAGGTCACCACAGACCCTAAGGGATCTCCCATTCCCAGCGCGACCAGCGTTCCGACCCCCCCACAAGACCTTGCGAACTTGGCCAAACAGGATCAGCCTGCGAAAGCCGCGGAGGTCAAGAAGAGTGAACAGCCCGTGGAAAAACCCGCGGGGGAAAAGCTTCCCACCTGGAAGAAATGGCTCCAAAAGGTTTTTGGTTTCTACATTTCAGACGCTGGTGCCGCCGATAATGAAGATGTCCGCGCGACTCCCAAGGGTCTGCTTGATAAGGACAACAAACCGGTCCATTTGAACGGGGTGAACTGGCGTGGGATCCAATACGGTTCGAACTTTGGCGATTCCACCAATGGTTTTGCCCGCAACAAAGGTTGGATGGAAGGCGAACTGGCGGCCATGAAAGCGAGCGGCGTCAACGCGGTTCGGATCCCGCTCTTGGACGATGGCCGCCATCTGAACGGCGACTATTCCAACTTCAATCAATTCAAGGGCGACATTCAAGTTTTCCTCGACGCCGCGGCGAAACAGGGGATTCATGTGGAGTTCGTTTTATTCGATTTCCTTGCGGTGGCGCGCGGGAAATTTGACATGTCCCAGAAATCGACCGAAAACTTTCGAACCAACTTTCTCACCCCATTCCTAAAAGAATTTGGGCGGCACCCGGCCCTTCTGACCATCGACTTGATTAACGAGCCCGAGTGGATTTTAGACAAAGGCGTTCCCGGCGGGTATGGAGACAAAATGGAGGGCGGTCGGCGGGCAGTCAACAGCCAGGATTACCAAGGGTTCGTTGCCTCCATGGCCAAAGCCATCAAAGACAGTAAACTCAAAGACAAAGATGGTAAACCCGTGGCCGGGCACGTGCTTGTAACGGTCGGCACTTCCGTTAAGCATCACGCGACGGCCACGGATCCTGCTGTTCGGCCCCACTTGGATTTTTACTCTTGGCATCACTATGATTGGATGGGTTCCTTGAAGGATTACATGAAATCCGTTCCCCGTGACAACAAGCCCTTTGAACTGGGTGAATACGCCACCGACGGAACGAAGACGACCCCAGCAGATTATATGCGTGACGTGCGAACAAACGAGGGCGGGTTCGGTGCATTCGCCTGGAACTGGGGCGCACGGGTGGGCCAAAAGATTGATGAACATACAACCGCCAACGCCGACAAGCTCAGAGCCGATTTGAAAGCCGCCAGCGAAGTCTCAAAAGATCCGAAAGCGAAACCGGCGGTCGCAGAAAGCAAGCCCACCGGGTCGGACGCAAAGGAACCGGATGTCAAGGTAACGCCAAAGACCGGGACGACGCCAACCATGGCCCCAGGATCCTATCTGAGCTATCTGTTTCCGGACGGCACCACCTACACGCCCATGCCGGATGGAAAAACAGTTATTCGATCTATAGGCGACCCGTTCGATCCCGCCAACGAAAGCGACCAGCGGGTCATCTCAATTCCTCCTGGTTTTGATTTTGGCGCGCCCGGCTCGATGGCCTATTTGGACGATCCCGCCCACGCCGCGCGGACTCTTGTTCGAGGGGTGCGTCAAGCCAATGGGCTCACGGCGGTGGAGGTTCACATTGGTGCAAAAGCTCGTGGGGATAACTTGGTGAGGGTGTTCTACCAGGATAAATATAAAAACACTTACACCCAGCAGGTGGATGGGACCTGGACCATCACTCCCTTGGGGGCACGGGCTCCGAGCATCGTTGTAAACCCTGGAGAAGGATTTCGGGCAGACGCTCCCGACGCGTTGACGCGCTTAACGGGGGCAGAGAACCGAGTGGGTTTTTACACCTATGAACCGACCTCCCAGATTGAGCGAAAAGGGAAATACGATATCCCTGCTCCCGCAGGGACTTATTCGCAACGGTATTACTTCCTCGACCAGACAGGGTCAGCGTTGGACTCGGAACGACCGGTGGAAGTCCGAGCGTATATTTTCCCTGAAGCCGCTCGGGGTTTCGCGGTAGATTCGTCGATTCTTCTGACCCAGGCTCTCCGGCCCAATATGACCGCGACCGCGGCAGAACGGTTGGATTGGGATGTGCCGACCGTTTTATCTGAACCTCTGTTGTATCAAAGGGAGCATCTCGGACTGACGTATGAGGCAGGATCGGTGGAAATGGTTCTGGCACAAAAGATCGCGGCCTCAGCCAAAACATCTTATGGGATCCTCCTGGTGGAGCGCGTGCAAGCCGCCCAGGAGGCTGATTTCCGTGAGCGTCATGGGTTAAGGCCAACGGATTCGATTCCTCCTACGCTTCTCCCCCTCCAACGGGATGAGGCCGAACGGCGCGTGGATGAATTCCTCATGATGAGCGCAGTCGATTTGGTCCCGTCGGTTTTGGCGCGGTCAATCGGAATGGCGGACAAGATCAACGACAACGACAACGACAACGACGTGCGGGAGGCTGTTTCTTTGATCCGTGATGAAAAGGCCGGTTCTCTGGACGATCTCGTGGCTCGGTTCACCTTTACCGGTTCGGTGGAGTCAAACCGGGCTGTTCTAGACGCGATGGAAAAACTGATTATCACCTTGTCGGGAAGCATGAATTACCAAGACGCACCCCAGATGATGCAAATTTTATATCACCTGAATACCATCCCGTTCGTAGGGGCGGACGAAAATGGAAAACCGACTGTTCGTGAACGGAGGCTGGAGGGGGAAACGTTGGTGGAAATAACGCAATTGGCGGGGAGGAATGCTGTTCAATTGCGTGAATTGTTTTTAACCCACTATCCCCAGCGGGGTCGGGCACCATTGATTTTCTCATCGGAGGTGCTTGGGGTCCTCCTTTATTGGACGACAAATGATCTGGTCACGCCTGTCCCCATCGCACGGAAAGAAGAGCGGCTAAAATCTAGCCCAGTGGGGCCACCTGAAACTCTGGTCTCTCGGTCCGCGGCCATTGATCGGGCGAAAACCCCTTCCTTTGACTATTTCCTTCAAGCCCTCAACACCCCCGCATTCACGAAATTTCTTTCGCGTTGGCAAGGGGACCATCTTTCCTTCGCCAATTTCATGGGGTCTGCCATGCTGTTGACGAACCAAATGGTGAAAAATCAGGGCGTCCTGACGCCTGAAATTATGGTGGAAGTTCTTGCCCGATTGGCCAACGGAGATCACGCAACAGTGGGCCAGGAAATGGCGGAACTCCACAGGACGAAAGACGAAGTCAGAGCGAGCCGAGCTGAAGAAGCTTTCGGAGACGCGGAAAAGATACTTTTAGTGATTTTGGCTGCCCTGGGGCTCGGAGCTTTTTTCAAACGGCATTTCCGGAAGAAGGGCGCGGACTTCTGGCAGGGTCAGCAAAGACCCCCTCCTGTGGAGTCTCCTCCTACCGCGGCCATAAAGGAGACTGGAACTGAACCAACAGTTTCCATGACTGAAACTTCCAGCCGAACCCAGTCGTATCAAGATAATACGGGGATAGACATGGCTCCCCTCCTCACGGATTTGTCAAAGAATTTGGCGACCGTAGGAGGCGACCTTGCGGGAGATTTCCGTAAGGGGCACCAGGCTTTGGAACAGGGGCGGTTCTTTATGAAGAGTACGGCAGGTCCGCGCGTAACCATTGCTTCCTGGCGGCTATCGAATTTTCTTTCCATGGGAGCTGGAATTATTATTTTCTTGGCCCAGGCTTATGCTGTGGCCACTTTTGGTAGTTGGGGTGGTTTTACCTCTCTTCTGTGGGGGGTCGGAGCGGTTTTCTTCCTGAATGGTTTGCTGGGCAATTTCTTGTCCTGGAAAATTGTTGGGTTGGGCGGGGTGATCCTACTCGCGGTGTATGGTGTTTCATCGGGCGCGTTCAGCGGTTGGGATTGGTCTGGTATACTGGTGGGGGGAACCTTGTCCTCGAAATTCAAGTGGCGGAGTCCCACCCCTGAGACCGATTGGATCGGGGCGCGAATTTTGGGAAGCTGGATACAATCCCATTTCCCCCAATTGGCGCTCTGGGGATGGACCGACTGGAAAGAGGAAAAGGTTGATCCAAAACAACCGAAACCGTCCTTCCCGACAATTGCATTTAATAGGTTTCAAAAACAATTGGGGATTCGGTTCACGCGGTTGCCCCCTCGTGCCGAACGCCAGGAAAAGATGGTTGGGACATTTTTGGGGAGTATCGATAAAGCCCAGGAACGGATGGCCCTCCTTTGGGTGGATCTCTCCCCAGAGCTAAGAGACGATTGGAAAAGGGAGGTTTTGTTCCGGTTTGGATCGGAGGCGCAGGGAATTCCATCCATTAAAGATTCCGAAGGGTGGAGCGAGCAAGTTCTTTTGGCCTATGGGCGGGCCTTCCCTGGTCGACCGGTTCCAAATGGGCCGAATGCCTGGGTTGGTGCTTACGCGATGCTTGGCGCTGAGGGGAAAAAACAAGAACTAAAGAATTTGATCGATTGGCTCGAGAACCAATATGGCGGTGCTCTGAAAGCCTACAGGATTAACGAAAAAAACGAACCAATCGGAAACAACAAAGAATTCCTACAATTCTCGACCTATCTTAAAGATATTCCAACTGCCTGGTTAGCGGCTTACTCCAAGCTCGGCGACAAACCGCGTCAGTCTTTAAGGGAATGGCTTGATACACAAGTTGTGGCGCGGCGGATTGACCGTGATTCCCTCCACGCCCAGGTCCGTGATCTAAGCCGGGTGTGGGCGGCGCCGCCTTTGGGTTTGCCAGACGATTACGTGTATGTGGAATCCATCCAAGTGGACTTCTTTGAGTGGATTGACCACTCCAAGGATTGGCTAAAATTTTTGCAAGGAAGAGCCGACACCTATCAGATCTTTTCCCGCACACACTACCCCAACTACGATCCCCAATACCACGACCCAATCTTTTATGTGCGGGGACCGGATTTTGAAGTTCTACGACGCAAGGGCGGGGGCATTTATTTGATGCCTGGAACCCTCGAGAACTACGCCTCCGCAGGGGAATACACTCCGGTTAGTGAGGCAGATCGTTTTTCCTATAACGGACCAACGCAATACTCATCCAGTGTTCTTGTCCCGACGCTCATAGGCGTGTTTTTATCAGTGCTTGGCATGTCACTGGGGAATTCTATCGTTGCTGGGATAGGCACTGTGTTTTTTATTCTTCATGTCTTTAACGTGTGGCGCGGCGGATGGCCGGCGGTAACTCACCCCGCGCCCCTCTACAATATTGCCTACTATGCCCAGATGGTGGCAGACCGAACCCGCACGACGCGGGATTATATGACTGGGACCGTCTACCCCATCAACGAATACCGTCGCGCTCTGCTTCCTTACCGCGGAATCATTGAACACCAATATCCAAACGAAAACCTTGCCGGACTGAGCGACGAAGATTTTTTCCCCAGGGTGTGGGATTTGACGAACGGCAATAATTTAGGTTCCCTTCGGGTTTACCCCACTCTTCAAGCGTTCTTGGAGGACAATTTAGGCCAAAGTGTTCGGGAAGAGATTCGCCAAGCTCAGGCGAGCAATGTTGACCCCGCCCGGATGAGTTTTGAAGACGCCGCTCGGGAAGAGGAAACTGACCGCAACAACATGGTCAACCCAGCGATCGCGGCCCATAAGGGTTTGCAGGGGCCCGGCCCCACCAATTCAAGCCAAGGCAATACCCTTCGTCAAAATCAGGTAACCTTGGCGTTGATCGCCATCGCTTTTTTCGTTCTGGCCCCAATTTTTCTTTCCCTCCGTCTCGACATTATCGCCGCTGTCGCTGAAGGCGCGCAATTAGTTTCTACAGGGCTTTTCGCTGGGGTGCCGATGCTGGGGGATTGGCTAAATACTTTTACCAACATTCTCTCGCAGTTTGTCTCCTTGGAAAAGGTCGAATTCCTTGTTTTTGATGCGACCGGCATTACCCTTTTCGGTGGTATCACTTTTGGCATGGGAGCTTTTGCTTTACTCATGGTGGGAATGGTGTTTAAGATTATCTTGTTCTTCCAGGGGTTTAAATCGCCGAACCGATTGGTCGATCTTGGTTTTGGAGCGGGACTCCTTGGCGTAGCGGGGGCTCTCTGGTTTCTTGCGCCCTTGAGTTGGTTTGCGGTGATAGGCGCCATGCTCTTTGCTTTCGTTGGGGCTGGCTGGATTTTGAAATCCGCCCTCGCCACCCGTTACAAAGAAGAGTTGACCAATGACCACATCTATCGGTTTGTCCCGGAACATTTATTGAGCGAAGCTTTAAGAGGCACTGGGGAAGACGAACAGGGAAGACCCACCGGAGTTTCGGACGCCGAATTGGCCACTCTGGGTGTTACTCGTGAACAATTTAATGGTTGGTTAGCATTAGGGGCAAGGGAGGCGTGGCGGCGGTTGGCTGAACGGGAAGATTCGTTCCTCGTCCTGATCAAATCATCCCTGATGGGAATTCCCAACACACAGAGGCCCATTTCCCGTCTACGTCAAGATGATCGGTACAACCTCTTAAAGATCGTTTACCTTGCCAATGTTCAGGGCCCCCGCCGAAGTGCGCTGATTACTCATCTCCTTAAAATGTATCAGGATCCCCAGAGAAGAAGAGCGCTCAATAGTAGGATGGGAGAAACTCAAGCTCAGGATTGGTTAGATGGGCTGGAGGGAGAGGTGAGTTTTATTGATTCCGCAACTCAAGGATTGGGCGAAAATCGCGGCCCTGAGGATTTTCTAAACGTCCACTTTGAGGCAAATCAATGGAGATTGGGTCAATTTAGCAACGAGGACATTATTAACATTCTTTCATTCTCTGATGTCGTCGAACTTAAAGAAAATAAAGAAGATCACGAATCCCTTTGGCCAAAAATAATTCTGATGCAGACTGCTTTTGGGGGCACCTCGGAGGAGCGGCTGTACGCGCTCCTCGACAGCGCTATAAAACTTTGGCCCAGCATCCAAGTGGATATTACGTTGGACGACAATGACGAAGAAGGACGAAATGGTGTTTTGGATTCCATGGAGAAAGGGAGACTAAAAGAATATGCCGACCGGATCGTCATCAGTAACCACGCGGCCCACGGGACTAACCTGGGGGTAGGAAACATCCACCAACGGCATAAACCCATGATGAATGCGGAAGCGGTTTTTCGGCTCAATTACCGATTTAAGAAATTCCTCGGTCGTCTTCCCTTTTTCCAAACCCTCGTGGATATGGAAGATGTGTTCTTGAAAGAAGTCATCGACGATAAAATGGCCATCTGGGCCATGCGGGAACGAACGATTAATCAACAGCTTGCCCGGCGTGAAAGTGAGGAGAGGGCTCCAGATTTTGCGGCGCGCCGGCGCTGGCTTGCCTGGTCGCGGCCGGCAAGTCTGTTTTTGGTGGCGGTGGGGGGGGTGGCGGCTCTTATGGGTTTTGGTTCGGCTTTTGCCGCTCCCGCGATCATTTTGGCGGGTGTTTCGGCCGGGTCATGGCTGGGGATGGGGGGCCTTGTCATCTCTCTTTTCGGGTGGGCTTATCGTCGGCGGACGGCCGAGCGGTGGTCTGTGGACAGCCAGCAGTGGGGCATTCGTTTGGATTCGAACGCGCTGGAATACGAGTATAAAAAAACGCTCCAGGGGTTGGCCACTGCGGCTGGTTTGGGACGAAATTGGGCAAAAAACAATTTACATCAATCCCGCCAAGCCATCGATGCTATTGTTTCCGCTAGGCAACTGACAGCCACCTTTGAGGTTTTGCAAAGTGCCTTCTTAAGAGAGCGTGATCTCCGGGCGAACGGGCTAGTCTCGGAGGCGGAAGCTGTTAGGGTCGACGCTGTTCGCCGTGCGGAAAGGTTAACTGCTGAAGAGCGCGCCCTTTACGAACTGTGGGCATATGCCCAGGTTTTTCCCACCTTCAAGGATTTCCGACGCCAAGTGTTCCGTATCCGAAACATGCCGGATGTTATACAAACCGAATTGCGCCAAGTCCCAGTGAACGCCGCCGATCGCCGTTTCTCCGAACTGAGCCATATCGATTATTTGTTCTGGCACAACACCATCCAAATTGGGGAGGACGCCTCTGGGTTCATGTTCTTGGGCGGAACGGGCAATACCTTCATGTGGGAACTGTTGGGGGGGACGGACGATCACGCCTACGTTCGATTGAGTCGGATGTTATGGCCTGTTCGAGAAGCGAACCGAAAGGAAGAAACCGAACGGCCTCTCTTTCTTCGGCTTCTTCTTCTAATTCCCCTGCCCCTGGCTGTTCTTTCAGTTTTTGTTCTTCCCCGCTTCCGTTCTCAATTTGAGCAGGCCAGGGCCACCTGGGTATCTTCCCGATCCCTCTATAAGTATTTGAATCGCTACATTCCGACCGGAGTGTGGGACAAGTTCAATATCATTGAGGATTCCGAGCGAGGCCGACGGAGCGCGTTCCTGGGTTTGACATCCCACCGGCTCGTGGGGCGAGACAAGGAAGTGCTCGAGGACGCTCTCCCCCGGCTTGGGCCAAAATGGCTAAATCAACGACAACGGTGGATCATTCAGCAAACCTTTTTCGCCATTATTCGATTTTTGCCGGTGGGCCTCATGTTTTTTGGGCAATATCTGGGTGCAGGGTTGGGATTCGCCCTGATTGGCGACAGGGCAAACGTGGTCCAAGGATTATTGGGGATGGGAACAGGTTTTATCGTTGGGGGTATCGCTGCTTACCTGGTCGGGCTCGTGATTTTCCGGTGGTTGGGCCGGGCCGGAATCATTCGCAACACGCAATTCTACGTGAACCCATTGGTTGGGTTAAACCCGGACCGTGGGCCGGGTCTCTGGCGGGGCATCGTCAGCCGGGTTAAGGCCTATTACAAGTTCCAACAAATTTCCCATTTAGCCGCTTCAGTTCCCATGATGATGGCCAGCAGTGTCCTGGTCACCATCACGTTGCTCTACTTTTTAGGATTCTTTTTTAATGTGGGGCCGGTTATGGAAATTGTCGAGGGGTTGGGCAGTCCCGGGCTTACTGGATTTATCAGCAGGATGGTGATTTTTATCCAAACTTTTTTCCCGCTGATCGAGGCGGTGGTTCCCACCACTTTTTGGGGAATTTTTATTTTCCTCTATCCTCCGGTGGCCATGAACCTCATGGCGTTGGTCACGGTTCTTTACACGTCCTGGAGAGACGACGAATCCATCCGCGCCGCTGTCCAGACCAAGTTCACCAGCCGAGTTCATTCGTTCCTCTTCCTGTTCGTCACTACTGGAATGCCGGACGCCGCCCCTTTTGATCTTCCAGGGAAAGAAGATATTAAAAAAAGGACAGAAGGTGAAATATTAGGCATTTTGCGGGCGGTGGAGAAAACTTCCACGGGCCAATTCGTTCCCAAAGTCCGCGGGCTCAACCGTCGAATTCTTGAAGGATTTTTACTGACGACGGAGCGGGGCAGCAATCTTGAGCGTTTGAATACTATTATCTCACAGCTACAGACGATTGCGCGGGAACTGACTGCCAGTCCCGATAATGCTCTCGATCCGATAAAACTGGAGGACTACACTGCTAGGGTGCGACAAATTGTTGAGGAGGTCGAACCTCTCCTCAAAGATATGGGTTTAAACGAAGAAAACCGCAATCAGATCATGGATAAACTTCGCCAGGACCAAATTGAGTTGGAGGATATGGCTCTCGGGCGATTGAGGTACGGGTGGAGAACGTTTTCGGCGGGAGTATTGTCCTCGGTTTTGTCTGGTATCCTGGTCTGGTTTGGGTGGGATTATCCGCAATGGTTGGCGGGGGCCCTTTTGGCTCTGGGGTTGGCGCTGATCGTTATTTCTTCGATGAATTTGATGGGGAAAATTCCTGCTTTTAAAGGGTCGGTTCAGATGCGAAACTTTGCCGTCCAAGCAGGACGGTCTTTGAAGATGTACTTTTATTTTACATTTCTTCACCCCAGTGCCTGGCGAAATTTCGGTGTGGCCGTGAACAGTTTTTACAAGCCCGGCGCCAACGAACCTTTCTGGACCCGGGGGCGGGACGAAGGTCTGGGCGACCTGAGTTTGTGGGAGCTCACACCCCGGCGGCGGTTCCAAATATGGTGGGCGGGCACAAGTAAAACAATTTTACAATACACAGTTTTGCCTTTTATTATTCTTGCTTCACTTCCATGGTTAACAGCGGTTCACGAATGGCGCACACAAATTGAGCGGGTCGTTGGGGTGGAGCAGGTTAAATTACAAATTGTAACGATTCCAACGGAACCCACGCTGGCCAATTGGACCAGTTTGGTTCGGGCGCTCTCTGTGGCCTATCAGATGAACCCTGACACTTTCCATGGTTGGGTGATAGCCCAAATCGAAGAATCCAGCGGCTTGTATCATGAATCGAAAAACCGAGATCCAGAAATGGAGAAAAGAGCCAAACGGATGTTGGATACCGCACTTTTCGCCGTTCGCACCTATGCCGATGGCCTTAACGAAAAAACGAATTGGGACAACCCAATTGAGGCGCGGAAGGCAATCCGGAATTACGAGGAAATCGTTCAGGCGGTTCAAAAGGCTCTTGCCGTTATGGGGCAAACGGATCGGTTTGAGAAGATTTTTCCAGGATTGCCAATGAAATCTATTCCCATTTTGAATCAAACGGTTGGCGACTCTGGAAAATTCAACCCCCGAGTTGTTGTCATCGAAGCGAAATCCAGCACAGCCGGTCGGCCAACTCCCCGGTCGGTTGTCGTGCAATTGAGAATTCCCCAATCGGATTTTACCGGGCAGGTTGTGGCTGTGGCGAGCGATTTATGGCCCACGGCGGAAGAGAATAAAGTTGAGGTCCGAGTCGACCAAGTCAGTTTCCCTAAAGATGGAAATCTATATTCGCCTGAGCTTGAAAGAAAGTCTCAAGGGGCTAGCGCTCAACGTCTTCCTACGGGGCGAGATTCTATTCAGACCTTCGTGTTCCATAGCTATTCTCCTGACATTCTCGCTCGGAATTACACTTCCGAAAAGGTTCAAAAAGTGGAGATTGTTGCATACACACGGGGGGCTGAGCCATTTGAAGCAAGAATGTCGTTTGATCAAATTTTGACCCGTTCTTTGGGGGACCCAAGGGTTAATGCTCCCGTTCTCACGGTCCCTCGGGCGCTTACGGAGCCTGCGCCCACGCAAGGGCCTAACACAATCGCATGGGTTTGGAAATCTTGGAACCGTTTGATGGGCAGGGAAGTGGCTAAAGAGACGATGGTTATTGACCAGGCTCCCTGGGAGTCCTATTGGATGGTGGCATTGGCGGGGATGACTGTTCCTGTTCTTATATTCTTTCAGTGGTCACCTGTGTTCGCGGCGGGGTTCGGGATCCTTTGGGGGCTCCTGCATTTGGGTGGAACTTTCGATAAAGATCTTAAACCGATCTCCGGGTTACAGGCCCTCCTTCCCTCCTTGGGCAGGGCGGCTGTGGCCGCTGTGGCAGTCGGTCTTTTCGCGGTCGGGCTCGACTTTTTGCTTTCGCTGTCACCCCTCGCGGAGTATTTGGCCCGATTTGCTCTTTTCGATGGATTGAGTTCCCTTTCTCAGCTTTCCCTCCTTTCAAATGTTCTCGTTGCTCTTCCGATTTCCTTGTTCCTCGCAGGGCCCCTCTTTAAGTTCGTCCACAAGACGCTTAACAAACGATCTATCGTTGCGGCCCAACAGGGTCAAGAGACTCAGGCGGCCACTCGCGTGTCGGAATCGATTGGCGCTTTGTCTATGAAGAATGTTGAAGGGGCGAATCTGAGGGCGTTTCTTGTGCAAGTGATAGGTGGTCGCCCTCTGGGTTCGTTGAATGTTTCGGCTGAGTTCGATCCTTTGGTCATTCAACGTCGATTGGTTGGGGAAGTTCCGGAAGCGTTGGACGCCTTGGGCTCGAATGTGGGGGGACGGTTTGGTGTGGTGACGGATCCTTCTGTCCATCTTGGACAGATGCTGGCCCCGGGGGTGAAGCGACAGAAATTCAAAGAGGCGGTTCGGAATTTTGCGTTTGCTTTGGGGTATCAGACCGGACGGTCAGGCGCCTCGGCTTCGACGGTTTCACTGCTGGAAGTGGCTTATTTGACAGTGGCGTCCCGTTCGGCGGAGGTAGGGGTCCACATGAACGCGGAGGGGTTTGCCTCGGCGTTCCGCTTAGGGGCGACCTTTGCTCAGGAAGCGGTTGGTGTTCGGGAAAACGAGGTCCCTGTCTTCCATATCGGTTCCGCCGAGAGGGAAGGGATGGGAGAAAACGCTGTCTTGGAACAGTTCGTGGCGACGCTTATGGCCAACGCTCGTGCGGAGGCCGCTGGGCGAGCCGTCATGCCCATCGAACTTGTCAGTTCAGAGTCGAGTGTGACGAACCCCGAAACGGTGTTGAGTGCGGTTCGAGCCTATGTTCAGATAAACTATCCGTCGGTCTTGGCCCAACTCGGCAAAGCCAAAATCAACGTTCGATTGCGTAACGCGTTGTCGTTTAATGGAGAGTTAATTAACTCTGAGGCGCTCTTTAATGCGATAAAGAACCAGAATCGCCAAGTGACCGGTCTCGCCTGTTTCACCGGCACCCCAGAGAGCTGGGCCGAGTCGGAACTGGCGCGCATCATCCCGCTTGAAAAAGTTCTGGGCGAGGTTCTCGAGCGCTTAAACGCCATGCGCGCCACGGACGATAACGCGTAAGAGAGCGGAAGGGGAAAACAGGAAGACCGCCGGGCTGGTGGCGCGCCCGACAGTCTTTCGTTTCGGTGACAGAGGAACCTTCTAGGGGATGGTCAATTCCAAGAGGGCCGGCCAACCCCATGCCGGAATGACGTGGGTAGTTACGTTTTTTTGGGTTAATGCTCCAGAGGGGTTGGGACTTCCGATTTCAGGAGATGGTTCAGGTTGGATAGGAAATCCCACCACGGGATCGATCGACACTGGCGTGAGAGCGCGGTTTTCTGCTCAGAAAAGCTCACGACGAAACCCTGTCGCCCCACTTCCGGTCCGTGCCATCGACTGAAAACCTCAGCGAATTCAGTCCTCAGGGTTTTTCCCATCTTGAATTCGACCAATAAAGTTTGACGCGCCGTTTCAATGACCAAATCGATTTCGTTATTGTTAGAATCCCGATAAAAATAGAGATTGAACAGGGCCTCTGTGTTGAATTTTGCTTTCAATACTTCGGTCACCATGAGGTTTTCAAACAGCGCTCCAGCCATGGGGCCGTTCTGGAGGGTGGGGCCATCGGGGTATTTGAGGAGATGAGCCAACAGACCCGTGTCTGTAAAATAGGGTTTTGGACTTTTTACCACCCTCCGGGTAATATTTTTGGAGTAAGGCCGGACCAGGTAGAGGATCCGCGTTGTTTCCAAGATGGAGATCCACCGGCGAGCTGTCATGAAACTGACGCCCACCAGGCGAGCCACCTCGTTCAAATTGAGGGGGGATCCCACCCGCGCCGCCATTAATTCCAAGAAGGATTGAAAGAGGGAAAGGTCCTGGACATTCTGAACCTGGCGAACATCTTTTTCTAGATAAGTCGCGACGTACCCGGCGTAGTAACGGCTTGGAGAAACATGGTGAACGGCGGGATCGGGATAAAACCCCCGTTGAATCTGGCGAAAGGCATCGGTCACTGTCATAGGTTTAAGGGACCCCAGTTCCTTCAACGACAAGCCAAGAAGCTCGTAGAGCGCCGCCCGCCCGGCCAGAGATTGCGAAAGGCCTTGCATGAGGGGGAAGACCTGCGATCCTGTGAGAATGTATCGCCCAGGTTTGTCTCGAAAACGATCGACGTCTTCCTTGATCGCCGACAGCAATTCCGGGACATACTGGATTTCGTCAATGATCCCACCGCCCGGGCCGAGGTTCTCCAAAAAAAGGAACGGGTCCTTCCTGGCCATTGAGCGTTGGGTGATGTTTTCCAGGTCGACGAAGGACCGGTTTGGGAACAAATGTTTCAGGAGGGTCGACTTGCCTGTTTGGCGGGGACCTGTCAACACGATGACGGGGAATTCCGTCGCTCCGCGTCTTAAGGCGGGCTCCATGGTTCGAGGAAGATAACGGTGCGACATGTTTCCATTCTACACCATAACTTATGTATTTTCAACTTTTAAAAGTGAATTTACATAATATTTTGTCCCATCCAATAGACAGATTGTTTCCGGGCGGTCTCTAACCGACGGAAAAACTTTGCTTTTTGGATGGGTTGGCGATATAATGATCTTCTGATTTATTGAAGGGCGAGGAAGAATCTATGGCGCGTGTTGTCCTAAAAAAAGTCACAAAATATTATGGCGATCAGCTGATTGTTCGGGGGATTGATCTCGATATCCCCGACAAGGAATTTTTCGTTATGGTGGGGCCCTCCGGGTGCGGCAAGTCCACGACGCTCCGAATGATTGCGGGGCTTGAAGATATTTCTTCGGGCGAAATCTTGATTGATGGTCGGGTGGTCAATCACATCCATCCCAAAGACCGCGATATCGCCATGGTTTTCCAAAACTACGCGCTGTATCCCCACATGACCGTTTATGAAAACATGGCGTTTGGATTGAAACTGCGCCATTATCCTCGGTCGGAGGTCCAGGCGCGGGTGAAAGAAGCCGCTGATATTTTGAATTTGGGGTCTTACCTTGAAAGGAAGCCCGGGGCACTGTCGGGGGGCCAGCGCCAGCGTGTGGCGGTGGGGCGCGCCATTGTTCGCAAGCCGCGGGTGTTCCTTTTTGATGAACCTCTCTCAAACCTCGACGCGAAGTTGCGTGTTCAGATGCGCCTTGAACTGGTGAAACTCCATCAACGGCTTAAAACCACCATCATTTATGTGACCCATGACCAGGTAGAAGCCATGACGATGGGCGACCGCATTTGTCTCATGAAAGATGGGGAAGTTCAGCAGATGGATCCGCCGCTGACTCTCTATGAACGTCCCGCCAATAAATTTGTGGCGGGGTTCATCGGCAACTCTCCCATGAACTTTTTCTCAGTGACTGTGGAACTGGTGGGCAAAACGGTTGTGCTCCGGCGTCCCAGTTTTGCTCTCAATGTGCCCGCGTCTTTGGTGGCACAAGTCGCGCCGCACGCTGGAAAAAATAATTTTTGGCATCCGTCCTGAAGACCTTTATGACCGTCTTTTTTATAACTACCCGGTCGTGGCGGGGTCCAGTGTTGTGGCCACGGTGGATGTCGTGGAACCTTTGGGCCCGGAAATTTTCCTTTATCTCAAGGCGGGGTCTGTGGACCTCGTGGCACGTGTCCCGGCGTATGTGAAGGCCCAAGAAGGGAAAAAGATGGACCTCGTCTTTAATTTGGAGCGGATGCACCTTTTTGATTCCGAAACGAAAAAAGCCCTTCTGAACCCGGAATTAAAAACCTTTGTTCCCCCGGCCCCCGTCGTAAAACCCCTCGCGGTTTAGTTTCAGTGCGACTCTTTTGGCATTGATTTATGAAAATCGCCACATTTAATGCGAACTCTGTTCGGTCTCGGTTGCCGGTTATTTTCAAATGGTTGGAGGCGGAAAAGCCGGACGTGTTGGCGTTGCAGGAAACAAAAGTGATGGACGACCAGTTCCCTCGGGCAGATTTTGAGTCGGCGGGGTGGCGGGTGGTGTTTCGCGGACAAAAATCGTACAACGGAGTGGCGTTCGTTTCCAAAGAACCGTTGACCGATGTCGATGTGTCCTGGGACCCGTCCGGGTCTGGGGAAGCGCGGACGATCACGGCACGGCTGGGGGATTGGTTTTTCATCAACACCTACGTGCCTCAGGGGTTTGAACCCGATTCACCAAAATTCCAAAACAAACTTAAATTTTACGCGGGGCTGAAAATCTTTTTGCCAAGAATGTTTCCGCTAAAACGCCCGCCCTGTGGATGGGCGATTTGAACGTGGCCCCAACGAAAATCGACCTGAATGATCCCGTCCGAAACGCCGAGCATGTTTGTTTTCATCCGAAAGCCCGGGCGGCCTACGAAGCCGCGCGGGGGGATTTGTGGACGGACCTTTTCCGCGAAAAAGAAAAGGGCCCCGGCCATTACACCTATTGGGACTACATGATCCCCACCAATTTCCCCCGCAACCGCGGCTGGCGCATTGATCTGATGCTCGGCACCCCTCCTGCCGTTCAACGGCTCCAAAAAATCTGGATCGACAAAGCCCCCCGGGGCTGGGAAAAACCTTCCGACCACACTTTCCTCGTCGCTGAATTCGGGCGATAGCCCGTTTTACTGAAAAACTTCAAATCCAGCTTGAATAAAATCGTTATCGAAAGAAAAGGCTCTCCGAAGGCCCATGTCTTTCATGATCACGAAGGACGTCACATCTGTGAAGCTAAACTTTTTATCTTTAAATTTTTTGAAAAGCTCCCAGGCCTTGGAAAGGTAGGTTGGATTAACAGAAATGATTTTAATGAGGCGGCTGGTAAAGAGGGCGTCTCCAGCGAACACCGACTGTTTATGGC
>JADKCG010000024.1 GCA_016714745.1 Elusimicrobiota bacterium | reverse complement strand
TTTACTGAGTGCCTGGCCCCACTGGAATGTGAGGGAACGACCATCGGATTGGCGGTCGATGATCAAGGCCACTCCCACGTCATCCTTGACACCACCCTGGAAGGGGCGCAATATTCTCACCGGGATACCCTGGGATGGACTCACGAAACCATTTCCACCAGCGGGGTTCCCACCGCTATTGCCGTTGACCAGAATGGAGACCCCAACGTTATACTCCAAGGAGACTCCCAATTGGGTCCCGGATGGAACGATATTTATTGGGGAAAAAAGGGGCCGACGGGATGGAACTTGGTTAGCCTCGAACAACATGGTCAATTAGACACACGGCCCCACACTCTGGCGTTGGTATCGCCCGGCAGTTTTATCTCGGGGTTAGACTGATCACTGAGTTCCTTGTTTTTCAAGTCATTGGAGGGATTGTTTCCAGTGTGGTTTATTCTCACGGCGATTATCTTTCGCAACCTGTAGCGTTGGATACCGATAACAACCACCTACTTCACGTGGCCTTTATTGACCGTCCCCTCCATTTGCACATGTCCTACGGCCGCGCTCCCCATTTTTCGCTAACGGAAATTCCCGCGTACTCGCTTGATGAAGCTTTCCAGCCGAATGTGGCGGTCGGTTCGGACGACCATCCCCGCATTGCCTTTCTCTCCAACGGCAGTGCGGTGTTCGGCGAATGGAGTGGAGTGGGGTTTTCCACCGAAACCCTCGCCTTTGGCGTTCCGGGAAGAGAGGGTAAACTTGACCTCGGTTTAGGGAAAGAAGATCGCCCGTATCTCCTGGCGAGAGACTTGGACCCCCACAGCTACGACGGGACCTACATTCGGTTAGCGGCAAAGCTACCACCGCCCTTGTCGATGACGATGAGTTCGCGAACGGCCACCTCGATCCAATGGACCTGGCCCACGCCCACCTCCAATGCCGTCACAGGGTTTCGTCTTCGCCGCACACACGACCAGAGCGATCTTTCTGGAATTCTACCGGCGACCGCGACACACTGGACGGCGGAAGGCCTTTCACCCAACACCACCATTTCCGCCGATCTGGAGACCCTCTTTCCCGGTTTCGTCCTGACATCGGGTCCGGTGACAGCCGTGAGCTTCGCCGTGCCCCCCAAAAACGTTCACCTTTCCCGATCCGGATCCGGCCATTTGTCCGCCACATGGTCGGCAAATGGGAATACGGCGGGGACCACCTACCGGCTGGATTTCCATGCGCCGGGCAATACGGTGCTCTCCGCCACAGCCAACTCGCCAACTCATGTTTATCCGTTCCTCAGCCTTCAGGCGCCCTACGCGTTGAACGTCACGGCTCTGTCCGGGGATGGGGTCCCGTCGCCTTTGGCAACTATCACGTCCGTCACTTCGGACGGCCGCCGGACACGCATGGTTTTTGTTGTCGAGGAGTTGACGGTGGAGACCACTCTCGCCCCCCTCGCCGGGTTTGCCCACCCGGTGTTCGCCGCAGGACCGGCGAACGATTTTCCACCCAACGCAGACTCTCTTTTTACACCCACCGGCCGAGGGTTTCAGCTGGAAATGGACCAACCTCTTCCCGAGAACCAGTCGGCCACCGTGGCCGTAAACTATCCGATCGGTTGGCTGGACTCCCCCTCGCCCTTGGTGTTGGCCCGTTTCAACACCGAACGTGCGGTATGGGTGCCTCTTCCCACACGGCAGGAGGGCCAACGCCTGATCGCCACCGTGGACGGGTTTGGATTGTTTCAGGTCATGGCGCGCTCGGGCAATAACTTGACGATTTCAAATGTGACGGCCTACCCAAATCCTTTCCGTCCGGGTAACGGCAACACCCTCACGTTGAAAAATCTCCCCCCCGATGGGCGGGCAAAAATCATGACACTGAACGGCCAACTGGTCCGATCCATGACAGGCAACGAAACGGGTTTGACCCAATGGGATGGGCTCACTGACGACGGGATCCCTGTCAACAGCGGCGTCTACGTTTTGGCCATTGAACAGAACGGCGCCATTGAGAAATTAAAAGTGATCGTGGAACAATGATGAATAAAAGAAACCCACTTACAATGGCTTTAGCCGTCGCGTTGTTTACGACAGGCCCATCTCTTTTCTGGGCGGAAGACCAATGGTATTTTTCAGACGTAGACGTGGGGGTTGGTTACCTGGGTGATATGGGGATGGATTTCGATCCCCAGGGGAACCCCGTCCTCCTTTTCAACCCAACTGGCGCCCGTGACGGTCTTCATCTTGCAACCTGGGTCGTTGACCATTGGGAAGTGGAGCGCGCCCCCGTGACCCTTTTCATATATTCCTATGTAAGCCCACCCTCGTTACTCGTCGATAAAGATTCACAAATTTATGTTGGTGCGGAAGATCATGCGATAAAAAAACGAATGGGTGGCAATGGTTCCTGTCCCTTTTTCAGGGGTAATGGCAAAAGATAAAAATGGGGACCTTCACATGGCATCCCTTGTGACTCCCATGCGATATGCTGTGTTGAATTCAATAGGTTGGGAAGAAAAAATTTTAGACAACATCTCTGTGGGGGGTTACCCCCCTCCGGTGTATTACTCTGACAGAGACATGGCTATAGCGGAGGATGGAACCGTATATGTCAGTCATGTTTTTAATGGCTTTTCACTCTTCAAATCAACCGGCGGCCCGTTCCAGGAACTCCTTCATATCACGCCAGCAAACTATAGAACCAGCCAAATTGAGGTGGAAAGTTCAGGCCGATTGCATATGGCCTACAATGACCAATACAGCACTTACCCCCCCCTTTCCTCTTGCCAGTTTCCTGATGACACCAGGGATATTAGGATGAAATTAACCGCGACCGGAAGGCCTCGCTTTATTTTCGCTGGATTAGGGTATGGGCTTCAACCAATCCAATATGGTGAATTAAACGATGGAGAGTTGGTTTCTGAACCGGTCCCCTTTGTTGTTGCCGGCAATGTGCTTTACCCATTTGTTCCTTTCCTTCTCGGAGACGAAGATCGCCCCTACATTTTTGCGTGGTATCCGTCTTCAACCAATCGAGCGTACATGGACCTTCGTCTCGTGGCAAAACTTCCGCCGCCACCGCCTTTGTCGGCGTCCACGCGCACGGCTTCTTCGATCCGGTGGGAGTGGCCGGCGGCCACGTCCTCAACCATGCGGGGGTTCCGGGTGCGCCGGTCCGCCGACAACGCCGACCTGTCTGGGATATTGCCGGCCACAGCCACCGGTTGGACCCAGGACGGGTTGGGCCCGAACACGGGGGTCTCGGCCTACCTGGAAACGCTGTATCCGGGGTTCGTTTTGCCGTCCACGGGGATCACCGCCTACAGCGCTCCGTTCGCTCCGAAAAACATTCGCCTCGCGCGCTCGGAGTCGGGCGGCCTTTCCGCCACGTGGTCTGCGAATGGGAACGGAGCGGGAAGCTCCTACCGGCTGGATTTTCAGGGGGCCGACGGTGGCCGGCTTTCCGCCGTCACGGACTCCTCCTCCCATGTGTATCCCCTACTCAGCCTACAGTCTCCCTTTGGTTTAAATGTGACGGCTCTTGCGGGTGATGGCACCGAAACCCCCCTGGCCCGAATCGAATCGGTCACCACCGACGGACACCGAACGCGCATGGTTTTTGTTGTCGAGGACTTGACAGTGGAAACCACGCTCACCCCTGTCGCCGGGTTTGCCCACCCGGTGTTCGCCGCGGGACCGGCCAACGAGTTTTCCCCCAATACAGACCCACTGTTCACACCCACCGGCCGGGGGTTTCAATTAGAAATGGACCGGCCCTTGCCCAGCGGTCAGTATGGATCCCTGTCGGTCGTCTATCCGACTAATTGGTTGGCCGGGGCCCCCGCAGGACCTGTCGTGTTGGCCCGCTACGATTCGGACCGAGGGGTCTGGATTCCTCTCCCGACCCGGCAAGACGGCCAACGGTTGACCGCCCCCGTTGACGGATTTGGGACGTTTCAGGCGATGGTCCGATCCCCACTTCCCGCGGCAGACACGGTGAAAGCCTACCCCAATCCGTTTCATATTGGGGAAGGGAACTCTTTGGTGTTAAGAGATGTCTCGACCCAGAGTCAAGTCCGCGTGATGACATTGAATGGACAATTGATTCGAACCCTGTCAGGCAACGAGGCGGGCCTGGCGGAATGGGACGGCCGCGACAGCGATGGGGTTCTGGTTGAAAGCGGCGTTTACATTGTCCAGGTCACCCAAAACGGCACGACCAAAAAACTCAAAGTCATCGTGGAACAATAATGAGACAGCCCATTCCCCGTCCCGTGAAAATATCGCAATCAACGCATAGCGCGTTCGTGCCCCACACGCTCATGTTATTACTGTCCATCGCCCTCAGCGGGCCGGCCCATGCCGCGCGCTCAGAAACGGCGGAGTTTTTGGTTTATCCCGCGGGCGCGCGGGCCACGGCGTTGGGGGACGCGGTGATCGCCACGCCCAACGACGCGGCGGCGTTGTTTTCCAATCCGGCCGGGTTATGCCGGTTGGCGCCCTACTCGGCCACGCTGGGCCACGCTCCCTACCTGGACACCGCGGTTCACGATTTTTTTGCGTTGTCTTACAACAGCGGAAAACGGGGCGCCCTGGGCGTTGGAATGAGCTCTTTGTCCGTCGGGTCGGTGGAAACACTGGACCGGTCAGGCTTCACCACGGGGGAAGTGTCTCCGACGGACTGGCAGGGGGTGGTGGGGTATGGAAAAGTTCTGGCGGGGCCCCGTTGGGCGAACGGCTACAGTGTGGGAGGATCTTTAAAATACGTGTCCTCCACGCTCATCCACACCGCCACCACGTTCAGCGGCGACCTCGGAATTTTGTCGCCCTGGTTTGGCAAGGGCCGGTGGGCGTGGGGCGCCGCGGGGTCCAATCTGGCCGGATCGTTGACTTACAACGAACGGGCCGCGCCCTTGCCCCGCCGACTTCGCGCGGGAACCGCCGTGCGTTGGGGACATTTTTTGACCACGTCGGTCGACCTGAGCACCTGGCCGGGGGACCCCGCCTATTTGGCGGTGGGAGCGGAGTATGTGAGACCGTTTCGATATCAAACCAGTTTCGCCCTTCGCGCCGGCTACGATGGACGGCAAGGGCGGATCAGCGCGACAGACGGCGTCAATCTGGGGTTTGGCTTTGCCTGGACCAACCTGCGGGTGGATTACTCTTACCGAGGGCTGACGTTAGACGATCCCTCCCAGGGGTTAACTCTCTCCCTTTCCTTCAAACCGAAAGGACACGTTCTGCCGGCGCCGCTTCAGGCATTGGTGGATCAAGGACGCCAACTTTTGGAAGAGGGCCATTTCCCTGAAGCCGTCTTGACTTTCGGCCAGGCTCTGGAGATGAGCCCCGAATGCAAGGAAGCCGCCGCGGGACTCAAAGAAGCCCACCGACGGATGAGCGGACAATGAAACCTCATTGGGTGGCGTGCATCTTCCTGTGGGGGGCAGGCGCGACCCCAGCGTGGGGCAACGATGTCGAGTTCCAAAAACGGGCCATCGCCCAAGCCCGAGAAATTTTGGGCGTTCGTGAAAGCCTTTTGGCCCACATCCGGGCGAACCACCGGGATGTCCAGATAGAAAAAGCCCCCCACACCCTATCGTTTCGGATGCCGTCCAAAACCCTGTTTATGCCGGACAACGCCAACCTTTCCCCGGCCGGGGAGACCGTGGTGGGGATTTTGCGGGACGTGGCAAACACCTACCGATCCCTGTACGTCGATCTGATCTACGAGAAAGACGCCGGTTCGGACAAGGAACTCAAACTGAACACGCGCCGGGGTGTGGCGTTGGGGGCCACCCTGTTCCGCCGGTGGGGCCTGGCGCCGACCCAACTGACCTTGCATGTGGTCCCCTCCGGCCAACCGATGTTTCGTCTGGTGTTCCATACCCGGAAACCCACCTTTAAGCCGACGGATCAGGATGTTCCTTTCATCCTGGTCCACATCCGGGATCCTCTTCCCAATTTTTCGGTTCAACCGTTGTTGCCTATCGATGTTTCGTTAATAAGCCCGGCGGGCGTGCGGAAATGGTCCCTGCGCTTGATCCACACAAAAAGCGGAACCGCCGTGAAACAGTATCGGGGCACATCCGACGTCTGGGTGTCTGTTCAGTGGAACGGCCGGGACGAATCGGGTAAGCCTGTGCCCGCCGGGGAATACCAGGCTTTTTTAACCGCCGAAACCTATGGACAAGGGCGTATCACCGACAGCGCCGGTTTTGTGGTCAAAGATCCTCCCGTTGCGTTGATCCCGCCGGAACCCCGCCGCCCCACGCCCAAACCACAAATGCCAGCGCCCGCGCGGCCTCAACCGGTCCCAGCCCAAACAGCCCCTTCTCCCGCCAAGGAAACCCGTCGTTGGGCCTTTATCGTTCATTTTGAGCCCAACCGGGCGGACATCACCGGGTCGGCCGTTCTGGAAATTCGCCAGTTGGCCGCGTCGATCAAAATGTTTTCAAACGAAAAAGTGGTCGTGGAAGGTTTTGCCGACAGCGCGGAAAAGTTCGCCCGGGGTTTGGCCGCTCAGCGGGCCCTGGCCGTAAAGGAAACGCTCGTGAAAGAATACAACGTGCCAACAAACAGGATTGCGGTGCGGGATCAGGACCCCCGCCCGGCGTTGGCGGGCGAAACCATGGAAAAAGCGGTGACGTTCTTTGTGGCGGAGGACAACGAGTAATGCGGCTGGCACCCAAATTCATTGTGATCTCGTTGGCCATTGCGCTTTTGCCGTTGGGGGTGACGGGCGTTCGCCTATTGCGAAGCATGGACGGATCCCTTCGGCTTGCGGCCGAAGACCTCCAACAAACGTTAGCCCAGAAAGCGTCCGACCGAATTCAAAACCAAATGGACGCGGTGGTGGACCTGTTGACCCTGGTGCGCAACGTCATGCCCCCAGGGGAAAAAGGGAAAATGGAATCGGTGATGAACGGGTTCCCCCTGGTGAACGACCTTTGGGTGTACGACAGGACGGAAACAGAACGGGCCGCGATCCATCGTCTTCGCGCGCGGCCGGGACTCCAAAAAAAAGACTGGGCTCCGGTAAAAAAAAGCATCGCCGCGCGCGGGGTATTCGTCGGCGATGTGGCGACCGGAAAAGAGGCCCCCCCTCAACTGGTGTGGGTCGTGCCGTTGACCGACAGCGCCATGAGACCCACAGGGTATTTGGCGGCCCGAATCAACGTGGCGGTGCTCAGCGAAATATTGCGCGCCCTCAATTTCGGAAAGAGCGGGCGAGCCTATTTGCTGGACCGGCGCGAAACGCTGTTGGCCAGTTCTCTTCCGGATGACCAATGGAAGGGCCCGTTTGCCGCCCCCTCCGATTGGGCCCGGCGGGCCGGATCCAAAGGGGAATACGCCGGATACGACGGGAACCCTGTGTTCGGCGCGCAGGCTCTTTTGCCCGAGCTGGGATGGCGCGTCATTTTCGAACAACCGTCGGCCCAGGCCCTTCGCCTGGCGGGGAAAGCTCAACGACAAATTCAAACGTTTCTGGCCGGGTCGGCTTTGTTGTCGATCCTTTTGGCGGGCCTCTTGAGCGGGTGGATCTCGAAACCCCTGCGCACCTTTGTGAGCGTGATTCAAAAAATGAAAGGGGGCGAGTTCAACTCGTTGATCGACGTTCGTTCCCAAGACGAAGTGGGCGACATCGCCCGGGCCCTGCGCGACGCCCAACCCGAATTGGAAAAGCGCGTGCGCGACTCCATGCTGGGCCGAATGTCCCGCATGATCGGCCACGATCTCAGGACCCCGTGGTGGCCTGCGAAACGCGCTCAACACGATCATCACCCACGTGCAAAACGCCGATGAGACCGCCGTCGAATATTTCAAGTTAAGTTTCAGCTCTTTGGATTGGATCTCGGACTACGTGGAAGACATATTAACCGTGGGCCGAGACAAACCCTCCGTGATTCGGCCGTGCTCGTTAAACGACATTGTTGTTCACGTCTTGGCCCGCCTGGAACCGGCGGCGGGCGTCACAGTCACACAACATTTGGAAAACCCCTTGCCCCTCGCCCGGCTCGACGAAAAAGAGGTGAAACGAGCCGTGGCCAACGTGGTCAAAAACGCGTTGGAAGCCGTCGGCAAGGCGGGGACCGTCGCGGTGTCGACCCACGGGGGCCCCAGCGACGTCGTGCTCCGTGTCGAAGACACCGGCCCGGGCCTCTCCGACGAAAAAAAACGCCGCCTTTTTGAAGAGTTCTCCACAAAAGAGGGCGGCTCCGGCCTGGGTTTGTTGGTCATCAAAAAGGTCATGGACAAACACAAAGGCCACGTCACCTTCCACACCCCCCCCGGCCAAGGCACCACCGTCGACCTCACATTCCCCCTCACATAAGAACGAATTTCGTTATTCGGGTTAAAGGAAAACGGCAGGAGCGACACCGAAACGGTGGCTGAGCGCCTGAATTTGGCGGACGTTGAGGCGCCGTTTACCGTTCAACACCTCGGAGACAACGCCTTGACTGCCCACTTCGGGAAGGTTCCCCTGGGTGAGACCGTGTTCTTTCATGAGCAACTTAAGAGAAAAGCGCGCCTCTCCCAGAAATTCGGGGACGTGATGCTGTTCGTAGGCCTCGACAACAGCGGAGAGCGTTTCCATGAGCGAAGACAGGGGATGTCTTTCGTTACCTCCCACTTCATCGATCAGTTCATCAAGGAAAGCCACCACCTTTTCATACTCCGCGCGTTTGTGGGGAACGGACAACGCTTTCGACAAAACAGGCCAGGCTTTGATGACTTCTTTCAGTTGGAGGCGCATCATTTTACTCCTTCCATTTGTCTTTGTCGTATTCCGCGTGCGTGAGAACGTGGCGGATGTAGACGATCCCACGGTTGTAGTGGATCGCCACGATCAAACGGACCTTGTTTCCGGCTACGTTGAAAACCGTCAACGGACCAACAACATCAGCGCTGGGGAACGTGATCCGAACGCCCGCCAGTGAGGAATAATTCGTGTGCTTCATGACCCGATACCAGTGTGTGAGACCGTGCCGCGTCGCGGGGTGCCTTCGTGAAAACTCAATCAACCGTTTTCGCGTGATGATCCTCATGAGGTGAGGTCAGTTTATCTCAAAACGAGATTTGTGTCAAGATTTATTTAGACCTCCGAATTCAACCAGCAAGTGCACCAATTGCCCAATAAAGGTCCCAAAGATTCCCACCCACGACCCGGATCTTCGTTCTCCTTTTAAGAAAGGGCTCAGCTACAGCACTTCGCCGTGAATTTTCTCGATGTGGGCGCGACGAAGTTTAAGCGTGCGCGTCAGTTCCCCCCGTTCCAGGCTGAACAAGCGGTCCAACACCACGCACCGGCGCACACGCTCGTGGTCCGCTAACCCTTCGTTCATCTTGGCCAGGTTCTTCTCAAACGACTCTTTCTGCTCCGCCGTCATTCCCCCGTCGTAGCACACGATCGCCACCAGATACGGCCGCCCTTCCCCCACCACCATGGCCTGTTCCGCTCCCAGGTATTTCAGCAGTTTCTGTTCGATGGCCGCCGGGGCGATCTTTCGGCCCGTGGACGTTTTGATCAGGTCTCCCTTGCGACCCACCAATCGCAAATAGCCCTCTTCGTCCAGGTTCCCCACGTCTCCCGTGCTCAAGAATTTGCCAGATGTTAGGTTCGTCTGCGTCGACTGGTTTTCATACCCCTTGAACACCGCCGGGCCATCGACCTCAATGCCCCCTCCCTCCACGTTCAGGTTGTTCGACGTCAGCGGACGGCCCACCGTGCCGATCTTGTAGTCATTCGGGCGGTTCAGGCTGAGCGGCACCGCGTGGTTCCGGAGGTCAGAACGTAGCTCGCCGGGCTGTCTGCGGTAACTGGGAATGGGTTTTGCGCGTTCGTTTGGCCGGCCATTTCCCGTTCCAACGTGGCCCAGTCCATGAAAGGTTCATAAAGATCGTAACACCGTTCCAAGCACACGGCCAATTTGATGGATGAAAGTAACCCCCTCACCTGTCCCTCCGGGACATCCTCTCCCAAGGGGAGAGGAACGCCTTGTTCCGTTCCGCTCAGCTTGACCGCCATCGCTCGATCCGACACAAACAGTGCCCGGGGGCGGGTCTCCTCGATCACGCGCACCATATCTTCCCAGGCCATATGCGGCTCGATCCCCACCACCACAAGCCCCCGGCACAGCGCCGCCTTGTCGATCAGTTCCCATTCCAACGACGTGGGCAAGATCACCGAGACTTTCTCTCCTGGCTGAAGACCGTAATGTTCCATCACGCCCGCCAACCGGGCCACTTGATCCCAATACTCTTTCCAACACAGGGCCACCCATTCGTCCTGTCCGTCTTTGTGCCACAGGGCGGGCCGATCAGGTTTCTCTCGGCTTCGCTGGGCCAACACCTCCGCAATGGACGCCCGTGCACTGCTACCTTTAACCGCTTTTAAAGTTCCCTGCACATCCATTTCACGTTTCATGGGCGGTCTCCTATTTCTTTAAAAGAACCGGGGCTTCTTTTGCTGTCGGTTGAACACTGGACAGAATCACCGTTTCCCAGGGGGAACGCATCTCGTAACGTATCCCCCGCCAGGTGATCCGGTTGGTGAACAAGGAATTGATGGTGTTGATCAGACTTAGGAACGGAGCCAAGGACGCGGCGAACATGTAGTGCCACTTCAGGCGAGCCAGCGACTCGGTCAGTTGGGGCAACATCTCCCGTACCGCTCCCAACAACCACAGGGCGTTCACCCATTGGAGCGGAACCATTGCCAGACAGGCGGCACCGATGAGGGCCGCCGTCCCCCCCGCGATGAACCACGACAAAAAGCTGGCCAATCCATACACAACAAAGAAACATCCCAAAGAATGACCGATCGCCGCGCCCCACCACAACGGCGGAAAATAGATCTTGGAAATCAGGCTCTGCCGGTTGGTGAACTCTATTGTTTGTCCCAAAGTCGACCCCTCGTGGCTAACGGCCACACAGCTGGCACAAACTGGGTCTCGAGACCCAATCCACGCACTTTCACTGTCAGCATTAAATCGTCCGACAGCGTTCGGTCCCAGGCCTGGGCCATGCCGGCAGTGTCATACACATTTTTTCGGATCGCCATGGCCCCGCCAAAACAGAAGTTGCGTTTAGAGTCGGAAACGAAAGGCAGGGCTCCGGCGTTCCAGGTGCTTCGGAGGATAGAACCCAATCGGGTGTCCTGGGGGGCATACCACCGATACCCCGTGGTCGCCCCCACCTGGGGGCGGATCAATGGGGCCACCAACCGCCGCACAAATCCCGAGTCCGGCCGCAGGTCCGAATCCGCAAACATTAAAATGTCCGCCGATGTCCCCACAAATTCCACGGCTCGCAACAGGTTCGTAATTTTTTGCGCCCGTCCATTTTCAATCCCCGCCACAATGCGATAAGCCTTCACCCGCCCGGCATTCTCCTCAATTGCGGCATCTATCTCCGGACAGGCGGGATCGTCCGCCGTGGCCACGGAAAACACCAGTTCGAGGGACGGATAATCCTGATCAAAGAACGCCCGCAGGTTGTCGCGAAATCCCGGATCAATGCCCTTGCACGGAAAGATCACCGCAACCCGTCCTCGGGGCCGGGGATACAGGATATTACCCAACACCTTCACCTGTTTGCGAAACCGCCCGGTCAAAAACAGCGGGATCACCCCAAACACCACCGATAGCGCCACCAGTATCCCAGCGACAGTGAGGTTCATAATTTTCCCCGTGAGACAATCAATTCAAGTTTCTGCTTTTCAAACGAATTCAGTGTTGGCGGCTTTAGCTGGGTTCGGCTCTGTGAGTGAATCGGCTCCCATACAAATCCGATTCCACAGGAAGCGAAGGGGCCCAACTGGCGACCGATTAAACCCTCCCAGCTTGTTTTGAAACCCACTGTTGTGGCAAGGTGACACCATTGATCCCGAGTCCATTCATGATGGGGAAGGGAAAAACCCTGGGACCAACGAAGAAACCGATGGAATCCACGAAAGATCATCCGGTCAGTGACACTCTCGTTGCGGTCTTCAAAGACAATGACCGCCCGGCGCGCCACGCGATGAACCTCGGACAATACCTCCGCAGGATCTTCCGCGTGGTGCAAGACCCAAAGGAGCAAGACAACATCAACACTTTGGTCGGGGAAGGGCAGTGTTTTCCCATCGTAGAAGGTGACGGGGAGAGTCGTCTCATTATGGTTTTCCACGTCGACCGGAATGAGTTCACACCCCATTCGATCTTTTAAAAGGAGATCCAACCGACAATCTCCCGCGCCCAAGTTGAGCACCTGCTCGCCCGGCCGAACCCAACGAACTAACTTTTTGTAACTCCATTCCGCCCGATGGTCGTGCACCCACTGGTCTGCGTTTTTCATTTGATGCCCCCCTTGAGCCGTTTAGTGCATCTCGGCTTTCCACCAACAGTCTACCGGTCCAGCGTGGTGCACGTGTGGAGCCCATGTGATCCGGATGTGATCTTTTTTGGTGGCCAGAATTGAATGAAACCATTGCAAAAAAGATGAATTTGGCTTATGTATATGTATGAGTCTGGGATCTCGTTTCACCTTGTTAATCATTGCCGTGATAACCCTGACAGGAGCCGTATTTGTTGGTGGGTTTTTGGGTGTGGAACAGCGCTTCCTTGTTGAAGAAGGACGCAAGGCGCACCAGACCGCCACCGGCCATTTGGCCCACCTCTGCGCGGAGTCCCTTGCGAACCACGACGAGCTGGGTCTGGTTAATTTCTTGAAAGAGTTACGTCGATCCCAGGACCTCCAAGAGGCTTATTGTGTGGACGTTAAAGGAAAAGTGTTGGCCCATACGGACCTTTCCTTTATGAACCGAACCCTTGATAAATGGAAGACGTCCGACGTGGCGAACCCTCCGCCCGGGAAGTGGGTGTATACCCAAACGGCGAAAAGAAACGGCCAGACCGTGGCCCTGGCGAGGGCCACCTATGACCCCGAGGGGGTTCAACAGGCCGTGAAAGGGCGATTGGAAAACATGGTCCAACGTTCAATGAAATTGGGCGCGATCGTTTTGGGTTTGGCGCTTCTTTTAGCGTGGGGGACAGCCGGTGCTTTGACCCGGCCCATTCGGAAATTGGCCCAGGGCGTTCGCCGTGTCGGGGGAGGGGATTGGTCAGCCCGGGTTTCGGAGAACGGCCCGGGCGAATTGGGCCAGCTCGCCAAAGAGTTCAACACCATGTCCCACCGGTTGGGCGATTTGGACCGGCTGAAAGATCAATTCATCAACAATGTGTCGCACGATCTTCGAAACCCGTTGAGCGCCATCGCCACGTCCGCCAAAATGCTTCGAACCGATGACCTTCCGGACGCCTCTGTTCCCCTCCTGCGCGTGATTGAAACCGCCGCGCTTCGTCTGCGCACGATGGTCAACAACATTTTGGACACAGCGAAAATGCGCGAAGGGCGGTTAACATATGAAAAATCTGTTTTTCACCCCAAGAAACTTTGCGAAGATTTAATCGCCCTTTTTGAACCCATGGCTAAAAAAGCGGGAAAAACCCTGGTCTTGGACCTCGCGGCGGACTTGCCCCCTCTCCACGCGGACGAAGAAAAGGTGTTGCGGGTATTGCTGAATCTGTTGTCCAACGCCTTCAAATTCACCAAAGAGGGCGACCGGGTCTCCCTCGAAGCCCAGTCCAACGGAGACTGGATTGAGTTTCGGGTATCGGACACGGGATGGGGAATCCCACCGGACCGGTTGCCTCATATTTTTAGCCCGTTCCATTCAACCGACAACGGTCCCGGGGCGCCCCCCCAACAGGGCACTGGGCTTGGATTATCCATTGTGAAAGCGTTGGTGGAGGGGCACGGCGGGAGCGTGCGGGTAAACACCGTGGTGGGCCAAGGCACAACGTTCACAGTGACGTTGCCTGCGGCCCGGGGCCATCCATGAAAGAACGGGTTTATATTATCGAGGATGATCCCGAAATGCGGGAGGTCACGAGCCTGGTCTTGGAGCGGGCCGGTTACCGAGTGTCAGAAGCCGGAACGGCGGAAGAGTCCCTGGTGGCCATCCAACGGGAATTGCCCGATCTCGTGGTGTCCGACATACAATTGCCGGGGATTTCAGGAATCCGCTTTTGCGAAATCCTCCGAAAAGAAGAACGGACAAAAAACATTCCCATCATTCTTTTAACCGTCCTTGGTAAAAATCCCGACAAGGTGCGCGGGCTTAAAACGGGGGCCGATGATTACATCACCAAACCCTACGACCCCTCCGAGTTTCTGGCCCGGGTGGAAGCCCTCCTGCGCCGAACCGGCGGTGCCGCACGCGAACAGTCTAAAATTCTCGAGTTTCGCAAACTGCGGCTCGATATGGACCGACGGGAGGTGGAGTTGGGCGGAAAATCCATCCCCATGCGTCGCAAAGAATTTGATTTGCTCGCCCTGTTCTTGGAACACCCCGGGCGATTATTAACTCGGGCCCGCATAAACAAAGCCCTCTATGACGAGGACGTGATTGTCACGGAAAACGCCCTCACCTCCCACATCAAAAACCTCCGCTCTCTGTTGGGCCCCTACGGAAATCGCATTGAAACGCTCGTGGGCGAGGGTTACCGGTTTAACGATGAATAAATCAGCGATCCTCCTTTCCCTTGCCCTCCTCTGTGGCATCGCCAAACGGGAGGCCCAGGCCGAAATGTTCGGCCTCGCCGATCTGGATGTGCTGATCATTTCCACGGCGATAATGAGGGGTCAATCGCCCTCTCCTTCCGTTGCCGCAAATGGCGATTTTAATGGCGACGGCTACAACGACGTGGCTGTCACTGAATGGTTCTTCGACGCCACAAATGTTTACTTGGTCTTTGGTGGAAATCTGCCCAAAACCAGCCAATTATCCAATGTGGCCTCAATAAAGATAAGAGGAATAGGACCGGGGCAAGTATTAATTCCCAAATCCCTTCTATTCTCCGATTTAAACAACGATGGAATAGATGATCTCGTTGTAGGGCAAGATTTGTTCTATGTGATTTTTGGAAGCAGTGCCCCTCCCGCCCAATATGACGTGAGAACGGTTCAACCCAATGAGGGAATAATTCTGGATGCATCCCCGGATTCTTCCTTGGGGAAAGATATAGGCGATTTTACCGGGGACGGAATTAATGACTTAATTATAAATGAGTTTGCGCGTTTTTCTTTTCTGTTTTCTGGAAGAGAATATTTTGCCAATCCGAATTACCAACTCGATCAAGGGGCCGCCATTAAATTAACAAACTGTGATGCCCCAATTCCAAATGGAAAAACGACTGGGGGGGACATAAACGGAGATGGGATTGCGGATATTGTTTCGCAAATCCTGTTCCCGCTAGAGCTTGCAATCACTTTCGGGACAACAACCTTTCAAAGTCCCTGGGACGTCCCACTAAAGGCAAACAAGAAAATTATTTGGGGTTCTCAAATTTTGCATTCAGGTTACCTCATCGATTGGACCGGGGATGGCTTTTCGGACTTATTTGTGTCCAATGCAGTAGACAAGAAGAGTTACCTGTTGGACGGAAAAAAACTGATGGCCGGCCCCCGCCAAGTGGACCTGACAACGGACCTCCAAAGTTACAGCATCGCCACAGCCGATGGAATGCCCGAGGGCCAAAGTTTATTTTCGGCCTATTTCTATTCCGGTGATTTTGACGGAGATGGAAAAACCGACTTTTTCTACCTTGCCGACAACCGCTTAAGGGCGTATCTCTCTTCGGAGCTTTCCGGTGTGACGGGAACGCTGACCCCCTCCTTTGAATACATGACCCCCCTCGACGCAAGTCTGGGCGATGTGAACGGGGACGGCAAAGACGACCTCGTGGTCATGCCCCAAGGCGGACCGGACGGAAGCGTCGGGATTATTTATGGGTATCGCCCATTGAACAACCCCACCATCCGCCTACGGGCCGGATCCCACCCCCCCAAAGCCACAGTGGATTTTTTCGTGGAAGGCGATCCCATCGAGATGCTCGTCACGGGCGATTTTATCGACTCTTTTAACGGCAAGTGGGTCCCATACCAAACGTCGCTCCCCCTCACGCTCACCCAAACCGAGGGAGAAAAAACCGTGTCGGTGCTTTTCCGCAATTCCTTTGGTCGGGAAAGTTCCCCCGCACAAACGACATGGACGCTCACCCCAGGGGCCCCGGCTATGGAGATTGTCAATAACGTGATCGGGCCCGGGGCGGCCTCCGCTCGAGTGGATGGACATCTCACCAGCGCCGCCCATGTGCGGGCCACGGTGCACGACCAGACCGGCGGGTTGATCGCCGAAATCACAAACACCGACCTGGCCGCGGGAATCTGGCCCCTGGAATGGGATGGGACGAACGAATCGGGTCGGCCCGTCCTGTCCGGGGTTTATTATATGGTCATCGAGATTGACGGCCGTGCGGAAAAGCGAAAAATCCTTGTTCAGCGGTGACCTGGCCGAGGTTCAAAGGCCGGGACGTTGGGGCCGGGATACCGTTCGCACGCGGTTGTTCGGCATCATCGCTGGGGGATGTCTCTTCGTCATTCCTTTGAACGCCGGATTCTTTGCCAAGACCAACCGGGGCCGTGTGGGGCCGGCGATCTTAAAACTGGAACCCGGCGTTCGAGCGTTGTCGTTGGGCGGGGCTTACGTGGGGATGGCCGACGATTCAAACGCCCTTTTCTGGAACCCCGCGGGTCTGCAACGAACGCCCCGCCCGGAACTGCTGGTGGGGCACGCGCGTATTTTTGAGGACCAATCCCAGGATTACATTGGGTTTGTGCGTCCCACCTGGCGGCGAAGCGAACGGGAATCGTGGGGCATCAGCGCCTCTTATCTTGCCATCGACCGGTTTGATTTGGTGAAAGAGGGAACCCCCTCCGGCAGTGCCCAGCCCTGGGAAGGAACGATCGGCCTCTCCTACGCCCACCCGTTCCGCAACCTTCAGTGGGGCGTCACCGGAAAAGTGGTGCAAGCATCTCTCCCCGATGTTTCCGCCCAGTCTTTTGCCATGGATATCGGATTGCAAAAAGTCGCACACGATCTTAAATCCGATTGGGGCCTGGTGGTGGCCAATCTCGGGACCCCCATGACCTTGGGAACCGATAAAATATCGCCCCCCTTGGTGATTCGGTTCGGGGCTTCACGAAAAATCACGCTGGGGAAAAAGAACCACCTTCGATTTTCGGCCCAATTCGACGCGCCGTACGACGATCTCA
Source organism: Elusimicrobiota bacterium (assembly GCA_016714745.1). Taxonomy (GTDB): domain Bacteria; phylum Elusimicrobiota; class Elusimicrobia; order FEN-1173; family FEN-1173; genus JADKHR01. The sequence continues at coordinate 14,693 of JADKCG010000024.1, read as the reverse complement.
GTGTCGGCCGACTGGGCGCCGAATACGTTTTGCCTGCGAAAGAGTGGGCCCTGGCCTTGCGTGCGGGAGCGCTAACCGCCGGCGCCACCCGTCTGTCGGCGGGGTTCGGGGTTGGGCGCGGATCGCTGTCAATGAATTATGCCTACGCGCCCAGCGAAAGGTTGGGGGACAGCCAACGGGTGGACATGGCCTTTCGGTTCGGTTCGCCGTTGGCTCGCGAAGAGAAACGGCGGATCCTGTTCGATCAGGCGCGGTCCGCCTGGACCCAGGGGCAAGCGGCGAAAGCCGCCGACATTTTGGAGGAAATCAGCGCCATTTCCCCACACTATTATCCGGCGGTCCAACTTGCAAAAGACGTCAACCGCCGAATTGAGGAAAGCCTCAAACCGGAAACCCTTTTCAATCTGGGAATGCAGGCCTTCACAAAAAAAGAGTTTGAACCATCATCGACCTATTTCCGCAAACTGGTGATCCTCGACCCCCGGTACCCGGAAGCGGCCGAGCTATTGAAAAAATCCGACTCATTCCTGGCCGCCCAGCGAGACGCCCAAGCCCGCGAAGAAGTGAAACGCGCCATAATGTTGGAACGTCAAACAGTGTATCAAGCGGCCCGAGATCTTCAACGCGAAGAACGGTGGGAAGAGGCTCTCCGCGCCTGGCGAAAAGTCCTCGCCCGGTTTCCGAAAGAAAAAGAGGCGACCGCCGGCGTGGGACGATGCCGGGAAAAGTTGTTAGACCGAGCCGCCGCGGCCGAACAGGCGGGCGATAAGGAAAAAGTCATGGCCACCCTGCGCCACCTCCAACAAGACGATCCCGACCGGGCGATCGAGCGGCGCATCCATCAACTGGAAAAAAGCGACCGAGCGGAAAAGATGGCCCTGGCCCAAACGCTCTATCGAAACGGCGTCCGCGCTTACGACGCGGGCGATCTTAAAACCGCCCTGCCGCTTTTTGAAAAAGCGGCTCGTCTCAACCCCGCCGACTCCGCCATCGCCCGCGCCCGCGACCGCGTCCAAGCCGAACTGACAAAACAGTCCAACGAATAGACCACACCGGCGCTTTTTTTAAAACCTTCCCCGTCCTCAGTGGACGAGAAGTGGTCAAAGCTTTCGAGTATTTGTCATGGCGGGTCGCACGGCAAAAGGGAAGCCATATCATCATGGTCAAAGAAGGCCATATGGCTACGCTTTCAATTCCCGACCATAAGGGACATTGCGCGGTTTAATTCGGGCGGCCGAATTAACCGTTCAAGACTTTATATCGGCCAGTAGCCGCTGATAGAGATTCAGAGTGGAAGTTTATAACCGAAATAACGGAATACCCCTTCGTGGGCACTTTCAATGTTTTCCCGCCGCAGTTTAGGCGTGCGCGTCAGTTCCCCCCGTTCCAGGCTGAACAAGCGGTCCAACACCACACAGCGGCGCACCCGCTCGTGGTCCGCTAACCCCTCGTTCATCTTGGCCAGGTTCTTTTCAAACCCTGCCTTCTGCTCCGCCGTCATTCCCCCGTCGTAGCACACAATCGCCACCAAATACGGGCGGCCTTCCCCCACGACCATCGCCTGTTCCGCTCCCAGGTATTTCAGCAGTTTCTGTTCGATGGCCGCCGGGGCGATCTTTCGGCCCGTGGACGTCTTGATCAGGTCCCCCTTGCGACCTACCAATCGCAAATAGCCCTCTTCGTCCAGGTTCCCCACGTCCCCCGTGCTCAAGTATTTTCCCGACGTCAGGTTCGTCTGCGTCGACTGGTTTTCATACCCCCCGAACACCGCCGGGCCGTCCACCTCGATCTAGCCTTCGTGTGCCACAAAATTGACCGGTCAGAGTGTAGCCTAATCAAGAGACTGGTTAGTAAGGCGCACATGCCGTGACAGGGGAAGATCATTGCAAAGAAATTGGTTGGAGTTTTTAACCTAAATAACGGAAATAGATATGGCAAAAATAATTTGCTATAAAGTGAGCTATGCAACTTATTAAAAAGCTCGAGTTGTATCGACTTGAAAATAAGATCACTCAGGAAGCCTTGGCCAAAAAGTTAGGGGTGGCTTTTTCAACGGTGAACCGGTGGTTAAATCGAAAAATTAATCCCAGCAAAATCCAAGCCTACCATATTGAAAAACTTCTCAAGCGAATGAAGTCCAAATGAAGACAAAATCAGTCCTCACCAAACGGCTTACTCCATTCTTGAGGAACAGGTCCCAATCCTATCCAGCTCTTTTAAACTCATTAAAGGTCCAAATTCGAAAAGCCCAAATCCGGGCGAGCCTATCCGTAAACCGCGAGCTGATATCTCTTTATTGGGCTATTGGAAAAATCATTGTGAATCAGCAAAAGACTGAAGAGTGGGGGAAATCCGTTGTGGCGTGTTTATCCAGGGATTTGCGCCATGAATTCCCCGAAATGGCCGGATTTTCTCCCCGAAATATTTGGCGTATGCGGTCCTTTTACCTGGCTTATACCCGGGATGTCCCAATTCTGCCACAGGCTGTGGCAGAATTGGATGGGGTCAATCTGCCACGCCCTGTGGCAGAAATTCCCTGGGGACATAACGCCGAACTTTTAGAGCGGCTAAAAAACTCGTCCGAAAGGATGTGGTATGCGAGACAAACCATTCTTCATGGTTGGTCCAGGAACATTCTTGTCCACCAGATCCAATCAAAATTGATCAAACGCCAGGGCAAAGCCCTCACCAATTTCCATGCTGTTCTTCCACCCCACCAGTCCGACATGGCTCGGGAACTGCTGAAAGACCCCTACAATTTCGACTTTTATCACTCGGGCCGCAAGCCCAGGAACGGGATTTGGAATCCGGTCTTATGGCGCACTTACGACGGTTTCTCCTGGAATTGGGTGTAGGGTTCGCGTTCATGGGCCAGCAGTATCCCCTGGAAGTGGGGAAAGAGGATTATTTCTTGGATTTGCTCTTTTATCACACCCGTTTACATTGCTACGTTGTGGTGGAGCTCTTATGTGGCGCGCCACATAACAGTTCTTCTGTGGCGTCCCCCGTTATGTGGCGTTCAGCGTGCATTGATGAATTCTACCACAGATGCAGACGAACTGAACGCCACATAAATAAAATGGTCAAAGGGCTTGCAAGAATTCCATCAAAGATGGCTTGTCTCCCAGTGGACTTTGTTTTTTGATTTTTCAACTTGGCAGAGAGCTAATGCCTTCGCTTTCATTTCCAAGTCAATTTCCGCGTAGATGTTGGTTGTATTGATAGAAACGTGTCCAAGCCAAGCCCGAATGGTATTAATGTCCACACCTGCACGTAGGAGATGGGTGGCAGCGGTGTGACGAAGAGTATGTGGACTGACTCGTTTTAATTTGAGGGAAGGCATTTGGGCCGAGCCTTTAACGCGGTGCGTTCAACCAAGGTGTGGATGCCGAAGCGAGTGATGGGCTGGCCACAGCGATTGAGGAAAATATGCTCGGTCGGAGCTCGTCCGTGAACGAGGGGAATGATTTCTCTGACGGTTTGCGGCCAAAGAGGGCAGCAACGTCGTTTATTGCCTTTGCCTCGGATGATAACGGAGGAATAATCCCGTTTTGGGACGTGGGCAAGCGTAAGGTCATTAATGGTGACCTGAGCCGCTTCGTCGGCCCGCGCTCCGGTGTTGTAGAGGAAGAGAAGCAAGGCATGCTCGCGGTGGTGTTGGAGCGTGGCGCCAAGAGCGGTGTCCAGGAGAGCGTCCATTTCTGCTTTTTCGAGATAGGTAATGATTGAATGTGGGGCTTTTTTGAAGGGCAAAGCACGGATTTGGCTGCACCACAGAAGATGTTCGGGGCTACTCTGTCCGACGAAACGGGCGAAGGAACGGATCGAGGCCAAACGTTGGTTGCGGGTGGAAATTGCACAATGGCGGGATTGTTCGAGATCGGCGAGAAAAGCCTTGATCCGATCCACGGAGAGATCATCGATAACGAATTGATCCATGGATTTCTTTGTCAAGCGAGCCAAGAACGGAAGGAGGAGGCGAAACGTATCGCGGTAGCTGTGTTGAGTGTTGAGGGAAAGATTTCGCATTTCGGTGAGATGTTCCAGCAGGAAGCGGCGCAACCAGGGACTCATGAGCATGGGGTTAATCATGGGATTCCTCCGGGAAAGCGTAATGTTGAAAGCGACGACTGGCCTGATCGAGGAGGGTGGGGTCGTGGTCAGGTAGACCGAGGTGGCGGCCAGATACGTGCCCGAGATAGGTGGAAAGGACAGGCAACCATTTCTGGACGTCCGCTCCTTGCTTATACCACGCAACAAGACGATGAACGGCAAAAGAATGGCGTAGATCATGCAAGGGGCTGATAGCGCGCTCCGTCGATTCGTCGGACTCCGACTTTTTCGCGGATGCGGCGAAAGATATCTTCGATGGTGTATTGGTTGAGGATTTTCCCATCGCGGTTGAGGAAGAAGGGCCTGTCCAGATTAAGAGAGCGGCTCTGCCTCTGGCGAAGGGCGGCATGTGTTTTGAGGATGTGGGTGAGTGAATGGGACAATGGGACAAGGCGGGTTTTCCGGAACTTGGTTTGCCGTATGGTGAGAAGAGAGCGGGGCAAATCGACATCGGCCAATGATAAGGAAATGGCTTCCGAACGCGCAGGCCCGCACCATAGAGGAGAAGTAAAGCGTGCGCACCGTATGAGGATCGATTCGGCTACGATTCTTTTGGTAGACCAGGGAGCCCTTGATCAGAGCCCGCAATTCCTGGCGTGAATAGATGTAGGGCACAAAAGGCGGCGGACGTTTTGGGACAGTGGTGGGCAAGGGAGAGGTTTTGACATATCCCCGGCTGAGCGCATAGAGGTAGAAGCCGCGCAACGCCTGATATTTGGCATGCCAGTTGGCTGTGAGGGGGCCTGTTCCTTTGATGAATCGATGAACCTGGGTGGGAGGAAGATTGACCAAAGGCTGGTGAAGGCCCAATGCTTTTGCGAAGGCTTTGAGAATTGTTCCGTTGGTGCGGAATATTTCCAGAGCTTGACGATAGTTGATGTATCGAGCGATGGCATTGATGAGTTTCATAGGAGGCCTCCAAGGTCAAGACGAGCGACTTCCCTCAACCGCGGGAGGTCGACTTTGGCGTAGATGCGGGTTGTTTCAAGGCTACGGTGACCCAATTGATCAGCGATGGCTTTAAGAGAAACGCCCTGGTTGATCAGCCGCGTAGCGCAAGCGTGACGGAGCGCATGGGGTCCATGATGGGCGATGGGAATTTGGAGTGGTTTGAGACGGCGACTAACGAGTTGGAAGAGCGCCCCGCTGGCCAGCGGGCGGAGGGGAGCGCGGATGGAAAGGAAGACTTCGCGCAGAGGCGAACGAGGACGGACTTTCTGGAGGTAATGGAGAATGGCCTGGCCGACGATTTTGGTCAGGGGAATTGCTGATGACGTCCACTTTTACTGTGAGTGATGTAGAGGGTTTCCTGTTCCCAATCCAGGTCCTCTAAACGGAGTCGCCGAACCTCCCCAGAGCGGAGGCCGTAAACGGTCAAGAGGAGAAGAATGGCGCGATCACGAATGTCGGTTGGATGACTTCCTTTGGTGGTTTTAAGAAGGCGTTGGGTGGTTTCCCCACGTCGGGCTTGATGGAAGAGTTGCATGATGATAAACACGCGGAGTTTTAATTCCGGCAGAGAGGCCAGGGCGACACCAACAATGGCCTTCCGCGTAACGTAAAAAAGCCCGTAAACTAGATGCTTGAGTTTGTATCGTGGATGGGGCATACAAGCCTTGGTGGTATTTCTGAAGGAGAAGAGAATCAATCTGGGGCAAGGTGACAGAGGCGAGCGAATGCCCATGGCGACGGATGTGTTTAAGAAATTGATCCGCGACATGTTGGCGGTATTGAATTGTTTGTTCAGAGAGCCCCTGCTCATTCTGCATAAAGTCAATGAACGCTGTCACTTGGGGAACACGGGGTGGGGAGGACTGAATTTTTAAGCGGAACAAGAATGAAAGCCATCGGGTTGCGTGACGGCGGAAACGGTTTTTGGAATTTTGCAGAGACTGCCCAGTTCGATGAAGGCGACGGGTTTGGCGCTGAGACCAGCGGGTTGCAGCCTTTTCGATTTCAAGGAGAGTCACTGGGTGGTGATTGGTTAGAGGCAGATGTTTGAGAACGATCAGAAGATAGAGGGCGATTTCCCGAAGTGTTCTTGGTAGAGCACCTTGTTCCGCGCGATGGGTTAGGTAGCGGAGTCGATCATCAAGCAACGGGCTGGTTAGCTGGCGTTGAAGCGCATGGGGACGTTCAAAGAGTTGCTGAAACATAGCAGAGCCTCCTGATTGAGGAAAATGAACGGCTCTACTATTATGTAAGGGAAAAGGAGGTTATGTGGCGCAGAAACTTAAAAAAGCTGAATCGTTCGATGGAAGGGGTGAACTACGCCACATAACGGGGGACGCCACAGAAGAGCTCAAGGGAGGGCCGTTTAAGCCCGAGCATGCCGGGAAAATGAACTTTTATCTTTCCGCCGTTGATGCAAAGCTCCGAAAACCCGGGGATAACCCAAGTATCGGTCTTTTGCTCTGCAAGGAAAAAGATCGTTTAACCGTTGAATACGCCCTTCAAGATGTCAAAAAACCCATTGGTGTATCCCAATGGAAAACCCGCTTCGTGGAATCACTCCCCTCAAATCTGAAGCAGGCATTGCCCAGCATTACAAAATTAGAGATGGAGCTGGGAAATAAAAATTAATTAATAAAATTAGCCCCGCTAAAACAAGCGGCTCGTGGGGCTACCCAGGCGCTATGCCTGCCCCTCCTTGTAGGGCCCCGTGTCCAGCACCTAAGTTATGGGTCATGATCAACGCCGGAGAGAGATGAGTTTCTGAGATCTATCGTTGCCCAACTTTTCGGTTATCGTCGCCGTCAGATGTGATTTTCAAACTGGAGCGCCGGCCTCCCGCCGGGTACAGCACTTCGCCGTGAATTTTCTCGATGTGGGCCCGGCGAAGTTTAAACGTACGGGTCAGTTCCCCCCGTTCCAGGCTGAACAAGCGGTCCAACACCACACAGCGGCGCACGCGCTCGTAGTCCGATAGTGTTTCGTTCATCTTTTGGAGGTTATCCTCGAACGCCGTCTTTTGTTCCGCCGTCATCCCGCCGTCGTAACACACGATCGCCGCCAGGTGCGCCTGACCTTCCCCCACGACCATCGCCTGTTCCGCTCCCAGGTATTTCACCAGTTTCTGTTCGATGGCCGCCGGGGCGATCTTTCGGCCCGTGGACGTTTTGATCAGGTCTCCCTTACGACCCACCAATCGCAAATAGCCCTCTTCGTCCAGTTCCCCCACGTCTCCCGTGCTCAGGTATTTGCCCGACGTCAGGTTTGTCTGCGTTGCCTGGTTTTCATACCCCCCGAACACCGCCGGGCCGTCCACTTCGATCTCGCCTCCCTCCACGTTCAGGTTGTTCGACGCCAGCGGACGGCCCACCGTGCCGATCTTGTAGTCGTTGGGCCGGTTCAGGCTGAGCGGCACCGCGTGGTTCCGGAGGTCAGAACGTAGCTCGCCGGGCTGTCGGCGGTGACTGGTAATGGGTTTTGCGCGTTCGTTTGGCCGGCCATTTCCCGTTCCAACATGGCCCAGCCCATGAAAGGCTCATAAAGATCGTAACACCGTTCCAAGCACACGGCCAATTTGATGAATGAAAGTAACCCCCTCACCTGTCCCTCCGGGACATCCTCTCCCAAGGGGAGAGGAACGCCTTGTTCCGTTCCACTCAGCTTGACCGCCATTTCTCGATCCGCCACAAACAGCGCACGAGGGCGGGTCTCCTCGATCACCCGCACCATATCTTCCCAGGCCATGTGAGGTTCGATCCCCACCACTACAAGCCCCCGGCACAGCGCCGCCTTGTCGATCAATTCCCATTCCACGGACGTGGGCAATATCACCGCCACCTTGTCCCCTGGCTGAAGGCCGTGCTGTTCCATCACGCCCGCCAACTGCCTCACCTGATCCCAATACTCTTTCCAACACAGGGACACCCATTCGCCCTCTCCGTCTTTGTGCCACAGGGCGGGCCTATCGGGTTTCTCTCGACTTCGCTGGGCCAACACCTCCGCAATGGAGGCGCACCCCCCGATATTCTTGACCACCTTTGAAGATCCACAGGTTTTTATTTCGCGTTTCATGGCATCCCTCCAGTCACTCGCCCGTTGCTGAACCAGGGAAACAATTTAAAGGCTCCAGAAGTTGATGAAACTCTTTTTCTGATAAAACCAACGAAAGGGATTGCAGGTATTGCTCCAACTGTTCCGGGGTTTTTGGCCCAATAACCGCAAAAGCATCCAAATCTTGACCCAGAACCCGGCCACGGCCACCGCTGTTTTGGACACGCCGTGGAAGTGGAAAACGTTGAATCAGTTCCCGCCGGGCCCTGTTCACTTGAGAATCGTAAACCCTTTCCAGATGCTTACGTTTGAAGTTAAAAAACCCAATGGGATTGTCTTGCAATTGCAGATACCCTCTTCCCAAAACAGACCAACCGATCACCGGCATGCCGTGGGATTTAAACCATTGCCTCCCCACCGCTCCAGCCCTGCCGGCAATGCTCACGGCGTTGGGCCACGGAGGCGTGTTCCATTCAAAAAGACTCAAATGGGGACTGGCCACGCGAAAGGGCTCCAAACCTCTGTCCGAACAATATTGGTTAGCTTGTTCAATTCGCTCCACTGTCCAGTTGGACACCCCCAATGTTCGAATGTCTCCTAGGCGAACATGTTCGTTCAGTCTTTCCATCAGGGGGCCCACAGATATTTCAGGATCATCATAGTGGAGGAGGAAAACATCGAGCGTGTCTGTTTTCAGACTCCGCAAGGAGGAATGGACATCGGCTGAAATTTCTTTAGGAGTCAGTCGGGATTGGCGGGTGAGGAGGTTTGGGTGGCCCCCTTTGGATATCAGCACGAGGGATTTTCGATTGTTATTTTCACGCATCCACTCCCCCACTATGGCCTCGCTATAATACACACGCGCACAATCAAAACAATTGATCCCGGACTCCCAGGCACGGGTCAGTAGGGAAAACATAGACGCCCGACGGCGCCTGTCCGGGAATAGGAACATCTTTTTGGGTCTCAGCCAATCCGTCCCGAAAACCAATCGTGAAACGGGAAGGGCGATGTTGGGGGAGGGTTCCGTATTCATGGCCGATCCCCCACGCGGGCCGATATCCCCATCGCACTGTTTAAGAAATAATCACCATGACCCTTTTGGCCGCTCAACTTGCCCGCCAGTCGATGGGCCAGGGCCATGACGGTTAGTGAACAGTTTTTCTCCGAAAGTTCCGGGAGGACGCTCGCGTCGCAAACAAACAGGTTTCGATGATCAAAGGAACAGAGGTCTCGATCCACCACGCCCTCTTCCGCACGTGCCGCCATCCGGCAAGTGCCGGCATAGTGGATCGAATGGCCCGGACCAAAGACACGACTTTCAACAAATATCCCGCTACACCGTCGCATCAATCCTTTCCCAAATCGGACCATATGGTCTTGCATTCGACGATCATTTCCAGAGAACGTGTAATGGACATCGACTTTTGGCAATCCGTGAACATCCAACTCGGCGCTCGGCACCACTTGATTTACCCGCAAAGATTCGGGTTTTCCTTCCATGTGAAGCGCGGCATACGAATTGAACATGAGTTTGGCCATGGGCTCTTTCAACCATGATGGAAGGAAACCCATTCCCGCGACGTAGGTCGGCCTCCGCAGGATGGCCTGGACGAACTGAATCTGGTAGCCCCCTGCGAAATTCCCCCGTTATTGAATTGAAATCGGGGATCAAGAGATGATCACCGAACCCTTCGAATTTTGGGAATTTTGGCCCCACATTTTCCACAGGGTTCCCGTCACGGAAACAGTCACGTTGTCCTGAGGTATTTCCCCAACAAACCAGAACCGTTTGCCAACCCATTGGGAAAGGCCTGATCTTTTGAATTAAAAGAATTCGAGGCGTTTCCGGGCCCCGGCGAGAACAACCATGTGAGCTTTGACTTCGAACCGTTCCCCCGACCCCAGGTCAAGACATTCCACCGCTTCAATGCGATGGGTTAAGGAATTCCTTCGCAACCGCACCACTTTTGTTTGACACAACAAATTAAAACGACGGTTACCAATCAAACGCGGGAGCAGATGACTGGAAAATTTATAGAGACTCCCGGACCGGCATCCATAAAAACAGACCCCGCACCCTTCACAGGCGTTCGGTCGGTCCGGCCGAGTTTCCACGGCCTTGCGCATGGGAATCGCTTGGATTCGCCGATCCTTGTAGGAACGAACGGCCCGGCACATCAAATGATCTGCGGGCCGCAAGGCATGGGCGGGAGAATTCCCCGTCTGGAACGACATCCAACCCCTCCGTACTGCAAACCCCGATTAATTTTCCACTTCCGGAATAATGGGGTTCCACCTCAGAGTAGTCGATCGGCCAGTTGATGTCCGAATCGCCACAATCTTAGCCCGGGAAGACCCTGCACGAGTGGCGAAGGAAACTCCGTTCCAAAGGTTTTGTTTTCCATTTAACCGAAATACCTGTCGGTTCATAAAGTCAGCGGATGTCTTCCCGGAAGTGGATTGATCTGCTTGGTCCGCATAAAGTCGGCCCGCCCGACGGTTGTTGTAAATAAAGGCGGTTAGGGTTCCAAAGGCCAGGGCATGTTATCGTCAATCCCCATTCGACCCTCTTGGTCGGGGCTCGACCTATTCGTGAAGTAATCGTCGTTTATAGCGGCTCCTGTTCAAGCGCCAACACCGAGAGGCCTCGACGAACCAATTCGTAAATAAGCAGGTCCCCCCGCGCCGGTCCCCACCACGCAGACATCCACGGTTTGATTCGTTGGGTGAGCTCATGGCCGTGTGACCGTTGCTAAAAAATTTGTCCGAGCCAAAATAAACATAATCGAGCAGTTGTCGAAGACACCGGATTTCTCGACGGCAGGACCACCAAGGCCAACGAATTTTCCACCGAGATCGGCCATTTTATACTGTCTCAATACACGCTCAAGCGCCTCACGAAGATCACGGTTGCTTAAACAAATATCGTAGACAACAGACAAACGGGGCATCAGATATTTTTAAATGGATGGGTTTCGATTAATTGTTCAAGAAACCACCAGACCCGTGCTTGATCGATCTCTTCATTGAATATATCCTTGCGCAAAATAACATCCTTCGTAAACAATGTTTTTTGATTGGACTTTCTAAAACGGATTTTTCATTCATGGCTTAGTTCCTCCCAAGGGGCGCGATCGGGTTTTGTTTAATTCACAATGGAAGAGAGACTCCCAGAACAATTGTTTCCACCGGTGATTTGAGTTCGTATTGAACCCCCGCCAAGTGATCCGATTGGTGAACAAGGAATTAATGGTGTTGATCAAGCTGAGGAACGGAGCCAAGGACGCGGCGAACATGTAGTGCCATTTCATCCTCGCAAGGGGAATCGGACAGTTGAGGCAACATCTCCGCACCGCGCCAAGCAACCACAGGGCGTTCACCCATTGGAGCGGACATCAGTAGACAGGCGGACTCACCAGGCCACCGTTCCCCCGCGATGAACCACGACAACAAGCTGGCCAATCCATACACAACAAAGAAACATCCCAACGAATGACCGATCGCCGCACCCCCACCACAACGGCGGAAAATAGATCTTGAAATCAGGCTCTGCCGGTTGGTGAACTCTATTGTTTGTCCCAAAGTCGACCCCTTCGTGGCTGACGGCCACACAGCTGGGCACAAACTGGGTCTCGAGACCCAATCCACGCACTTTCACTGTCAGCATTAAATCGTCCGACAGCGTTCGGTCCCAGGCCTGGGCTATCCCGGCGATGTCATACACATTCTTTCGGATCGCCATAGCCCCGCCAAAACAGAAGTTGTGTTTGGAATCTGATACGAAAGGCAGGGCTCCGGCGTTCCAGGTGCTTCGGAGGATGGGACCCAATCAGTGTCCTGGGGGGGCATACCACCCGATGCCCCGTGGTCGCCCCACCTGGGGAGGACCAGGGGCGCCAAGCCGCCGCACAAATCCAGAGTCCGGCCGCAGGTCCGAATCCGCAAACACCAATATGTTCGCCGATGCCCCAGCCATTTCACGGCGCTTAACAAATTTGATTTTTGCGCCGCACATTTCGATCCCCCGCCACCATCCGGTAAGCCTGCACACTCCCGGCATACTCCTCCATCAGCGTCTATTTCCGCGCAGGCGGATCGTCCGCCGTGGCCACGGAAAACACCAGTTCGAGGACGGATAATCCTGATCAAAGAACGCCGCAGGTTGTCACGGAAACCCCGGGTCAATGCCCTTGCACGGCAAGATCCCGCCACCCGTCCTCGGGGCCGAGGATAAAGGATACTTCAACTCCTTCACCTGTTTGCGAAACCGCCTGGTCAAAAACAGCGGGATCAGCCCAAACGCCGCCGACATTATCTGATATATCGCAGCGATGGTTAGGCTCATAACCGGCCTCCTTAATTTTTTTCTACCCATAGTCCAGCGCAACGCCCTTACACCAAACCTAAGCGAACCTTACATGAATGTTAAATTTTGTAAGCTGTGAAACGATTGACAAAAACGAACTTGCCGTATACTTCGAGGGAGCGAGGTCATCGTAAAATGAATACCCGATTGATCCTAATGATGGTTTTGATGATTTCCCCGCGTTGAATGCCGCGTCCTTTCGGTCAATGGGAAACGATCCGGACATGGCTTTACGTCGATAGGGCTCACAAAAACTACCTCATCCATTCTCGAACACCTCGATTTATCCATCGGGTGGGGGATTTTGACGGGGATGGGATACACGACTTTGTCCTGGTGACACGGGAAGACTTAAATCGGCGCAGTATGAAATTGATGTTATTTGGGACCATTGGATAACTTAATGCGACTCTGAAACTAAAACAGGTTTTCGGATATTGATCACACCTTGTCAGTTTTCTAAGCTTGAGTTGAGAGACGTCAATGGAGACGGAAATGATGAAATTCTTATTGCGTGTCCCGCTTCAGTGATCCGTCTCAGTCAAGAACTGTGCATATTCCGAAAGGAGGAACCCGCCGAACGGGCACGCTAGATCTGGACCAAACCCGGCCGACATTGAAATAACGCATAACGAAACGGGGTTTCTGGTCGGACATCGCTGTTGGCGATTTTGACGGAGATCTGAAGAAAGATCTTGCCGTTAGTTCGCCGTTAGGGTCCATCTCCTCTATGGGACGACCCTATCCAGAGGGATCGATCGTTCTCAACAGCTGGCCTCGCCTACCTGCATTACTTAATCTGCCGGGGAATCCCATGGGACGGAAGCTAATCGTCTCCGGACATTAACCGAGACGGAAAAGAAGATCTGGTTCTGTCAGCCCTGAGTTTCAATCTTGGACAGGAGGGACTCGCAAGAGGATCTGATCGATCTACACGGTGGGAAGCAGTGCCATTCCCCCTCCTTAACTTAACCAAACTGGCCCGGACGTTAAGTTGACCGCGGTGGAGGCTCGGGGCCATTCAGGGCGGTGGCCGCCGGAAATTTCGGCGGAGATGACAACCAGAAATGGCGGTGATCAGAGAAAATGGCCCCCCTCCTCGTGGGTGTGGCCCTCTCACTTGGGAAAGCGGCATGATCGAATCCTATTGCCGGGGAACCCATATCAGTCGAATACGCTACTCTTGCCCTCGAAAACGATGAACCCGACCTTCAACGACGTCGCCATGGATGAAAGTTCCGACGGGACGGGAAAGCGGACGTTTTGATGGGAGGAAGTCGGAAACTCCGTCGACGATCTGCTTAAAAGTTTTTATTCTTTGGGAGTTCGGGTATTTTAAAGGGGAACCCCATTGCCTGGGACCAACAGCGCCTTCGCTCACAGTCTTTGGCGATATTGAAACGATTGCCCAGGGAGATATGAACAACGATGGCCTTTTTGAACTGAATCCAATCAGGGGGGTTAGAAACGGTCCATCTCCTTTGCCCAGGTATACGGGGCGTGTTTTGGTTTCTATGGGTATCATCCTCTCAAAAATCCCACCCTCGACATTTCTGCAGACCGTACTGAATCCTGACACGCCGACCACCGTGTTCCCTGGGTGCGGACGGACCCGGTGGAAATGTATTTTCCGGGGACGACGACCAATCTGTCTGAACCAATGGATTCCTCACAAACACCTTTTACCGATTAACGCTCAGCGCGCCCGTGGGTGTCAAAATGTCGAACGTCCTTCCGTAACTTTCGACGCGAAAGCGACAGCGTTCAGAAATCCCCTCACCATCGCCAGTTCAAGCGCCACAACTCAGCACCCTTCTCCAATCGGGTGGGGCCTGGAGCGAGCAAAATTGATTGTCATCTGCCTGTGGCGGGGAGGTTCAAGCCGATAATCTTGGCACCAACCTAGAAGGCGAAGAGTCTAAAACCTCGATGGTTAGGGGGATGCCTTCCCGGCGTTACTGGGTGTCGGGAATGGGACGGGACCAACAATGCTGGAAGGGCGGCCGCCGGATTGTATGTGTTCTTTGGTGGATATCGACGGGCGAGGAGTGAGAAACGTCGTTGTTCAATAAAACACTGTTTAATGTTTCTATTTGGTTTTCTGTTTTTCTGCCAACCTCTTAAAAACAGTATTCTGTCTACCCTGAAGTAGAACCAGACATCACCGTGTAAATGGATCGATTCATCCTTTTAATGGTGTTGGGGCCTT
>JADKCG010000023.1 GCA_016714745.1 Elusimicrobiota bacterium | reverse complement strand
AAATTTCAATCAAGCGCACTTTGGTGTTCTCGAGTTCTTTGGCCTCGATGGCGATGTCGGTGACTTGCCCCGACACCCCTTCCCCGTAAATCAAAGGCTGGTGAATCATCATGCGCGCATTGGGAAGAGCGTAGCGTTTTCCCTTTTTTCCCGCGGCCAACAACAAAAGCTCCGAACGACATGGCCATCCCCAAACAAATCGTCGAAATGGGGGCCCGAATGTATTGCATCGTGTCATAGACCGCCAACCCCGCCGTCACCATGCCTCCGGGCGAGTTGATATACAAATTAATTTCCCGTTCCGGGTCTTCCTTCCAGGCTAGAGGGTTGTGAGGTGATCGCGTTGGCCGGAAATCAGTGTCGATGGCCCCGCCATAACCGCCAATAAAAATAATCCGGTCGCGCAAAAGACGCGAGTAAATATCG
Source organism: Elusimicrobiota bacterium (assembly GCA_016714745.1). GTDB lineage: Bacteria > Elusimicrobiota > Elusimicrobia > FEN-1173 > FEN-1173 > JADKHR01. The sequence goes on along the minus strand of JADKCG010000023.1, from coordinate 61,320 downwards.
TAACCTACCGCCGCGCCTTGGTTCCAGCGCTCGATTATTGTGGGAATCATTCCAGGCACAAGGATCTCCTTTTAATACGCATTCTGCGCTCCAAACGAAAATCGGAAACATCTATTTGACACATGACCCCTTAAAATCTCCATCCATAACACCTGCGCTCTCTGGACGGTTGCTCTTCCCCTGGGCGAGTGGCCCATGGCGCACAGAACCGTCGAGGGCGCGTTCTTCGTTCGTGTCTTTCCGTAAAAAAAACCGTTGACCCAACAGCATCATAATTTATTTTCAGGGCCTTATTTCGCCGAACTTTCGACGACCGTCGCGTTCTGGATCAATAAATCAAACAACCGCTCTTCACTCATCTGACCACGAATATTCTCACGTCGAGAGTCCAACCACTTTGCATGTCCGCCCGTTGATCCGCCCGGGCACCCTCTAAAATCTTTTGAATGTGCGCATCCACATCAGCGTCCGCCACCGCGACGTTTTCCGCCGCAACAATTTCTCTGAGGATATAAGAAAGACGAACCTGTCGTTCCGCCTCCGGACGGTTTTTCTCGCGCATTTTCTCCTCGCCGGCCGCCCAATCCGTCAGTCCCGCGCCCCGGTCTAGGAGATATTTCTTTAGGTGCTCGGTCAGTTGCTTGGCGCGCTCTTCCACCTGAGACGGCGGCACATCGAACGGATGGCGTTGAAGCAACCCTTCCTCCACTTGTTTTTCTAAATCCTCCCGTTCGGTCCGACGCGCCCCCGCCTCAATCTCCCGGCGAAACCGTTCTTTTAATTCCCCCAAATCCTTGGCTCCCTCGTCTTTGGCGAATTCGTCATCCAACACCGGAAGGACCTTCTCTTTGATCGCCGTGACCGTCGCCTTAAAGGTCACGGTTTTTCCCGCCAGATCTTTTTGGGGATGTTCGGCTGGAAACTTCACCGGGATCTCCCGAACCTCACCGTCTTTGGCCCCCAAAAGGCCCTCCGAGAACCCTTCCACGTTCTGGGCCGCGCCCAATTCAATCAATTGGTTTGTGGCCTTTCCGTTCTTGAGCGGAATCCCGTCCAAGAAACTCTCATAATCCACGACGACGAAATGTTTTTTCAACGATGCTGTCCTGGACAACACCAACAGCGATTTTCCAAAAGTTCATGAAGACGTTTTTCCACATCCGCGTCCGTAACCGCGCGAACTTTTTACCAAAGAAAGGCCTTTGTATTCTTTCACGACAACGTTTGGCGCACACTCAATTTTTAATTCATAGCGAAGCGGTTTCCCAGGCTCCCCATCCAATTTATCTACGGTGGGAGCCCCCACACCGATCACTTTCTCTTGGGTCAGCGCATCGTAAATGGACTCTTTGAGGAGATGATCCACCGCATCTTCCCACGCCGCCCCCTCAAAGTTTTTTTTCACCAATTCCATAGGGGCTTTCCCCGGCCGAAACCCTGGAAATTTCGCTTTCCCTTGAACCCGCTTAAAAGCTTCTTCAGTGGCTTCGATCACCCGATCCGCCGGAACCACCACCGCCATAGTCACAGAACAACCCTTGCGCTCTTTCACTTTCACCTTCAACCCCGTCTCACTTTCGTCCATCACCGTCACTGCTTTTTCTTCCATGGAAACGGGCTTCTCCTCCACGGCCACCACTGTTTTTCCTTCCGTCCCTTTCTGTTTTTTCATCCAACCGAACATAAAATTCCCCTGTACGAAGTGATATTGAAAATATCTAAAAATCTGCGCGAAAAGGAAGTTCCCTTTCCCCTGTCGCCTACCGGCGACTCCTCCGAGGCCCGACGGCTTTGCTTTTTCTGCCCAGAAACAGCGCTCGGGTCGGATTAAACTCCTCCACTGAATATATGCGAGGGAAGGGAGTTGAACCCTTAAGCCTTTCGGCATACGGTCCTAAGCCGTACGCGTCTGCCAATTCCGCCACCCTCGCGAAGCCAAACACAATTTATGTTTTCGTAGTTGCCCCATTCATGGGTCGATTGTGACTTTGATCAACCATCCAGTTTGGGCCATGGGGGACTTCCCCACTCCCACGCCGCCTATCGGCGGCTCCTCCAGGCCGGCCCGCCCTCCTTCTTCCGCCATTCATGGCGTCGGGCAGTCGTCTGCAAGTCCCCTCTTTTCTTTCTTAACCATCCAGTTTGGGCCATGGGGGACTTCCCCTTCCCCCGCCGCTTCGCGGCTCCTCCAGGGGCCGGCCGCTCGCCCTTCTTCCGCCATTCATGGCGGCGGGCGAGTCGTCTGCAAGTCCCCCTATTCTATTTCTAACCATCCAGTTTGGGCCATGGGGGACTTGCACCCTCAGCCTCGCGCTTAAGAGGCGCTTGCTCTACTGTTGAGCTAATGGCCCAAACAAGATGGTCAAAAAAAACGCGCCCGGAGAGACTTGAACTCCCAACCCTCTGCTCCGAAGGCAGATGCTCTATCCAATTGAGCTACGGGCGCAAAGCATAAGCCTGTCTGGGTATAAAAAAACCCCGGCCGTTATGGCGATCGGGGATGTTCCCTTCTTGTTATTATACAAAAAGCGAAAGAGAACCTCAAAAATAATGCTCTCAAACTAAATAAGGAGACGCAGTCGTTCGGCGAGTTTCAGGTAATCGCAGTGGCCCGGCTTGTCCGGTGCGCTTCGCACGAGCGCGCGGAGAGAGTTTTTCCAAACGAGGAAATAGGAATTTTCTGTCACCCACAATGACAGGGAAAGTTCCAAGTCGTCGGCCAATGACAGAAGAGCGAGACACTGGTGCGCCAGGTCTGTCGATGGGAATTGTGCGAGCAGAGCCATGTGGGATTCCAACCGGCGTTGAATGAGTTGGCCCACCCCTTCCCAATTGAGCACGACATTAAATGTTTTGGCATCCGAATGAACTCGCTTCAATAGAGCGGTGTGTGTTTCGTCCAAATTAAATTGCGTAAGGCTTTTGTGCAGATCCCGTCCCAAAACGGATTCCAACGCCAACCGAAAAGCGTGGGGCATGGGAAATGAGGCCCGGAGAAGATAATTCATGAGTTTTTTGTTTTCATCAACCAACATCCGGTAAGTGCCCTCAAAGCGGCCCAAAATATCTTCAATCACCGCACTTAAAATATGGCGACGTTCTTCCAGCAAAAGGTCTTGCAGTTCGAAGACGCGCGGATCAAAATGCTGAGACAATAAGCTCAACGCTTCTGTAATGGATCCCGTGTTAAAAACGTCGACCAGCCGATCCAATACCGGCCGCAGGAGGGCACTGTCGGGGGAGGCGTGCAAGACACAATGAAAATCATGTCCTCCCAAATGGATCACAGCATAGCTCGCGTCTAAAGATTCCCGAGTCACTTGTGAACGCACGCGAATGCGCCCCATCGACAGGGCGGTCCCCGCCGCCCGTTCGGTCCGCCGATCCAAAAATGAATAATCAAAACAGTAGAGAGTCCCCCGGTCTTCTTCTTCTCGCCAAAGAGCCTTCATCGCCTGGTGAGCGGCAATACGAGAAAGGTCGGCGGCCACCGGTTTAACAGACCGCTCGTAGACCACCGCCCCGTTGCCAATCTCGGGGATATTGCTTTTGGCCAAAGACAATCCCGCGACGAAAGCGGGTTCGAGCGATGCCCCTTCTGGGAAAACCCCGGCGAGTTGGATCGCCCTCGCCGCGGAAGTGAGGACCGTGGTACTCTCTAACCCAGAGACTTCATCGAAAAACCAGGCACAACTGGTAAACATCAAAAGCCGTTGCCGTTGCATTTCCAAAAGCCGCCACGCATCCATTTCATCCACATCCGCCAACGTGCAGGAGGCGTGGGCTTGGAGAAATTTCTGCCGGTTCTCGTCGGTCCGGTTTGAGATCACATCGATGTAATCGTTTCGCGCGGCCCAAGGGTCCCGCAATAATTTTGCCGCGCGCTTTTCATACACCACGTCTAAGGAGGCACCCAGCGTGTCCAAGGACTCCCGCAGGGCGGTGCGCCATTCTTGCGTCCATTGCCCGTGCCCGCCCAGCCGGCATCCGCAATTGGACCGCCACCGCTCCACCCCATGGGAACAACTCCAGGAAGAATTTTCATGGATTTTAACTTCCCACGTGGGAGGAAACTTCGCCAGGAATTCCCCGTAATTGGTGAGGCGTGCACTGCCCGATTCGCGAATACGTTTAAGGGCGATGGCCAATGCCATATCCCCAAACCGATGATGGTGACCGTAGGATTCGCCGTCCGTGGCAATGTTCATTAATTGAGGGCCCACCCGATCGGCCGAAAACCCCGTCATCAGCCGGGAGGCAAAAACGTCTCCGTTCGACAAAACACCTTCAAAAGCCACGGCGCGGGAAATCGGCGCGTCGTAAAAAAAGATCGCCAACTCGGCTCCCTTTGGGGATCGCCAGAGATAAGGCCGACTCGGGTCCACATGTCCGCCGGACACATTTTCCCACCCCCCGACCGAGGACGGATCTCCATCGGGCCGATCGGTGGCCCGGCGCGCAGGACGCACAGCCATGGCCTGGGTGGGGGAAAGTACCGTAAACTTTATTCCATGGGCCGCCAAAACCTCGAGCGACCCCGTATTCGCCGCGGTTTCCGCCAACCACATGCCCTCGGGTTTTCGTCCAAATCGCCGCTCGAAATCCTTGATGCCCCACACCACTTGGGTCTCCCGATCGCGGGGAGAGGCCAGAGGCATAATGATGTGGTTGTAGACCTGGGCTAAAGCGTTGCCATGGCCTCCGCGCGCTTCTAGACTCGCACGATCGGCGTCGAGGATGCGGTGATAAACATCCGGTTCTTTGCGTTCCATCCAGGAAAGAAGTGTAGGCCCAAAATTAAAACTGATGTCCCGATAGTTATCAACGATTTCAACGATCCGCCCGGAAGAATCCAAAACCCGCGACGCGGCGTTGGGGCCATAACATTCCCGCGTAATGCGCTGGTTCCAGTCGTGATAGGGATGGGCGGAATCTTGAATTTCGATGTCTTCAAGCCATGGATTTTCCCGCGGAGGCTGGTAAAAGTGCCCATGAAGACAGAGGTAACGGTCCATTCGTTACCGTTTCAAATGGGCCCACTTACTGCGACCGCGCCCCACAGCGACGATACCGGATTTGTCCACATGATACCCGGCCTTCAGGTCGGCCTCGTTGTCATGACCAATCACCGTGTTTTCAGGAAACACGTTGAAGCGGTCGGCAACGACCCGCCGAAACCGACAGTCTTTGCCCACCACGCAGTGGTCCATCAAAACACTGTCTTCAATCACCGCGCCGGACTCGATGACGACGCCACGACCGATCACGGAATGGCGAACGAACGCGTCTTTCACCACAACCCCTTCGCTGAGGACAGAGTCTTCCACCTGCCGGCCGAGCACACGCGCCGGGGGGCCATTGTAGCGCCCGGCCATGATGGGCCAATCGTCGTTGTTTAAATCGAGTCGAGGCTTTTCCCCCAATAGATCCATGTGGGCCGACCAAAAGGATTCCAGATTTCCCACGTCGCGCCAATAGCCCGGCTCCTCGTATTCTTTCTGACCCGGCAGGGGGGCGGCCTTAAAGTTGTAGGCGAAAATGCGGGCTTTCCCCATCAATGCGGGAAGAATGTTTTTTCCAAAATCATGCCCCGACTCTTTTTTTAAGTCTTCCGTCAGAGCTTCTTCCAGCACATCCCGGTTAAAGATGTAATTGCCCATGGACGAAAAAGCGAAATCCGGGTCGCCCGGCATGGGTTTGGGGTTCTTGGGTTTCTCTTCAAAATCCGTCATGCGGCCGGTTTTGGAAACGCTTAAAATTCCAAACCCTTTGGCCTCCGAGATCGGGACAGGAAGGGCGGAGATCGTCACATGGGCTTGCTTTTCCACGTGATAGGCCAGCATCTGTCCCACGTCCATCCGGTAAATATGGTCCGCGCCAAAAACGGCGACATAATCCGGATCAAAATCTCGAATGAGGTTGAGGTTTTGAGACACCGCGTCAGCGGTGCCGCGGTACCACATTTCGCCCATCCGCATTTGGGGTGGAACGACGGTAATGAAATGGCCCGCCACCAGCCCGCGATTAGACCAGCTGAGCCTGAGATAGTCGATCAGGGATTGGGAGAGATATTGAACCAAAACGTAGACAGAAAATATTTCGGAGTTCACGAAATTGCTGAGAACGAAATCCACAATGCGGTATTTCCCGCCAAAAGGAACCGCCGGTTTCCCCCTCTCGTTGGTGAGGGGCATCAACCGTTCGCCCTTTCCCCCTGCCATAATAATGCCAAGAACTTTCGATCGGATCATGGGTTTTGAGCCCTCCCAGTCTCAAGATACACAATTTTAGATTTTGAGACAACATTCAAAATCGAAAAAAAATAATCGTCGGGTTCACACAAGACGGATCGCGGGGAACCATCGGGATGGGGAAACAGGAGCGCGCGCGCATGAAGCAACAGCCGCGGCGCGCCGCCGACCGGCCGCGGAGGGGGCCCATACAATGGATCCCCCAAAATGGGGTGGCCTCTTTCGGCCAGGTGCGCGCGGATCTGGTGCCGCCGACCGGTGACAGGCCGAACCGCCAGGAGCGCCCCCCCCGGCCAGCGCGCCACCGTAGAATATTCTGTCCGACTGGGTTTTCCCAACGGATCCGGCCCCATCCGTCCAGACCCGAACGCGCGCAGAGGGCTCGCCACAAAACCCTCCGCGGGAGACGGAGATCCCAGCACCGCCGCCCAATACTCTTTTTTCACCGCCTGTTTCTCAAATGCCGCGCATAAAAAACGGTGCGCGTCAGGATCCTTCGCAAACAAAACAATGCCGCTCGTTTCCCGATCGATGCGGTGAACCACAAACACCGGCCCGCCCAACCCCGCCGCCATTTCGTCTTTCAAACACAGAATGTCACTGTCGCCTCGTCCGGGAATCACCAACTGTCCCGCGGGTTTATGGACGGCGATCACCCGCGCGTCTTGATATAAGACCTGCACCTATTTCGGTCCCATCAACGTCCATAATTCCACCGGATCGGCAAACCCTTGCAAATCAACCGCCCCTTTGGATTCCAGCTGAAAAATATCGCGAACGCGACGGGCGGTTTCGGGGCCCAAAACGATTTCGCGCGGCCCGCATAATTTTTCGATCCGGGCGGCCAAATTGACAGCCGACCCGATCACGCTGTACTCGGTTCGATCTTTGGCCCCCACACATCCGGCGATCACGTCCCCGGTATTCACGGCAAACCCCACCTCTAACCCGTCCTCTGCGTTCAGGAAGTGAAACATCGCCCGGGCTTTTAAGGCGGCGCGGGCGGCCGCCGCGGCGTGATCCGGCACGTCCCGGGGCGCCCCAAAAATCGCCATCAACCCATCGCCCATAAATTTATTAACTTCCCCGCCTTCTTGGCGGACAGCGGCCACGAGAACTTCAAATATTTGGTTAAGCGAGTGTACCGCCTCTTCCGGTTGAACCCGCGAGGCATAGGGCGTAAACTGGCGAACGTCGGCAAACAGGATCGAAACCTCGCGGCGTTCACCCCTCTTCCAAAAATCGTCGGGATGATCCATCACAAATTTGGCCACCTCGGGGGTTGTGAATTGACCGAAAAGATCCCGCACCTTCTGCATGGAGGAAAGCTCGCTGTAGGCGCGATTCAGCTCCTCACGCAAAACCCGTTCCCGCTCCAATTCCTTAGAGAGCCCCCGTTTGGCGGCACATCGGTCAATGGCCATGCGCAGAGTATCCGGCGAAAAGGGTTTCACCAAATAGTCGTAGGCGCCCTCCCGCACCGCCTCAATGGCGGTGGAAAGGTCCGGAAACCCCGTCATAATAATGACGTCGATGTTGGTTTTTTCTCTAACGCGCTTGGTCAAATCGACCCCGGTCAGGGAGCCCGGCATATCCAAATCGGTCAAAACGATTTCGATCTGCCCCGGAAGAAGCGCCAAAGCTTCATCGCCGTTGGACGCGGTCGTCACAGCGTATCCCGCTTCCCTCAACGTACGGGACGCAAGATCGCGCATGCTTTTTTCGTCATCGACAATCAAGACATTCATGGGGCGGGCGTCTCCTGTTCCGGTGCGTCGGTGGAACCGTCAATGGTTTGCCGAACCTTCTGCACCAAATCCCGCGGACGAAACGGTTTGCCTAAAAACGACGATTGCACCTCGCGCAAAATGCTGTTGCGGGCATCGGCTTCCATGTAGCCGGACAAATAGAGAACACGCGTCCCCGGATAAGCGGCCAGGAATTGACGAGCCAGGTCTGTCCCGGTCATTCCGTTCATCACGACGTCCGTCACCAAGAGGGGGATCGGCTCCTTGAACTCGCGAGCCAAACGTAAAGCCTCTTCGCCGCTCGCGGCTTCCACAACTCGATACCCGCTCTGCGTTAACACCCGCGCGGCTAACGTCCGAACCGAACGATCGTCTTCCACCAGGAACACGGTTTCATTTCCTTTTAGGAAATCATCCGTTTCGATGGATTTTTCGTTAACGGTGAGGCTTTCCTCCACCCGGGGGAAATAGAGCCGAAAAGAGGTCCCCTTTCCGACATTCGTTGTCACGCGGATGTGGCCCCCGGCCTGCTGGACAATGCCATACACGGTGGACAACCCCAGCCCCGTCCCTCGTCCTTTCTCTTTGGTGGTGTAAAAGGGTTCGTAGAGGTGAGACAACGTAGCCGGGTCCATCCCGGTGCCCGAATCGGTTACCGTCAAAACCGCATAAGCCCCCACGGGAACCTCGGGGGGCAAAGGGCCCTCTCCCGCCGTGACCTCCCGGTTGCCTATTTCAATGGTCAGGGTCCCGCCTTTGGGCATGGCATCGCGGGAGTTGACGCTGAGGTTCAATAAGACCTGTTCCAACTGGCCCATATCCACGCGAACGCGGTAGAGATCAGGACACCGCACCGTGACGAGATGAATGTCTTCGCCAATCAAACGGCGCAACATCTTCTCCAGATTTCCGACGACCTGATTCATATCCAACACAGTCGGTTGAGTAATCTGCCGCCGACTGAAGGCCAACAATTGCTGAGTCAACGTGGCCGCGCGCCCGGCGGTTTCTTTAATTTCTTCCACGTCGGCCCGCCGGGGATCCATGCGATCCAAAGAGCGAAGCAACAGATCGCTGTACCCGTTGATGGCGGTGAGGAGATTGTTAAAATCATGAGCGACCCCGCCCGCCAGACGCCCCACCGCTTCCATTTTTTGCGCTTGCCGAACCTGGTCTTCAAGACGTTTGCGCTCTTCAATGTTCCGCGCCACCACCACCGCCTTCACGGGCACACCGCTCTCATCCAAAGCCCAGTTGACCACCGATTCAAACAGACGCCACCCGCCGTCTTTGTCTTTGTAACGAAATTGCGCGGTGCGGTTCGATTGAGTTTCCAAGGCCTCTTGAAACGCGGTTCGCGCGAGAACCTTGTCGTCGGGGTGAACCAGGGAAAAAGCCTTTCTTCCCCATCAAGTCGTTGGGGTCAATTCCCAGCGAACGCTGAAAAGAAGGGTTCGCGTAAATGAACTGCCCTTTTTGATCCAAGAGATAAATCAAGTCCAAGGTATGTTCGGCCACCAACCGAACCTGGGCTTCTTGGTCGCGGAGTTTTTTTTCGGCGTTTTCTTTATCGCGCCGAATGTCACGGCTTTTCACGGCGTTTAAAACAGCCGAGGGCAACCGCTTCAGGGTTGACTTCAAAATAAAATCGTCGGCGCCGCGTTTCATGCATTCCACAGCGATTTCCTCCGACTGGGCTCCCGTCACAAGAATGAACGGCACGTCGGGCCGATACCGCCGGAGGATGGCCATGGCTTCCATGGCATCGAATTGGGGCAAAGCGAAATCACAGAGCACAACGTCGGGGCAAAAGTCTTTGACCTCCCGCAAAAACGCCTCCCGGTTGTCCACCCAGCGGGAAACGAATAACACTTTGGCCCGATGAAGTTCCCGTTCAATCAGTTCCCGATCTTCAGGACGATCTTCCACCAGCAAGATGCGGAAATCGGTGTGGGTCATGAAAGGCCTCGCGGTGAAACGGCGGGGAGAGTGAAAAAGAATTGAGCGCCCTGGCCCGGGCGGCTCTCGGCCCAAACCCGACCCCCATGTTTTTGAATGATGCGATGAACGATCGCCAAACCCACCCCCGTTCCGCTGAACTGGGAACTTCCGTGTAACCGCTGAAACACTTGAAAAAGTTTCCCCGCAAACCGTGGATCAAACCCCACGCCGTTGTCTTTGACGAAATAGGTGTTCTCCCGTTCGCCTTCGTGAGCGCCCACCTCAATCACGGCCCGATCATTTCGGGACGTAAACTTCAAAGCGTTTTCCAAAAGGTTCATCCACACCTGATGAACCATGGAGTTGTCTCCCCGGGCGTTGGGCATCGGGGCGACGGTAAAATCGATGGTCCGAGCCCCGCCGGGCGTGGTCAACTCTTGATACACCTCCCGCGCCATCTCTCCCATGTGAAGCTCCCCGCCCACCACATCTTGCCGCCCCAAACGAGAAAAGGCCAAAAGGTCTTCAATCAATTGGGCCATGTGTTTGGAGTTTTTCACCACCAACTCCAGCACGCGCCGCCCTTCCGGCAGTAGGGAGGAAGCGTGTTCATTCAATAGAATCTGAGAGAAACCGTCAATGGCCCGGAGAGGCGCGCGAAGATCGTGGGAAATCGAAAAGCTGAACGCTTCCAGCTGTCGGTTGGACTCCGCCAGCTCCCGAGTTCGCGCCGCGACTTGCTTTTCCAAGGTCGAATGGGATTCTTCGAGTTCATCGTTGCGCTCTTTCAACGCTCGAGCCATGCCGTCGATGGCGCGGGCCAAATCGGCCAACTCCCCGGTCTCGTTGCCCACACCCGTCCGAGCGGACAAATCCCCGGCGCTCAACCGACCCGTTGTTTTCAAAAGACTCTCCACATGACGGGTGATAAAAAACCCCCCCACGCGTCCACACAAAGCCGCCGCCACCAAAAGAGAAAAAAAACCAGCCACCCCATATTTTGATAGAAACGCCACTGAGCATTCTGAAAAAGGCCATCCATCCCGCTGTCCACGATCACCCGCAGGTTCGACGGTGGCCGGGTGTGAACAGGCGCAACGGCGTACAAACGTTCACCGTGGCGGAAACTTTCCACGGTCACGGGAAACGGCCATCGGTCGGGCGCAAGCCCCCCCGGCGCCCCGTCCCCCCCCCTCGTCGAGACCAACACGTTCCCCAGAGCATCCACCAAAGTTAAATTTTCTCCCACGAATAAGGGGAGCCTCTTCGCCTGAGGCGAAAGCAGTTGAAGGTCCAACGACACGAAGAGAATGCGTTTGATCTTTCCCTGACTCGAAATGGGAATCGCGCAAATCACCGTGGGCTTCCCCGTCACTCGGCTGATCGAGAAATCGCCGACGGCGAAATCCCGCGTCTCCATGACCCGCTTAAAATGAGATCGATCGGAAATATCTAACGGCGGTTTAAAAGGAAGCGCGCTGGCAAAAAGAGTTCCGTCCGGCAAACCGAGACTCAAGTTTAAAAATCGCGGGTATTTTGAAAGAAAGGATGCCAACTGTGCCTCACACGCCGCCCGATCCCCCTCTTGAAGAACCGATCCCTGGGAAAGAGCCACCAACACCTGACGCGCCGCCTCAAAACGGCCTTCCACGCTTTCCGCCGCCAACTGCGCCGACAATTCCGCGGTATGAATAGCCTCGGCGAATTCGAGATTTTCGCGCGTCGAATGGTCACGGACAATAGAGATAATCGCCGGGACAAAAGACACCGCCACCACAAGAGCCAACCGACCCTTGAGACTCGTAAACGCATTTCGTAAACGCCGCAAAACAACAATCAAGTTGTTCTCCCTGTTGAGACAAACCCATAGCGGTCCACGCCGCGACGTACTGATATGTTTATACCCCCCAAAAGAAGGGCTGTCAAGGAGAAAGGGGTGGAACCACAGGGGCTTGGTCGAACCAAATTTTTGCAATCGGACACGGCATTCGACGAAGAACCCGGGACTTTTTCTTCCTCAAAACGCCCAACCGTAAACACACCCCGGCTTTCGCGTTTTTCGTCGAAAAAGTCACCGCTTCTTCATCTCGGCGCTCGCGCCTATTGCAAAGGTCGGGTTGAACAGTGAGGGAAGAACCAGATTTTTACTTCACAAAAAAAAAGAGGAACGTCGTGCCCGCTGTGATCTTTCCGCGCCAGCGGCCCTGCCGCCGCAGGTGACCGAAACGATGCCATGAACCTTGAGCTCGGCTCGAGTCAAAACCCACCAAAGAAATGGAGAGAACCTAACCGGACACCGCTGGCCGCACAATTTCAAAATCGGGGTTGATGGAAATCAACCGCCGGGCCCAGGCCAACCGAAACAGAGTTCTCAGCGCGCGCTCGCCTTCGTCGCCCAAATCGAGGGTATCGCGGTTCACCTACATTTTGACAAACCGTTCGCCCACGGCTGCGTCCACGCCACGGCCAAAACCAAGGGCATAGCGCACCGCCTTGTCTTTGTGGCGATAGGCGAATTGAATGCTTTCTTCAAAAGGCCCGCCATGCGACGGGCTTCCACCCGTCCCATATCTTTACGCACAACATCCAACCCCAGGGGGATGGGCAACCCCGTGCGATTGTGCCACCAGCGACCAAGATCCATCACTTTGACCAACCCTTGCTTGGCAAACGTCATTTGGCTTTCATGAATCACAAGACCCGCGTCGGCACGCCCGCGGCGAACAACGTCAGGGATCTTATCAAACCGGGTATCAACGGAAACGAACTCCGGATGGGCCAACCGTAAAAGCAATAGGGCGGTTGTTTCAGGGCCCGGCGTGGCGATGCGCAAACCGGCCCAATTTTTTGAGGCGAACGCCTTCCTGTTTTCCGGCCGACACACCAACACCGGCCCATACCCCCGCCCCACCGAAGCCCCGACAGACAAAATCCAATATTTCCGCGCAATAGACGGAAACGCCGCCGTCGAAACGGCGGTCACTTCATAGAGTCCCTTCCGTGCATCCCGATTCAACGATTGAATGTCTTTCAAAACATGCTTCACCCGCCACCCGTCCGGCAGTACGCCGCCTTTGACGATGCCGTAAAACATAAACGCATCGTCGGGATCCGGACTGTGCGCCACGCTCAACACCCGTTTCACGCCGTGCCCCCCAGATTCACCCACACATCATCGCCGCGTTTTTCGACAGAAAACGTTTTTTGACACCGCCCCGGATCCATCCCCCCTTTTCCGGTAAGCACATCAAAGGCCCAGCCATGCCACGGACAAACAATCTGAGCACCGTCCAGCCGCCCCTCCGACAACGGCGCGCCCCGATGAGGGCACACATTGTCCATGGCACAAATATTTCCCTGCACATTAAACAAACCAATGTCTTGACCTTCCACAGAGACTCCAAGACATTGCCCCACAGGAATTTCGTTGACCCCCGCCACCCGAACCCAGGAACTCACAGAGACCCCCTCCGCGGCGACTTTTCAATTTGAGCGATCAGCGCCAAACAAAATGCGGGCAAATCGTTTGGTGTGCGCGCGGTGATGAGATTGCCGTCGACCACCACCTCCTGATCCACCCATCGCGCGCCGGCGTTGACCACATCGTCTTTGATTGCCGAAAAGAGGTCACAGTCTTTCCTTTCAAAATTCCTGCCGACGCCAACACCCAGCCCGCATGGCAAATGGCCGCCACCGCCCGCCCGGCCCCGTGAACCTCCCGAACGAATTGAAGCACCGGCTCAAAACGACGCAAAAAGTCCGGTGCCCACCCGCCCGGCACCAGCACCGCGTCAAAATCCGCTGATTTCACTTGCCCGATCAATTGATCCGCCACTGCCGGGTAACCATACTTCCCCCGGTATTCTTTAACGTCCGTGCCAACAAAAACCACCCGCGCGCCCTCTTCTTTTAAACGCAATGCCGGATACCAAACCTCCAAATCCTGATAATCCCGCTCCAACAAAATCGCCACCGCCCGTCCCTCCAACCTCATAGATCCGTTCCTCCCGCCATCGACCCCAAGAGATAGGTCAAAAATGTCCGCACCAATGCCCCCGTGGCCCCGGGCGGCGCCAGCAGTGTCCCCGTTCCGTTCCACCCCACCGATGCCATATCCACATGGGCCCAACGCCGATCGCCGACAAATTGTTGAAGGAAAAGCCCCCCGATGATGGTGCCCGCCTCCCCGGATTCCCGATATTTTTAAAATCGGCGACCTTGCTTTGAATGTGTTCCAGATAACTTTTTTCCAGTGGCAAAGGCCACATTTTTTCGCCGGCCCGCGCGCCCGCGTTCAAAAGATTTTTTTCCAACGGGGGAGAATTGCTCATCAACGCGGCATAAGCCTTGCCCAGCGCCACCGAAGCCGCCCCCGTTAAGGTGGCCACATCGATGATGACGTCGGCTTTTAACGATGAGGCGAACGACAGGGCGTCGGCCAGGATCACCCGCCCCTCCGCGTCGGTGTTTAACACCTCAATGGTTTTTCCGTTGAGAGCCTTCACCACGTCGCCCGGCTTGTAGGCGTCGGGCCCCGGCATGTTTTCCGTCAACACCGCCACGCCATGAACCTCCACCGAAAGATTCAACCGCGGGAGCGCCTGAAACAGGGCGAAAACCGTGGCGGCCCCCGCCATATCGTATTTCATGGTCATCATGCCGTCGGCCGGTTTGAGGGAAAGGCCTCCCGAATCAAAGGTGACCCCTTTGCCCACAAAAACCACCGACCCCTTGGCTTTCCCGGACGGCCGATATCGGAAATGTATCAGCGCCGGCGGATGGGCGCTTCCCCGGTTGACACCCAAAAGCGCATGGGCCCCCATGCGTTTAAGTTCCGCCTTGCCATAGACCCGAACCGAAACGCCTTGCCCCGCCAATGACTTCGCCACGGCCGCCAAAACCGCTGGCCGCTTATCGCTGGGCGGCCGGTTAATCAAATCCCGCGCAAAGTTAACGGCTTCGCCAAACACCACCCCTCGGGCCACAGCCTGTTTCCCCGCCACCGACTCAGCCCCGGCGATTTTCTTTTTCCCGCCGGTAAGGGAAAGTCCGGCAAAGCCAAAAACAATTTCCCGTATCCCCGCCCGTTTGCCTTTTTTAGATTTATACGCGTCGAAACAATAGGCCCCCATCACAGCCCCTTCCGACAACGCCTGTAGAGCGGACGGGAGAGTCCCTTTCCCTTCGGCCCAAAGGGGAATGGAGTCGGGAAGAACAAATTGAACATCAGGCAAATGGGCCTCGATCGAATGACGAACGACCGACGCCGCGGCCAACCGCAACACATTGCCATCGACGTCCTCCCGCTTCCCCATCCCCACGAAGAGAACGCGCGCCCCGCCCCGGCGAACCATCGCCAAAGTTCCGGATTTTCCGGTAAACCCATCTTCCCGGGCCTCTGCCAAAAGCGACGACTCAAGGGCGCCCCCCGCCAACCGCACCCCCTCGCCCTCAGAATAAACGAGATAGGCCACCGCCCGGCTCGACCTCATTGGGGTCGAACGGGAGCCCCGGCGGGGCGCAAGCGCATGGGACGAATAAAGGATTTTCATAGATGTTTTTGAATTCGAATGCGAAACCCTCTGGAAAGCTCCACCACGTCCAAAACCCGGTGCCCAAATTCGGCACACCATCCCGGAAGATCCCGCCGCGTGGTGGGATCATCGGCCAACAAATCAACCATTTCGCCGGGCCGCCTCTTCTCCAACGCTAAGGAGGCCAAAACCGTGGGCACAGGGCAAAGGGCCCCCCGCGCCTCGACGATCACGCTCCGCCCCGGCGAGTTCCCCGCCGGAGGGGTGTCACCCCCGCGGCGAATCGAACTTAGCCTGACACCCAATGCAGTAGCGCGCGTGGGGAATGGCCTGCAACCGCGGCGCCGCGATTTTTCCCCGACAGGATTCACACACCCCATAAACCCCGGTGCTGATCTTTCGTAGCGCCGCTTCCACCGCATCGAGGGAATTGCGTTCGTTGTCGGAAAGTTCAAACATCAGTTCCCGCTCAGACGATTGGGTCGCTTGATCGGCCTCATCGCCCACATCGGCGGTGGCCAAATCGGCGCTTTTATTGACTTCCACAAGACGCAGAATGTCCGCCCGCATTTTATTCAAAGACTTTTCATAGGCTTGAGTTCCGGCCTGCTTGACGACCTTTATTTTCGCCAGCCCGGCCGCTTTCTTTTTGCCTGGTTTCTTTTTCGCCATGGGAATCTCCTTAATTATCGCGCGGCAACGACTTTGATGGTCCGAAGGGCATCGCCCTCCTGGCCCACCACGCGAATGTCTTTGTCGGACAAATCAGCAAGGTAGTTTACTATTTCGCGAGTGATGCGTTCGCCGGGGATCAAGATGGGAATCCCGGAGGGTAGGGCGTCAACGTCTGCGCCGATATCTGGCCAACCGATTTAGACAACGGCACCCGCTTGCTTTTGTGAAGCAGAAAAACGTCCCGCGGATTCATCACCATCTCCGTGGTTAGTTCGGGGATCTGCAACACCCAGTTTTGAGCGCCTCCGCGGTATTTGTCGTCGATATCCGCCAACGCGTCCACCAATCGGTCCACGTCGGACTTGTCCGACCCGATCCCCATAATGGCGATCATATTAAAAAGATCGGCGGCGTCCACTTGCACCTTATACTTCTCCGCCAAAATGTCTTCAATTTCTTGCCCCGCCAACCCGGTGCGCGTCACGTTCAACGTCAGTTTGGTCACATCCAAATCATAGCCCCGGGCCACAATGTCCTGCCGAGTGAAAGAGAAAATGTTTTTCATCCGGTTCACGCGTTTACGCACCATGTCAGCGTTTCGGATCACCCGTTCCAACAACCGTTCCCCGTCCAACACCGCCTGAGCGCCGCGCGGCGTCCAAACTGGAAAGAATCAAATAGTTGGGGCTTGTGGTTTGAAGCATGGACACGACTTTTCGCACCCGCGCGACGTCAATCAAATCCGATTGAAGATGCAACACCGACCCCTGCGATAAGGCCGAAAGGATCTTGTGGGTCGATTGCACGCACATGTCCGCCCCCGCCTCCACGGCGGAGACCGGCAGGTCCTTGTGGAATTTAAGGTGCGGCCCATGGGCCTCGTCGACCAAAAGGATTTTTCCCCTCGCCCGACAAATTTCTTTAATTTTAACCAGGTCGGCGGCCACCCCGTTGTAGGTGGGGCTGGTGACAAAAACGGCCTTGGCCTCCGGGAAAAGACGCAACGCCTCCTCAATTTGTTCGGGGCTGGAATCGAACAGGATGTCCAAATTCTGATCGACTTTGGGCTGAATCCAAATGGGCCAAACACCCGAGAGAATCACTCCCGCCATGGTGGACTTGTGGGCGTTGCGGGAAATAATCACCGAATCTCCGGGGCGGCACGCGGACATCAACATGCTCATGTTTCCCACCGACGACCCGTTCACCAAGAAAAAAGAATGTTCAACGCCGTACGCCATGGCCATCAATTGCTGGGCTTTTTTAATGGGCCCCACCGGATCGTGCAGAGAATCCACTTCGGGAAACACCGTCACATCCATGTAGTAGAGGTTCCGCCCGGTAAAGGACCGTAAACGACGGTCCACCCCGCGGCCATTTTTGTGCCCAGGCGTGTGGAAACTGACCACGCGATTTTTCGCATGGTTCAAAATAGTCTCAAATAACGGTGCTCGGTTGTGTCTCATTAAGTTTTTAGCTAAAGCTGTCGTTTCCCAAGGCGCATATTAGAAAGCATTTCCCAACGGATGTCAAGAAAAAGCGCCACCCGAGGAATCCCGGCTAATTGTTATCGCGGAGGATGACGTGAGTCACGGTCACCTGAACAGTTTTCCCGTTGACAATGATGGGAAACGTTCCCGAGTGACCCGCTGTAAACACTGACGGGATTTGAGGATCTGTTCCCGCCGCCATTCGGTTCCGAGCCACTTCGAGGGCGGTCTCCACACGATAACGATTTTGCGCCCATGTCCGCGTTTCCGTTCCGCGGCGCCAAGAAACCCCCACCGCTCTTACCAATACCAAACCCAAAGGAAGAAGAACCAACAGAAGAAAGACAACCAAAAGAATGGCGACTCCCCCGCCCTGACGACGAAACCCGCTGTGGAAGGGAGCCCGGTCTCTCATGGGACGGTGTTGGCCAAAACCAAGGAAACCGTAAGCGGGGATGGCCGAGAGGGATGATCCACCCGGACCAAAATCCTCTTAAACGCCGTGGGCCCCCCGGCCACGACAACCGCGCCAGCGGGGTCAATGTCCACATATTGCACCGTCACTGTCCGAGTAAAGTTCGGTTGGGGGGTATCCGTAAAGTTCTGAAAATCGTCAATGTCGTCCTCACCGCCAACAAATTCTGCCGCATCCAGGCCAAGGGCGGGGGTAGGAATGGCTAACCCCGCCGGGCCGCTTTCGTCCCAATTCAATCCGCGAATACGTTCCAGCATGTCCTGCCCAAAAACCACCCCGCGAAGATCAATCCAATTATTTGTGAATGCTACCATTTCGCCAAAAAAAAGTCGGACAATCCCCATCATCGCAATGCCGATGATGGCACTGGTCACCAACAGTTCCACCAGCGAGAATCCCCGGTAACCGCGTGCCAGGGGGGTCATGGCAGGGGGGGCAGAATCCGCGTTGAAATCTGAAGGAAATTATCGCCCACTGCGCCCACGGGTCCCGATTCAAGAGTCAGTATCAGGGGTCGCCCGGTGCCCGGTCCGCCGGCAAGGCCGTTATCCCACGTCAGATTCAACCGCCGAATATTGGGCAAATCCCCACCCAGTGCTTGCCATGTGCCGTCTGGCAACTGTCTCTGCCTAACCAACCGTCCCGACCCCCCCGCCGCAACCAGCCGATACCGAGCTGGGAAAAAACGCCCCGCCGTCACATCAAATCGCATAAAATCCAGTTGACCACCGGGGGTCAGGTTGACAGAGAGCGGAACCAAAGCCACCTGGTCATACCAAATACTATGATCGTTCCATGCACCAGTAATAGACCCATTGTGGCGCAATCGCACACGGTAAAGCCCCCGCCTGTGGAACCACGAACGTTTGACGAATGAAATACCAATCTGTGTTTCTAGGAGGAGGGAGGACGACGGGAGCGATAAAAAAACTATCGACAAACACCCCAGCCTGAAATTTCTGAAGAACAACGTTACACGCTTCGAAACCCCCTTGCCACGGGTCGCGAACCTCCGCCGACAACGAATACTCTCCTGGGCTGAGATTGAAACCAGGGCTATCCACAGCTTCGGGCCTCATCCAAGACCCAACGGCCACCAGCAAGGAACTCCGGCCCCGCCAAACTTGAGAGGAATCATAACGCACAAAAAATAATCGTGTTGCATTCATACCCAAACCCCAATGCATCGACATCGGTCTAGGAACCCAGCTCCATTGATTGGCCACCGGCGATGTAGAGAGGGCCGGGGGAACCCGCTCAAACCCCAGGTCCGGAAGCCTGTTGCCAATGCTGGATTGCGAAGCGGACAGCAAATCGCCTTGCACGGCCTGTAAAGCGGTTTGAATGTCCCGCTGTAAGGGCGACCGTCTCTGAAAGATCCTAAACCCGTCTGAAGAAGAGCGTAAAAGCCAAGCGAAAAAACTTCCCAGAACCACAAGGACGGTCATAACAACGATCATTTCGACAACAGTGAACCCGTTTCGTTTCATCGGTTTCCCCAATCCATTCCGTCCGCGGCTCGGAATTGCCCTGCCGGGTGAGTGGAATGAAAAACCACGGACCCCCGTTGACCATCCGCC
Organism: Elusimicrobiota bacterium; assembly: GCA_016714745.1. GTDB lineage: Bacteria > Elusimicrobiota > Elusimicrobia > FEN-1173 > FEN-1173 > JADKHR01. The sequence goes on along the minus strand of JADKCG010000023.1, from coordinate 41,626 downwards.
GTTGTTGCCCGGATCTGAACCTTTTGAACCGTGTTCCAGGTATTTTCAAAATAGACCAATGGCCAATGTTTCGTCACGCGCACGATGTCGTTGTCTGAGTCATTATCAAAATCATCAATAGCCACACCGCCCCAAGCCGGGCCAGGAAAGGCGGCGGTGCCTTCATCGCCGTATAAAGGTTCCATCAAACCCATGGGTTGCCAATCTTCGGGTCCAGGGACGCCATTGGCATCCACCAATTGAATCCACACCATCACATGGGAATCCCAACCCTTTGCTTTCGCCGCCCCGGAAGCGGAGTTTTGGCCCGCCACAGCAACAATGTCCAAAAGGTTGTCGTTGTTCACATCAGCTATTTTCACATCCCCAATTTCAGAAGTCAAAAGGTTCCCCCCTGGAAGTTGAACAGCTCTCCATCGGGCCGCTAGATTAAATATATTAGGGACAAACAGCGTGAGCGGAGACGCCGCCCCCCCCCCTGCCACCACGTCCAGAGGGCGATCACCGGCCAACGACCCCACCGCAATGGCACGCACAATAAAGTTATTATTGGGTCCTATTTGAAATCGCTGATAGGAAACCGGCCCGTTTTTACGGAGACAAAACAGCGAGACCCCAATGGCATTCTCCCGTCCGAAAACAATATCTGTTCGGCCGTCTTGATCAATGTCCGCGCCAACCACTTTTCGAATATTGGGATCAGTCACAGGAAAGCCAAAAGGGGCCTCTAAGGGAACAGGAGAGTCTGTCACGCCGTTAGGGGGGTTCCAATCAAAAGACCCTGCATTATTTCTATAGTAAAAAAGGGATTTTTGTCCAGCGACTAAAGTATGACACGCAACGACTATATCCAAATCCGCGTCCCCATCCATGTCAGCCAACGTCCCAGCCTCTGGCCGATCACAATCGGTACTCGCCCCGCCAAAAGTTTCCCTCTGAATGAGAATATTTTCGGTAAAGTTAAAAGCGCCATTGTTTCTATAAATGACCACAGAGGATCGGGCGAAATTTGGCGGAAAAGGAAGAGCGCCGCCAGCGGGAAACCCGCCCAAACCAGTCCAAACCACGATATCCGGGAGATCATAAGGCCCAGCATCGAGAGGTCCCACCGCCATCTCCTGGGCCCCATAAATGTTGGAAGGAGTCACATGATGGAGCCTGAAATGCCCGAAAGTACGTGGAGGGGGACCAACCACCAAATTGGCAAAAATAGCCAAATCTCCCGTTTTTTGCATACCCGCTACCGGAAAAATAATATTCCATGGATCGGCTTGCAGACCCAGTTGAAGGTTGGGAGACGGGTCCGGAAAACCATCTAACCCCCATGCAGGATATCGGCCAAAAAAGAAATCTCCCATCCTCAGATTCCCTAAACCTCCCCCATTGTAAGATTGATCCACCATGCTCCCATCAGCAACAACAGCAAAATCAATAAACTCATCGCCGTCAAAGTCAGCGGACACGACGCGCTTGTTAAGACAGAAGAATGAGAAAAGGGGAGATCTTATTAATGGGGATTTTTCATTTCCGCCCGCGCCATAAATAGTGTTAGCGCGAAACACGTCCCGCTCAGCCCTCAAAAAAACAGGGCCAAACAATGACAAAACGATTAAAATCAGCGGTCGAACACTCTTTGACATAGCCCTGTCCCTCCGCCCGTAATCCTATCCCCAGAACCCGAAAAATGCAAGGGATATTTTTTTTAGAAAAACATCATAAACACGTACAAATTCGACCGATATTTAAACCCTGAATCCCCAGTTAAGGGAGAGGACCGAGACAAAAATTCCCGGTTAAAAACCGGCTTCAAATTCGGCCAACAAAGCCAAAAAATCGTCCTGTTTGTCCAATCGATTGACTTGGCCGCGAAACGCCGCGGAACCGGGCAACCCTTTGACGTAAGAGGGGATATACTTGCGCAACCTCCTCATCCCCACCAACTCTCCGTAATAGTCCACGATCAAAGCCGCGTGTTCGCGTAAAAGGCCGAACTTTTTATTAAGCGGAACGACCCCCTGGGCTGGATTGCCGCCCTGGGCCGCGAGAAACTCCAGAAAAAGAAACGGGTTGCCGATGGCCGCCTGCCCCACCAAAACGCCGGCAACCCCGCCGGTATCCATCATGGCCCGCACATCGTGATACGTTTGAACTCCCCCGTTCCCAAACACCGGAATTTTCACTGACCGTGAGACCGCCCCCAACGCCTCTAAGTCCGGACAACCGCTGTGACGATCTTCTTGAGATCGCGCATGGACCGACACCGCGGCCGCCCCCTGATCCTGGGCGATGAGGGCAAACCGCACCGCCCGGTTTTCCCCTCGCTCAAAGCCCAACCGCATCTTCACCGTGACAGGAACCCGCACCGCACGAACCATCGCGCCCACGCATTGGGCAAAAAGAGACTCTTCTCTCATCAGGGAAATCCCGCCGCCGCTCTTTGTAATTTTAGGGACCGGGCACCCGCAATTCAAGTCCACCACATCCGCTCCCGCCGATTCCGCCGCCTGGGCGGCCCCGGCCAACCGCTCGGGATCATTTCCAAACACTTGCATGCTGATGGGATGTTCATCGGGAAACGTGGCCAACATTTGACGGGAGCGTTCGTCGTTGTAATGGAGGGCGTTGGCAGACACCATCTCCGCGCACACCATGGCCGCCCCCCCCCGCCGACACAACCGACGATAGGGAGGATCGCCAATGCCCGCCATGGGCGCGAGAACAAACGGGTTCTCCAGTTGGACCGCTCCAATGCGGGGGCCCCCCACGAACGTCATCCCCAACTTTCGATGGCGAGTGTGGAATCGATGGAAAGCGGTTCGGGGTGCGGTGTGCGGGGTCCGCGACAGTGCTTGTAATAACCGGCCACGGCAATCATCACCCCATTGTCCGTGCAGAGGAGAGGCGAAGCCATATGAATTTTATGCTTTTTGCCGTGAGCGGCAAACCCTTCGCGAAGACCGCTGTTGGCGGCCACACCGCCGCAGACAGCGATGTGTTTAAGGCCCAGTTGATCCGCCGCCGCCACAGCCTTTGTGACCAACACTTCCACTACCGCGGCTTGGAAACTCGCGCAAATGTCCGCGACCTTTTTTTTAGACGCCACTATTTCGGGATGATCGCGCAGATGATACACCACAGAGGTTTTTAATCCGGAAAACGAAAATTCAAACCCGTCGCCCATCAACGCCCGCGGGAATTTCACGGCGGTGGGGTTCCCTTTGTGAGCCAACCGATCAATGGCCGGCCCCCCGGGATACCCCAACCCCAACACCCGAGACACCTTGTCAAACGCTTCCCCCGGCGGCATCGTCGCGGGTACGCCCAAGCACATGGTATTTGCCATACCCTTTCACATGAACCAGCTCGGTGTGCCCGCCCGAAACGACCAAAGCGAGATAAGGGGGCTCCAAATCCGGATGACCCGGCAAAATAGAAAGCAAATGTCCTTCGAGATGGTTGACGCCCACAATGGGTTTTTTATAAACCCACGCCAGCATTTCCGCCGCCACTTTTCCGACCAACAGCGATCCCACAAGCCCCGGGCCCACCGTCACAGCGACAATGTCGACGGGAATATTTTTCGGAAACGGCGCCACCCCTCTCGGCGATTGCCCCTTCAAGGCGGCCTCCACAACGGCCTGCACCGTTTCCACATGGGCGCGGCTCGCCAGTTCAGGCACCACGCCCCCATACGGTTGATGGATCGGAATTTGACTGGACACCACGTTGGAGAGAATATGGCGCCCGTTTTCGACCACCGCCGCCGCGGTTTCGTCGCACGACGTTTCAATCCCAAGAACCCTGACATTTTTATTCATAATCAGATGCCGCCTTTAAAATATCCCAGAAGACACGACAAATGGAGGAAATTACTTATCCCGAATCACCAACCGTTGAAACACATGTTCACGATCGCCAAACTCCAACGTCCACGTCCCCTCCTTCGTCTCATCCCGCATCAGAGCCAAATCGCTCTGAGCCAAAAAGACGAGGACGCTTTTTAAAAAAGCGCCGGACTGAAACGCTTTCGGTCGGGAAATTTCCATCGTGGCTTCCAACCAGGTGGCCCCGCCGCCCTTTTTTTGTTCGTTAAAACAGGAGACGATGTGCTTGTCGCCCACGCCCGAATCCGCCAAAAACTGACGGACGCGGTTTTGCGCCAAAGCGCTCTGGCGATCCAAATGAACCTCAACAGGCCGAGCGTGCGATGGCGACGGCGTTGAGGTGCCGGGGATTCTCGCCAACACCCCTTTCCAGCGATCCCAATTCCGCCAAGCAAAAAAAGCCCCCACGCAAAGAACCCCAATAATAAACGCATCCCAAAGCACACCCCCAAAGTTTTTCCTCTGTGGCCGCATTGTGAAAAAGGGGGCGAAGGCCCCCCCCCTACTTTTTCATCCCTTGAAAGACCGCTTCGGCTTTCAAAATCTGCGTCGCGCGCTCCAACACTTCGTCTTTGACACGGTCGGCCTCTTTCACCACCGATTGGGGGGCCTTGTCCTTGGAATAAATCTCGTCGCCCTGAATGTATAATTTGGATTCGGTTTCTTTGGAGACAGGGATCACGATATCGGGGGTGATGCCGCCCACCTTTGTTTTTTCGTCCCGGTGAATGGACCGGCCGTTGGGGGTATAATACTTGGCCACCGTCAACCGAAGGGCCGAACCGTCGTCTAAGGGGATCACCGATTGCACGCTCCCTTTGCCAAAGGTTTCGGACCCGATGATCACAGCCCGCTTGTGGTCCTGCAACGCCCCCGTCACAATTTCAGAGGCGGAGGCGGACCCCCCATTGACAAGCACCGCCATCGGGATATCGCTGAACGGCGCGTGGCTGTCGGCGAAAAAGTCCTGACGGGGTTGGGCCCGACCCTGGGTATACACAACAATTTTGGAATCGCCCACGAACAATTTGGTCACGTCCACCGCCGAAGTCAATAGACCGCCGGGATCGTTGCGCAAATCCAAAACCAAAGACGCCATTCCCTTTTCTTTCAGTTCTTTAAGCGCTTTCCGCATGTCCGTTTGACTGGTTTCAATGAACTCGTTCAATTTCACATACCCGATGTTGCCCTCCAACAGGGCGGACCGAACGCTGAGGATCTTGATGATTTCGCGCGTAATGGTGAAATCGCGGGGTTCTTTGTCGCCCTCGCGCATGATGGTGATGGACACTTTGGTGCCTGGTTTGCCGCGCAACCGTTGAACCGCGTCTTCCACGGCCAACCCCTGAGTGACGTCCCCTTCGATCTTAACGATTTTGTCTCCGGGCAAAATCCCCAACCGGTAAGCCGGAGTTTCGGGCATGGGGGTAATCACCGTCAACCACCCGTCCCGCACCGCGATCCGAATCCCGAGCCCCCCGAACTGCCCCTGGGTTTCGGTTTTCATTTCTTTGTGATCGTCGGGTTCCATGAATTGACTGAACGGGTCCAAGGTCCGCGCCATCCCGGCGGCCGCGCCGTAAATCAATTTTTTCTGGTCCACATCTTCCACATATTGTTCCCGGATATGTTGAAGAACGTCCACCACCAAAGCGATTTGCTGATACGTTTCGTCCACCGCCGACCGCACCGGCGGCAAAAACGCCGTCCCTGCGAAACCTAAAACCAGAACAGAAAACAAAACCGTCCGTCTTTTCATGGTCAATTTCTCCTTAATCTCTTATTCCCCTTATAAAAACAGAAAAGTTATTTAATAAACAGAACCTAACCACGCCTCGGGGTTCACCGGCTCACCGTCAACGCGAAGTTCAAAGTACATCATAGGTCGCCCCTTCTCGTCGCGTCCCGGACTTCCCACGGGGTCGCCTGCCAACACTTTCTGCCCGCGCACCACTTGAAGCCCCCCCAAATGAGCATAAATCGTGTGCACATGGTCCGGGTGGCTCATCAAGGCCATTAAACCGTAGTTCATAAACGGCCCGGCAAACAACACCTCTCCCCCCTGAACCGCCTTAACAGCAACATCCGGCCCCGTACGAAGCGTCACGCCGTTAGAGATGGTGGGGGCGCCGCGATCGGCGTTCACTGTCCGGCCAAACTTTCCCACCACCGCCCCCGGCACAGGCCAGGGCAACTTGCCACGCCATTTTTGTCCTGTCCCACGCGCCACAACGGGCGCCCGTTCCGTTTTGGCTTTTTTCGCCGCCCGGGCCTGGGCTTGCCGCTCTTTCAACAATAGGTCGGCAATCATTTTTTCAAAACGTTTGGCGGAAGCGTTCAGTTCTTTGATTTCCCGATCCAACACCAATCGCCGCCCCTCCGCCGTTTTCTGAAGGTCTTTCATGCGGCTTTGGGCCAATTCGGCACGGCGTTGTTCCCGTTGCTTGTCTAACCGAACGCGCCGCAAATCTTCCTCGGCCGACGCCAAGTCATCGCGAAGAGATTGGACGTTCCGATGGTTTTGCAACGCAAACGAAAGACTGGCCGCCCGGTCCGACAGGAGCGCCCGTTCATAGGCCAAAGCGGAGATCGATCCTTCCGGCGAAACAGACCGCCGAATGTAATATCCCCGAACCGCCACAGACAACCGTTCCCGCCACTCGCTCAAATCTTGCTGAGACGCAAACAGCCGCGATTCGGCCTCCGCGCGGGTCTTCTCCGCTTTCAACAACCGCGCGTCCGCATCGACCAAAGATTTCCGCGCGCTGAACAATTCGGTTGAAATGCGATCCACTTCCTCGCGCAATTCCCGCGCCCGTCGAGCGGCGCTCTTTTTCTCACGATTCTTTAGGTCAATTTCGCTCTGTATTTTTTTTAAGCTGTCCTGCTTCGCCTTCACTGATTCCTTCGCCAAAGACAACGCCGCCCCAGCCAACACCAAGAGGAAGGCGACCCCCGCCCGACCTCGTCGCGTCATCCCTTCCGAACCCCCGCCCGAATGAGCCCCCCTAAAAGTCCCGCCCCCCCGCCGGCCAAAAGACCCGCAGGCTCCCACGCCCCCACCCACAACCAAACGGTCAACGCGCCCAACACTCCCCCCAACGCCCCCACGAACACACTCCCCGCCGGAAACCCCGCCAACAACGGCACTGTCCAGGAAAAAAGGAGAACCCCCATCCCGACCCCCACCGCCGCAAGAGTTCCCCATAAAAGAACCGAATCAAACACATCCATTTCATTTTTCACTCGCGCGAGCAACGCGATCCGCTCCAACCGCGAGCGATCGTATCCCACGCGCACCACCCCGTCTAACCGTTCCCATATTTCCGCCGCGGGATTAAGAAGAGCAGGCGTCAAAAAGGAGGGATCCCACACCACTTCAAACGATTCCGGCAAGGGATTACGAACGATCAGTTTCAAACTGTCCACAAGCGCGGGGTCATCGTGGGCGCGGCCCAACGCCTCTTCCCGAGTCACAAACCGAACCGACCGAACCCCCGGGGACGAGAGGAACCTCTCTTCCAAAAAGGAACGGTCCGCGTGTTCCGTCAAAAAAACATCGCACTTGAAATCAGAATATTCCCGGGCCAAAAATCCGTTCACCAGGTGGCGGGTGTTCCGCCCCAACGAAAACCCACCCCCCACCGTCACCGCCAACAGAAAAAGAGTCCCGTAAAAAGGCACCCCCCTGTTTATTAGGCGCCGAAACGCGCCGCAACAATGGGGGCCAAAAAGACTCAATTTTTTTCTTAATCATCGGGTTCGGCAAGGGGGTGCCCATCCTAAACGATTTTAAAAATCACACGTTTCCTTCCCAACAGGCAGGAGGCCCGCATCCAAATCGAATAGGTATTTTAGCAATTATGAAGCGGAAGATCGGCGACCGCGCGGGCCATTTCTTCTAACGCGGCGGCCGCGCGAGCCGGTCGATCCCCCGCGGAAGGCGCGCCCGCCTCGAACGCGCGCCGAATCACGCCAAACCAATCCGTCGTTGACACGGCGGCGGGGTCGACCGTGGGCACGTTCAGTTCCCGCGCCAGGTTCAACACTTTTCCATGGCCGGGGATGGCCACCACAGGCCGACCGGCCAACACCGCGGCCACCAAACCGTGATAGCGCATGGTCACCACCACGTCGTATTTCGAGATCCGCTCAAAAATATCCGCGGGGTCTTTCCAGGTTTCCAATCGATGAAACATCCCCAACCCATCGCGGAACCGTCCCAAAGCCGGTCCATCTTCAGAAGGATGAAACGCCAAGAGCCCCTGTTCGATGGCGCGAGGGAGAGACCCAAAAACCGTCGGTAGGTCAGCCTGAGCCAACGCCGATAATCGAGGAATCCACAACACCCGCCGAAGCGATGAAGACGGTTTTTTTTTCGAGACAGGCCATGCCCAAACCACGTCGGGCATCCGTCGAACGTCGCCACCCTGACCGGCCAGGAAACCCAGAGAGGGTTCGTCCCGCACCCAAAGTTTTTTTGCCCCACGCAAAACAAAAGCGGTCCCCCACCGACCCCAAAACCCCATGTCCGGGTCCAACGCTAAACTGAACCCCATCACCGGCCGGCCCAACACGCGGGCCAAAACGGGAAGGGCCCAGTAATAAAGCAAACTTCGCACGCTCGTGCGCGATTGAAACAGTTCCCCCCCACCCAAAATCAGCGCGCCAGACCGCCGAATGGCCAAAAAAACTTTAAAGGGATGAAACCGAGGGACAGCGCCCTCCGCCGCATAAAGCGGCCCCGCCAAAACCGCCGCCTCCCCCAGCCGAGCCTGAATAAGACGAAGAATCATCTCATCGCCCGCATTGCCAAACCCAAAATACCCCGCCAGAAGAAGCGGGCTTAACCTTGAAATTTCAGAGGACTGAGTATTTCCGTCCGGGAGGGTGGAAAATTCTGTTCCGGCCCCTGCCCACGGTCGCCCTGTGCCAACCGGGGAATCCCGGTTAACCTTGAAATTTCAGAGGACTGAGTATTTCCGTCCGGGAGGGTTGGAAAATTCTGTTCCGGCCCCTGCCCACGGTCGCCCTGTGCCAACCGGGGAATCCCGGTTAAGGGATTTTGTGCCACCGACGCTCGGCCCACCGGAACCCCACGATCAAGAGCCCGCCCAACACGCCCCCATCCACACTCCGTGGAAAGTGCGAACCAAAGAGACCCCTAACGGCGTATGCGCGTGGCAAAAGGTATTGACTATGGAAAGCGGCGCAATGAACCCCGCGAGCAAAAACGGACGCGCGTCGTGGAAAAAGAACCGCAGGGCCTGGGCGAAAGAACGTCGGCCCAACGGCAGGACCCCGCGCCCTTCCCCCAACCGTAAGCGAAGATAAAACCCAAACCACAACAACGGGTGACCGATTAAAAATTCTTTAAACCTCGGTCGAACCCCCAAGAGAGTTTCCAAATGACCCCGCACAAGCAGTTCCATGCCCGAAGCATCCGCCACCGTGCCATGGCCAATGCGAAGGACAAAATAGGCCACAGATCCGATCACAAAAAGTCCCAACACCAAACGTCCGACCGTCACATTTTCTTGCAAGAGATGCCGAATTTCGTCTCCCCGATAAAGCGAAAAAAGCGCCATCCCCAACGGCAGAAGAAGCGCCAACTTGACCCCCCGAAAAACAGAGAATCCCAAAGCGAACGACGGAGTGGCCAATAACGCCGCCACCAAAAGACCGGCCGCCACCGCCCCCCCCGCCAGCCCCAGCACAGCCTGAACCACAGAACGTCGACGCAGAGCCCAAAAAAAAGACGCGAGAGGAATTCCCGTGGCCACACAAAAAGCCAAAAATTGCCGGAGACCGGTCGAAAGCGGGACAAGAGGCGCCGGCCAATCCCCGTACCGCGCCACAGCAGAACCCAACCGATACCCATCGGCATGAAGCGCGCCGGCCAATCGCGCCACAAACGCTTCATTTTCGGCGCGAGGAAACCCCGGCAGTAGCCTTACATAAAGGAACCGAGCCCCGCGTTCCCGCACCGCCCGCCGCAACCGCCCCACAACCGAAGAGGGGCTGGCCAAAAACATCTCTTCCTCCGTCAGACTGTGGGCCCGCACAACGCGGTTCGCAAACGCGGCCTGCAGAGCGGCCATTCCTCTCTGCCGCCCAAACTCAACCCACGGGAGATGGCTGTCTGTCACAGCCAGCCATTCTTTGACCAACGATAGATCCGGATACCCCATGACCGTCAACCCGGAAAAAAGGACGTTGCGAACCGGCGGGCCCTCTTTGAGCGGTCGTGCTGTCCGCGGCCAGCCTCTCGCCCAGTCAGAAAAGGGCACCGGTTCCGGCCGCAAAGTCAAACTCATGCCGTCGGGGACGCGCGGCGCCCATTCGCCCATTAAGTCGCTGAGCGGCCGGGTGGGATCCCAATAAACAGCCACGCTGGAAACCCCCGATTCCCTGACCGTTTCCAACAACCGCCAAGTGCTCTCATCGTTATGGTCCGTCAACGATTCAATTTCGGCCCCATCGACACACAGTTCCACAACCGCATCCCGTTCCCATTGCCACCGCGCCACTAAAGAATGAACGACAAACAACGCCATCCCCAGGACCGCCAGCCCCATCGCCCCCCGCCGCGCCGAGACCACCAAATCAGCGGCCTTTCCGTGGCGCTTCCACAAATGATTCCACGCGTTTTTTGGATTGCGCAAACCGATAAAGGTCCAAATACCGCCGAACCGATTCTTTCCAATCGAACGACAGCGCCATGCCCCGTTGAACCAACGCCCGCCACGCGTCGGGTTGTTCCCGAAAAAGCCGCACCGCCCGTTGCAACGCCGATCGGTAGGCCCAGGTGTCCACACGGTCCGCCACAAACCCGACCCCGTCCCCGCTGTCCGCCGTCACGGGGACGACAGTATCTTTCAGCCCGCCCGTGGGCGTGACAACCGGCACCGCGCCGTAACGAAGCGCAATCATTTGGCCCAACCCGCAAGGTTCAAAACGGGAGGGCATCAGAAAGAGGTCAACTCCGCCGTAAATTTTATGGGCCAGAGGTTCGTTGAAATCGGTCGTCACCGATACGCGGCCCGAATATTTGCGTTGAAGCGTGCGGAGCGCCGACTGAAAAACGGGGCTCCCCATTCCCAAGAAAACGGCCTGGCACCCCTCTCCAATAAAATCGTCAAGGATGTCCAACAGGATATCAAACCCTTTCTGCGGGTCCAGCCGAGAGACCATTCCAAAAAGCGGAGCGCGCGCATCCACCTCCAACCCGGCGCACCGTTGAAGGTCCTCCCGGCAAACCGACCGCGCGCTACCATTTTTTGGCGGAATAACGCCGTGCCAAATGGGGATCTCTCGCGGGGTTCCAGTAATGGGTGTCGAGCCCATTAAGAATGCCAAAATATTCCGCGGCCCGACGTTTCAAAAACCCATCTAACCCGATGCCAAAATCTTCCCGTTGAGTCTCCAAAGCATACGTGGGACTGACGGTGGAAATGACGTGGGCGTAAGCAAGCCCGGCTTTTAGAAAGTTCACGCGATCGTAAAATTCAAGTTTTTCCGCGGTAAATTCGCTCCAAGGCAAATTGGCGGCGCCCAACGTTTCTTTTGGGAAAACGCCCTGAAACGCGATATTGTGGATACTAAACACCGAGGCCGTCAGTTTAAAAAACGGGTCAGCCCGATAAACCGTTTTGAGGAGCGCCGGCACGAGACCCGTTTGCCAATCGTGGGCGTGGACGACGTCGGGGCAAAACCCCACAGCTTTTGCGATCTCCAAAACCGCGCGGGAAAGAAGGATAAACCGGACGTCGTTGTCGGCGAATTCCCGCCCGCCGGGTTCCCCGTAAACGCCCTCGCGATCGAAATGGGCCGGGCTGTCCACCAAATACGCGCGCAACCGCGGCGAAAAAGTCGCCTCGTAAACCCGCACCGGCACCTCGCCAGCGCCGATGGGGATTTTGAGTTCGAAGGGAAGAAGAGAGAGAGAGGGACCGCCGCGATGGAGTCCCCGGTATTTCGGCAAGACAACGCGGACATCGTGCCCGGCCGTTTTAAGCGAAGCGGAAAGCGCGCCCACCACCTCGCCCAACCCGCCGGTTTTAATAAACGGAACCGCTTCGCTCGCGGCGAAGAGGATCTTCACCTCGTGACAATGGGACCGGTGCGTGGCCTCGCGCAGGTATTGGGCCGCCTGTTCGGGCGGCGTGGGGTTAATGTAAAAACCAGCGCCCCACTCGAACCCGGCGGTATGGACAATTTTCGGCATCAGTTCAATGTGCCAGTGAAAATGAGCCAACCGGCTGTTTTTCAGAGGGGACGTGTGGACAATGAAGTTGTACGGCGGATTGTCCAAAACGTTGTTCAACCGCCCGATCACGCTTTTAAGCGTCCGCGCAAGCGAACGGAACTGCGCGTCCGTGGACGCCTCAAAATCAGAGGTATGAAAACGCGGCAGTATCCACATTTCAAACGGAAATCGGCTGGCGAACGGCGTGATCACGGCAAAATCGTCGTTGACTTCCACCACCCGTTCCCGCTTTTCCAGTTCGGCCCGAAGGATTTGGCAAAAGATACAGCGCCCTTTTTGTTCGAAATATTCTTCAGCGCCTCGCAGTTCCTGCTTAACGCGAATCGGCACCATGGGCGTGGCGATCAGTTGAGAATGGGCGTGGGCCAAGGACGCGCCGGCGGCGGCGCCGCGGTTCTTAAAAACAAGGATATATTCAAACCGGGGATCTTTTTTGAGATCGACAATACGGTCCCGCCAGCTGGCCAACACGTCCATCACGCGGTTTTCGTCCAGATTTTCCAGTTGACGGGTGTGGTCTTCCGTTTCGATGATGACTTCGTGGGCCCCGAGCCCGTCCATGCGGTCAAACAAATCTTCGCCGGACCGATGCAAATCCCCCTCAATCTGAAGCGCGGGAAATTTGTTGGGAACCACGCGGGTGGTCCACCCCGGCGAGTTGGGGGCGCGTCCCCGCGGCCCAAACGCCAAAATTTCAGGCGGCGTCTTTGATTCGTTTCCAGGGCAAAACGGGCAGGGCACAGATCCCTGGTTGTCACGAATCGAACTGAACCCGCCCGGCCGGCGGCTCCGTTCCGTAGAGATGATCACCCACCGGCCAATCACGGGATCACGACGAAGTTCAGGCATGGGCGTTCTCCTCTTTTTCCACAACGATTTCATCGGCCGAACCAAAAGCGAGAGAGGGTTCCTGAGAAACAGGAAGAGAAACCAAGTCGATGCCATTGTCGCTGCCGGCGGCACGGGGCGAGGCCCGCATCGTCGGGAGGGACCAACTCTTCCAACCGCGGCAGTTCGTCCAGGGACCGCAGTCCAAACTGTTTCATGAAATCCATGGTGGTGCCAAAGAGCATGGGCCGCCCCAACGCTTCTTTCCGTCCAACAATTTTCACCAGTTTCCGTTCCAGCAGGGTTTCCAACGTCCCCGAAACGTCCACGCCGCGGATGTCTTCGATTTCCCCGCGGGTCAGCGGCTGTTTGTACGCCACGATGGAAAGCGTTTCCAACGCCGACGGCGACAACCGAAGGGCGGTTTTCTCTTTATACAGTTTTCGCACCCATTGGCTAAACGCCGGACGGGAAGCGAACTGAAACCCATGGGCCACCTCCACCACATGGTAGGGCGCTTGCCGTTCATCCAGTTCCCGACCCACGGCGTTCAAATCTTCCCGCAGTTCAATTTCGGTGAAAGAAGTGTCCCCGATAATGTGGATGATTTCCGTCGCTTTCAAAGGCCGATCGGTCATCCACAACAGGAGCTCCAATACTTTTTTACGTTCGTCGCGTTCCATCAGGTTCCCACCTGTTAACCATCATTTGTGTTCCCGATGATCGGCGCTGATTGGAGATATTTCCCAAGACGGCCGCACCTTACTCTCGTCCGACGGCCCGCCCGCTTCCCGCTCTTCCGCGACAGGCTCGCTTTCCAGTTCCCTGAGGCAAAGCGTTCACATGATACCGCGGATGTCGCCGAACGATTCTGTCTGACGCGCGGCAATTTGCCTTAAGCGAATCAGTTCCAACACGGCCAAGAATGTGATGATGAGCCCACGTCGAGTGGTTTCCCGCGTCAAAATCTCCTTAAAGGTGGCAAAGGCCGAGACGCGAGGAACGCCAACACGTCCTTGATTTTAACCTCGATGGGAACGTCATCGTTCTCAATTTCACGAACCCGGGGTTTGAGATTTTTCAACACATCTCGGAACGCGTCCAACAAATCAAAGAGCGACGCTTCCATCGTATAATCCGTGTCGTTCAAAAGGGGCGAACCGCGGAAATGAACGTCTTTCGAAGCGATCAATTTTTGTTCCAGATGGCGAGAGGCTTCTTTAAACCGCTGATATTCCAAAAGCCGATCAACCAGGTTCGCCCGGGGATCTTCTTCTTCTTCCAAGGCCGAGACAGGCGCCGGAAGCAGGCATTTGGCCTTAATCTGCATGAGGGTGGCGGCCATGACCAAATAATCCCCAGCCAAATTCAAGTTCAGATCTTTCAAGACATCCAACATCCCCAGATATTCAGAGGTGATGCGGGAAATGGGGATGTCATGGATGTTCAGGTCACTTCGTTTGATGAGATAGAGCAGAAGGTCCAACGGCCCCTCAAAGACATCCAGCTTCACTTCGTTGACGGCGGTCGTGGTCATTTTTTCCTTAACCCCAAAGCGGATTGGACTTCCGCTAAGGTTTGTTGGGCCACCACACGGGCGCGCCGTGTGCCCTCTTCCAATACGGCTTCCACCAATCCCGGTTTTTGGGCCAAGTGGGCCCGCTTTTCCTGAATCGCTTTCAACGGTTCCATCAGCGACAGAAGATGCTTTTTGCACGCCACACAACCAATGCGGCCTTCCCGACATTCGATTTCCCGCGCCGGGGCTTCGGGATTATAAATCTTGTGAAGGGCGAAAACAACGCATCCTTCGGGATGCCCCGGATCGTTGGCCCGCAATTTTGCCGGATCAGTAAACATTTTCTGAATTTTCTGCCACAGGATTTCCGGCGTGTCGCTGAGTTCCACAGAATTCCCATAGGACTTCGACATTTTGCGTCCGTCCAACCCCGGCACCCGGGGCGCTAAACCCAAAATGGCTTTGGGTTCGGGAAACACGTTGCCGTAGAGCCGGTTAAACTGCCGGGCAATTTCTTGGGTCAGTTCCAAATGGGAAAGCTGGTCTTCCCCACCGGCACGGCCTGGGCCTTGTAGATCAGAATATCCGCGGCCTGAAGCACCGGATACCCCAAAAACCCATGGGTCGTAATTTCTCGCCCAGTGATCTCCCGCAACTGCTCCTTATAGGTGGGAATCCGTTCCAACCACCCCAAAGGAGTGATCATGGAGAATAAAAGGGACAACTCGGAATGTTCCGGCAATTGGGACTGAACAAACAAAACGCTCTTTTCCGGATCCAACCCCGCCGCCAACCAATCCAAAACCATGTCAGAGATATTGGCCTGAAGGTCCTTGGTCTCTTCATACCCTGTCGTCAAGGCGTGCAAATCCGCCACCATGAAATAACATTGGTGTTTGCCCCCATTTTGGAGGTTGACCCAAGGAACCAAAGCCCCCCAATAATTTCCAAGGTGCAATTTGCCAGTAGGCCGCATGCCGGAAAGAACAGGGATCAGTGAGTTCATAGAATGATTTTCGTCGTAAAACAGATCCAAATTCTATTTTTTCCGAGGAAAATTGTCAACGTTCTCCCCCCAGAAAGCCCAGCACCGATTTGCGTAACTCGATGGGAGCCGAAAAGCGCTTGAGGGTTGCCGCGACCGTAACGGGGTTAGGCCCCAAGAAGACAGCCAGCCTCTGGAGGGGCGGGGATTGCCTCGGAGCGGCCTTCACTTTTTCAATTTGGGTATCGTTGAATTCCCAGGTCGGATCCCAATATTTCCACAACCCCCATTCCCAGGTCACGCGCAGGGCAGGGGCAGGGTTTTCCTCTTCTAAAATCCGGAAGAGTTCATGACGAAGACGCACGAGACTAACGGACTTGGGAGAATCTTCGGCCACCGCTCTGTAAATAAGGTCGAGGGTCTTCCCCTCCACCGCCCAGCCATAACGTGACGAATAGCGCGCCGCGCGAAAAAGACGCGTGGGATCGTCCACAAAACTCTGATCATGGAGAACGCGCAAAACCCCCGCGTTCATATCCGCTTGCCCGCCGGTGGGATCCAAAAGAACGCCGGGTTCGAAGCTCAGTTGAAGATAAAGGGCATTCGCGGTAAAATCCCGTCGGCGAGCGTCCTCGGCCAGCGTGGCCGGTCGAACCACAGGGAGGACCCCCGGGGTGGGATAGCTCTCCGCTCGCGCGGTGGCCACATCCAGGTGGGTTCCGTCCGCAAAATGAAGCGTAAACGTCATAAACCGAGGATGTTCAACCACCCGAGCCGAAAGCGCCTTGGCCGCCCGTTGAACCAAAAGCGCGGCCTGGCCTTCCACCACCACATCCCAGTCTCTCGGAACAAATCCCAGAAAAAGATCCCGCACACACCCCCCCACCACCGCCGACCTCAAACAAAGATCCTCCGCCACCTTCCCCACCACATCCACCCGTTCCCGCCAAAGAGGGGGCAATAGAGGGGACGTTGCTTTCTTTGTACTATTACTCATCGCGGTTTCGGCATATGCCCAACGGCTGGGACATAACGCCCCCCCGCAAAAATGATATTAGCGGTTTCATAGGCATGCATTATAGCCCGTAAAAACGCTGTATTCAACCGGTATTTGCATCATCGGATCTTCTGGGGCCAGCATCAATCTTGACAATCAACCTTTTAGGGGTTAGGCTTATATTGATGGGAACGCTAAATCAATTTCAGTCGCTCACGAACCTTAGTCGCAAAGCGGGCGCTTGTATGAACCCCCTTTACGTGAATATGGACCACGCCGCTTAGAGAGATCCTTACGACCAACGAGGTTATCATGATGCCAAGAGAGCAGAAGCGGGGGGCGCCAAGTCCTGCAGGCGCCTTTCGTCGGCCCAGAGGGATGACGTTGGTCGAGGTGATGGTCGCTTCGATTATTTTTTCTGTTTTGTGCATTGTTTTTGTTCGATCTCTTACAAGTTTTATTTTTTCCTTGGACAAAAACAAACAAATTGTTCGAGCCACCCGATTAGGCGTTGATGTCAGAACCCAAGTGGAAGCCATGGATTTCTTTGACCTATTTTCTTGTGACTCTTCAAAACCAAGTTTCGGTTTCGTTCCCGTAAGGAGCGGCGGCATTCATTGCAATTATTATGGGACCCCGGTGGATCCCTTAAATGGATATAAGAACGCGGCGATTCTGGCTGAGATACAGAATTCTGTTCAGCAGGCCAAGTTTAGTTATTTCCAACTTAACGTTAGCTTCCTTCGACGCGATCGTGCCGCCACCAGAACAGCGGGGCAGGTGGGCAACATTATCCCGTTCGAGGACATGCCCCCCGACGTCGCTCAGCCCTTTAACCTTTACACACCCGGCGACGGAGTCGATGATTCGGATTATTTTCTCCGTTACCAAGACATCAACAAGGATGGAGACTATTTCGATAAATTCTGGGTGGTCCAAATAATTCCTCCGCCAGGGGTCCCCCCCCCCACATGTTTCGATCCGATCTATCATCCTTTTCTCTTCCCGTGCACAAGCAAAAATCCCCCCGGCGGGGTGAAACCCGATAACTTTCCCGAAACCATTACCGAGATGCCCGACACCCGGTTAAAGCAGGTGTCGCTCAAGATCTTCGACAAAGAGAACAAAGCTGTAGTGACAGAAGGCTGGGTGATGGCGGAAAAAAGCCTTTCTGGAATCTCGGCCGACGATTGGGAATCGGATTTGACGATGCGGGTAGAATCTCCTCTCCCCCCCGCCATCCTTTATTCCGCTTGGACAAAACCACAAAAAGACTCTTTAGCACTGCCGATTAAGAATGCCTATCCAGCCGACACAAAAACCATTCGGGCGGATCGCGGCCAAAACTTAAATATGAAAGGGCTTGGGGTTGCGATGGGGGATCTTCTGGTGAGCAACGCCCCTGCTGACTTGCCCAGATTTCCGATAGAACGAGGCCTCATCGATGTTAATGGTAATTTCTCTTTTGCCCTCCCCACTCTAACGGCCGCGTTGAGGGAAGGGAACAACACCCTTGGGGCGATGGCGACAAAGGGCCCCTTTCAGTCTCCACTGTGGACCGTTTCGTTGGTTTATGATTTAAGACCGCCACTTTTCGGGCGCCCTCAACCGCCAGACGGCTCCACGGTTAAAACCCTCTCGCCTTTTATAGGCATCGGGTTCGATGACGACAGGAACGCTGGCGTGACCGTGGCGGGGATTGAAGAGGCTGTTTTCCATGTATCCACTGGCCCAGCGATCGGCGATCCAACATCATTTCTTTACGATGATGGGTGGACAAATTATCACAGCACGTGGGTTGTGGTGGCAGATCGAAGAACCGGCCTTTTGAGACCACTCCCAGAGGGGCTTATTACGGTGTATGTAGAGGGGGGAGACCGCGCTAAATACAAGGCGAAAAAAAGTTGGACTTTTACCATTGACATCAAAAGAAAAGATAAAACCCCACCGACGGTCACAAATCTAGCTGGAGCCCCCGACTCGTGCGACGTAACGCCGGGACTTAGACCTTTCATCACCTGTATCATGGATGATCCGAAATCTGGTGTAAACTGGCGAACCATCGACTTCAAGATCAAACAAGGGGCGTTAACAAAAGCCCACGTGAAGGGAACGGACGATCGGTTTGGAGACCATTTCAACCCCATCCGACCGGTCACAGGAGGGGTTTTCTCTTTTCAGGTTCAAAGTGACTTGGACGCCTTTGTCAATTTTAATATCGAACTAGAACTAGAAAATTACACGGGTGATAAATATTCAAGAATTATCGGGCCATTCACCCCAATTCCATGAAACAATCCCCATTTTCTCCTTTATTAAAAAAAGAAATGTCGGGCATAACATTGGCGGAAATTCTCATTACCGTAGCCATTGGCGGAGCGCTCATGATCATCGCCAGTAAATTCATCAGCGGGAGTATGGTCGGAGCCGTTCGGACAGGATTGACTTTGGATGGGGTAGAAGCCGTCAACATCGCCCTGTTTCGGATGGAGCGGGACATGGAAGAAATGACGTTAATTTCCATGGCACAACCCAACCAACTGATTTTTCAGCTTTCTTCTTCCCGATTGCCGGGGTACAACCCCAATGGTGATATGGACGGCGACGGGATAACAAACGAGTTTGACCCTGACGACGACGGAGACGGCATAATTACCTCAACCATTTTTAATGGATTAGATTTGGTCGACCAAGATGAAGACATGCCCCTCTCTATTGGATTTCGAAAAATCGACGTTCAATGCCGTTATATGGTTGATAACGAAAAACGATTGGTTCGCCAGTTGAATTTTCAGGAATCAGGGTGGAGCGCCCCGGAAATACTCATGACAAAGGTGGCCGCCGACCCTTTCACTTACATGGGTTCCATCAACCACATGCCCGGTCCAGAGGCAGACACGACCCCGGCAGACGGTATCGTCACTTGGAATGAAATTGACGGTCATCCTGTGATGGGAAACAGTAACGGCACTCTCGATTTGGGGTCGGAACTTATATTTATTTCCGCCATCAAAGTTCGTTTGGCTCGGGATGGCAACAGTGACGGGAAAATTGAATTCGAAGCCACCACCAGCATTTCTCCCCCACTCCTTAAGCATAACAGGGACATCTAAGATGCGATGCCCTCGACCCCGCGGAATGGCAACGATCCTGCTCGTCGTTCTCCTGTTGTTGCTACTTATTCCTCTTTCTTTAATGTTGTTGGTTCGCTCGACGGAGTTAAATCGAGGGATGGCTCGCCAAAAGGGAATCCAATCCTCCCGCAAGGCCACTCATTCTCTGATAACCGATTTTATGTCTCAGTTTTCCAAAGGCACCGGATACTTCGAAGACCATTACGCTCCCTCTTTCGTTGACAGAACAAAGACGTTATTTGAAAACAGTTTTGCCACAGTGGTTGTCACTCCCAACCGACAGGCACGCACGCTCTTAATTCGGGCAAAAGGGGAATATGGCGCGGACCCACAGTCGTCAAGCGGGTTGGAGGTGCTTATCCATTTCGTTCCAATGCTTGGGCGTTATTTTCAACATATGGGAGACGCGACCACATTGGTTAACAATGTTGGTCCGTTTAACTTTCCCGACCCCATTCGGGCGGATTCCCATTTAGAGAACAGGGGACTAAAACCTATTATTTTCGGTAACACGGTGGTGGTAGGGGGTAACGTCAACAACCTGAACCCAAGAACGAGATTTGATGGGCACCTTTCTTGCCGGGGGCACTAAATCCCACTTACTTGGCAAACCCGGGCATGTATCCCGGGGGGGTTACGCAAACACAGATTCCGGGGAAATTGATCCCTTTGGACAGTGATTATTACGAGATCCATTGCACAACCCAAGCCCCTTTGGGGACGACCGTTTGGTGGGAATTCCGTGCGTTCGACGGGCTTTTGCCCGTAAGCGAATACCGTAGCCGCCTTGACCAAAATGGAGACCACAAATTCACTGTCCCCGAGGATGACGCGGGGCTGTGGAGCGCCTGGACCCCAATCCCTCCCGCGGGAGGGCTTTTCCTCGGCCGCTTCTCAAAAACGTTCGTTTCAGGAACAGTGCGGGGCCGCGTGACTGTCGTGAGCCTGTGCCCCAACGGGTGTAATCAGCAGGTCACTGGAACCATCGAAGTGGTCGGTCCCAGGTTTGGATTTCCGGCACCGCAACTCAAATCCGATGCGACGTCTTCCATCTATTTATTCTCCAACCATGGTTTCTATCTCAGATGTCCCGTCGCCACCGAAGATTTAACCGTATCCGCTTGTTTATACGCAGACAACCCTTTGGTGAATTTACCCAGTTCCTTTGTGGGGTTCCGGGTGACAGGGGTAGGCCCTGGAAAAACCTTTATTTTTTACGGGTCCTGGAATAACGTGGACGGGAGTGTGGCCGCAAGGAATTCCTTCAATTATGATGAAAACCTAAGATCAAATACCGGCCCCGGCGTTCCCGAACGCCCCGTCATCCTGTCCTGGCGCCGATTCCGTTAATCTCTTAGCGATACGATAGGGGACGTTGCTTTCTTTGTACTATTAGTCATCGCGGTTTCGGCATATGCTGAAGGGCTTGTCGAACAGCCTCGTTCGACGGGTCAAACCGAAGCGCCAGCGTCAAAGAGTGTTTCGCCAAAACAAAGTTGCCCACGTCCACCGCGATCATCCCCAGCAATTCGTGGATTTTCGGTTGAAACGGATTGATTCCTAACGCCTGCTGGAGAACCTGTTGCGCCTCTTCATACCGTCCGTCGTCAAAATAAATGTTCCCCATCAAAATGAACGGAGTCGCATAGGCGGGGTTTTTCTCCATCGCCCGGGTTAAAAGTTCCTCCGCCGATCGGTTCTTCTGAGCGGACACATAAAAGCGGGCAAGCCGAGCGAGGGCCACGCCGTTATCGGGTTCTTTTTCGATGGCCTTTTTGTATTCCAAAACGGCCACATCCCCTTTTCCCTGCACATTCAATTGATCGCCCATCATCAACCAAGGCCTGACCTCCCCGCTCACTAAAATCAAATCGTCCTTCTCCCCAAACCGAACCGATGGGCCCAAAGCGCCCCGCGCCAAATCGGTGGGCACCTCGGTCAAATCGGCAAGAGAGTCGCGCCAATTGTTCTCGAAATCCGATTCACTCATGCCCAGGGAATCCTGAAAAGCCGCCGCCCGAGAACTTTTGCGAAACGCTCGAAGCAAAACCCGCAACTTATCAACCCCAAACTCCTGAACAAGGAAATCGACAGCGTCCGCCGACTCAGCCAATACCAAAGCCGCCTGCTCCTGTGAGTCCGGCGACCGCAAATCCATAAATGCCAGGGACCCCGCCGAGGGGACGGTCGCCGACATCACCGCGCGGGTCAACAGGGCGCGGTCGCTGGGACTGTGGGCAAACCCCTCGGCCCTCCGCCAGGCCACTTCCAGATACCTCGCCGTCCCTTCCTGAAGCCAAACTGGGCAGTTTCCCCCGGAAATGCGGTTCAGATTTTGGTGAACATAGGTGTGCACCAGGCCGTCAAGCCAAAGGTAACCGAACGCCGTCGCACCCGGAGAAAGAGCCATGATCCGCCCGTAGCGAGACACCACCACAACACCTGTCCGTTCCACATCTTTTGGGGAAAGCCCGGAACCGAACGAAAATCCGTCAAGGGTCGGATAAATTTCAATCACCGCCGTTACAGTCGGGGAAGACCCAAAAAATTCCGCCACACGCCCATAGGCATTTTCCAAAGAAGGCAAAGCATACGCCAGCAGAAACGTTTCTTCGGTCGATGTCCGAACAACGAAATGGTCTGATTTTGTTTCGGCAAAAGACCGCTGAATTTCCGTCAACCCGTTCAAATATTTTTCCCAAGCCACGACCCCAGCGTCTTTCTTCTTCAACAATTCCAAAACCTCTAAGGCCCCCGCGTTGTTCCCCTCATAAAGCGACTCCAAAACCCGAACCCGGTTGGCCAGTTCGTCTTTCCCCTTTTTAATAAGCCCATCCCGATATTCCCGCACCACCCCCGTCTCTTGACTCACCAAATAAGATTCCACCAACTCCAAAGGCTCCCGCGCCCGCGCCAACGCCTTCCCCGGCTCCGCCCACTCATCCAAAGACATTCCAAACAAAGGGCCCCCCCATAAACAAAATAGCCCCCCCCAACAAAAAAAAGCCAAACCGGTTTTATGAATTTTCACAGAAATGAATTATAACCCGTAAAAACCAAATTGCCCACCCCTCGCCAGCGAATCATTAACCTGAAAATTTCAGATGACCAATCATTTCCGCCTGGGAGGGCTAAAAAATATGTTCCGGACCCTGTCGACGGGAGCCCTGTGCCAACCGGGGAATCCCGGTTAACCTGAAAATTCCAGTTGACTGAGCATTTCCGTCCGGGAGGGTAGGAAAATTCTGTTCCGGACCCTGTCGACGGTATCCCTGTGCCAACCGGGGAATCCCGGTTAACTGGGAATTATTTTGTCCAGTGGCGGTAATAGTCTTGAACCGGGGCTTCCTGATCTTTTGGGTATGACTCTTTCATGGAATCCAATATTTCTTGGCGAAATTCCATGGGCGGGCGAAAATCGTCGGCACGGGGGAGATTGACGTCGCCGGTCGTCCCCCGCGCTCCGCCGCTCCCCCCCACTCGGCGCAGGTGCTTCCCTCCAGCACCGCTCCCCTGGGAAAGGGATTGCATGTTTTTCAATGCGTTGGAAAGGTTTTCATGGGCGTCACGCAAAAGTTCGAGCGCTTTCTCCTGTTTTCCCTGGGCCGGAAGGATCAAGAAAGTCCGAAGAGCCTGAGACGCCCCCTCCATTTCCACAGAAGCAGACGATAATCGACGGGATATTTTCGGGGAAAGAAACGCTGTCCGCTGAGCGGTCTCGGCCACAACCGTGGCGAGGGAGAAAGTCTCCACAGCGAGCGTCCCCTGCTCCTCCGCCTCTCCGGAAAGAAGCCCCCGCTCCCCCTCCGTCAAATCCCCCCCCTCCGGGACCGCAGTGCTTCCATTGACCAGAAAAGATGGGTCTGACCACCGGCCCAAGAGACGTTGAACCTCCTCCAACGCCTTCGTTTGCCCGGCCAGACGACGCGCGACACGCCGCTCCTGCACGTCTAAGGTCCGATCCAAAAGAGACTCTTGCCGTTGAATCAGTTTTTGCAATTGCGCCTGTTCTTCAGTCATGGCCTCTTCTTCCGCGGAACCATGCCCTTCACCCGAGGCGCTTTGGTCGGCACGGCTCAACTGCCGCTCAATTTCTTTAAGCTGTTCCAACGCCTCTTTCGCCGCGGCCAGGGCCCCGGCCGCGTCGTTGCCCTCCAGCGCTTCCGAGAGACGGGCGAACGCCCGTGACACACGATCAAACCGCAACATTTCCACCTGGGCATTTTTCAAATACTCTTTGTCCCATTGTTTCTGCATCTTCTCCACGCGTTCGCGAATTCGGTCCATGGCCTCTTGCATCGCCCGCGCGGTTTCCTGCATTTGCCGGGCTTCCTCTGGGGTCAGGGTGGATTTTCCGCCGAGGGAACGGGCCATATTCTCCGCCATATTCGACAGCTCCCCCTGATCCCGAAGCAGTTGACGCGCATTCTGTGCTCGCGCCGATTGGGCGAGAAGTTGGCTCATCTTTTCCAATTCCGCTATCGCCTGGTCCATGGTACGCTCCGCCCCGGGCTGATCCTGGTTCGATAACGAACGGTCCGCCTCGGGCATGGTAAAGGCGCCGAGCTCTTCAAGATGTTCAGCAAGACCTTGATACGTCAGGATCGTCTCCGGAAGCGTCAGAGGGTCCAAGACCATCTGGTCCAGCAAGCCCTTTAACCTTTCCTCATCAACGGTCAACCGCCGCGCCACTTGACGTTGCCCCGTCAAGAGCCCCGCCCAATTCGGAGTTGAGACCGCAACGGTTTCCCTCAGTTCCCGTTGTTCCGCCAACCGGTCCGCTAACGCCTTTTGAAACGCTTCTGTTTCTTCGATCACTTTTTCGTGCGCCGCCGACATATCAACCACATCGATACGGCGCACCTCGCTCTGACCTTCCCCAGCCGATCGACGCCCATCCCGCGCATACACAAAAAATTCCACCCGATCGCCTGTGTTAAGCCGCCTCCCGTCCAAATCGAACTCTTTTTCCATCACATCGTCCACCACCCCCGCCGAAAACCGTTTCCACCCCTGCCGCACCCACGTTCCTCCGTTCACCCGAAAAGAAACCCCCGCGTCCGAAAGCCCCACATCGTCCCGCAATTCAGCCACCACCGGAATTTGATCTTTCACATCCGCCTGCAAATCCTCGCTGGGACCTAAAAGAGTCACCTGGGGCGGCGCGTCCAAAACCGCCTCCATGACCAAACGCGCCAGCAAGACCTCGCCTGACCCGTTCGAACGGCGAGCCCACAAAGGCCGTTCCTTGTTTGTATCCACCGCTTCCATCCAATTCCATTCCCCGCCCTTTTTCTCCATAACCAAAGCAGGCCCTTCCCCTCCCAACCGCAAAAGACTGTCGGCGGGATCGATCTCCAGTGACCACCGCACCCGGGACCCGGCCAATACCCGCAGGGAGAGAACGTCCTCAAAAACGTCCGGTTTCCGCTGAGCGTATTCCGGTGGTTCAACCACTGCGCGGAGATGAAGGAGTTTGGAGGGATCAAAAGGAGTCAACCGAAACCGCGCGCTCCGATGATTTTGATAGGCCACGCGATAATCCACGGTCTCGGTTAACGATCGGAGCACCCCGTGTAAGCGCCCGTCGAAATGGCCCACAGGGTTCGGGTCTCCCAGCGGCCCCCCGCACTGCGCACTTCCAAAACCGGCGGGACGACATTTCCTGTGGAGACGCGCACCGTCACCGTCACATCGTCGCCGCGAGGGAAAACGGCGTCCCCGGGAGACACCGATCGTATCCCGGTCTCTTCGGGTCGGAACGGCCAAAGAGCCTGACCAAGAACAGCTCCGGGTGTTTTCAAAACGGCCGCGCCGAACAAAAATAAGCTCGTCGAGACGAACACCAAAAGAGGCCGCCATCCTCCGGCGCCCAGCCGTATAATCCAATCAGCGGGGAACGCCCCCTCCGCTTGGTCGATGGCCCGAACCCGAAATTCGTCCGACCGGTTTTCAGAAGCAAGCTCCGCGGCAGTCAAAACCTGGTCCCGCGGGAGAGTCCGAAGTTTTTCGGCCACAGCCCCCAACGACATCATGTCCCGAAGAACCCACAGTCCTACGAAAAACAAAAACAAAATCCCCCCCCAGAACAACGCCCACATTCCTCGCAGAAGAACGATCCCCGCAAAACCTGAAACCGCTAAAAGGATGAGGAGGATCCCCGCGACGCCCGCCGCCCCCACGAGAGCGACGAGAACCCGCAAAAGACCAAACGTCCCAGCCACCCGGCGAGCGACCTGCAACCGCCTCAAAAACCGTTGGGCGCTCACGCCACCCCCCGTCCCCGTCGAAACACCCATTCTCCCGCCAACGCGCACAACGCCAATGACACAAAGAAAATTTCAGTCCCTGTTCCGCCGGATCGCGTCTTTCCCCTCTGAGCGACCATCCATCGGCGAAGGGCGTTTGCGTCAAGGTGTCCCGCCTCCACAAACCGCCCGCCGGACTTTTGCGCCAAAACCTTCAACCGCTCAAAATCCGGTCGGGTATCGATGGTTTCATCCCAGGGAGAGGAGACCTCTACCCAAACACTGTCCCGCTCAGATTCGCCCGCCTGCGCGCGAATCTCATAGAACCCCGCCGCGTCGGGCGTAAACGCGGCCGCGTATTCCCCAGTCCTATCCGTCGCCTGCACCGACAAAAGCGCGCGTTTTCCGTTGGGGGAAACGGCCCACATCCGGGGCGGCCGCGCCAACGCTCGCGCCGCACGGAGCCGAACCGTCGCCATTTCATGGGGAACCAGCGCCCCCCCCGGCCGAACCAAACGAAGCGATCCCGCACCCGACGATCCCGCCAACCAACGAACAGCGTTTTCCCAAAACCTCTGATAGTCGGCGGGTCCTTCACCGCGACGGCCGCCGTCCAGGGCCCACCGCCAACTGGTCGTGTTGGCCAACCCCAACACCCGCCCCCGCCCAAACGGACGCTCCGCCAAAACAGGGCTCCCCCCCACGGGATCCACAGCCAACACGCGCGCCCCTGCCTTTACGCCCGGGAAAAACCGGCCGGACCCTTCCAGCGTCGCGAGCGGGGCGCCCCGGTCCGCCACACCCTCGCCTTCCGTTAACGATATAAGCGGATGGTTGAGCTCTACCCATTTCAAACGAAACCGTTCGGGGCCCCAGGCCGGTGCCCCTCCGGCCCAAGGAGAGAGACGAAAAAGCGCGGTTTTATCATCCTCGAACCGAACGTCGGGTTCTTGAATAGACAAAAATCCTCCGCCCGACTGCACCCACTTCTCCAACGCGGAAAAGAACACAACCCCCAACCCAAACCGAATTGTTGAAATTTCTTCCAGCGCCACCACATCAAAGGTGGGAAGTTGAGCCGCCAGCTCTAACGACGTGGGAAAAGGAATCAGAGACAGTTCGCTGTCCGCCGTGGCCAATACGTCTTCCGGGTCCCGAAGAACCACAAAAGAAACCAATTCCACCGCCGGATCGTTTTTCAATTGAGCGCGAAGGAAATGGTAATGGGGCCCCGGACGACCCGCGATATAGAGTGTTCGAACCCGACCGCGCATCACCTCCAACGAAAATTTTCGCCCGTTATTGGCGGTCCGTGTTTCTCCCGAAACAGGCTCTGCCCGCACCTCGCACCGCGCCAGACCAGCAGAAGAAGGGGTGAACGTCAAAGACGCCGTCGCTTTTCCCGAAGAAAACTCGACCGTCGTTTCCGCCCGGCGTTTCCCCTTTTCAAAAAGGGCCACACGCACACGACCCGGCCCGGTGCCCGCCACCGACAAATGGGCCGAGACCTCCACGGGACTCCCCGCGTACGTTAACGGCGGGGCTTCAACCGAATCCACCGAAACATCCGGCACGTCGCCCAACGCCCCCACGCCCACGGCAAACACCGGCAATCCCACCGCGGCCACCTCCACGTCACTGGACCGCCCATCCGAAAACAAAAGGATCGCCCGCGTGGAAGAAGACGACATCACTCCGTTCAGAGCGTTCAAAGCACACGCGTTCTCTGAGGGGGTTAACGTTATTAATGAGGACTCTTCCACCGCCTGAAGATCTGCCCCCAAAACATAGGGACGGACAGAAACCCGCGGGTTCGAACGACGGACATCCTCCCAGACCGTCCGAGCGAGAACAAATCGGGTCTCTCCCAGGGGACCCTCCTTTTCCCCCATGCTTGCTGATGTATCAAAAACCACAGCGACACTGTCGTCAACCGTAGAATGCGGCCAGCGAATCTTCGGAGCCAAAACCGCCAACACAACAAAAACAATCGACACCCCCCGCCACAGGCCGACCCCAGAGAGATATTTCATCGCCCCAGTTTCCTCTCGATAAACGGTTGGTGAACCGCGTCGGTTTTGTACGTCCCCGTCACGCTGAACATCACGAT
Source organism: Elusimicrobiota bacterium (assembly GCA_016714745.1). Lineage (GTDB taxonomy): Bacteria > Elusimicrobiota > Elusimicrobia > FEN-1173 > FEN-1173 > JADKHR01. The sequence continues at coordinate 13,652 of JADKCG010000023.1, read as the reverse complement.
GTTCACAAACAGCCGAACGCTCATTTCCCGTTGCCCTTCCCCACCGGGTTCGCACGGGTAAAGGGGCTGGCCCAACCGGTCCCGCGCCAGCGCGCCTAAAAGATCGTTGGCACTCCATACCGCCACCAAACGGTCAGCCATCCAAAGACCCTGCAGGTTTTGGTCCACACGCTTGCGGCCCGCCGCCGAACGAAGAAGAAAGAACGATCGAAACAACGCATGGTCTAAGGGAATGGGCCGCCAACGAGCGTTGGGGATAATCCGGCCCGCCAAGTCCCGTGCCGAGCGTGAAAAGGGAGAGGAGGCGGACGCCTCCGTGTCATCCAAAACCAAAAATCCCCCCGCCGACAAATAATCCCGAAGCCGAACAATATCCTCGTCAGAAAACCCCAAGTCTCCCCGCCCCGTCGCCAAAAGAAAAGGCGATTCAAAAATACCATCGTCCGACAACCGCAACACACGCCGCTCCGACACCGGATCCAAACGCGTCGTTTGCCGCAAGAAAACCGCCCCCCACCCCCACACCTCCGGATACGGATCCCATCGTCCCTCCCGTTCCACCTGCCCAAACACAAACCGATCCCCCGTCGCCGCAGGCAAGAATGACGGAAATAAGAGGAACCCCCCAAAAAACCCACCCAACAGACCCAACCGCCTAAAAAATCGTCCGATTTTTATTTTGATGCTCCCCTTCTCCCCCTCGCCCCTCAAGGGCGGAGGAGGGGAGGTTCGGCGCGATCTCCTCCAAGACCCCAACAGAACCGTTTCCAATAAAACTAACACCAAAACCGCCGCCGCCACAGCCGACGTTAAATCCCGCCCCCGCAACGCCTTTAAGATCTCCTCCGCCCGGGCCTTCTCGGACGGGATCCACCGCACCGTCGCCTCTCCCAACCACGAGTGAAACATCTCCGGCGTCATCCGAGCCAAATCCCCCTCTTTTTCCGCCCGCACATTAACGGCCACTGGTTCCGATCGAGCGCCCTGCACCTCGTAAAATCCTGGCACATCGGTGGTCTCATACACCCACCGACCGCGCGCCCATTCCATCCGCGATTTGACCATCGGGCCGATGAACCGAAAGGGGGCGACCCTCTTCGCCCGGGAGGAAGATCGCGTCGCCGACAAAAAGCGGTCCCTCTCCCTCGCCCTCGCCCCGGGGCGGCCCCGAAAGCCAAGGCAAGAGGTCGCCCACCAAAACAGGGAACGCCGGTTTCGCCGGCAAGTTGGTCCAGTCGCGATCGAGGGTGGATCCCCAAAACGCCACCCGCCCTCGGCCGCGGGAATGAACCGACAGAAGCGGCCTTTTCGTTCGAACCGCCCGAACCACGACCTGAGCCCCCGGCCGCAAGTCCCCAGAGATAAACCGGTCCGCCTGCACCCGGTTCCATAACAGGCCTTCGAGTCCCGAAAGAATGTCTCCGCCACACCATTCCAACCCTTCCGCGCCATCGCCGGGGGACAGAGACACCAATGGCAAAAGATCTTTCAAACTCGAGGCCCCTCCGCGATCTCCCGCGGTCACCCAAAGACCGCCGCCGGATTCCACAAATGCCGTCAACCGTTCCCCCGCCGCGGACGAAAGCGGCGGGGGATTCAGCAATACAACAACGCTCTGATCCGAAAAACTGAACGAGGCCAGATGAGCGGGAGAGGCGCCCACAACCGTCATCCCCGCCGAGGAAAGACTGTCCAAAACGGGCCGAATAAAATAAGTTTCGTCCCCCACCGGCGAAAGACTGGGCGCGCCGTTCACCAAACAAACAGAGAAAGGGGTGCGCGTCCCGCTCACAAAAAACCAGCGGTCGTCGGGCGGTAAACTGTCCGAACGGAGCGCCAATTCCGAAACCCCTTTGCCTAACGGAACAATCGCACGGCCCCGCCCCGTCGTCTCCCAGCGCACGTTGCCCCGGGCGGTCCAACGGCCCCCCTGCCACAACGCCCAGGTCCGAACCGGATTTTCACCCCACCCCAAAATTTCTGCCCAAGGGGGGGGCGTCCCGTGAATCCCCATGATCCCCGCGTTGGGTCGACGGGCAACCATCTCCGCCGCCACAACCGTACACCGCTTGTCCCAAACAACTGTTCCCGTCGATACCCCGTGCGCCGCCCCATCCGAAAGAAAAACAATGGGGCCCGCCCCTTTCAGATGTTTCGCCGCCTCGGCAAACCCGCGCGAAAAATTAGTCCCGCGAAACGTGGGCCGAGCCGCCTCCAACGCCAAGAGAATCCGATTCGGATCTCCCTCTGGGGACACTGATTTTTCCACCCGATCGGAGAAGACCACCAATCCCCATTGATCGCCGCTCTGAACCACCGCCCGGGCGATGTTCCGCGCCCGGTCAAACGCGCTTTCGCCCAACTGAGACGCCTGCATCGAATAAGAAGCGTCCAGAAGGAGGACCCCGCGAACAGCCCCTCCCCCCATCGCCCCGCGAAATCCGGGCCGAGCTAAAAATAGGATCAAAGCGAGGATCAACAGGGTTCGAACCAAGAGGAGAAGCCAACGGCGCAGACGTTCAGTGGAGAAATGAGTGTGGGCGGCTTCCCGCAGAAGGTCAACGGCGGTAAACGGCGTGGGCCGAGCGCGAACCCGGCCCCACAAATGAAGAACCGCGGGCACGCCCGCCAACGGAATCGCCCAAAGCGCCCCAGGCCGCAAAAACTCTATCATCCCAACCCCTCAGTGACCGGTCCCACAATATCATCGATCATCGGCGGGATTGCCGACGCCGCAGAAAAGAGACCAATTCCTCGTCCACCGGGCGGTCCGTGCGAAAGAGATGGTGGTCCACCGAAAGGGCCGCCAACCCGCGGATCAAAGCCGTTTGTCGGTCTTCCATCTTTTTTTGATAGGACTCGGCCAAAACGAGGGATCGCCGCGCAGACTGTCTGACGTTTCCATGTCCTGAAATCGACGTACCCCGCGAAACGAGAGATCCAATTCCACAGGGTCCAACACTTGAAGCGCCGAAAGGTCCCCCCGCGCCGCGCGCAACATCCGCAACCCCGCCAGAACATCCTCTAAAGGGCCCAAAAAATCCGAGACCACAACCACCGCCCCCCGCCCCGCGGATTGAGTATTGAACACCCGGAAACTTTCTTCAAACCGTCCGATTTTCCCGACGGGAGGATCTTCCAGTTGGTTAAAAAGACGAGCCAAAACATCGGTCCCAGCGCGGGGCGGACTGAAAGATAAAAGAGTCTCATGGAAAAATCCCCACCCAAACGCGTCCCGACCCCGTTGAAGAACATACCCCAACGCCGCCAAAACGCCCGCGGCATAGCGAATTTTGGGAACCCGCCCGTCCGCCGAAAAACCCATGGAAGCAGAGACATCCAGCAAAAGCGTTGCGCGAAGGTTGGTGTCCTCGCGCTCTTCCCGCACAGTCCAGCGGTCCGACCGAGCATAAACATTCCAATCAATCCGCCGCACATCGTCCCCCGGCGAATAAGCGCGCCGGTCAATAAATTCCCCCGCCCGCCCCCGCCGCACACTGGCATGGTGCCCCGCCAAAGGCCCCCCCGCCGCCCCCCGAGGCCGAAACACCACCCCCAACCGCCCCACCCACCGCGGATCAAAAACAGCAGAATGGCTCATGGTGTTACCCCATTCATGGGGCCTCTGAAAAACGCCCAATAATTTGGGCAACGACACTTCTTCAAATCTTTACCCCACCTCTTCAATCAACCGCCGAACCAAATCGTCCGTCCGAACCCCGTCGGCTTCCCCACGAAACGACAGAATCAGCCGATGCCGAAGTACCGGCCCCGCCAACGCCGCCACATCTTCCCACGACACCGTAAACCGTCCTTTCAATAAACAGCGAACCTTCGCCCCCAACAATAACGCCTGCCCCGCCCGGGGCCCGGCGCCCCACGACAAAGAATCGCGGGTCCCGGCGTCGGAATCGGAAGAATGGGGTCGCGTCCGACGCACCAGGCGAAGCGCTTTTTCCACAACGCTCGGCGCCACCGGCACCCGCCGAACCAAATCTTGAAACACCGCGATCTTTTCTCCCGAAAGCACTGTGGAGAGTTTCCCTTGAAGGGGCCCCGTGGTGTGTTGCAAGATGTCCCGTTCTTCCTGCTCGGACGGATAATCAATGTTGATCTGAAAGAGAAACCGGTCCAGCTGGGCTTCCGGTAACGGGTAAGTGCCTTCCTGCTCAATGGGGTTTTGGGTCGCCAAAACAAAAAACGGGTCCGGCAGGGGATAGGTGCGGCCCAGCACCGTCACTTGATGTTCCTGCATGGCCTGAAGAAGCGCGGCTTGAGTTTTGGGCGGTGTGCGATTGATTTCGTCCGCCAAAATTAAGTTGGCAAAAATCGGTCCCGGCGCGAATTGAAAAGCCCTCTGCCGCGTTCCCATATCTTCCTGAAGCACATCCGTTCCCGTAATATCCGACGGCATAAGGTCCGGCGTGAACTGAATGCGTTGGAATTTAAGGTCCAATATTTGCGCCAAAGACGAAACCAACAGGGTTTTGGCCAACCCCGGCACCCCCACCAATAAACAGTGCCCCCGCGCAAAAAGACCAATCAACAGTTCTTCGATGACCCGTTCTTGTCCCACAATGGCTTTCGCCAACTCGCGACGAATATCGCCCGCCGACCGAACAAATTCATCAATTAATTTCGCATCGCTCATAGGGAAACCCCCCACACTTGATGAACCAGCGCGCCGATCAAACTGGTCACCCCCACCGCCAGGGCAATCACCGCCAGATTCAACACGATCCGCCGACGCACATCCATCCCCGAAAGAAAGGCCAACACCGAAGACACAAGGACCGCGGCCACAACCCCCGCGATGACAGACAACAACGCGTTGCCCGCGCCAAAAATCACCGGCAAGACAGGCAAACTCGCGCCGACAAAATAGCTGACGCCCACCACAACGCCGGTGGAAACCGATGACGAAGAATCTTCGTCCTCCTTTTTACGTCCGAGGAAGAGCGCTTTCCCCTTCTGAATCCGTTGGATCTCGCGCTCAGAACTCGTGGCCGCAAACGCCCCCGCCGCCATCGAGATCGCCCCCGCCACCGCCACGGCGATGCTCGCGCCTAAAACCAGCCGAGGTTCCCGAAGCGCCGTAAAGAACCCGCTGACCGCCCCCAAAATTTCCACCAGCCCGTCATTAAACCCCAAAAAAATACCGCGCACGCGTTCGGGATTAATTTTCCGCCCCGCGAACCCCGAGACGATTTCGTCTTCATGTTCAAACTCATCCATCAACGTGTCTTTTAACGCTTGACCAAACGGCGTATCGCGGTAGGTGTCCCACAGAGTCAGATATTTCCGAATCCCATAAACCTCAATTCCTTCTAAAACCAGAAGAACCGCTGAGGGTCCCACAATCCGACAAACAATCGTCACGATCTCCAATTTCAATCGCCGTCCCCAATCCAGCCGAGACCGTTTCAGCGAAAAGAAATCCTGCCAAAACGCATAATGTTTGGCTTCCACGGCCACCAAACGGTTCAACATTTCCGAAAGCCCCCCGCGCGACACCGCACATAGCCGCTCATAGAGGCGCAGATCAAAAAGTTCATCCAACACCAATTCTTCCCCCCGCGTCCGCGCCGCCGCATCAAGCTCTAATTTTGTCATAGAAAAATAGTAGCAGTTTCGTCTTTCTCAGTGGTTTGCTACATTAGGAAAATGACCCGTCAACAAAAAGCCGTTGTCTTGGCCAGCGGAGGCATGGACAGCGCGGCGCTGTTGGGCTGGGCGCTCCGCCGTTACACCCAAGTCCAACCGGTCTATAGCCGGTTCGGACTCCGCTGGGAACGGGCCGAACTGTATTGGCTAAAAAAGTTTTTGCACGCGATAAAAACCCCCCGCCTTCTTCCCCTGGAAGTGTTAGAAGTGTCGACAAAAAACCTCTACGCCAACCATTGGAGCCGAACGGGAAAACACGTCCCCGGATACCGTTCCTCGGACCCCGCCGTCTATTTGCCAGGCCGCAACGCCCTGCTCCTGTCCCAAGCCGCCGTGTATGCCGCGACCCACCGCTGTTCGGATATTCTCATAGGAACCCTTTCCGGCAACCCTTTCCCAGACGCCACGCTCCGGTTTTTCAAAACTATGGAACGCGCCCTCTCGATCGCCCTGGGAACCCCTCTCCATGTCCAAGCGCCTTTCCGACGAATGACAAAACAAACCGTTCTTCGCTCATCGCGTCACCTCCCGCTCACCCTGGCCTTTTCCTGCCTAAACCCCCGTGGCCATCGCCCGTGCCACACCTGCAACAAATGCGCAGAACACGACCGCGCCATAAAATCACAATAACCCAAAATTTGATAACATCGCGCTCAATGAAAATAAATCAACACCCCCTTTTGCGAAACATCTTCGGACTTCTTTTGATTTCCTTCTTCCCCGCCCTCACTTTGGGCGGAGAACCAAAAGTCAAAAAACAAGATCCCAGCATCTTCTTCTGGTACCATTTCCGTACCGCCGTCATCCAAAACAACCTTCCAAAACTCAAAGAACTGACACGTTTCCCCTTTGAAACCACCGATGCCAACGGGACAATCACAAAAACCCCGCGGGGATCTTTCGCAAACCTGTTCCATCCTCTCATGGAAACCCCGGTAAAAAACAAAAAAACCATGCGGGAGATTATTACAGCCAAAGAAGATTTGACAACCGAGGAACGCGCGGCCCTAAAAGAAGGAAAAATTCAAATCGGGTCTTTCCGGTTTCAGACCATCAAAAACGTCTGTTATTTCATCGGAGCATCCCTCGCCCCAGAACCACCGGCGGCAAAAAAGACCGCTGTGGCAGTCCCCCTGGCCGCCGTCCCTGCCCGAGTAGAAAAAACGATACCGCCCCCCCCCGCGCCCTCGCCCACGGCCAGTCCCGATTTCGATAAAAGCGATGAGGAACCACTGCAGAACCTCGCCGCATCGCCGCCAAAAGAAAAATCGACAGAAAAAACACCCACCGAATCCTTAGAAAAAAATGTCCCCGCCGTGACGGAGGCAGATGATTCAGCCTTAAGCCCAGTCTTCCGATTTTATTGGGTAGCGTTCCGGCAAGCGGCATTGAACAACGACGTCGAAAAGGTTAAATCCTGACAAAATTCCCTTTTGTAACCAAAGGCCCCTTGGAAGAAGACAAAAAAAAGAAATATGTGGCCAAAGAGTTCGACCTCCTCTGGCCGCGCCTCCTAGAATCGGACCCCCACTCCTGGGGCCCGTTAAGAGATTCCATGAAAGAATTAATCGAACGAAGAGAAGAACCCAGCGTAGAAGAAATCACCACCGAACCCACCGGCGAAGTCCAGGTCGGCATTTTCATTTTCCGAAAAACAAAATCCCGCTGGTTCTTCACCCAAGCCATCCTCTCCGAATAACCCAAAGGAGAAAACGGCCTATAACGTAACGACTCACCACCCTCATCCTACCGATTACTTCCCCTGCCCATTGCTTTTTCGATCCGCTCTAATCTTTCTTTAATCTCAGTATTTTCCAATTTAATCACTGTGTTTGCTTGCTTGATCCCAGCGTTTTCATTTTTATTTCAATGTTTTCTTTTTTAATTTCAGCATTTTCTTTCTGGATCTCAGCATTTTCTTGCTCAAGCTTATTATTTTTGTTTATAACCGATTTAAGAGAGGTCTTAAGCAATTCCATTTCCCCAGTTCCACCATTAAGCCCGATGCCCACAGCCACGTGCACCCTCTTTAATCCGACGTCTGTTGACGACGCCCAAGCTGTGCCCACGGCCTTTTGCGCGTCCGCCAGGGTCGCCGCGCCGCGCGAGATTGCACGCCCCGTTCCGTCCCCGTTGGCCACAATTAAATCCCCTTCGTTTACTTTGCCTTTCACCCACACCGGCAATTGCCCCGCGAACGCCACAAGGATCGAGTGGCGCGGATCTTTAACATCGTTGCCCACAAACGCCGCCGTCGCGGACGACGACACCACCACATACGCCCCCCGATACTTAACAATCGACCCCATGTCCGGTTGAGGCCCCTCCCAATCCACCCACTCCGCAAAGTCCGCCCCGCTGGCATTGATCGTCCCCGCCGCATTGATCGACCTGTTCGTCCCAGAATCTTTCGCCACATATTCCACCGCATTCGCCGCGTTGTAACCCCCGGTAATGCCCCCCGCCGGGCTCACCACTTTCCAAAACACCGTAGGCGAAGTTTGCGCCTGAATCGCAACCGATCCCGCGGTTGGCTGGTTAACATCAAGCATTCCGCTCGGCGTTGTGGTCCCAATGCCGACGTTGCCCGAATTCATAATACGTATCTTTTCAGTCGATGGGTTGTCAGTCCAGAACGTTAATGGAGAAGATGTCCCCACAATTGCGATTTTTCCAATGCCGCCCGCCGCGGGAGCAATAATATCTATCGATCGAGTCGCCCCATCCGAACGTGAAACACGAATGGATGATCCGGAAATATCAGAGCCATAAACTTCCAGCCTTGCCTGAGGGCTCGCCGTCCCAATCCCCAACCGTTTATTGGTGTTGTCCCAAAACAGGTTGCCGTTGTCTTGCCCAGCGGAGGCGGTGCTTGTGGCGAACAGGACACTCCCGGGGGTGAGGCCAGAAAGAGTCCCCGCACTGCCCTGAAACGCAAAGGTTTTCCGCGTCGCGGTGTCGGTTGAGAAATACAAGTCCGTCCCATCAAACTCCACCGCCCCCGCCTCCGGCGTCGTCAAGTTCGTCCCCGCCGTAAACTTCAATGGCGCCGTGTTGGCCGCCGCCGTCCCCGCCTTCAAATGCAACACCGACGTCGGCGATGTGGTCCCAATGCCGATTTTTCCGGTACCAGTAATTGCCATTTTTGTAGAAGATGTTTGCTGGGTCGATCCTGAAGCACCTAAATCTGCCGTATTGAAATATATGTTTCCCAACGCCCCTATCCCTGTCCCCAAACTCCCCTGAATATAAAAGTCTGTCCCGGGAACATTGTTCCCTGCGACAGAACCAAATGTTGTGGCTCCTATAAGAGAGGGATAAGTTGATGGCGTCCCATCATTTCTTTGGCCAACGTATGCTTGCAAGTACGGCCAGGAACCGGTGTGTCCAAACAAAGAAAGAGGGGCTCCTCCGTTTGTAGCATCAGTAAATGTTAGTCCAGCTCCTGCTAATGAAATGTCGAATTTTATTGTTGTCCCAGAGGTTCGGCTAAAAGTTGCCATGGGGTTTCCAGCGGTCCCACCTAAAATTGTTAATTGAGAAGTTGATGCTCCCGCTGTTCCGAATTGTCCTGGCCCAGCAACCTCCAATAAACTTCCCGGGCTCAACGTCCCTACCCCCAACCGTTTGTTGGTGTTGTCCCAAAGAGGTTGCTGTTGTCTTGCCCGGCGGAGGCGGTGCTGGTGGCGAAGAGGACACTGCCGGACGTGAGGCCGGAGAGAGTGCCGGCACTTCCCTGAAACGCAAAGGTTTTCCGCGTCGCGGTGTCGGTTGAGAAATACAAGTCCGTCCCATCAAACTCCACCGCCCCCGCCTCCGGCGTCGTCAAGTTCGTCCCCGCCGTAAACTTCAGCGGCGCGGTGTTGGCGGCGGCGGTGCCGGCTTTTAAATGCAGGGCGGCTGTTGGGGATGTGGTTCCGATTCCGACGTTGCCACTCGCCGCTTTATAAGTTACCCCATTTGCATCAGATGCTGAATATAATCGTAAGTCACGGGTCCTTGTGTCAATGTTATTTGTGCCACCGTTGGCCGCAAGCACCCAATATTGAGATGGGTCCCACACAGCACCGAAGCGCATAAATACGCCAGCACTATTTGTAATTAGATTGAAAGTAGTTGTTCCATCTTGAACTTGAAAAGTTCCACCAGAAGAATTAATTAAATCTAAAACTTTCGCAGGGCTCGCCGTCCCAACCCCCAACCGTTTATTAGTGTTGTCCCAAAACAGGTTGCCGTTGTCTTGCCCAGCGGAGGCGGCACCGTTGGCGAAGAGGACACTGCCGGAGGTGAGCGCTGAGGACGCCGCTAGAACGTTACTGCCGCCCACCGTGATGGTGGACGCGGCGACTGTTCCCCCATTGGTAATGTTGTTGCCCCCCATATCAATGGCGCCGGTCATGGTGCCGCCCGCCAGCGGGAGTTTGCCTGAATCGGTGCCCGCGGGAATGCGGGCCGGATCAATGGTGCCTGAGGTGATTTTCCCTGCGTCCAGGTTGGGGATGTCGGCCGCGTCGAGAGCCACGCCGGAGACCACGCGGCCTTTCGCGTCTGTGGTTACTTTCGTATACGTCCCTGCGGTGCCGGTGCTGGCCAGCGTGAGCGCGCCCGCGCTGGACAGCGTGGCGTCGCCCGACAGCGGCGATCCAACAGCAATGTTCGAATCGTTCCCCACAAAGAGTTGGCCCGCCGTGAGCGCGGGATTGAGCTTGTCGTTGAATGTGTTCCAATCGGCGCTGGAAAGGTATCCGCCGGTGGCGGTATCGGCTTGGGCGATGGAAAGGGCGGGCGTGGTACCACCGGAACTCGCCAGGGGGGTGCTGGCGGTGACGCTGGTCACTGTGCCGGCGTTAGTGGACAAACTTTGCCACGATCCGTTCACGTAACTTTCCACCGCGTTCGTTTCTGTGTTGTAGCGGGTGTCGCCGTGGGCGGGCGCGGCGGGCCGTTGGGCGATGGTGCCCAGAGGTAGGCGCACCGCGTCGGTTTTCGCGCCCAGGTCAAGACTGGTGGCGGGGGCTCCGCCAAGACCGATCCGGTCCACGTTCAGCTGGGCGGCGGTATTGAGGTGGGTTCCGGAAATGGCGCCCGCGGCAATTTTCGGCCCCGTCACCGCGCCATCTTTCAGCGCGGGGGTGTCCACACCGTCCGATTGGACAGATTCCGCCACCGCCGCCACATGGGACCGCGGCACAGGCGTCACCCGCAGTTTCGGCAAGAGCGGGGATCCCCCTACTACGAGAAGAGCGTAAATTGGTTCGGGACCCGTATACGCCGAGACGTCCAAAGGCGAATCCATCGCCGTGCCGGACCCCAGCTCATAGGAAAACACGCCCAGGGCGTTGACGGGCGTAATGAACCCCGATTCGCGGTAAACCGGCGTGCCGTCCGCCACGGTCGGGTCGCCCCCGCGGAAAAGGTGCCATTCCACGGACGTCCGCACGCCGATGGGGTTGCCGGTTCCGTCCGACAACCGCCCTTGAACCATAAAATTGAAATCCGCCCGCGTGACAGCGGCCAGAAAAAGCAGGAAAGCGAAACCAACCCTTTTTGTCGTCATGGAGTGGCCGACAGAACCAGCCACCTCCCATATACAGCCAAAACAGAATTATTTCAAGGAGTGGGAACGCTTGGAAAATAATCCGCCAGACCTTCCGGACGGAAATGCTCAGGCAACTTTATTTTTCACTCAAACCCGAAGTGAGAGAATCCGTTAGGGCCCGCGCAGAAATAAATGTCTATTTTATCCGAGCGGATTTTGAGCCGAGCCAAGGCGCGCGGCCCGTCGCAGAGCGACGTGCACCTGGGGCACCAGAGGTGCTGATGCGGCCCGTCGCAGAGCGACGTGCACCTGGGGCACCAGAGGTGCTGATGCGGCCCGTCGCAGAGCGACGTGCACCTGGGGCACCAGAGGTGCTGATGCGCAAGGAGCATATGTGATTGACGAGCAACGCAGGCGCAGGCCAAAAGACGGCGGAGAAAGTGGATAGTTGTTTTTGCGCGGGCCCTAAGGATTGCACGCGGTCATTCTAAACGGAACAATGGCCGCGGGATAAAAAAGGGATGCAATTCATTTGTGGCGTTCGAGGAAATCGCGTGGGTTTAGAATTTTTAAACCGGAGAGACCCGCTTTAATTAAATCGTTTTGGGAAAGAATCAAAAGGTCTTTGTCGCCTGTCACAAGGATGTCGGCTTCGATCTCCAAGGCCAAAGAAAGATAGGCATTGTCTTTCGGATCCCGGCAGATATCGACTGTTCGGTGAACCCCCACACGCTCGCATCGCCCGAGCACTGCGGGCAGAAAGACGTGGGACCAAGCTCTGTATTTGTCGGGCGCCAGTCGTCGGGAAAGTTTGGCGCCCAATGATTGGAACTCCGCTTCAACGCGGGGTGAAACATAAACTGTTTCCTTAAAGGCCCGGAGAACGGCACGTCTCGGAGCGCCGCCAAAAAGGGCTGACACCAAAACGTTGGCGTCTAATATAATTTTCACCGACCGTAAATTTCCTTGCGCGATTCTTCCAATAAACGGAGCAGGTCCTTCTTCGATAACTGGGATTCTTGAAACACGCGTTGCATTTCAACTAAAGCCGATTGAACGCTTTTTCTGGGACAGGCGAAACGACGGCGATGGGTTTCCCGTGCCGAGTGACATACACGTCCTCTCGGCTGTGCAAATAGCGTGCCGCATGTGCTTTAAAATCCCGAACCGTGGCAATTTTCATGTTCCCTCCTGTGACCTTATTTGTAGTCACATTATTTTACTGCCAAGAACGTTCGTTGTCAATGGTTTTTTGAGGGCCCAAATCCTTAGATAAGAAACATCTACCGTCCGAGGGCTCTCACCTATTCAGTGAAATAGCGATTTTGGTGCACGGGCATCCGACCGCGCCAGCAGAAGTGCCGCGTGAGAGCGCCCTATCCGTTTTGAATCACATAGGCGGGAAACCCATACGACATCCTTAGGGCCCGCGCAGAAATAAATGTCCATTTTATCCGAGCGGATTTTGATCTGAGCCAAGGCGCGGGCCCTAAATTTGTCATTCCCGAATGACTTTGCCTGGAATCCAGCAATTTCCTGTTTACTTACCCCTGGCCATGGCTTTTTCAATTTGATCCAACCGTTCTTTAATCTCAGTATTTTCCAATTTGATCACTGTGTTTGCTTGCTTGATCACAGCATTTTCTTTCTTGATCTCCGCGTTTTCTCTTTCGAGCTGTTTAATCTTTTCGTGTTCCCAACTACCCCCCGCCAGCCCGAGCCCCACAGCCACGTGAACCCTCTTTAATCCGGCGTCTGTTGACGACGCCCAAGCCGTGCCCATAGCCTTTTGCGCGTCCGCCAGGGTCGCCGCGCCGCGCGAGATTGCACGCCCCGTTCCGTCCCCGTTGGCCACAATTAAATCCCCTTCGTTTACTTTGCCTTTCACCCACACCGGCAATTGCCCCGCGAACGCCACAAGGATCGAGTGGCGCGGATCTTTAACATCATTGCTGGTCCCTCCCCACCCTTACCTCGCATCAACGGCCTTGCCGCATCATCACCTCTGGTGCCCCAGGTGCCGCTCGCTCTGAGAGCGACCGCCCCAGTTACTGGGAGCGCTAAGACCGGCCGGTCCTGCGGGCCAACTGGGAAGTTTAGCCGGGATTCCCCGGTTGGCACAGGGCTACCGTCGACAGGGTCCGGAAACAGAATTTGCCAATTCTCCCGGACGGAAATGCTCAGTCAACTGAAATTTTCAGGCTAGGTTAGGGGTGTTTCGGTGATTTGCGGGAGGGGGGGGCCTTCGGCGGGAATACGGACAGGTTCCAACGAAATGGGTTTTCAAACGGGGCGTCGGAGGAATCGTCGAAGTTGATGTCGTTGTTTGACGGGGGTGTTTTCTCTGGGGCAGGGGTTGTCGCCTGGGGAACAGCCGGGGTGAACGTTTTCGGGTTGGGAATATAAAAATTCTCCGGCTTGGGATCGAGACGTTGCCTGGCGTTGGGCG
>JADKCG010000022.1 GCA_016714745.1 Elusimicrobiota bacterium | reverse complement strand
CGCTTTCCTGAAATTCCACAAACAACCATATGTTCAGGCAATGCGTACAATTCACTAATTTCAGATTTTATCAGTAGATGTTTGAGCACCCGTTTACCGCTCCCCTGGCAATTCCCAAGGCAATCACACGGCACGCGTTTCGTTGTGATCTCACACATGGCAAATAATGGTTCCAGCACCACCGAACCGGTTCCGACATCTATTTGGAGCAAACTGGAATAATTCCCTTGGCCGTTGATCTGGTAGCGAACATTTATTTCCATTGTACTGGTTACATCACCAGTTAGCCCAACCAGCGAAGGTTCCAGGCGAGGGGTAAAATCGTCTTCAAGCTTTCCTCTCTTTCTTTCGTCATCACCGGCCGCCTTCATCTCATCAGCACGTCTCTCCAAATAAAATCGACTAAATTCTTTAACATCCGGATCTTGGAGGGCAGCCCCAATCAATGTTTCACTATCCAGACCGAGTTTCGATGGATCCACCACTCCTTCATTCCCCCCCGACTTATCCACCGAGTGGGTCTTTGATGTACAGTCAATTTCAATGATCTTCTCAAAACTATCGTGTGCGATGCTGAGCCTGGTCCGCAATAGAGCTTTACCATCAAATTTTCGGATCGTCCCCGTATGACTGGACCTGATAGCCTCTCCACCAAACGCACTCACCCATTTTTGACATATTGAATCCGAATCGCCCCGTAGCTGAATGTTTAGGCCGGTGACAACGCACTCGTCCACTGAGATGAATTTACCAACTAATCGATCAAAACGGGGACGTCCAGGAACATAATAGACTGGGGGATTGATCGATTCATCATCGACAACGCCCTCTTCAAACGCTATCCGCTCAGACGTACCTTCGACCACAAAAACACCGTTTGGTTCTTCGAGAACTTTTTGTCCTAATGCTTTTAAGGCGGCCATCACAAATTCCCGGACAGGAAAAGAACGCTTGGGAGGGCTTATTTTGGGGGCTCTTGGTCCTTTCTGAAGGGGATCGTCCATTCCCCCCAAAAGGGTATTGATCTCAGACTCTTCTTTTTCGATTTCCAGTTTTGCTTGCGAAATACTTTCAACCTTGAGGCAGGTATCCTCGTCCACGTCTTTCCCTGCAAGGGAGGCGACAACAAGTCCGCGGATCATCTCCTCAAAACTCGATTCATCACCTTCACTGTCAAGACCGGCGGCTTCAAGCAACGAATCTATGTCCCCAATGGCACTCGTGGCCATCTGAAGTTTTTCCATAAGTCGCCCGACAATCCGTTCCTCAAAGGTCCCTTCCAAAATGGCGTTAAATATTGAGACGTTGGCGTGACGTGAGCCCAGTCTTTGGATACGGCCGATTCGTTGTTCTACAATCATAGGGTTCCAGGGCAAATCATAGTTAACGAGAACATTCGCCACTTGCAAATTAACCCCTTCCGCTCCCGCTTCTGTTGAGACAACCACGTTGATTTCCGGTACCGAGGTTGAAAAACGCCTAATGGTTTCCTGGTTCCGGCGAGAGGACTCTCCGCTAATAATCCCGAACCGAATTCCTTTTAGTTCCAAATACTCCGAGATTGCTTTCTGCGTTTCAAGTAATTGCGTAAAAACCACCATGCGCCAATCACTTGGCCTTTCCCTCCTGAGCTGATCCGTAAGGGTTTCAAGTCCCCGTAACTTCGACGTAACGTCAATTTGCCGGGCGATGTCCGTTATACTAGCGACTGATGCTTCCGGCATGGTCCCTTTTGCCGCCATGTTCTTAAGTTGAGAGACTAGTGCCTGGGGACTGCTAACGAGCGCTTTCAAGAGAGAAATCTGGGCAAGCTTATTGAGCTTGAGTATTTCCTGACCAACGACCTGAATTAGTTTAAGCTCTGCAGAGGTAGGGGGAACTCGATGAAGTTTAACCTTTCTCACTGGAAACGCTAACTTGGCATCCGCCCTCCTAACTCGGGACATATACCCGTAAACAATCCCCCTGAATTCGTCCCGGTGTTCTGGATTTAGCTGCCTCGCTTGTTGACTCCCATCGGTGATATACCGCCTTGCGAACCGTTCCTCCGACCCGAATGGATTTTGATGGCCTTTTGCCACCGTCATTAAGTCAATCAAGGAATATAAGTCCCACAGTCTATTGTGGATCGGGGTGGCCGTAAGCATGAGAACATATTTAAATGTCCGATCCGCCAGGGTTTTTCGCATTCGGAGAGCAACCTGTGGGGCTGAATCGGTACCAAAAAGATTTCTCAGTTTATGCGCTTCATCCAGGATAAGCATTTGGAAGTTTGACTTTTCGAGCATGGCCATGTGAGACCGAACAGAAGCGTATGTCGTTATAAAAATTCCATGATCGGCATCTTTTAGGGAATCCACGGCCCGCCGTATTTCTTGTATCCCCGACCCGTATGTGGACTCGATTTTGAACTTAGATTGCAACTCCTCTTTCCATTGGGGCATAAGAATTTTCGGACAAACAATCAGGGCTTTGGTAACACGTTTTCTTGAAATTAACTCACTTAGGATTAATCCCGCACTGATCGTTTTCCCAAGCCCGACGTCATCAGCCAGGAGCGTTACGGGGAGCCTTCGGCAAAACGTGATTAGGTTTTGGACTTGGTGATGAAATGGTTCAAGCGTATGACGCCAACTGGCTTCCGACTTAATGTCGTTCGGTCCCTCAATAATAATGGGCTCTTGAATATCCCATTCCAAAGCTGCTCGATGGAGAGCGAAAAGTTCTCTGTTGGGGGATTGTTTTAGAAGCGGGGCCTGAAGCGATTGGATGAGAATGTCGGGCATAGGAATAGATTCCATTGCTTTTAAGTGTGGTTGTTGACGTTGATTAAATCATCTGTTTTCATATTCCCGTATTTTACAGAACACACCCCCAGGACTATTCCTCTTGCTATTGAGTTAATCTAAGCTTAGTTCAAAAAGGGACATCCTCATGGTCGGTAATTGATGATGGATCTGACGGTACGTCTTCTTGGGATGGCGTCAACTCAAGTGCTTTTATCGATGGGAGTTGAGCACCAATCAGCCCCTGCAAGTCTCCGTACATGCCAGATGTGTTCTGCACCATTCGTTCTAATTGTTTCTCGCGTTTTGCCCAAATCCTTTCCATCGATCTTTTTTCTAAGTCCAGATCACTTTTCATTGACTTGAATGATTCAATAATTGCCTCGATTCTGTTCCGAAATTCTGGGCCGGAAAGATACTGGTACATTATCTCCATCTTTTCCTCTACTCCAACCATTGAATTCTTGATATGGGCGACTTGTTGAATGCCGGAACGAAGTGCCATCCCCAGACCGACTGCCGAAATGAAATCAGAAACCCAAACCCCCTCGTAATATCCAAAGCGGGTTATGCTCTTGGGCAAATACGAAGAAACAATAACACAAAGGTCAGCTTTGGCTTCCCTCTGATCATCTTTCAGTTTCTGAATCCAAGGGTCGTTCCATGATCTCGTTCGTTTGGATTCCCAAAGGATGGTTCCGCAAGGTTTACCTGACTCAGACCGTACCCGCTGAATGACGTCCGCTCCTCGAGTCCCTTTTGCGACTGGCTCGATATCATCGAATCGAAAATTCTCTCTCAGGACATCCTCAAGCTCCAATTCCTGCGCCTCGCCCTGTGCCTGTTGTGACCCTTGTTCCGCCTTTCTTTTTAGCTCTTCGATTTGCCGTCGCATATCGTCGAGCTGTTTGTCCTTCTCCCGTTCTCGGAGCCTATATTCCTCAGTCGCTTTCGCTGTTGCATCTTGTCGAACTTTTGCCCGTTCTTCGTCCATGCGGCGTTCCATTTCCAATTTAAGAATACTCTCTCGGTCTTCCAATTCTTGACGCTGTTTTCGCAAGGACAGTTCCTGAGATCGGGATTCATCCAACAGTTTCGACTTTTGTCCTAACTGGGCTTTCAAGTCCTCAACTTCGATCTTTTGTATTTCCAAACCCTCAGCCACCGCGTCGTCTCGGATTTTTCTCCGCTCTTTTTCAATTGTCTGCTGGACATCAATCTTTAACCTGCTCTCGCGATTACCCATTTCGCGTTCCCGCTTGTTCAGGTCTAATTCCCTTTTCTGGGCATCTTCAAGTGATTTTGTTTTTTCATCCAGTTGCGCCTTCAAGTCTTTGAATTCAACAGAAAGAGCCATTTTTGCGTTTTCGCGTGCGGTCGCCTCAATCGACTTGCGCTCCTGCTCCAGCTCCACCGTAAGTTGTGTGCGAAGGCCACTCAGTGCCTCCGAGTGTTCCCGATCCTTTTTCTTCAGAGCGGTCTCCATTTCGCCTTTAAGTTTTTCCTCTATAGGGTGAGTCAGGGCTTCCGTTAGCGGGATTCGTTTACCGCAATGCGGACAAACAATCGATTGGTCCGTCATAATTTTGCCACTTTTGCATTGACATTCAACTCTAAGGCTTCTGAGATAATCTGTTCAACTTCCTCCGTGATATTACTGGGGTTGGCAAAGAAAACAAGAGCATCGTATTGGCTATCAAAATGGTTGTCAAATAGACCTAGAGATGCTTCAAGTCTTATTGGGAAAACGTGTACTCGCCGTGACCTGGAAAGATTGGATATCTTTTTGTTTATTTTATCCTGCGTTTTCTTGTTGTCTGCCGTCATGTCCGGCCTGATGTCATAATCATGTAAGACAGAATACGGAATGTGGAACGCGTTTAAGACCATTTGAAAGAAGGGGATTGAATCCTTTCCCCCGCAGGGAATAATCGACCAATCAATCTCCTCTACACGTGTACGTATACGTTCCAGTTTTTGAAGGGTTGCAGTGATTGCTATCAGGTCTTCAGGCCCTTCTACCAACAAAACTTTTTTGGCAAAGAATAGCTCGTTAATTGATGGGTTAAGCTTTGCAAGGCACTTAAATAGTTTTTCATCTCCCAAACCATCAAAAGCAGATTTATCGCAATTCTTCACCTTTGTGCCATCGTCTATCGTTTTCTTGGAAACGATCGAGATGTTAGCTGACTCGGAGGCATTCACGAATAGGGGGGAGTGAGTTGTGTAGATTACCTGATCAGTCTGACTAAAGTCCTTCATAACGTCGTAAAAAAGTTTCGCGAGTTGAGGGTGAATGTAGAGTTCTGGCTCCTCCACCAAGAGGATGATCGGTCTCTCGAATTTTGAACTTGAAGAATTCCCTTTCCCCGGGCCCACAAGCTGATCTCGTTCATTGAGAATCAGAGTCTGAAGAAGTGTAAATACAAGACATCTTTGGAGTCCATGCCCTTTCGCAAGAACATCGGTTTCCACGCCATCGTTAACTTTTAATGTGACACCGCTTGAGAAGATGTCTCGGATTTCCTGCATCTCAACATTCAGAGAAACGTTATTAACTGAAGGCATCATTCTCCTGATCAACTCTCCGATTTTTTCTTCAACCGTCCCAATTGAGCCCATGCGATTGATTCCGTTTCCTCCTTCCGTTGCTGACTTGTTTAGCAAGGACCCAACGGTAGCGATGGCAGATTTAAGTTC
Source organism: Elusimicrobiota bacterium (assembly GCA_016714745.1). Taxonomy (GTDB): domain Bacteria; phylum Elusimicrobiota; class Elusimicrobia; order FEN-1173; family FEN-1173; genus JADKHR01. The sequence continues at coordinate 49,486 of JADKCG010000022.1, read as the reverse complement.
GGTGTATCGCGGGTCAGTTTTTAGAATTCTTTCCGACAAATCACCCATTAAACGGCGAAAGGTCGAAGTTGAGGATCTTCGATCTATCTCGTCTTCGTAGTTGGTGATAGCTGGAAGAAGATAAAGACTTGGCAGGCTGGAAATGACGTAGCTCTGGAGGCCAAGAGCTTTTGTAGTGCTTAAGTCCGGATCGTCGTATTTTACCTCGTTTTCATCCAAATAACGCCGTAAGCCTTTTTCAAAAATAGTTTTATTGCACTTTCCTTCTTCGAGGAAATAATCCGGTAATCTGCAATCACGAACAATCTCTGTCCATCTCGGGCGATCTTTAGATTTATTTTGTATTTTCTCCAAAGAGAGGAACCAGTCTAATGGTTCCGCCCGATATCCATGAAACTCCGTATATAATTTCTCCTTGCCAGACCGATCATCGGCAGTAAGGCTGACTCGCTTTTCAAGAGTTAACCGATTGGCAACCAGATAAGGCCTCCAGCGCTTCTTCTCGTTTTCACTTAAAAAGTCGAATTCTCCCTTCACAATGATGGGAGATTCATGGTCATTAAAATCGGCTCTTGTAAGTGGTCCGCTTCCAGCGGATAATAAAACATCTATTGCGCGTAATAGATTTGATTTCCCGTTGTTGTTTTCTCCGATGAAGGCAAAGAAAGGTTGAATTTGGAAGGGGCCTGTATCTTTTATTGAACGGAAATTGCGAACTTGAACGGTTGATAGCTTCACTAAGGGTTCCTCTTTTTAAAATTCCGTGCCAGATCGGTAATCAAACTCCAGAGCCCTGGTTCAAACAATTACCAGGAAGGCATGTTTTGTTATTAAGCCAGGCATCATGCGCGTTTCAACTTTCGCAACCAAGTATCCCAGGATTCAATTTGAATTGGTGGTGTCATTCCGGTCTCGAAATCATGGCGTTTCTTGCTTTCCTCAAGATCATCGCGTGTTCGCCCACCAATAATGACGCTCCGAATAATTACATCCTTATCACTTGAAACACAGAGCTTTCCGCACGGGCCAAGAAAGGAATTTCGTAATTTATCGCCACGTTCCACTCGTTCCCGAAGGCCATGCACTATTTTTCTAAACTCAGTAAGATTGCGGGATATAATTCCAAGACGTTCCTTAATTTGTCCCGCGGCCTCGTTGATTTTGTGATTGAAGGCTTTGTAATGATTGGAATTAACCAAGTCAAACTCCGCCCCCTTGATTTCAATGAGGATGATATTCATTCTTGATCGTGCGGTGAAAACAGCGAAATCGATCAAACCGCCAGCAAGTGGGAATTCAGAAAAACAAATATATTCGTCATTTGGCTCTGCATAGGCTTCACCGAAGATTGAGAGGTCAGTTTTCAATACACGTTGAATTTCTTGCTCGCCAGCACCAGCACTAACCAGTGATTCAATAGTCGATTTCGAAATCATCCCCCTAATAATTTCCAAGCGTCGAGTCGTGACCTTATTGCCATCAGGCGATTTCAAATCGCCAAAGGGATCTCTCCTCTGCTTCGCATTACTCACCAGGGCCATAACCCTGGAATTAGCAGAGGTTCTTTCCTTCAGCTCAGCTTCTTCGAGCCCAATGAGGGCAAGCACATCATTTCGTGAAACAGGAATCCAACTGGTGCGTGGAGATAGGTTCACTATGTCAAAAGAATCGCCATTAAAATCAGGTCCCTCATAGTGCTCTATGAGGGTTGCTGGAGAAACGATAAGACCCTGATCTTTGAGAGATTCCACAATGCCTTCTACTGCATTTGTGACTGACCTCCCATCATTATTTTCGCCCAGGTCAGTTAGCAGGACAACTAAATCATTCTTAACCACAAACGTTCGAACTCGGCAAAGACCACTGCTAACAGGTGAGTTTCCATCATTAAACCGATGCACAATGTCGAGGACTTTCATGCGAGGTCTTTTGAAGACTTTTTTCCTGGGGGCAATGGAAACACGATTGGTTAATTGCCTTAATCCGGAAAACGATCAACCTTGTAAAGAAAATATGGTCTTATAAATTTCAATATTCTTCCCAAGTCCAATCCAAATGTTTTGTTCCGTCTTTAATACGCCCCACGATTTCGTCTCGTCGATCTTTTGCCCACTCGGGCATTTCATTCTTCCACTTTTCAGGCGAAGGCAAATAAATCACCGAAGGGCTGTGGGCAAGTGGTTCAACGTCTAACTCAAGCTTGTCAGCTCCTTCTATGTATCGGATTATTTGAAACTAACATGGAGACCGAAGGAGCTGGCAACTGCTTTTTCCAGAGAAGAATCTAGCAACGCATTACCACTATTTTTGACTCTCCGAAAACTCTCCGGAGGTTGGTCCACTGATGGAGTGTTGAGTTTTGTTACAAAAAAAACCTTTCTCAAACGGGTAATGTGGATCTTCGTTCTCCCACTTCTCCACAATGGGGGGGAGCGAAATGAGATCCATAATCTCACGAAAATGCAGAGGAAACTTAAAAACTATTGCGTAAGGACATTTAGAACCAGCAGGCTCATCGATCCTCAAAACTTTGTTGCCTTTTTGTAATTCTAGATCAAAAATGGGCTGAAGGGATGGGCTTAATTTGGTCATTTTTGGATGTTAAAATCACGAACGGGATCAAGATTTGTCCAATCCTCAATAAAAAACTGGTTTCCCCCACCTTTCCCATTCTGAGGGTTGGCTAGAGTTTGACCGAACGGAACCTCCATATCTTCCATGACACGGTAGGCTCTTACTGTTGGGCGATAACCATATTTGGGGTTTGGCGCAACCTGGAGCAAATCGAACAAATCCTTTTGGTCGAGACCACTCGCCTTCACCGTCCCGATATCCGTATAAAAAGAACTTTGCCCCGGAGCGCCGCCGTAAACCAGGGCGCCTTTTTTGAGTGGCACAATCGCATAATTATCTTGGCCACCATACCCCGGCGCAAGTTGGGCGTTCTGCGCTCGGAAAATTTTCTCCTGGTTCGCCATTGACTTAAAATTACTAGAGTTGAGAGCAACCTTGTTCTCAGCGATATTGTTTAGAACTCGATCACGTAAGTTCAGTGGCTGGGACTCTCTACCGGCGGCAATATACCCTGCTTCGCTTTGGGCCACCTTTTGTGTCCATTGCATCGTCTCTTTGAATCCTGCTTTGAATTCTTGAACCGCTTGGCCGACGCCTTCGTTGGCTCCAATTCTGGCCGCCCACGCCTTTTCGATCGCGGACACTTTTGCGCCTTGGGCCGCTCGGCCCCCGACCAGCATCCCGGACATGGTCCCCATAAATTCCGCAAGGTCTTGGTTCACTCCGACGGCTTGGAGTCTGTGGTCAACCGTCACCCCTGCCGCTATCCCAGCGACGGACGATATGGGGAACGAAACCATCAACCCGACCCCCGCCGCTGTTCCCAAAGCGTTTGCCCCTTTGGAAACAACCAATCCGACCTGACCCACCGCTTCCATAGTTTTAGGGGAGGTCTCCGCATACTTTGACAACGTATTGAATACGTAAAAATCGGCCGCTTCGCTTGACGCTTCCTTGAGCGTCGCTTGCGGGTGGGACGCCGCAACGGAGATTCGGTCCCCCAGCTTGCTTGGACCTGCGCCTAGCACTTTGTCTTTGGCGATTTTGAGCGATAGGGCCCAATCCAGCGCCCTTTCTGGGTCAACGGCTCTCGCTTCCACCAATTTCACCAGGGTTTCTTGTGCATGGGTAGCCGTATCCGCAAAAACCTTTTTCTCTGGGGCAGGGAACCATTCGTAACCTTTGGCGACTGCTTCCGTGGTGAGAGGCTTCTTCCCAGCAAGATCCCCCACATCGACAACTTGGCTCACTGTCGAGAGATTGCCCGTTAATTTCCGGATGTCCTTAAAGAAACCTTTTGTCATTTCTGCCTGGGTGGCGACGGTCTCAGAACGGGCCTTGAATATCTCCGTCCGAACCGTGAGGTCTGGGAGAGCCTCCGACACTTCCTGATAATTCCAGGCCTTCATGTCTTCGGTCACTTTGCTGGACAATGCGGCGACGGAGTGGGCTTCCTGACGGAGGGATTTCAAATCATCGGGTTCTTGGAAAACGGCTACGTCGGTTTGGCCCGTCGCTTTGGCCACGTTGGTCAACAGACTTCGTGACGCCACTGCCGCATTGCTGTAATCCCGCTCGGCCTTCGTGAATTGGCCTTGGGCTTCTCCTAGCCCAACCCCCACTGATTTTAGTTTTGTTTCAACCTGATTTAGGTCTATGGCGGGCTTGGACTCTTGAACGAAAAGATGTTTGTCTTTGCTTTGGACTTCAACGCTGTTTAGCTGCATCACGGCCGCCCTGGCCATGAAGGTCGCGCGGACTAGATTGGCTGGGCTTGAAACGCCCAAGTTACTGGCTAAATTGCTGTCCAGATGGACTTGTGCCCCCTGGAATTGAAATTTCCCCAGTGTTCCTTCTGAGGTTTGGACTGTGCCTTTAAACACCATGTCCCCGCCCATAATCTTTCCAAACCCTTCGATATTTAGCGGGGCTTGGATTTTCAGCGGCGTTTCCTTGGCCATGAGGTTGAAGTCTAGCCCAATGGGTTTGACTTTTCCGGCGTCGTCGGCGAACCGAACTGGGAAGTTGGCTCCGTCGGCCCGTGTGATTCCCCCGAAGTTTGGTGCGTAGGCGGTTCCTTCGACCAAACGAAGATTTTTGCCCTCCGCCTTAAATGTCGATCCTGGTTCCCAGGTTTGACCGAGGGCGGTGGTTTTCCCGTTTTGGGTTTGCAAGAGCCCCGGGGCGATCTCTTTGAGGTTCTTGAAAGATCCCATCAAATCCTGGGACTGGGGCGTTACAGGCACTTCCTGTTTTTGGTTGGGCTCAAAAATCTTATGGGCGAGGCTTACGATCCCATCCCCGATCTTCTTAAATGCCGATGTAATGGCCGCTCCCATCCCCTTGAACACTGCGCCAACTGCCTGAACAAAGGTTGGTTTTTGGACGGAGGCAATGGTGTCCAGCTTGACTGCGGCTTTGGCATTGATGTCTGGAGTTTTGGCCTGGAGAGAATATTGAAATCGGATTGTGGGCTGGTAGGTCAGGTTCAGGTTGGGAGCCACATATCGAAAAGAATTAAAGTTTTGCACGGGTGGCGCCACAAAGCTTTGCATCCGGGCCCGGGCCTGTTGCATCTGTAGTTCAAAGTTAGAAGCCGAATATCCTCCCCGGGGACCGTAGTTATTACTGTAGGAATTATTCTGATAATCGTCATTGTTCCGAGCAAAAACAGGCCCAGCTTCCAGACCTACGAGGGCCAAGCAGAGGACCACGGAGAGGGATTTTGTTAAGACACTGCGAAAAGGGAAAGAAGAGGGAACTAGGCGCATCGGAGCCTCGCGGTAAAAATCAATTTAAGGGCGGGGCTATTCTACCATTCCTTTGCCGAAAATCAAATGAACACCCCCAGAGCGGCTAAGCCTATAAATATTTTTGTGCTTTAACGGTCCGGTTCCTTTTCAATAATTACTTTTATTTCTTTTAGGTCATTGGGGAAGGGTTTTGTTTCTTTGTCGTTGATGGTGTATTCCCAGAGGTCATGATTGAAAGACACGTTGTAACAACGGACAACGTCTTGGTTGTTGAATTTAACGAGGAAACCGCCGCTGGACATTTTTGCCTCCTGGTAATTGGGTATTTGGTCAAAAGGTTCTGGGATTCCCTATGCACGCTTTTCCCAGCCAGGGGCGAGAGGGCGGTCGATCGTGGCTGACCACCTCCATTTGGCGTGGCGGGATCGAAGGGAATTGAGCATTTCTTGGGGCTGGGCCGACTCGGCGAGGAGCCAATGGTCGAAATCTTCCTCCGACAAAAATACCGGTGTGCGGTCGTGGCCGAGACGCTCCACGTCGGGGACGGGGTCATCTGTTAAGACGGTGAAAGTGGACACAGCTTCCCCCGTCGTCTTTGACGTCCATTCCTCCCAAATGCCGGCCGCCGCGAAAACGTTCTGCTCGTTGGGCCGAAAGACCACCATATTCCCCGCAAGTTCTCCCTGGTAAATGGGCTCGATAAACCCCGTCATGGGCACGAGGCAATGGCGGAGGCGAAAAGCCTCGCGCCAGGTGGGCTTTTCATAAATGAGCACATTGCGGCCCGTCTTTTTATCGGCGGACATTAAACGGGCATTGTGCGTGGCGAATTTGACGGTGGGAGTTGGGCTCCATGCAGGGACGAGCCCGAATATCATTTCCTTAAATATTCGTTCGGAGGCTTGCCGGACAACCACGGGAGCCGGGCGACGTGGGACCACGCGGGAACGGGCAGGGATGTCATTCCCACCCGAGGCTTTTAACGATCGGCCCAGTTGTATGCCAGTTTTATCAACGATGAATTGGGAACACAACAGGGGCCTCCTAAAACCGGCGAAAAACTCTTTCAATTACCTGGACAAAGCTTCTCAAAATTACCGACGAAACGCAACAAATATTGGAATCTCAACAAAGGACCTCAACCATCCGGTTTGTCCAGAAATCGGCGGATAGGACATCGCTGACGAGGTAGCCGTAGGGGATGTTAAAGTAGCCCTCCATCCCCCACTTTGGTCCCAAGGAAATCCTGACGACGATTCGCCCCTGGCCGTCGGTTTAGCCCGCAGGCACGATCGCATGTGCGCTGAGAATCCTCCCCCCCCCTTACCGGGCATGATCAAGCTTGGATTTTGTAGGATTCATCAACCCAAAGGTTTTGTTTTATTGGGATTTTCCAGAACACAGAGGGGAGATAACGGCATGGGGAAAATGCGAAATCGAGGTACCGTTACAATAACCACAAACGATCAAACGACCTTACAAGTGCGTCTCGCCCGCTTGAACGGGCAAGTTCAAGCACTCTCTCGGATGGTGGCAAAAGGCGACGACTGGAAAAAGATGCTGACGCTGGCCGCCGCCATTGAAGGGGCGGCAGATCAGGTCTCTGCAGATTTGTTCCGAGGTTACCTTGAATCTCTGATGATTGACGAAGCCACATCCGCGAAAGCGAGAGAAGGATTGGAATTGGTCTTGAAGAGGCGATAATGAGGTTTCCCGCAAAGAAAGAGACCGTGACAAAGGACTTGGTTCTAAGCGGTCAAGATTTTGACAAGCTGGTCTTTGACCTTCGAAAGATCATTGACGCTGGGCGGGCGCGGGCGCAAGCGTCGGCAAACTTTGAATTGATGCGGACATACTGGGGTTGTGGGGAAAGGATCGCACGGGAACGATTGACGGAGAACTCCGGCTACGGGGAATCTGTCATGGAACGACTGGCCAATGAACTCCACGCCGACCGAACAACATTGGTCCGGTGTGTCCTCTACCATCAGTATTATCCCAAGGGCGTCACCAAAAACACTCCGTTAACCTGGTCGCACATGCGCGAATTATTAACGGTAAAAAATGACGAAGCCCGCCAGTTTTACGAGACAACGGCTATTGAAAAGAAATGGACGCGGGACGAACTGGTAAAGGCAATCCAGGCGGACCATTTTGGCGAAGACCCCACAAAGGGGAACGGCAAACCTCCAAAACAACTAAAGCGCCCTGGTGGTGAACCGTTCATCTATCGGGGTGAGGTTCAACGCGTTGTTGACGGGGATACTTTGCTCGTGCGGTTATGTGGCCAGAGTTTTGGCCCGTCGTTTTCTCCGTCGTAAGGAAACTGGAGTTTTTCTCCTGGAATATGCGACTGGCCATAACAATCCAGTTGAGCACATAAAAGTCCCGCCCCAGGAATCGGGCGGTGCGGTGGTTTTCCGTCTACAAATCCTTCAACCAACCCAAGGGAGTGGGCCCGTCGTCCTCTTCGGGGCGAGGGAGCTCACCACATAATCGGGCGGGCCGAAACGTTCGAGGGCGCTGTTTGTCATCGGCGTCGGTGTGGAGATGGCGCTTGGTGGACTTGACGGAAGCGTGGCCGAGCCAGTCTTTGATGACGTTGAGGTCGACCCTGGCCTTCAAGAGGTGGACGGCGGTAGTATGCCGGAAAGAGTGCGTGGAGATTTTCCGTTTTGCGAGGGAAGGGCACTTTATGGCGGCGCGGTGGACGTATTTTTTGACGAGGGAGCGGACGCCGAAACGGGTCAAGGGTCCCCCGCGTTGATTGATGAAGAAGGAGGCGGCGGCTTGAGGAGCGGGGGGTCGGCGGTGGTGGTCGAGATAACGTCTGAGGAACTGGACGGTGGAGGGCCAAAGTGGGGTGGAGCGGGACTTGTCGCCCTTGCCGGTGATGGTGACGAATCGGTTCGGGAAGTCGAACCAAGAGATTTGGGCGCCGGCGGTTTCCTGGGCGCGCACCTGTGTTGTAAAGGAAGAGGAGGATGGAGAGATCGCGGACGCCGTCGGGGCGTCGAGGTCGATTGGGAGAGAACGGCCTCAAGCTCATGGCGGGTGAGGAATTCGGGGAAATTCTTGTGGGTTCGTTTTCTGGGGATATTGAGGACCCGTCTGGCGAGGGGCTCGAAGGCGGGCTCGAAGAGGCGAAGGTATCTGAAGAAGGACTGGATGGCGGCGAGGCGAAGGTTGCGGGGAGAAGGGCTGTTGGATCGCCCGGCGTGTTTGTCTTCAAGATATTGAAGGAAAGCGAGGAGGGATTTGACCTGAAGGTCTTTAACGGTGAAAGGGCGCAGAGCGGTGGCGTGCGGCGAGGAAACGGAGGAGGAGGCGGAAGGTGTCGGCATAGGTTTGAGGGTGAGAGGGCTAACGCCGCGGTGCTGGCGGAGATAGGAGAAGAAGAACGTTTTAAGATGTCCGGCCAAGTCGGATTTCATGAGGGAGCCTGGGAGGAGCGGGATCTTTTTTTTAGCGGTGTCATCGGCGAGGGCCTGGAAGCGTTTGTCGCCCTCTCGGAGGAGGTCCTTGGTGATGGTGAGGTAGACCTGGGGATTTTCGAAACAGGCGTGGCCCATGAAGGTGGGGAGGTCTGGGAGTTTGTTCAAGGGGTCTGCGCCGTCCTGGTACCACTTGTAGAGGCGATGGACGGCGAAGGTGTGGCGGAGGTCGTGGATGCGGGGCCCGTGTTTTTGGGCGAGGCCGGCTTCGCGGAGGAGGTTGCGGAAGAGATAGAACATGCCGACGCGGCTGTATTGGCCGTTTTTGTGGCAGAAGATGAAGTCGTCGGGACGGCATTGGTTGGGGTAACGGAGGGAACGGCGGAAAAGGAAATGGGAGAGTCGGTCGGCGGAGTCCTGGGAAAGAGGGACAAGGCGCTCCTTGTGGAACTTGGTGTTCCAGAGGGCGAGGGGATTTCGTCGGGGTCGAAGTCTTTGAGTTTGAGGTTGAGGGCCTCGCCGAGGCGGAGACCTGAGGCGTAGACGAGGTGGATGAAGGCGCCATGACGAGGCCTGGGAAATGGTGGTTGTGGCGTGAGGTCCATCTGTGGGCGACGTGGAGCATGGCGCCGAGTTCCTGGAGGGAATAGAGGTGGGGGTTTCGGGTAAGGTTTTGGCGGAGGAAGGGGATGCGGCGGGAGGGATCCTCCTTGAGGAGGCCGATTTGAACAGGTAGGCGCAGAAGGAGCGGAGGCGCTGGAGGCGGATATTTTTGGTTGTGGCGGACTGGGGGAAGGGATGGCGAACATCCAGCGGAAGGCGTGGGGTTCGTCGATGTCGGAGGGTTTGGAGAGACCGTAGAAGGAGAAGAAGGCATCGAGTTCGCGGTAGACGTAGATGAGGGGCTTTGTTGTCGACGGAATAACCGAGGCGGCGACGGAGGGTGAGGAAGCGTTCGAGGAGGGGGGCGAGGCCTGGGCAGTGGAAATTGAAGGATGGGAGATTCCGGCACGGGGTCACCCATCTTTCGTGCCCGGAGGGCGAGGGGAGGAGATGCGGCGTAGTTGTCGGCGACGTCGCGGAGGCGGCGGACATCGGCGCGGGTGTAGATGAGTGTGGAGGAAAGGATTGGTGGCCCAAGAGGTCGCCGATTTTCGGAAGAGGGGCGCCGTTGTCGAGAGATGTTTGGCGAAGGAGTGACGGAGGAAATAGACGCGCATGGAGCGGTGGCGGTGGAAGTGTTTGGCGAGGCGAAAGGCGACGGCGTCGCGGGCGTAGAAGCCGAGGGGTTTGACGGGGGCCGGACGGGAGAGGAAGAGGTCGTCGAAGAGTCCCTTCGGGCGGACGGCGAGGTAATCGCGGAGGGCGTGGGCGAGGATTGGGAGAGCGGGGAGGACATCGGGTTTGTCGTCCTTGCGTCTTTGGAGATAGAGGCGGAGGTTGGGGAGGTCCACGTCCTGGGTGCGGAGGTTTGGGAGTTCCTGGGAACGGATACCGAGGGTGGCCATGAGGAGGGCCATGGCGTAGTCGCGTTTGCCAAGGGGCGAGGAGCGGTCGATGGAGGCGAGGGATGCTCGACCTGAGGCCAGGAGGGACTTTGGGCGGCGATTGGCGCTGAAGATGCTGGGGGATGGGAGGCGTGGTGCCCAGTTGACGGCCAAGTGGGATTTCAGGTGAAGGAAACGGAAGAAGCTGCGGAGGGCGCCGAGAACGGGCATTTGAGAAGAGGGGCGCAAACGGAGGGAGCGTGCGAGGAAGAAGGCCTCGATATCGTTGGGGGAAAGGCGACGGAGGTTGGTGATTCCCCGGTGAGTGAGAAAGAATCGAAAGAGAGAGGATATCGCGATGGGTGCGACACGTGGAGGGCGGAGCCCTCGATGGGGCGGCAGAAATCGAGGAAGTCGCGGCGAGGGAACCGAAGGGATCCGGTTTGGGCGGATAGCGCGGAGGATGCGGAATTCGTCGGCGCGGTCGGGATTGGCGAAGGCGAGGAAACGGAGGACGTAGGTGACCCTGGCTTTGCCGTGATCGTTGGCGAGGTTGTAGGGGCGTGATGGAAAAAGGAGTCGACGTCGCGGCGGGAGGCGTCGGTGGTGCGCTTATGCCGACGGAGGAGGAATTCGAGGAAGTTGCGATGTTGGCGAGGATGGACTGATTTGGCGGTAGCCGAAGCCGTTTTTACGAAGGTCAGCGGAGTAATCGTTGAGGAGACGGGAATCCGGAAGGATTGGTATCGGAGGAGTGCGTCGAGTTCTGAGAAATAACGGCGGAAAGGAGTGGGGCGTGGCGAGCGGCGGGCGGCGTGGCGCCAAGCGGAGTTTTCAAGTGGGACAATGGGCCAAAGATGTGACGGCGGCCCCACCGGAAAAAATGGCGGGGCTGAAGTTGTCGAAGTGGAGGGTGGAAGGGAGCGCGCCGACGGCGCCGTGAGCGGCGAGGAAATCGCGGGCGTGTTCGGTGGAAAGAGAGCCTAAGGGACGCCGCGAAGGAAGAGCCATTTCAGGAAGACCCGGACGCACTGGCGGTAGCGGATCAAAGAAGGCGGCCAACGGCGTTCGAGGCGGTCCAAAGATGACGGGCGTTCATGGGGAACGGTAGCAAGGGGAGGGCGGCGGCCGGAATCAACGGGATTGTGGGATCTGGGTTCCACGGGATCGGAGAGGTCGGTGGATATTTGGGTATTGGCGCGACCGAAGAGTGTTCGGAGGAAGGGAAAGAGGCGGGTGACGGGATAGGTTTGGGTGATCCGGCCGTTTATTGGCTGAGGGAAACGGTCCCGCCGGTGAAGAGGCCGATGTCGAACGAAGGAGGGCCGGTTTTCGCCGACGTCAGGAGGTTTGGAACCGGCGGCGCCAGAGATGAGCGTGAAGACGGCGACGCAACGGTGGCAACGGTCCATGAGGTCGGCGACGGCGTCGCACGAAAGGGAATTCCGCTTTTGTAGGGCGAGGTCGACGACGCCTTGGCGTAGCGGTGGAACTGAGGACGAATTCCGGCAGTATGGTGAAGGTTTGCGGCAGACCGAGCAGAGGACTCTGCGAACGGGGATGACAACGGGATCGTTGAAGGTGATGAGGATCGTCTGTAGACGGCATGCCAGTGAAGGGTTCCCTCCGTCCGCAAGACCGGCAACGCACAGGCGAGAGCCTGTCCTCCTGGAAGGCTTTCTGGTATCTTTAATCTGTTGGTCGAGAGACATGGCCCGTACTTACCACGGTGGAAGGCGTGGTTCGTGGAATCAAAGACCTTGAACGTCCACCTCGCAGGGCAATGGAACATCCATCCGAATTTCCTGACGAAGCGAGTCGGCGGTATCGAAGTTTGGGGAGGCGTCCTGATGGGATTTTGGCCCCGTTGAGGAGGTATTCGATCGCCCGTTGAAACACTACAGGGATGTGCGGAAGAGGGCATTGACCTGATGATGCGGATCGTGGATTGTCTGCCTGAGGGTTGATATTGCAGGCGGCGGAAGATTTGAGGCTTTTGTCGAAAGACAGAGATCCTTGTCGTCAGATGGGGAAGAGAATATGGATTTCATCTTCGACCGGGCGATCCCGACATCCCCTGGCCGGAGAAACGATGGATTGAGGCGGTGTGACGGAACGGGGATTTTTCAGAGGAGGAGAGGAATACTTAACGAGCCACCGGGCGCCGGTGTTTTCCCTTTACGAGGTTGTGGGCAAGGGGCTGGCTTCCGCGTGCGATCGGGATCAGCTGAGAAGCGGTGAGACGATCGCAATCGATCAAGGGATGAATTTGACGATTGATAAGGAAATATATGGCGACCCGGTTATTTCTGGGAAGGGGCTCCGCTTAACAGCGGGAGTCGGGATCCGTTCATCCGGAGACAGGCAAGCTCTTGTGGAGAACTTTAAATGGCTGTATGATCAGAAAAAGATCAAATGGATTGGGACAAGATGAGCGACGCCATTCAAACCGTTTCTATCTTGAATATAAACGTTCGAGCGAGAGAATTCTCTTTGTTTGAGCAGAACACGTCACATAACGAAACTGGTCACATAAGTGCGGCTGGACCTTGGGTTTGACGTGTGGATTGGTCAGCGAATTCGACTGGCGGAAGTGGACACGCCACCGTTGAAAGAAGATGGCGGGGAAGAGGCTTTGGCCTACGTTCGCGATCAATTGGCTAAGGCTCAAAAAATTGTGATCCGGACGAGTAAAGAAGATTTGCACGGGCGGTTTGTGGGCCATGTGTTTTACAGCCTGGATGAGCGAATGGAGTGGGGGCGGGTTTACCGTGACGGACGGTGGTTGAACCAAGAATTACTCGATCGAGGGGCTGGCCCGGGTTTATTAACCACTCTCAAGGGTGGAAATCGAAATCGCAAGGAGGAAGGGATGCTGTCGGTACTTTTGAGGATTTTGAAAAAGTTTGGTGTATCAATGGAGGAGAGACTTGTTATATATATCTCACGTAACATGGTGGAAGTTCTCAACGTAGACACAGGCCTTGTTGTGAATGGAACACCTCTTTCTCCTTTCACTACCTCTCGTTTGCTAATCGGAGAGTTTGATCCCGCGCTTGAACTAATACGTGCGCTGATCACAAAAGTGCGTAGTAACCGAGTTTTAAAACCTTTTTTACATGTCATTGTCCAGCCTATTGACCTTGTTGATGGTGGGGTGTCATCTGTTGAGAAAAGGACCTTTGCGGAATTGGGATTTCAATCTGGCGCTACTTTGGTATTACTATCCTTCGAACGATCTTCAAAACTCTCGAAAGCCGAGGCTTTGGAGATTTTGGAACCCAGGGGAAGGGGAGGATTCTGAAATGAGGATGGCGGAGTCAGGCTATCGGGTTGCTTGTGTTTATTAAGTGGTTTATTTTTACATTACTGATTGGCCTTTGACAGGGAGGAGCAAAATTCGAAATGGCTAGCAGGGCGGGGTTAAACCTCTCAGGGCCTGCAACGTCATAGAATGTTTTTCCGAATTCTTGACATAATCATTTTGAAGAGGGCATTCAACAAACCATGAAATCATTCCCTGATTTTGTTCAATTCCAGAAAACATGGCGCACTTACCAAGCGCGGGTACTGGCGGAACTTGAGGAACATTTGGACGACGGACATCTGAATGTCGTGGCAGCGCCGGGCTCCGGGAAAACAGTTTTGGGATTGGAAGTGGTTCGCCGCTTAAATCAACCCGCCTTGATACTCTCCCCTTCTATTGCCATTCGCGAACAGTGGATTGATCGGTTCATGAATATGTTCTTTCCGGCGGGCCATGAGCAACCCGATTGGATTTCCAAGGACATTCGAAACCCCAAGATGATGACCGTGTCCACCTATCAAGCCCCTGCACAGTGTCTTGGCCGGGGTTGCCGACCCAGAAAAGGAAGAACAGCGCGGCGAGGCCAAAGAAGAATCCGATGAAGAAGTGAAATTACCAACAATTGGCGCGCGTGGGATTATAAAAAACGAAGCAGAAAAAATAACTCGCCTTTTTCAGGAAGCGGGCATCAAGACGCTCGTTTTGGATGAGGCACATCATTTGCGGAGTGAATGGTGGAAGAGCCTAGCGTTCATTAAAGAGAGTTTGACCGGGCTCACCGTGGTGTCGTTGACGGCTACGCCCCCCTACGATGTTTCTCCGCATGAATGGGAGCGTTACAAGTCCCTATGCGGGCCCGTGGATGCCGAAGTTCCGGTTCCGGAACTCGTTGGGCTCGGCGATCTTTGCCCGCATCAAGATTCCATTTACATGAACACTCCCACGGACGAGGAACAACAGCAAATCAAAGGCTTTCGCCAAGAAGTCGAGCGAATATTGACAGGGATTTCTCAGGACCAGGCCTTGATTGAGGCACTCCTTGCGCACCCGTGTATAACCGATCCGGATGCCAACATCGAGAAAATCCTTGAGGAACCGGCCTTCTTTTCCAGCATCCTGATCTTTCTGAACCACGCCAGTGGGGTGGTCCCGGCGCGCCTGCTGAAAATCATGGGGCATGAAAAAAAGCGTTTGCCCCCTCTAAATTTGGAATGGTGGGAGATTTTTCTGACAGGGCTCCTGTTTATTCATTCTGAATCCTTTGGACCAGCGGAGGCGCTGTTAAAGCCTTTTCGGCAAGACCTGAGCCGGATTGGGGCTGTGGAGCGAAGGGAGGTTGTGCTTCGTCACACGGACAAAATTAGAAAAGTTCTTCTATCCAGCATCAATAAGTTGGCCAGCGTTCAAGAGATCGTTCGAATTGAAAGCCAGGCCCTGGGACCAGCCCTTCGATTGGTGGTATTGACAGACTTCATTCGGAAGGTGGAACTGCCCATTGGACCGGATGATGTTAGGCCGTTGAACCGGCTGGGTGTTGTGCCGATTTTTGAATCCATTCGCCGCGCTTCCATGGCTGGGGTAAGGCTAGGAATTTTGACAGGGTCCTTGGTCATTATTCCACAGGATTGCAAAGACCGGGTCGAGGCGTATGTCCACGAGAGAACCGATTCCTCCCGACCCTTGCGGTTTGACGCTTTGGCTTGCGACAAGAACTTCCTCGTGATGGAAATTGGGGACCCAACTCGAGATGTCATGGTTCAGATCGTCACGCGCCTATTCAGCGAGGGCCATATCACGGTGTTGGTTGGGACAAAATCCCTCCTTGGCGAGGGATGGGATGCTCCCGCGATGAACTCGCTCGTCTTGGCGAGTTTTGTGGGTTCTTACATGCTTTCCAATCAGATGCGCGGACGCGCCATTCGTTCGCACCCCGGCGACCCCGACAAAACGGCCAACGTCTGGCATTTGGTCTGCGTTGAGGAGGAAGCTCCGAATTCCGGAGAAGACTATGAAATGTTGAGCCGTCGATTTAAGGCTTTTGTCGGCGTCGGCCATCAGGGGCGCGTGATCGAAAATGGAATCACAAGACTCGGGTTGGGCTCGCTTCAACAAAGCCCGCATCAGCCAAATCAATCGGGAAATGATTCAACGGGCATTGGATCGGGAGGGGCTTCGACAGTTATGGCATGAGGCTCTTAAGAACGGGAAGGACGGATCACACATGGTTGAAGAGATCCGCGCCAACAAATCTTATTTGCCGCGAGATTTTGTGTTTCGCAATACACTGACGGCCCTCTTCTGGCAAGGACTGCTTTGGGGCGGTTACGTGTTGACGGATATAATGCGAGCTTTTTCTAAATTTCGCTACGATTGGGCGCCCAGGCAGGCTTTGATAATGTTGGGGTATGCTTTTGGAGCCGCGGCGATTGTGGCGGTGCCGAAATGTTTAAAATCCTTATGGCTAATTTTTAGGCACGGCCGAATTGAATCCAGCATGCGCCTAGTTGGAGAAGCGTTGGTGAAAGCGCTCTGCCACTCCGGCTGTATTAAAACTGACATCTCTAAGTTGAAGGTTCAGGCCGAACGGGATGGGCCGGGGTATGTCCTTTGCTCACTGGAAGGCGGGACCTCCTATGACAAATCCCTGTTCCTTGATTCTTTCCAAGAAATTTTGGACCCCATTGAGAACCCGCGATATATTTTGGCGCGGGGGAGCGTCTTTGGATGGTTCTTTCGGAAGGATTACCATGCTTTGCCCGAGATATTGGGAAAGACCAAAGAAACCGCCATATATTTTGAGAAAATGTGGCGAAAATACGTTGGGGCAGTGAGGCTGCATTACACCCGAACATTGGTAGGGCGACAAAGACTTTTGAGGGCCCGGATCAATTCTGTTTCCTATGCGCTTCAGAAACGCGCCGACCGACGAAGTTGTTGGAAGTAGGTCAAAAGCGCGGGTGATGGGATCGATAAGCGATTGGAATGTCGGCCGCTAATCCCGGGATGCGTGACCCCATAGATGAGAAGGGATGGCCACATGGGAACGGAGGTTTGTGTGCCATATGTTTTAAAGTCTGCATGGACGGATGAAGTGGGGGCGTGTATACCTTAACGGGCGGTGGCTGAATCAAGAATTGCTAGATCAGGGCTGGCACGGGTTTATTGATTCCCCCCCCTTTTTTTTGAGCACTGGCGAGAATTCTCCCCAGTGCTTTTCTTTTTGGGCAAGCCCAAAGGGCACAGCTTTTTGCTGGCCGTGGGTTATGTCTCCATGTTGGTAAGGACACCCTCCGCGCCCCGGGCGAGCCGTGTCGCTCGGCCCCCGGTTGGCGCGGGTCCCTCCGCGCTCTGGGCGAGCCGCGTTGTTCGGCGCCCGGCTCGCGCGGGTCCCTCCGCGCTACGGGCAAGCCGCGTTGTTCGGCGCCCGGCTCGCGCGGGTCCCTCCGCGCTACGGGCAAGCCGCGTTGTTCGGCGCCCGGCTCGCGCGGGTCCCTCCGCGCTACGGGCAAGCCGCGTTGTTCGGCGCCCGGCTCGCGCGGGTCCCTCCGCACTACGGGCAAACCGCGTTGTTCGGCGCCCGGCTCGCGCGGGTCCCTCCGTGCTACGGGCAAGCCGCGTTGTTCGGCGCCCGGCTCGCGCGGGTCCCTCCGCGCTACGGGCAAGCCGCGTTGTTCGGCGCCCGGCTGGCGCGGGTCTCTCCGCGCTACGGGCGAGCCGCGTTGTTCGGCGCCCGGCTGGCGCGGGTCTCTCCGCGCTACGGGCGAGCCGCGTTGTTCGGCGCCCGGCTGGCGCGGGTCTCTCCGTGCTACGGGCGAGCCGCGTTGTTCGGCGCCCGGCTGGCGCGGGTCTCTCCGCGCTACGGGCGAGCCGCGTTGTTCGGCGCCCGGCTGGCGCGGGTCTCTCCGCGCTACGGGCGAGCCGCGTTGTTCGGCGCCCGGCTGGCGCGGGTCTCTCCGCGCTACGGGCGAGCCGCGTTGTTCGGCGCCCGGCTGGCGCGGGTCTCTCCGTGCTACGGGCGAGCCGCGTTGTTCGGCGCCCGGCTGGCGCGGGTCTCTCCGCGCTACGGGCGAGCCGCGTTGTTCGGCGCCCGGCTGGCGCGGGTCTCTCCGCGCTACGGGCGAGCCGCGTTGTTCGGCGCCCGGCTGGCGCGGGTCTCTCCGCGCTACGGGCGAGCCGCGTTGTTCGGCGCCCGGCTGGCGCGGGTCTCTCCGCGCTACGGGCGAGCCGCGTTGTTCGGCGCCCGGCTGGCAGTTTTTCATGGTTTTGCCCTTGAAATGGGGAGGGGGGGGTTATACGGGCGGCGGCCTGTGGCCCCGCCCCCGCCCCTGCCCTTGTGCAGGGGCCCTGGCCACGGCCGTCGGATACGAAGCAGAGACAACCGAAAGCACCAAAAACGCCACCAAACCGAAAATAAAAGAAAGCAAGAACCGTGGGGGGGAGGGGCCACGTCCAGGCCGCCGTTATATTTCCGGAGCAGAGCGACGGTTCCTATTGGCTGTTGACGTAGCGGGGCGGCCAGCCTTATCGGCCGCGGCATTGGCACTTTTGGATTTGCTTTGCCTATTTGCGGACAAATTGGGGCGCAAGTGAACGTGCCCCAACTCGTCCGTGCATTTAAGAGATGGTGCCGGGATTTGCTTTGGCCTTTATCTGTATACCCCGGAGGGGTATGTGCCCGTTCGGGCACAATTCCGCCCCGCTCAGGCCCCGAAGGGGACTGAGTTCACCTCCCGGCCCGACGTCCTCCACTTGATTTTGGTTTGCGCGCGCGAAGAAAGGGCGAAGCCCATAGGTGACCGGCGGGCCGGGAGGTGGAGCCCCTGCGGGGCCGGGGCGGAAGCGGGGCGCGGCCTCTGGCCGCGCGGCTTCTCCGTGGGACCGGAGCGGGAAACGTCGGAACCGGAGGCAGGAGTTGCGGCGCGTTTAATGCGCCGCGACGGACGTTCGTCCGGAGCGAGGATTGTCCGAAAACCGGAGCGGGAAACATATCTCCCGCGACCAACGGAATAACCGTCAGCGGGTTTCCCTTCCCCAACCGGAGCAAGGGGCGGAATCGCTCCGGCGGGAACGAATCAACCGGAGCCCAGCGGGGCGCGGCCAAAAGGCCGCGCGGCTTTTCCGGTGGACCGGAGCTGGAAACGTCGGAATCGGAGGCAAGAGTTGCGGCGCGTTTAATGCGCCGCGACGGGCGTTCGTCCGGAGCAAGGATTTTCCGCAAACCGGAGCCGGGAACATATCTCACGCGACCGACTAAATAACCATCAGCGGGTTTCCGTTCCCCGACCGAAGCAATGGGCGGAACTGGTTCGGCGGGAAACGATTCCACCGGAGCCCAGCGGGGCGCGGCCAAAAAGGCCGCGCGGCTTTCCCGGTGGACCGGAGCTAGAAACGTCGGAACCAGAGGCAAGAGTTGCGGCGCGTTTGATGCGCCGCGACGGACGTTCGTCCGGCGCGGGGTGTCCGTCAAACCGGAGCCGGAAACATATCTCCCACGATCGACGAAATAACCGTCAGCAGGTTTCCGTTCCCCGACCGGAGCGATGAACGGAAGTGGTCCGGCGGGAACGATTCCACCGGAGCCCAGCGGGGCGCGGCCAAAAAGGCCGCGCGGCTTCTCCGTTGGACCGGAGCTGGAAACGTCGGAATCGGAGGCAGGAGTTGCGGCGCGTTTAATGCGCCGCGACGGGCGTTCGTCCGGGGCGGGGTGTCCGTCAAACCGGAGCCGGAAACATATCTCCCACGATCGACGAAATAACCGTCAGCGGGTTTCCTCTCCCCGGGCGGAGCAATGGGCGGAATCGGTCTGGCGGGAACGGTTCCACCGGAGCCCAGCGGGGCGCGGCCAAAAAGGCCGCGCGGCTTCTCCCGTGGACCGGAGCGGGAAACGTCGGAACCGGAGGCAGGAGTTGCGGCGCGTTTAATGCGCCGCGACGGACGTTCGTCCGGCGCTGGGTTTCCCGTAAACCGGAGCGGGAAACACATCTCCCGCGACCGACGGAATAACCGTCAGCGGGTTTCCGTTACCCAATCGAAGCGATGGGCGGAATCGCTCCGGCGGGAACGATTCCACCGGAGCCCAGCGGGGCGCGGCCAAAAAGGCCGCGCGGCTTTTCCCGTGGACCGGAGCGGAAAACGTCGGAATCGGAGGCAGGAGTTGCGGCGCGTTTGATGCGCCGCGACGGGCGTTCGTCCGGAGCGAGGATTGCCCGAAAACCGGAGCGGGAAACATATCTCCCGCGCCCGACGAAATAACCGTCAGCAGTTTTCCGTTCCCCGACCGAAGCAATGGGCGGAACTGGTCCGGCGGGAACGATTCCGCCGGAGCCCAGCGGGGCGCGGCCAAAAAGGCCGCGCGGCTTCTCCGTTGGACCGGAGTTGGAAACGTCGGAATCGGAGGCAGGAGTTGCGGCGCGTTTAATGACCGAGCCGTTGGAGGCAAGGAAATGGTTGGAGGACGCTAGTCCGGAAACCATGCGCCGCAGGCGGGCGTTCGTCCAGTGCGAGGTTTTTCCGCGTGTTGGGCTGTCCTCCTTTCGCTCCAACGGCGGACGATTCAACCGTGAACGTTTAACTGGCGATCCGTTCGCCGAGGTGGGGTGACCCGGCGAACAGTCGTCTTCTGCTTACTGTCTCATTCATTGGACAGGGAACGTGGAGAGAACAGAGGCGCGCTGTGGCGCCCGCATAGCGGGCACAAATTTGAGCCGGGCAGGGCGGACCCCTCTCCTCGGTCCTCTCCCCGAATGGGCGAGGATGCACTCCAGTTGCGTGGAGATGTTGGCCCGCACAAGGGCATTGGAGGCGGTCCAACCCAGTGCGCTCACGATCTCGCGCCCGTGCCCGACCTTGGCCAAAGTGCCCAACGTGCCATTCAAGGCACGTTGCCTTTGTCCGGGCACCCCATCGACTAAACGGTCACAGGCCTTCGCACGGGTTCACATCGGCAGGCCCATGGCCAGCCGATAATCGTGAAAAGTGTTCACAAATTTAATGGAATGGACTTGTATCCGATCGGGGTAACTACACCATTTCCTGTAGGTGGTAGAGGCAGAAGGGCCCACTCC
The DNA here is from genome assembly GCA_016714745.1 of Elusimicrobiota bacterium. Lineage (GTDB taxonomy): Bacteria > Elusimicrobiota > Elusimicrobia > FEN-1173 > FEN-1173 > JADKHR01. The sequence continues at coordinate 28,867 of JADKCG010000022.1, read as the reverse complement.
CAGTCCGGGGGTGGGCTCTTTTGTTTGGGGGGTCCGAACCAGCAACGACCCGTTAACCTGAAATTCCCAGTTGGCCCGCAGGACCGAGACGAAGGAGATCCACTTTTTAGGACGAAAAAAGTGAGGTCGATGCAGGGACATCGGACGAACTTTTTGAGGAACTAAAAAGTGAGAGATCCTTCGTCGAATCCCGGGTCCAACTGGGAAATTCAGATTAATTCAATACAGAACATTTAGCCTGAATTTTTAAGTTGACTGAACATTTCCGCCAGGGAGGGGAAACGGAGCGTCTCCGTATTGAGGTGGGACCCCCTTTTCGATTTTTTATACCCCTTTGGAACCTCAAACAAGGCAGGATCCAATTTGGCGATTTTCAGGTTTCTCATTTGCATTACAGTGTGAAACGATTCCCCGTCGACTACATATTTCAAATCTAATTTAACGATAATTTTTTCGCGAGTCACCCGCCCGAACCCCTTATAAGCGACCCCTTCGGGAGAAACTTCGTCATACGGTTCCGTTTGGTTCATGAAGGCCTTTTGGCTGGGAAACAACACCCACGTTCCTTTCCCGGGATTTTCAATAATGATTGTCCCGAACATTTCATGCCTTTGTTTGGAATTTCCATTGAAAACACTGTAGTAGTCCTTGGATTGAACCGTTGACCCATCGGAAATCGTTTCAGTCTCACAAGAATAATCCGACATCGGCGGCCGCCATTTTTCTGCCCAGCCAACCGTGACAAGAAATCCAAACCCCAAAAATAGAAGAATATTCTTGTTCATACAGACCTTCCTTTAAAAAAAACAGGATATTATTTATAAGGCCGCTTACACCTAAGTTTTGATGAGGGGCGTTGGTTTGATTATAACGTAACAGGTTCGTCGATGAATGCCTTCCGTCTAATCGCCAATCTTACGCCAACATATCGCCAAGTGTCAAAACCCTGGTTGTAAATTCTCACTTGATGTAGACTGCGGATTCCCCCGCCCCAACCCGCAGAACGCCCTGGGCTTTGCCGCTCAGCCGATCCGGGGGGGCCCTCCCACTGGGACAAGGCCGGGCCCGCTTCGGCCGCCAGGGCCGCCCCGGCGGGGGTCAGCACCACCCGGCGGCCGCGCCGCTCAAAGAGGGCGATCCCCAGCTCCCGCTCCAAAGCTTTGAGCGACACCGTCACCGCCGGTTGTCTTCGATGCAATCTTCTGGGACGTTGCTTATTTCTTATACTTGGTTCATTGCGAGGATTTTCTGTCATTCCTCCGCGTGTTCTCTCACGGGCTATCACATGGTGCTAGCCCCCAGGCGTGTCCAGCCGAGTTTGCATGGACATAGATCAGACACGGCTTTATATACGCTAAAGGCAACGCCCTTAATCGCATAATCGCACGCCTTTCAGCCTCGGGAAATCTCGGCGCGTTATAGTATTTTGAAGGAGGAACCGAACCACTGTGCTCCGGAAATTAGCGGAAACCAACAACGCCGGTCAGGCATCGTCGAAACGATACCCTTCTCCCACGAGGGTTTGAAGTTGTTTGCCGTATCGGCCGAGGGCCGCGCGCAGGTGCTTAATGTGTACGGAGAGTGTGTTATCGGAAATGACAACCTCATCGCCCCAGACCGTGTCCACGATGCGGTCCCGGCGCAAAAGTTGGCCGGCGTGTTTGAGAAAATAAACCAGGAGTTCGTATTCTTTGCGCGGGAGGGTCAAGGGACGGCCGTCGGCGGTGACCTCCCGGCGTTTGAGGTCCACCTTTAACCCTTCGTACTGCAAACAATCGAGGGGCGCGGGCGACCGGTTGGCCCGACGCAAAACCGATTCCACGCGGGCCAACAATTCCTGGGGCACGAACGGTTTTGTGATGTAATCGTCCGCGCCGGTCCGAAGCCCCCGCACCTTGTCCATATCGGCTCGGCGCACGGTCAGTAGAATCAGGGGCAACCCGGCGGTCCGCGGCGAAGCGCGCAACACCTCGCAGAGTTTGACCCCCGACATCCCCGGCAGTTCAATGTCGGACAAGAGCAAATCCGGAAGCGTTCCGGTCAATTCACCCAAGGCTTCCTCGGCGGACCCCGCTTCGGCGACTTTGTAGCCCGCCCGTTCCAGAAGAAGCCGCGTCACGCGGCGCATCTCGGAGTCGTCTTCCACCAAAAAGATTCGTCCACTCATGAGGGGCCCGCCGCAGTCGGAAGCGTGAAAGTGAAGGTGGTCCCCTGGCCCACCACGGATTCCACTCGAAGCTGGCCCCCCTGCCCTTCCACGAGGCTTTTAACGATAAAAAGACCCAACCCGGTTCCCTGTCCTTTCCGGGCCTCCCCCGTGGCTCCGTCGGTGGAGCGAAACGGAACAAAGAGTCTTTGCAACCGATCGGGCTCGATGCCCACACCCGTGTCTTTCACTTTCATTTCCACCCCTCCTGGAACCGGTCGCGCGGACATTTCAATTCGGTCCCCGGCCCGGGTGAACTTGAAGGCATTGGTCAGAAGATTCAGAAACACCCGCCGAATCTTTTCCTCATCCCCTTGAACCGGGGGAAGGTCCGGGGCAACATGGATTCCGATGGTTTTTCGAGACTGTTCGGCCACCGGCTGATACAAGCGGGCCAATTCGTTGACAATCGGCGAAAGGGGGACGGGTCTCAGATCGTAGGTCAATGGCCCTTCCCGCAATCGGGCGGTGTCCAAAATATTGCTGACCATGGCCTCCAACCGAACCACGCTGGTTTCAATAATGTCCACCAGAGGGGCCACCCGAGCCGGGGTGTCTTCGCCCCTTATCATGCGGACCGAAGTGGCCACGGCCCCCAAGGGATTTCGAAGGTCGTGGGAAACCGTGTGGACGAACTGGTCTTTCAGTCGGTCCAGTTCCCCCAACCGCTCAGACATTAAATTAAATTCATGGCCCAACTCGCCCAACTCCCCGGGCGCGTTGGTGGGGACCCGCGCGCTCCAATCTCCTTTCGCCAAGCGCCGCGCCCCCACCGCCATTTTCAGAATGGGCCGCGTCAACGCCCGCGCGGCAAACCAGGACAAAAGAATGGCCAGCCCCATGGCGATGATCGGCACACCGAACGAACGGCGGGCCGTTTCTCTCAAAAGAAGGTGAACAGAACGGACCGTTTCCTGCCCATCAAAAACAACTTGAGCGGCCGCCAACACTCTCCCATTTCTCAGGAGAGGCACCGTGTAGATCCACCGGGTTTTTCCGTTCGTGTCCTCGATGGTTTTGGTTCTCTTCAGCGGATTTTGTTGGATGATGGTCCGAATCTTCAACCGGCCGAGATCGTCACGGAGCCAAACCAATCCCGAAGGGGCCACACACAGGGCCTCTAACAGGTGCGGTGTGGTTTGGAGTTCTTTAAAAAAATTAAGGGCAGTGAGTTCGTTCTTCGTCAGGGCGGCTTCTCCACACACCCGGGCCAGGTGCTCTGTGGCCCTCCACTGAACGGCCTCCGCCTGCCGTTTAAAGTGCCCCGCTTCCGCGGCCAACAGGGCCGCGGTATAGGCCGCCACCGTTGCCAAAACAACGCCGGCGATAAAAAGGGTGAACCGCGCACGAAGGGTCATGGTTTTGAGACCGGCACTAATTTCAACTCTTCCGTCACCTGGTCCAACGCTTGACGGACTTCTTTTGCCTTGGGGTCGAGCCGAAGGGCCTCCTCGAAGAGTCGATGGGCTTTCTCGAGATGTCCATGAACATAGGCCTCTCTGCCTTCACGGTATTTGGCCTGGGCGGCCTCGGCGAGTCGTTGGGCGTGTTCTCGTTCCAGTTTTTTTGCGCGGGGGCCCGCGTCGCGATACGCGCCCCGCTCCTCCAGAACGCGAAACAGTGAGAGGGCCTTTCCCACATCCCCTGCGGCAAGGGATTCTTCCGCCTGTCCATACACTTTTTCTTGGCAGGAACGAAGATGGGCTTGCGCTTTGGGCACGTCGTCCCCCTGATCCAAGATCTTTCCCCACGCCCGAAGGGCCTCCGTCCACCGTTGGCGGGCTTCAAGGGTTTCCGCTTGGCGAACGAGTTGTTTTCGTTCCCGTTCACGAGCGATCGCGACCTCCGCTTTCAAGCGCGCTTGCCGATCGGCCTCCATTTGTTTTTCCGTTTTCGCCAACCACTTTCGTCCTTCGATATGATCCGGCGCCACCAACAACAATTTCCTGAAGTGGTCCGCCGCCCCCGCGAACTGTTTTTTTTGATAGGCCTCTTGTCCTTGCTCGAGGAGCAGGGCGGGATCCAAACTTTCCACCCGCTGAGTATCCAAAACCCGGCCCAACCGCCGAACCGGAGCGTGGCCGGGGGAAAGTGTGTTTAATTGGGCCCAGGTTTCCCGTGCGCGGTTCCACTCCCCTTCTTCCATCAACCCTTCCACCTCCCGGATGAGTTGGGCTCGTTCAATTTCCGGTGCTAACGGGCCTCCAAATTTGAAGGTCAGGTCCGTCCATCCGGCATTGCCGAGAACCCCGTTCGATGTGAAGGTGTAGTTGATCCCCAAAGACCGACGGTGGACGCCGAACCCAACGGAAAATTGTTCGGACCCGGTGGTTTGAACTCCGGCCCGCAACGCCCCTCGCCAATCCGAATGAAACGGCACGCCGTATTCCAGCCCCGCGCGCCCACTGATTTTACCCCCCACCGGAAAATCTCCCTGCGCCGTCGCCAGAAGGTCCCCAGGCCCTATCCCCTTCGTCCAGACTGTTCCCGCGCGGGCGACCGTGGGAAGGGAAATCGTTTGTTCGCCAATTTTTAATGGGGTCCCCACATTCGATAACGCCACCCCCCAAGTCCATTTTGGTGATGGCCACGACCCCATGGCTCCTAAATCGAAAGCGTAGGCTTGACCCCGTTGACCGTAGGTCTGGACTTCAACGAACTTGCCCGTCACCCCCCAGGCCTGGTTCCAGAAAGAACGCGCATAGGAAATTCCCGCGGCCAGTTCCCGCGGCTGGGCCGATCCTACGTCGGCGCCCTCCTCGCGAACATCAAACGAATCCACATCCAAAAGATTAGCGTTGATCGCCCAGGTTTCCCGGTCCCGGTTGCGCCAAACGGGATGGGCATATCCCAAAAACTGTTGATTTTGGTCGGCAAACAGTTCGGCCCGCATGAACTGGATTTCCTTTGTCCGCACCCGCTGAAGACCCGCGGGGTTCCACTGGGGCGCTCCCGCGTCATCGGCCACCGCCACATAACTTCCCCCCAGTCCCCTCGCGCGCACCCCGGCCGGCATGCGCAGGATCGCGGGGCCCCGCGTCCCCTGCTCCGACGAAGAAAAAACAGAAGTTTCTCCACGCTGGGGGGCCAGGGAGGCCAAGACCAGAACAAGGAATCTCAAGCTAGCCCTGAACAATGACTTTATGAATTTCCGCATGTCCGTTCACGGTTAAGACCACCACATACATCCCTGGCGAGACCCCATGCCCACCGGCGTTTTTTCCGTCCCACACCACCGGCCACACCCCTGGACCATACGCCTCATCCAACAGGTGGGCGATGGACGTCCCTTCCCGGTCGAACACCTCGGCCTTCACGTGGCCGGGGCTGGTCAGAGAACAATCAAAGCGAACGTGGCCTCCGCGGCGGAGAACGTTGGTGAACAGTTCCGTCCCCGGCGAGCCCACCGCCAACGAAACCGTGTCCGTCGCCGGTTCGCTTTGCCGCCCCACGGCGTTTCGGAAGGTGGCTTGGACCCTCTTTGGTCCCTCGGCGTAAGACAGGTCAACCGGCAGAGACGCCTGATACGGCAACCAACGGTCGCGAAAAGGGTCCGCCACGTCCCCCGTCAAGAGCACCTCGGTCGGATCCCCGTCCACCTGAAGCTCCAGTGAAACGCGAGGGCTCGACGGCGAGCGTTCCCGAATGTGGACCGACGGGTTCTTAAGAGGTTGAAACCCATACAAAATACGCACCGCCCCATAGGGGGGTTCGGATGGCAACAGGTCCTCATACCCGACCAAATCCCGAGGAGCGTCTCCGCCAAGGTTTCCTCCCGCCAAGACCCCAAGGCTCCACTGCAGGGAGGGGACCGTCATGTTCCCTAAACGTTGGCTCCCGAGGCCCAAATCGGAAGTAAGGAAACCAGAGGTACCGTTAACATAATAAAGGAAAACGTCCGCCGAAGCGTCCCCGTCGAAATCGACCATATCTAAATCATAAATACCGCCATTTGTGGGCATGGTGTGGACCGTTGTGGTGCGGAGGTCAACGATCGGGTATCGACCGTCAAGGTCGGACCCATCGACAATGAAGAACGAGTGACCTATGTTGATCGAAAGTTCGTCTTTGCCGTCGCCCGTGACATCTCCAGCGTTCTGGGCGTTAATTGCATCGTCTGAGGGAACGGCGCTTACCCCGCCGGCCCCCCAGACCCGCACATTCGCTGGGGGATTTCCCAACGTCCATGTGTTGGGAAACGTTGTTGTCCCGAAGACGATGTTGATTTCACCGTTGTTCGTGCGCCCACCCACGCTGGCCATGGGATTGGAAAGGGCTAGGTCGTCTTTTCCGTCGTTGTTAAAATCGCCGGTCACACATTTGTTGAATGAAGCGACAATTCGGGGGATGGAATTCGCGGTGGATAAATCCAAAATGCCCCGGGACAGAGCGGAGGTTCCGAACAACAAGAATCCCTCGCCGGTGCCGCCGAGGAAAAGGTCATCGACTTGATCTCCGTTGAAATCGCCCTGGCACATCCCCGATACCGGTTTTCCAATCACCTGGAAATCCGGAAGTCCATTGACGATGTCCATCGCGGAGGGGTCTTCTTTCCCGAAAACCACCTTGTTTTTTAACACGAGGTCCTGACGTCCGTCGTCGTTCAGGTCCGCGAACAAAGGGGTTGTGTAATAATAGTCGGGTCCGATACGGGAGTTCGTTGTTGACACCACGATCCTCATCACGTTGGCTTGGGAAAGGAACGACTTGCCGGGCAAAGGGTTAAGGACTACCGCCACCTCTTGAGGCCCGGTCATTCGCGCTAGAAACAGGGCCACGTCGTCTTGGCCGTTGCCGTCAAAATCCCCGGTCCCCGTTCCTATTGCGGGACCACCCCAAAACGAGGCCGAATAGAGATCGTTTATGACCGTGGCGTTTTCGTCCCCTGAAAAAAAAGAGTTCGATGCCGATGCGGCGAAAAGCGTCAACGCCGCGGCTAACCCACCGGCCACCAAGAAAAGCTTTTTGGGACGAACCGAATTCATCTTGTTTAATTATACGCTGAAACGGTCCTGAGTCAACCCTTTTGTCCATTGCCCCCACAGCACTTCGAATTCACTTGGAGACCATTTAAACTTAAGGATGAACCGCTACACTGAAGGCATGCTGGATCGGGAAGAATGGACTGAGGAGGGGGTATGCGGGAAGGTGCTTTCGGACACCGCCTCCCTGTTTCCCAAGGAGAACACCCATGGCCATGTATGAGAAAGGCGATGAGCTGGAACGCTCGACTGAACGGAGGAAGCCCGGAACGATTTCGTGGGAATCGTTTCGGAACGGGTGGGCCTTGGTCACGGGTGCGTCCGAAGGGCTGGGCCACGAATTTGCCCGTCAGTTGGCCCAAAAGGGGCTGAACTTGGTCTTAGTGGCGAGGAATGAAACACGCCTCGAACGGTTTTCCTTCGAACTGGTTCAAACTCACGGAATAACAACCCGGACAATCCCCATGGATTTGTCGAAGCCGGGCGCAGGATTCCGGTTGCGAAACGACGTGGTGAAGGAAGGGATAAAAATCCGACTTTTATGCAACGTGGCGGCCCACGGGTTTTGGGGGCGGACGGAAACCGGAAACCCGGACCATTATCGGTCCATGATCGCCCTCAATGCCGCCACTGTCGTGGACATGTGCCTGGCCTTTTTTGATGACCTAAAATCCCATGGGTCCAGCGCCGTGATCAACGTGTCCTCCATGGCGGCGTATGCGCCCGCTCCCTACATGGCCGTGTACGCTTCGACCAAAGCCTTTTGCGAGAGGTTCAGCGAGGCGTTGAACGGCGAATGGGCGGAACACGGCATCCATGTCCAAACCCTCATGCCCGGGGCGATCGATACCGGATGCGTGATGAACCAGCGGCTCATGGACCACGGGCGGTTGCGTCCGACAGAAATGCAGACCGCGGAATTCGTGGTCCAACGATCGTTGGGCCTGTTGGGGAGGCGCCCGCGCGTCCTTATCGGCAAAGGTCTTTGGCGGCAAAGGCTCGCGGCGACCCTCGTTCCCCTGGGGTGGGTCATTTCGGCCGTCGCCAATCGATTTCGTCCACCCAAGAGCCTTGTCAGAAAAACGATCATCCCTCCGAATTCACTTTTTCTTAACGAGGGGACGAGGCCCATCCATTATCCTTTGGGCCAGGAGGCCCCATTGGAAAACAATGTCAAGCCAAACAGTTGTTCCCATTCTCTCTCCACAAAAATGACCGGTCAGAGGGGGGCCTAAACATGGGCCCGGTCAGTCATGCTCCCGCCAGGGGCCCTTCGTTAATGTCCAAAAACTGGAACCGGCCTTTTATGACCGGCGCGGTCGAATGTGGCATTCTCTCCATTTCGGCTCTGCTGACCGCGGGTTTTATGGCAAGGGCCGAGATCGGGCCTTTGATCTCCCTCATCGTTTTCTATTTTATCCAGGCCTTGTTCAGTTTTATATTTCTCGCCGCACTGCGACGATGGTTTCCGATCCGGCCGGGTTTATTCGATCCGCAGGAAGATGGGTGGACCATCTATCGGTGGCATCTCCATGCCTTTCTCTGTGAAAACAACCTGGTTTTCTTTTACCCCAACGCCCTTCTCCCCGCTATCGCCCGCCAATTCATCGCCCGGTTGTTGGGCGCCCGGGTGGGGAAAGGGTTAATCGTTTTGAACGGCCAGCTGTTCGATCCTTATCTGTTGGAGGTCGGCGACGAAGTCGTGGTGGGCCAGGACGCGGTCATCCTCCCGCACCGGTGGGTGGGGGGCCGGCTCTTGCTTGGACCCGTTCGTTTGGGAAGGGGGGCCGTTGTGGGCGCCCGGGCGGTCTTGGATCCCGGAGTGCGGGTGGGGGACCACGCCATGGTCAAGGCGATGTCTCACGTGGAGTCGGGATCCGTGATAGAGAACAACGAGGTGTGGGCGGGAGTTCCGGCCCGCCGATCGTCGGTCAAAGGGAAAAGTCCGGGAAGTGGAAGAAAGAAATTCTTGGGGTGGACAGATCTCACCATCAAGCCGGCGTTGGAGGTGGTGCTGATCGCCTTGGCCGCCGGGTTAACGGGGTTCGTTTTGCCCCGATCTACCTGGTTTACCGGAGTCGCGGGACTGGTATTCCTGACCTTGGTTCAAGTGGGTTCCCTGCAGGTCATGACGATCCTCCGTTGGGTCGGGAGGTTTGAGGCGGGGGTCTATCCGTTTCACGTTGGATCCCCACGCACTTTTATCTGGACGGTCTATTATTACCTCATTGTCATGAATGTATTTCCTCTTTACCAAACAAGATTCCTTCCCCCCGTGGGGCGCCGTTGGCTCTCGCAGATCATGGGAGCCCGTGTCGGAGAGGGTTCGATGGACGGGTTTTTGTACGATCCATACCTTGTTCAGCTCGACGATGGTGCGACAATCGGTGATGAATCGGCTCTCCTTCCCCATGCCATGACGGAGGAAGAGGTGATCCTGAAACCGGTGCGTGTCGGCGCCGGGGCGGTGATCGGGGAACGTTGCCTGGTCATGCCGGGCGCCGTGATCGAACACGGTTCCCGGCTGGAGGCTCTTTCGCTCTTGACGATGGACTCGCACATGGGCCCCAACGAGGTTTGGAGCGGCATCCCCGCGCGAAAACAGGGAATTCGCCTGCCCGTAACGGTTCCAGCAAACACCTCGAACAAACAACAAGGCCGAATACTCTTTTTCCTCATCCAAGGTGTTCTCTGGCTCGTTTCCGCCACGGCCGCCTATGCTATGGGGGGGAATTCTCTCGATGGGATTTTTCTTTGGTTCGTCACGATTCTCCATTTGACATCCCTGGTCGCCTGTGTCGCGGCGCGACGCGGTTTTATCCATGGCGGTTCTTCGGTTGAACTCACGCCGGGGCAGGAGATTCTTTGGCGGATCCACCGTGGTCTCTGCCGGTCCAACCTTTATTGGTTTTCCCAGGGCTTCCTCGTGCCCCCCGCCCTGCGCCCTTGGTGTCTACGCCTTCTGGGCGCCCGGATCGGTAAAAACGTGTGGATCATGGGCACGGTGCACGATCCTTTTCAAGTCACCCTGGAACAAGGCACTCGCCTGGGCCCCGACAGTCTGGTGATTCCTCATCGGGAAGAAATAGGACGAGCCGTGCTGAAACCGGTGGTTGTGGGAGCCGAAACCGACATCGGCTCTCAAAGTGTCATCCACGGAGGAACCCGATTTCCCCCCGGATCCGTCCTCCCCCCCTTCACGAACATCCCAGAGGAATCAATCGTTAAAATTTGATTGTTCCCATTCCCTAAATGAAGGGGCAATTCCTTTAAATTGAAGTGTTTTTATCGATACCCCACTACACTCCGTATTCACTTCCACGCCACTGTAGGACAAGACCCATCCGGTAAACTTTGGGTGAAGCCGGCAATTTCAATGGGGGGCTACCATGATAAACCATGAAGCTAAAGAATCAAATCAAACAGGTTTGGATAAAACCTTAGTGGACCTTTTCTTCTCACAGGCACAGGCCGCCCCTCAACGACTCTTCTGTCAATATCAACCCTCCGGATCCACCTGGGACACCATGTCCTACGATGCGGCCCGCCACCACGTTGTGTCCCTGGCGGCGGGGTTCAGCGGTTTGGGCTTGAAACCGGGAGATGGACTGGCGATCATGGCCAAAACACGCTGGGAGTGGGTCGCCCTTGAGCTGGCGGCCCTACGTGTGGGAGGGGTCGTCACGGGACTGGAACCTCATGGGTCCATGGACGATATTCTCTTCCGCCTAATGCATTCGGGAGTTCGGGCCTTAGCCATAGAAGCAAACGAAGTGGCCCGGTTGCCCGAATCTGCCCTGAAATTATTGGACTTTCTCATCCTTCTTGACGGGTCGGCGACAATACCCACAGCGGGGCCGGTTGTGGTGACGTTTGACCAACTCGAAACAATGGGAAAAAACAATTCGTCCCACCATTTCCCATGGCCCTCCCCGGAAGATAAAGCCGCTCTTCTTTACACGTCGGGAACCACGGGCTCTCCGAAAGCCATCCTGTACCGACATCGCCAGGTCATGGCCTCCGTCCGGGCCGTTGAAAACGCGCTCCCAAATGTGGGGCCGAACGATTCGGTCCTTTGCTGGTTGCCATTGGCCCACCTTTTCCAACGCATGATCAATTACGTGGCCATTTCCCGGGGAGCCCCCATGGCCTTCTTGGGCGATCCCCGTCACGTCTTGGACACCGCCAAAAAGATTCGCCCCACCATTCTTCTTGGAGTGCCCCGGTTTTTTGAGAAACTTCATCAGGGGATGGAAGAAGGCCTGGAGCGACTGCCGCGATGGGTTTGTTCCCTTTTGGGCCCAACCCTGATTTATCCGCGCTTGCGCCGGGTTTTGGGGGGAAAGGTTCGACTCATGATCACCGGTTCTGCGCCCACCCCCCTGGCGCATTTGTCATTTTTCCAAAAATTGGGTCTCCCGCTTTACGAAGCCTACGGGGTCAGCGAAAACACGGTGCCGATATCCATGAACCTTCCCCACGCGGTTCGCCTGGGGTCCGTTGGGCGCCCTTTAAAAGAGAATCAAGTGCGTCTGACCCCGCAGGGAGAAATCTGCGTTAGGGGACCCGGTGTCTGCGAGGGCTATTGGAAGTCAGAAACGGACCTCCCCCTGGACGCCGAAGGCTATTATCACACCGGCGACCTGGGAAGACAGGACGCACAGGGTTTTCTTTATGTTCTCGGCCGTCGAGACGACATGTTTAAAACGTCCACCGGCCGAAAAATTTCCCCCACCCGCCTTGAAACGGTGTACGGTCAATCGCCTCTATTCGACAGGGTGATGGCGGTCGGTCGAGGAAGACCTTTTCCCTCTCTGATCATTTGGTTGAAAACTTCATTCGCAGGAGCCCCCGAAAAAGGAGGCGAACGCCTCCTGACGCCCGCCCAACGGGAACGAATTCGCCAAGAAATTGATCGGTTGGGCGCGGGGCTTCTGTCTTACGAGCGCGCCGGCTCCTTTTTAGTTGTTGCGGCTCCTCCCGACATCGCCAGCGGAACACTGACCCCTTCCCTCAAACTTCGCCGCTCCGTTCTGGAAGATCGCTGGGCAACCCGGATCGACGCCTTATACGAAAATGGAATGGACCGCGTGTCTTCAACGATCAGCCAACGGGGAGGATCCGGTGGTTCAAAAAAGAGGGGAGATCGGGCCAAGATTCTTTTCGTGCCGGAAGGCGTGGCCCTTTCTCACCCGGCGCGCTTGTTTCAGTTGGCGCGACAACTGGACCCGGAAACCTATGAAATCCATATGGCCGTGGACCCCCGCTATCGCAGGGTTCTGGGCCCCACCGCTTTTTATATGCACGACATGGTTTCCCTTTCCTCGGCGACGTTCGATCGGAGAGTCGGCCGCGGAGGGGTCGTCTATACGGAAGAGGATTTGGAGAAGTTTGTTCAACAGGAACTGGCTCTTTTCGACCTTGTCCAGCCGGACATCGTGGTGGGAGATTGGCGACCCTCCTTAGGAATTAGCGCCCAGATCGCCGGGGCAACCTTACATCAGTATTCTGAACGCGTATTGGAACCCCGAGGCCAAGGTCCGCCATGTCGTTCCTGAATACGTAACGACAGAATGGATGCCCCGGTTCTTGAGACAAGCCTTGTTTAACCGTGCCCGCCCGTTCGGGTATGCCCTGCACGCGCGACCGGTCAATAACGTTCGACGTCGGCATGGACTCGCGCCCCTGCCTGCCGATTTTCGTCACGCAGTGGCCAGTCCCGATTGGACTCTTTATCCGGACCTGGAGTATCTCTTTCCCATCCCAAACCTGCCCAGAGGACATCGGTACATGGCCCCCCTCTCCTGGTCCCCCACCGTCCCCCTGCCCGATTGGTGGAACCGCCTGCCGTCGGACCGTCCGGTGGTGTATGCCAACCTGGGAAGTTCGGGACGGTCGGGCGTGCTCCAGAAAGTGCTGGAAGCGTTGGCCACGCTTCCGGTGACCGTCATCGCCGCCACCGCGGGACGACAAACCGGTTTGGTTCCCCCCCCCAACGCTTTCATGGCCGACTACCTACCGGGCCAAGAGGCCGCGGCGCGGGCCGATCTCGTTATCACCAACGGAGGAAATATGAGCGCCTATCAGGCTCTGGGAGAAGGGAAACCTGTTGTTGGCCTGGCCAGCAACGCCGACCAATTCCTCAACATGGCCGCCTTGGAAGACGCCGGAGCCGGGAAGCTGCTTCGCGCCGGGTCGGCCACCGTCAGAGAGGTTCGGGAAGCGGTGATGTCCTTGCTCAAGAACAAGAACGCGCGCCGCTCCGCTGAATGTTTGGCCGCCGAAATGGACACTGTCCCCCGAAACACGTTCGCCGCAACAGTGGAAATGGTGATCCAGGCAAAAATCAGCTCGCAAAAATCGAAAAATATCCATGGGCCCGAAAGCCAACTTCAGTCCCCAGAAATCATCGCGCGCCTATAATTAAAAAATCCAAGTAGCCCTTCTAATCTCTCCCAATCCCCCGAATTGTGGGGACGCCCAGGATCAAGGAGGACATAGTTGCTTAATTGACTTTCGCAAGCTGAGGCAAATTGTCAATCACTTACCCCCTTTGGCCTTTCCCGGCGTCGGCCACCAAAGGATCCGAGGCGGTTTCCGTTGACCCAGGATGGTCGGTCCCCTTGAAATAACCAAGGATCATCCCATTGAACTCAGTCGGCGTGCCCAGGTGGGGTCGTTCGCCAAATCATTAAAGGTTTCCCCGAGTGCGGTTTCGTTTTGGGGGCTCGTGTCGTCCAGGATGGTTTGTGCCCGCTTCAACCTCGTCCCGCAGAAATCCTTGATTGTTTTTCGTTTGTGTATTACAATTGTAATATGGTGTATACATAAACATGAAACGGATTATTGTAGATTCGGCGCCGCTGATTCTTTTAGAAAAGTTATCGCTGTTGGATGAGGTGGGCAAACGCTTTCATCTGGTTGTTCCCTTGGAGGTGGCCCAAGAGACCACCTATCGCAAGGACCTTGCGGATGCGCGATCTATCGACGAACACATCAACAACGGGCGTCTAAAAGTTATAAATAGACGTCCTGAGCGCGGATTGGAGCTTCGAAACAAGTGGAATTTGGGGGCGGGGGAGGCGGCGGTCCTTGTTATGGCCGTTGAAATGAAGGCGGTCATTCTAACGGATGATTTTGCGGCGATGCGTGTGGCAAAAGCGTTGAGCGTTCCCTTTGTGACCACTGTTGATATTTTAGTTGAACTTAATAGAAAAAAGTTTTTAAGTCCGGGCTTAACGCGCGCGAAACTGATGGAACTTAAGAAGCACGCGTGGATTTCCCCGCAATTCATCGCGGCGGCTATTAAACAGATCGAAAAGGGGAGCTGACATGGTCTTATCCGTTCGCCTGGAAAAAAAAGAAGAGGCTCGATTGGCCTTTTTGGCAAGGAAACATCATCTCAACAAGTCCGATGGGTTGAAAGCTCTGATGCGGCGCGGTTTTACCATGTACCAACTGGACGATTACAAAGCGGGAATCCTGTCGCTTGGGAAATTGGCGGAAAACTTGGATCTCTCAATCCTGGAAGCCATGAATTTGGTGGCGACATACAATGCTCACCCGGAAATCCCAGAGGACTACCTCGTCGAATCTGCCGAAACAGCTCGGTCTTTATTCCTCAAGAAATAAGGGGGGTGAAATTCCATGCTGGCCCCAGAGGTCACGGCCAGACTCTGGTTTCGACATCGTCCTCGTTAATTTCGACGCTTGTTCAGTGGTTTGCTTTCGCTCATCTCCTCTGACCACGCCTCTCCTTGACGCTCACGACCGGGCCTTTTCGACCAAGCCGCTCAAGGCGGGTTTGACGCCTGCTCGTGCAAGCCGACACCGAGGGGCCTTCCCTCATCAGGAATACAGTTAATACTTAACGTGGCACACGGACGCCCATAACTATTTAATCAAACACACATCGGCTGGTCACAAATTCAAGAGATATAACCCCCCTTAACCTGAATAGTTTTATAATAATGGGCGTCCCCTTAAGCTTCCGGGAACCATCCCTTCCATTCGTGGCCGAAAGTGTTTTCCTGAAACTCGACCCGCAGGTGATAATAAGCCGCCCGCGCAATCATGTGGGCGCTCACGGGGGTGGTGAGGAACTGGAAAACGATCGCAAAAAATCCTTTGACGGCGATCCCCGGGGTCGCCAGCTCGATGATCGCGGCCAAAAGCAGGCCGCTGATCCCCAGGGTCACGCACTTTGAGGCGGCATGCATTCGGCAATACAGGTCCGGCATGCGGAGGAGGCCCACGGTGCCCGCGAACATGAAGAACGTTCCGGACAGGAGAAAAAAAACGACCAGCCATTCCGCAATCATTCGAGTATCCGCCCTCGCCCGAGGAATTTCGCGAAGGTGACCGTCGCCACGAACCCCAGAAGCGAAAACACGATCACCAGGTCGAAATAAAAAGGCGTTTTAATTTTAATGGAATAAACCACGATGATGGCGATCAGGTTCATAAAGATCACGTCAGCCGCGAGCACACGGTCGGCCATGCTGGGGCCCTTGACCACGCGGTACAAGGTCGCCAGCAGGCAGGCAAAAAGGACCCAGAGGCAAAATGAAGCGACGGTTTGGATCATCGGTCCCCCCCGCGCATCGCCCACAACAGTCGTTTTTCCAACGAGTTGTGCAAATCTTCTTTGATCTGTTTCACGTTTTCGCCGGACATGACGTGCACGAGCATCTCCCCGGTTTTTGGGTTAACGTCCATGACCAGCGTGCCGGGCGTCAGGGTGATCGAATTGGTCAGCAAAATGAGTTCAGTCAAGGTTTTGGTTTGGGACGAATAGCGGATCGCGGCCGATCGGAACCGCACGCGGGGGGACAGCACCAGCTTCACCACAAGGAAATTGGCTTTCACCATTTCATACAGAAAGAAACATAGGTAGACGGAAAAACGGACGGCGAAAAGCGCGTATTTCATGGTGTCACCCCTTTGACCGGTCTCCCCGACTGAAGAACGGCGTCGATGTAGTTTTGGGGATTCTTCAACTGGTCCGCGGCCTTTTTGGAAATAGCCATGAGCGGGTTGGCGAAAAACGTCAAGCCCAAGACCAGCAGAACACTCAGTCCGCAGACCGCTAAAAGGGCGCGTACGGGGCGGTCGGCCTTGCTGTCCGCTCGGGGCGGGGTTTTATCTCCCCAAAAGGCGAGTCGCCAAATCTTGATCATGGAGTAGAGAGTGAACAGGCTCGTGGCCAAGGCCGCCGCGACCAACCACCCATTTCCCCCCTCGAAAGCGCCGACCACCAGCCCGTATTTTCCAAAAAAACCAGAAAGCGGCGGGATCCCCGCCAGGGAGAGGGCCGACACCATAAAAAAGAGGGATAGGCTTGTGGACCGTAAGGCAAGGCCGCCCAGTTTTTTAAGGTCCTGGGAGCCGTCCTTATGTTCGATCGCCCCGCCCAAAAGAAAAAGGCTCGATTTCACCAGGCTGTGGTGAACCATATGAAAAATGCCCGCGGCCAGCGCCAGAGGGGAGAAGAGCGCGAGGCCCATCAACATGTAGCCCACCTGGCTGATGCTGTGAAAAGCCAGGATGTATTTGATGTCGTATTGGACCATGGCCCCCCACACCCCGAAAAGCATGGTGCACGCCGCCAGCGGCGCGAGCACGGCGCCATGCGTAAACGCCACATCGTGGGCGAACACCGTCCCGAAAACGCGGTAGAGGGAATACACCCCCACTTTCGTGAGCAGGCCGGCGAACAGGGCGGAGACCGCGGTGGGCGGCGCGGAATAGGCTCCCGGCAACCAATTGAAAATAGGAAAGGCCGCGCTTTTGAGCGAGAAGACCACCAGGAAAATCGACGCGACGACGGTGATGAGGCCTTTGTTTTCGGCCGCCATGACCCGCTGAGCGAGGTGGGCCATATTCAACGTTCCAAGTTGGGCGAACAGGAGCCCCGCCCCCACCAGGAAAAGGGCGGAGCCGACAAAGTTAATGGAGAAATAGGTGAACCCATGTTTCACCTGGGCGGTTTCATTTCCCAAAACGGTGAGAGCATAAGACGCCATAAGCACAACCTCATAGAAAACGAAAAGGTTGAAGAGGTCTCCCGTCAAGAACGCGCCGTTCACCCCGAAAAGCAGGAAGTAAAACAAGGCGAAGAACCCGCCGCGCCGGCGCGCCTCATCGATATCGAAAAACGCGAAGGCCGCGCACGTCAATCCCACCACGGCGGTGAGGCAGGTCATGAGGGCGCCCAGGGCGTCCGCCGCCAAAACGATTCCAAAGGGGGCGGGCCAGTTGCCCAAATAAGTCGCCGCGACGCCCTCGGTCAGAACCCGGCGGAGGAGGAGAGCCGACGACAGAAGCATGCCCAGCGAGGCGGAGAGGACCACGGACCTCTGCCAAAGGAGGTTCTCCCTTTTCATCAACAGCAGAAGCCCCGCGGCGAAAGGAATCAGGAGCGGGAGGGAAACGGGCCAATTCATGCCGATTCCTTGCCCAGGCGAAGGGCCAACGCCCACAGAAAAGCCCCCAAGGCGAACCCGATGACCAGGGCCGTCAGAATGAGCGCCTGCGGCAGGGGGTTGGCCAAGACGGCATCGGCGCCCTTTTGAAGGAGGGGCGGCAAGGGGCCCTTCTCCAGTTGGGCCATGCAGATCAACACGAAGTTCGCCCCATGGGAGATCAGGAAAAGCCCCAAAATGCGGTTGATCAATCCCGGGTTAAGCAACAGATAGAACCCGAACCCGAACAGGAAAGCGACGCCCGCCGCCGCCAGAAAATTCATCGCGCCGCCTTCCCGTGCGGCTCGTCTTCCATTACAGTGATCATCTCCAGCGTTACGCCGACAACGACAAAGAAAACGCCCACGTCAAAGAGAGCGGCCGTGGAGAAATGGAGCGAAGGGAAAACGGCGCTCGTGAGGAACGGGGCCCCCAGGACCATGGCGGCCAGTCCCACCCCGAACGCCAAAGCCAGGCCCGCCCCAAACAGCGCCCCGCCACGCACGGGGAACAGGCGAAGGAACCGTCCGCGCCCGATGGCGAGCATTTCCAACGTCAACCCGCCCGCGCAAACCAACCCGCCGATGAACCCCCCGCCCGGTTCGTTGTGCCCTTTCAACGTTATGTAGATAGCGAAAACCATGCTGATGGGAAAACAGATGGCACTGATGGCCGTAAGAATGGGCGACGGCGGCAAAGGGGCCATCGTAAATTCTCTCGGCGTCGGTGGGTGAGTCGAGTGCGTGGTCCAAATACGTCGAAGCCCAAAGACGCCCAGGCCCGCCAGACAGAGGACCAAAATCTCCCCCAACGTATCGAATCCGCGGAAATCAACAAGGATGACGTTGACCACGTTCATTCCGCCCCCCAGCGTGGCCGAGTTTTCAAGAAAATAGGGATGGATGGACGGCGCCAGGGGATTTTCCAGGGCCACAAAAACCAACAGGCCCAGCACGCCCCCGCCCAGACCCGCGAGCGCCGCCCGCGGAATCTTTTGCACGGTGGACAGGGAAAACGGCTTTTCCGGGCGAAGTTGGTTCAGCACCAGCAAGATGACGATGAACATGACGATCTCAACCAAAAACCCGGTCAGGGCCAGGTCCGGCGCGCCTCGTAAGGCGAAAAAGGCGCACATCAAGATGCCCACCGCTCCGAGAGAGATGATCCGCGCCAGCGTGTCTTTAAGGACCACGACCAGCAGGGCCGAGGCGACGAGCCCGACGATGGTAAACGACTCGAACGAAACGAGGTTGCCCGCCGAAAATTTGAACGGGATGGATCGCCAAGAAACGAAGACGGTTCCCAGGCACACCAGGCTCAGGAACCCCACCAGCACCGCGCTGTAGCGGGTCAAGGACCCGTTTTGAATGATGTCCGTCACGCGTTTCGCCCCGTTCACGCTGACGTCCCAAAAACCCGCGTAGAGGGAATTGAAAGTCCACCGAGGTTTGCAGGAATTTTGGAACCGCTGAAGGCCGCGTCGATGGTGAAACAAAAAGCCGCCCGCTAAAAACGCGCCGACGCTGATGAGGAGCGGGCCGTTCACCCCGTGCCACAGGGAAAAGGACGGAGCCCCACCAACGGAAAGGCCCGACAGCCCCGTCGGGTAAAGAAGGTCCGTCAACTGTCCGGGGAACAAACCGAAAAACAATCCGGCGAGAGAGAGGAGCGCGGGAGGCCCGAGCAACAGCCACGAGGGGTCGTGGGGCGGATTTTTTTCCATGGGGTCGGGTTCGACCGGTTTCAGAAACACGAGGCCGAAAGAAATTTTAAGCGCCACGGCCACGGTGATCGTCGCCGAAACAGCCAACCCGGCCAGGGGGATCCATCCCCAAGGGGATAAGCGAGTCCCTTGACCCAAGACGTCCAAAACCGACTCCTTGCTGATGAAACCTAAAAAAGGCGGAAGTCCGGCCATGGAAGCGGCGCTTAAAACCAGGAAAACCGAAGTGCGGGGCATGGACCTGGACAGGAGGCCCAACTTGTCGATGTCGCGGGTGTGGGCGGCATGGTCCACAATGCCCGTCAATAAAAAGAGGGATCCTTTATAAAAAGCATGGACGAAAATATGAAAGATGAACGCCACGCGAAGCGCGCCCGCGAAGGCAGCCTCGAGGCCCGCGTACCCATGCAAGGCGACGAAGAGGCCCAGCTGGGAGATGGTGGAATAGGCAAGCATCGCTTTGAGGTCCCGGTGTTTCAGAGCCAGCACCGCGCCCGTCACTGCCGTGGTCATTCCGACCGTCACGAGCGTTGGAACCCAAAGCGCCGAGAGGCTGAACAACGGGAAGAGCCGGAAAAGCAGGAAAACCCCGGCCTTGACCATGGTGGCGCTGTGCAGGAAAGCGCTGACCGGCGTGGGCGCCTCCATCGCGTCCGGCAGCCAGATGTGGAAAGGAACCTGGGCGGACTTCGTAAAAACGCCCACAAGGATAAGGAGGAAGGCGCCGACGAACCAGCCGTCCTGCGTCACGTTCGGGTCGACGGCGCCCAGAGCGCTCCAGTGCCAAACCCCGGTCTTGGCCCCGAGCAAAGCCAGCCCGGCCATCAGGAAAAGGCCGCCGATGGAGGTGATGAACAGGGCCTTTAAAGCGCCCTCCCGCGACTTTTCCTTCACGTGCCAAAACCCGATGAGCAGAAAAGAACTGACGCTCGTCAACTCCCAAAAAAGGAAGGTGGTGAAAAAGTGATCACTGAGAGCCACCCCCAGCATGGCCCCGAAGAAAAAGAGCAGGAAAGCGAAGAACCGCCCGTTCCCTTCCTCCCGCTCCATGTAAAAGTGGGCGTAACAAATAATCAAGAGCCCCATTCCCGCCACCAAGAGAGCGAAGAGGCCGCCAAACCCGTCGACGCGGAAAGCGAAAGACAGAGGCAACGCGTCCACCCAGGGCCATTCGAACACGGCCGACGTTCGCCCCGCCACGGGCAGGAGCGACAAAAGGCAGAGCACAGAGAGGAGCGCGCTGGTTGCCGGAACAGCAACGCCCTTTCTCCCCCACACCCGGTAAGCCAGGGGAGAGAGAGCGGCCCCCACAAAGGGGGCGGCGACAGCCAGGATCAACAAGAGGGACAACGGAATGGTTTGAATCATTAGAGGAAACGTCCACTTAAACGTTAAAGGATGAATCATTGTAATAAATTGGGTCTGACTTTTCTTGCACCAAAGGAAAAGTTCCAAAATCTCAGGTAAGGGCCCGCGCAGAAATAAATGTGCTGAAAACCCATGCTACATCCTTTCGTGAGCTTCTGGGCCTAACCCTGAACCCTTGACACTGTGGGGTTTTCCTATTAGGCTTAGGCACCGGAGGTGTTATGGGCAAACCAAAATCCCCATCTTTTTTTCGATGGCTTTTTAGGGAAGCGGCGAAAACAGCAAAATCCCTTGGCGCCATGATCCGAACCGATCCGGTTATTCCACTCTTGGTGGTGCGTGAAATGGTCGGCCGATCGGTGGTGGCCAGGGTTCCGGAACCGGCGTTGGTGATGAAAGAGGAAAACTCTATTCATTCTTATGCCGCAGAAACGGAGGGGGCCACCCAGTTTCGCGGCGTACACCTTTTCAACGCGCGGGTGATCTCCCATGCGATCCAAGGACGGCGGAACGTCCTTGATCTTGGATGCGGTCCCGGCGTTTTACTTTCTCTAGTGGCAGAACTGAATCCCACTGTGGAATTTGTCGGGGTGGATCTTTCGGATAGCATGCTCGCTTTGGCCGAAAGGGAATGCCGCCAAGGTCTCCGTCCGAACCTGCGGTTTATTAAAGGAGATATGACCCATTTGGAAAATATTCCAAGCGGTTCATTCGACGCCGTCACCAGCAGTGTTGCGCTTCATCACCTCCCGGATTTTTCAGCTCTGGACAAATGTTTTGCGGAGATTCGGCGGGTTCTGCGTCCCGGGGGCGCCCTTTGCCTGATTGATCTCGGCCGGCTTAAGTCATCGCGAACCATGAACCTTTTGGCTCAAACGGTGGAACAGGGCTCTTCTCCCATTTTCGTAAAAGACTATTATGACAGTCTGTGTGCCTCGTTCCGGCGGGAAGAGTGGGCCCCCCGAGTTGGCCGTGTGTTTCCGCCGACCGTCCATATTTACACAGCGGGGAGCCTCCCCATTTTGCATGTGATCACCACAGCTTTACTGCCTTTAAGCGGCCCCACCCATTCCCTTTTCGACAAACGTTTCCTGGCATTGGCCCCAAAATCTCGAGCCGCCTTTCGCGTGGTGCATGACCTTCTCGAGCGAGGCGGGATGGTTTTACCGGTATGAATAGGGCCTTCCCCGATGACCATCGTTTTCCTATTGGGGTATCCCATTTGATCGCTGAGGGGCCGATCCCACGGCCACCCGTGCCAGGCACACGCCCAGACGAATCCAGTTGGCCCAGACCAATCGGCAACAAGGGCAAGGAAATTCAGTGTTCCAAACCCCCGGCTGTGGCCCCGTTCCAATCGGAGAAATTCGGTTATTTCATTGGAGGCGCTTCTCGTCATGGAACGCAAAAGAATCTTATTTGTCGCTGAAGCGGTAACATTGGCCCATGTGGGACGCATACTGACCCTCGCCCGGGGGCTCGATCCAGAACGCTACCAGGTCATGTGTGCCTGGAGTGGCGGTGTAAATTCCTTAATCGGAGATCTCCCCGGTCCCTGGGCCCCTCTGTGGAGCATTTCGTCCGAGGTCTTCTTGGAACGGCTCCGCAGAGCTCAACCGGCTTACGATTTTGCCACCTTGGACCGATATGTGCGAGATGAACTCGAACTTTTCCGGTCGACTCAACCCGACGTGGTGGTGGGAGACACCCGGCTTTCTCTTTCGGTCAGCGCGGCCATTGCCGGAATTCCATTTTTTAATGTGGTCAACGCCCACTGGAGTCCTTTTGCCCAGACGCAGTGGATTGTTCCCCAGTGGGCCGTCGTGGAAACCATTGGCCCCTATTGGGGACAGAAAGTTTTTGATCTAACCCGCCCCCTCTATTTCAGGGCCTACGCGAAAGGGTTCAATGCCCTTCTCAAAAAATGGGGGCAACCTTCGCTTCGTCGCGATCTCAGGGACGTTTATTGCGCCGGGACCCGAACGCTTTATCCCGATCTCCGGGAACTCGTTCCGATGAAAAAGCTTCCCTCTTCCCATCGTTTTCTAGGGCCGGTTTGCTGGTCCCCCCCCACGGATTTCCCGAAAGAGCTGGCTGTTCCCTCCCCAGGGAAAAAAACTGTTTATGTCGCCATGGGAAGTTCTGGACGAGCGGACGCCATTCCCGCGATTCTTGAGGGGTTGGCCCATCGCTCTCTTCGGGTCGTGCTGGCAACGGGATCCAGCGCCCCTCTCCGAAATCCCAACCCGGCCAACATGGAACTTCACGTTTCCCCCTATTTTTCCGGAGAATCCGCATGCAAGACGGCGGATCTTGTCATCCATAATGGCGGGAGCGGAGGCGTGAACCAATGCTTTCTCGCAGGGGTTCCGTTCATTGGAGTCGCCTTAAATTTGGACCAATTTTCCAGCATGTATTGGATGGAGCGGGCCGGAGTCGGCAAAACGATCCGGGCAGATCGAGTCGCCTCTCCCACCGTTGCTCGGGCGGTCGATGACATGCTGAATAACCCGATCTGGCGTCAAAGAGCGATGGCCATCGCCGAAATCGCTCGAACCTATCGTCCCGCAGACATCCTCACGGAAGAGTTGGAAAAAGAAGCAGGTCAGCGCCCATGAATAAAATTCTCATCACCGGTGGGGCCGGTTTTATCGGTTCCCACACAGCGGAGTCGTTGCTTGCCAAGGGCCATCGTGTAAGAGTTTTGGATCTTTTAGACCCCCAAATACACGGAAAGCTCGGCCGCTTTCCCCCCTGGACAGATCCCCGCGTGGAACGGATCAAGGGGGATGTCCGCCGTCCAGGTGACCTCGCGCGCGCCCTTGAGGGGATCGACACTGTATTTCATTTCGCCGCGCGCACGGGGGTGGGTCAAAGCATGTACGACATTGCGGGATATGTGGATGTGAATGTGGGGGAACAGCCGCTCTTCTCCAAGCAATCGTTCGCCAAAAACAACCGATCAAAAGGTTGGTGTTGGCGTCGTCCCGGGCTGTTTACGGCGAAGGGCTTTCCCGTTGTTCCCGCCACGGCCTGGTCTTCCCGCCCGCTCGAAATAGGGAAACCCTGGAAAAAGGAGATTTCAGCATCAAATGCCCGGTTTGCGGCAACTCGGCGCGCCCTGTTTCGACCCCGGAAAATGCGAGGACGAATCCCCTTTCTTTCTACGCTCTCACCAAAAAGAACCAAGAAGAACTTTGCCTGCAGACGGCGTCGGCGTATGGGATTCCGGTTGTGATCCTTCGTTACTTTAATGTGTTCGGATCCCGCCAGGCATTGAGAAATCCTTACACGGGCGTGGTAACCGTATTTTATAACCGGCTACGAGAAGGAAAACCGATCTCTCTTTACGAGGCCGGGCTTCCCACACGCGATTTTGTCCACGTGTCCGATGTGGTGCGAGCCAATGTGGCCGCCCTCAACCCCCGCCTGCCGTCCGGATCAATATTTAATGTGGGGAGCGGTCGAGGGATAACCATCCGGCAGTTGGCCGTGACGTTGGGGAACCTGATGGGGCATCGAGCCCTTCTTGAAGAAAAAGGAGAGTTTCGAATCGGAGACATTTTGGCCTGCACCGCCGATTTATCGCGAGCAAGGACCGCGCTCCGTTATCGCCCGAAAATGTCTCTCCGGAAAGGGCTGGACGAATTCCTGTGTTGGGCCAAAAATGAAAGCGGGGATCAAACCGGCTACGAGCGAACAGTTAGGGAACTGTCTAAGAAGAAATTGTTCGGCCAAGCCAAACTCGGATGAGAGGGGGCGGAGTTATCTGCCTTTCCACCCTGACGTGAGCTTCTGGGTTTCCATGCCGGACTGGACATGACGGGAAATTCGATATAAGCTTACCCCGCGGGGGTTATCCGCGGAAGGCGAAGAGAGCGGCTTCTCGGCTGGTAACAAACTGTCATTGGGAGCCTGAAAATCGCAGTTCCATCACGGGAACTGCTGAGGCGTTAATTTTCTTTAGGGAGACTAAATGGATTATTCCACAGAAGGTTTACCGGCGGGGTTGCTCTCGGCTTGGGGGTTGGGGGCTGATTCGTTTGCTTTAAAATCTTTTGCTCGAAACCTCGGTTTTTTTTCTCGGGCGGATCAACAGCGGTTGGCCCGGTCTCGGGTCGCCATCGCGGGGATGGGCGGGGTAGGCGGCATTCACCTTATTACTCTGGTCCGCGCGGGAATCGGGGCATTCCATATCGCGGACTTTGACCGATTTGAACCCGCCAATTTTAACCGGCAATACGGCGCCCGGGTGGAGACCTTGGGTCAGGAAAAAACCGAAGTGCTTAAAAGAGACGCGCTCCAGATCAATCCGTTTTTGGATGTTCGGGTTTTTAAAGAAGGGGTGCATGAGAAAAACGTCGACGAATTCTTGAACGGCGCCGATGTTTTTTTGGATGGGCTGGACTTTTTTGCGCCCGCGGTCCGGCGGCTTTTGTTCCGGCGGGCCCGCGAACTTAAAATCCCGGCCGTCACCGCGGGGCCCATCGGATTCGGAACGTCGGCCCTGGTATTTCAACCCGACGGGATAAGCTTTGACGACTATTTTGATCTTCGGGATGACCAAACCGAATTGCAACAACTCCTCCGTTTTCTTGTGGGGATCATCCCTCAACCCTGGTTTAAGCGCTATACGCTTCCGCAATTCGGAGTTCGTTTGAATTCCAAATCCGCGCCTTCCATTTCCATCGGTTGTTTGATGGCTTCGGCGGTCGCCAGCACTGAAGTTCTTCGCCTTCTCCTCCAGCGGGAGGGCATCCGCGCCGCCCCGGGGTATTTTCAAATGGATGGGTATTGCGGAAAAATGAAGCGGGGCATTATGCGCTGGGGCAATCGCGGCCCCCTTCAGAGATTAAAAATATTTTTGGGCGAGAGAGGCATAGCCCAGCGGGAACGACTATTTCGATCCCGACCGAACCCGCCGACCTGGAAGGGGGCCGGGCCCATCCCCGAGGACGTCGTGTCGTATCTTTTGGAAGCGGGGCTCCAGGCACCATCCGGGGACAACCTCCAGCCGTGGTCTTTTGCGGTGGAAAAAGATGTTGTTCATCTCGGCCTGGAAAACTCCGACCCATCTTTCTTTAATGCGGACGGGCGGGCCGCCGTGATTTCCCTGGGGATGGTCGCCGAAAATATTCGCATCGCCGCCACGGGATATGGATTGGACACTCGGTTGCACGAACCGACGAATCCCATCAATACCCCGATCCGTTTGACGTTCGCGCCCGCGGGAAGGTTGGTTGATCCTCTGGCCGATGTCCTTTGGGAACGGGTGACCAATCGCCGCCTTTACGAACCCAAAGCCATTCCCGATTACAGTTTAGCGGCCATGACGGAGGCGGCGAAATGTCGGAACGCTGAACTCCATTGGGCGACGGAACCGAACCGCCGTACGGCTTTAGGGGAAATGGCCTATTGGGCCGACCGTGCCCGAGTGGTTATTAAGGAATGCCACGAGCCCTTGTACGCCGCTTTTCGCAACAACGCCGATGAGGCCAGAGAAAAGGGGGATGGATTTTCTTACGGGAACCTCTTAGTGCGGGTCGATCAGCGATTGTTCCTCAAGATCACCCGTCCCTGGGCCGTGATGAAAATCGCCAATCGGATCGGGCTCGGGAATATGATTGCCAAGACATCGAAAGCGTCGGTGCACGCTTCCGCAGGGATCGGACTGTTAATGATTCCCGACAATTCTCCGTTGGACTCTTTTCGCGGTGGGCTGGCATTTGAGCGAGTCTGGCTGACGGCGACGCTCCATGGCCTGACACTTCAGCCCATGGCGAGCCTGCCGTTCTTTTGGGAAATCTGGAAATCCCAAGGCGAGGCGGCTTTTCCGAAAGAGGCAAGACCCCATATCCTAAAATCCATAGAAATACTCCGGTCGGTCTTTCCGGGAATTGATTTTGAACAGAAAGGTTTGTTGATGCTCTTTCGCACGGGATTCGCGGCCGACATTCCGGAAGGCACCTTTCGTAAACCGCTCAAAACGTTTTTGAAGCCCTTACGGAGTCCGTGATGTTTCGCATGGGAGAGTTCACTTTTTTGGAGGCCACCGATCCCGCGTTGGTGGAAGCCATCCATCGCCTCCGTTATCGCATTTACGTTGAAGAATATGGGTACGAAAAACCAGCCGATCATCCGGGCGGTTTGGAACGGGACAAGTTCGATCCCTATTCCGTGCCTGTGGCCGCTTTGGACCGCAAGGGGAACCTGGTGGGCACAGCCCGTATGATTCACCATTGTCCCTTTCCTCTCCCCGCGTTAGAACTGGCCTCGCCGGCCTGGCGGGAAGAACATAAGAACGATCCGAATTTAGTGGAATCCTCCCGGTTCGCCATGAGCCGAGAATTCCGCTTGTCGGCCCTGGACTTTAAACGAGAAATGGCCTATTTTCGAAAACACTTGATTCCGCCGGCTTCCCCGTCGGTCCTGCCGTCGCCAACAAACGAAACCGATGATTTCTCAGCGCGCATCCTGATTTTTTTGGGTTTAAGTTATGCCATGATTGAAACGGGCCACTCCCTGAGTGCCACCTACCACTTAATGACGGCGGAACGGTCTCTTTTTGTTTTGCTCAAACGGAACGGAATGCGCTTTGCTCCCATCGGGCCGGAAGTCGATTACCATGGCCGCAGGACGCCCTACGCGGGAGACAACGAGGAAATGTTCCGTTCGGTCCAATCGATGCAAAAGAGGGTGCTGAGTTTTTTGTCCGAACGGGCTCCGGCCACTCCGCCGGCGTTACAGGAAAGGGCGCTGTCCGAAGGGGAAAGTTTTCGTCTGGGCGGGTACACTTTTGAAATTGCGGCCACAGAGGAAAAAGTCAATCAAGTGTTTCAATTGAGGTATCGTTCCTACGCCGAGGATTTCCAACTCATCGACCCCATCCTTCTCCCGGAAAGGCGCGAACGCGATCTCTACGATCCGTGGTCTTTGCACGCGGTGGCCTTCGATGGTGGAAATCAAATGGTGGGGACGGTCCGGCTGGTGCTTAATTCATCTCTGGGCCTTCCCTGCTTGGAAGCGGCGGATGCCGACGAAAAAAATCGTCTCGCCTCGTCGAAAAAAGTGGCGGAACTGTCCCGTTTGGCCCTGGCTCATCCCCTACAGCCATGCCTTTGCGGACGTCTTGTCCCTCCTGCTCTCAATGCCGCTGATTCCGCGCGCCGAGACAAAGGACGGACCGCAGGATCGCCGCCGGGGAGCGGTGATCACCCTGGGCTTATTTCGAATGCTCTACCGTATCAGCAAAAAATTTAGGCTTTCCGGCTGGTGTCTGTTGGCCAGTAAAAGGACAGCGGATCTGCTCGAAAGACATGGTCTGCATCCGGAACCGCTGGGCCCCGGCAACCCTACGATAGGTGACCGCCGCCCTATTCTACTTCGTTTCAACGACATCGAACAACACCTCGTGGATTTCTCTAAAATCCGATCTTTTGTCCGAGACGTGTCTTTTCAAAAGCCCGTTTGACAATTTGGCTCAATTCCGCTTTAGCGGAGCTGGGTCCACCCAGGCTCCTATTGCATTTATATATACGTGCCTGGGGGGAAGAATGTGCCTTGAATGGCACATTCTGCGGGCGCTCATGCGCCCAGGGTTTCGTGACGTCTCGGCGCGAAACCTGCTTGCCGTGTGGCAAGCGTTTTGGACGCTCCGCTTTAGCGGCTAGTCCACCCAGGTCTATTACATTTATATATACGTGCCTGGGGTCCTGCTGCCAATGTGGCCGCAAGCGTTTTGGACGCTCCGCTTTAGCGGAGCTGGGTCCACCCAGGCTCCTATTGCATTTATATATACGTGCCTGGGGGGACTTGAACCCTCAGCCTTTGGCTCCGGAGGCCAACGCTCTATCCAATTGAGCTACAGGCACAATATGGGACGAATCGAAAAATCATAGAAAGAGGTGGTAAATCCCACCCTCTCCCGCGAGCGCGAGAGGGAACAATTTTGGAACGTTTCGGATTTTACTATTTCTTTAGCAGGGTCGGCAGGTCCTCGAATATTTTCTCTAACGGTTCGATGGCTTTGCCACCGCCTTGGGCGAAATCCGGCCGACCGCCGCCTCGACCACCCATTTTAGTGGCCAGCGCTTGGGCAATTTTCCCTGCGCTCCAGCCGGATTGG
>JADKCG010000021.1 GCA_016714745.1 Elusimicrobiota bacterium | reverse complement strand
TCTTCTCGACGGTGTAGTATAATGTTCCTCCAACGATTTCGGTGGGTATAGCTCAGCTGGGGGGGGGGGGGGGGGGGGGGGGGGGGGGGGGGGGGGGTTTAGAGCGCCCCCCGTCCGGCTGTGGCCCGGAAGGTCGCGGGTTCAAATCCCGTTACTCACCCCAATTTCGAAACCCCCCACCGGGGTCGAAAGGCTCAACGGCTCACGGTCGTTGGGTCTTTTTCTTTCCCCACCGAAAGCGTCCGGTCCCATTCCAACAGTCGTCCCCCTCCGGCATCCAACCCCCGAACCGGTCGAATTCCCTCCATCTGCCGCGCGGAGCGCGGGAGTAGAAGAAGTCCACTCCATCGGTCTTTTTCCGTCGAGAGCGGGGACCGAGTCTCCGTCCCCTCGCTCGTTCGACCCCCGTCACTTTCCGATTCCCGGTTCTCCAAAACGAAGTCCACCCGGATACTCTTTTTCGAATAGTGAATGCTCCTCAGCCCTCGCCGAACAGCAAGGGCTTTTTCAATCCCGGTTTTGCGCGCACATGCCTTTACATATGCCTTTAGGTTTTTTTGAAGGTTTTCCGGGGTTATCTTGTAACAATCTTGTAGCGGTTCAAATCCCGATTCTGGTCCGGGGCCGGTTTGATTTTGAAGGGAAAAAACTAGGTTTTTAAGGTGTTCGGTATCCAAGGAAATGCGGAGAAGGTTTCTATAAACCATATCGTGAAGTCGGTCCGCTCCGATCTGTTTGGTCGAGCAGGCGGTCTTTCCATTGTGTCCCACGCTGTTACACCGGTAGTAAAAATATTTCCTCACGCTGGTCTTGTTCTTTTTGTGGGTAAACGCGACGCTCATGATGGATCCACATTCCTTGCAATGGATGATCCCGGCAAAGGGCAAATGATTGTCCGGGTTTGGCGGAAGCCGAGGGGCCTCGGCCACGAGGCGCTGAACGTGGGCAAAAAGATCTTCGGAAACGATGGCGGGATGACGTCCAGGATGAATTTTCTTTTTATGGACGATCTTTCCCGCATAGACAGGGTTTCGCAACATACACCAAATGGTCGAGTCAGAAAAAGGATGCCCTTTGCGGGAAACGATGTTTTTCTCTTTTAATACCCGCAAGATGGCCCGGATGGATCGGGTTTTAACGTAGGTTTCAAAAATGAGTTTGATATGTTCATTCCTGGGCGAGTCAAAAACGAGCATTCCATTTTCCGTCTTGTAGCCAAACGCCGTGCACCCGCCCGAATGGAGCCCGCGTTTCACGCGCTGAATGAGTTTGTCTTTGACCCGCTCCGAAATTAATTCCCGTTCAAATTGAGCGAAGGTGAGCATAATATTTCGGAGGAGCCGACCGGACGGAGTGGATGTGTCAAACCGTTCTGTGACGGAGATGAAGCCGACATTGTGGGCCTCAAAAAGTTCGATCAATTGGTAGAAGTCGCGGGGGGAACGGGTGAGGCGATCAATTTTATAAGTAATCACCATATCTAAGAGGCCCGCCTTTACGTCGGAAAAAAGGCGTTGGAGGCCCGGACGATCGGTGTTGGCGCCAGTGAATCCGGGGTCCGAGTACATTTTTGCTAAGACGAATCCCTCCTGGCTGGAGATGAATGAACGAATGCGGTCCTCTTGGGCATCGCAAGAGTTAAACTGGACCTCCATTTGTTGATCGGTTGATACGCGTGTGTAGACGGCACAACGAGTTATTTTCTTTTGAGTGACTTCGGGAGTGGTCAAAGATTTCTCTTGCATGAGGTTCCTCCAATGGGTACGATCTAAAACACCTATAATGAGCTATATAATAGATAATACTCTTTATTATATCAATTCGTCAAGATGAATACGAATCTAGCGGAAAGCTTAAAGCGTTTGCGGAAGGCCCATGGCCTGACGCAACAGAAGCTCGCGCAAGAGGCGGGCGTCTCGCTCATCGTGGTCACAAAAGTGGAGCAGGGTTTCACGAAAGACCCCGCCATGTCTTCCCTGGTCAAAATCGCCGACGTTATGGGAATTTCCATTGACGAATTGATTGGGCGAACCATCCCGCGACATCCCAAAAATTAAACCAAGTCGGCCACGTCGATGGGCCGCAACGTGGCCCGTTGGCGTGGCCGCTTTATATGGCAATCTTCCGCCGGGCCGGGGGGCGGGCCGATGAAAGAGTTTAGGGGCTTTTGGATTTCGGGCGCGAAAATCCCTTCGGTGTTTGAATTGTTTTCCCCTCGCCCCGGATGGGGAGAGGCCGGGAGAGGGATCCACCGGTGGGTTGTCCCTTTCCCCAGAGGGGAGAGGGAGGACAGGGAGAGGGTTCCTATTGGGGTTGGTGTGCGCGCGGGGTTGGGATTGAAAAAGCCCTTGCGGTTCGGCGAGGGCTGAGGAGCATTCACTATTCGAAAAAGAGTATCCGGGTGGACTTCGTTTTGGAGAACCGGGAATCGGAAAGTGACGGGGGTCGAACGAGCGGAGGGGACGGAGACTCGGTCCCCGCTCTCGACGGAAAAAGACCGATGGAGTGGACTTCTTCTACTCCCGCGCTCCGCGCGGCAGATGGAGGGAATTCGACCGGTTCGGGGGTTGGATGCCGGAGGGGGACGACTATTGGAATGGGACCGGACGCTTTCGGTGGGGAAAGAAAAAGACCCAACGACCGTGAGCCGTTGAGCCTGTCGACCCCGGTGGGGGGTTTCGAAATTGGGGGTGCTTTTAAAAATTTGAAAACTATTCCCCTTGACTTCCCAAATGTAGCCCATTCCTATTGGGACAATTTCCGCCTGACGGGAGAATATTACATTAAACCAACGCGGTTGACCCTGTAGCATGGGCTTCCAGCCCATGTGGTTCTGTCGTGCCCCTTTATCGTTCCGAACGGATCGACGAACGTGATAAAGCATTTTCCTTCTCCCGTCCGTGGGAGAAGGTGTCCCGAAGGGACGGATGAGGGGCGGTTTTCCGTTGAACCAAGCCCTTGTATTTCCCTCTCCCGCTGGCGGGAGAGGGCCAGGGAGAGGGTGGGCGCGTTTCACCTCACCCCCACCGGGGGGGGAGGCCGGGAGCGGGGGGCGTTTTTTTTAGCCTCAATTTGTGCCCGCTATGCGGGCGCCACCGCACCGCTGTTCTCTCCACGTTCACGTCCAATGAATGGGACAGTAAGCAGGACAAGCCCCGGGCCTTTGACCTGGCGGGGGGCCACGGTGTCCGCGCTCGAACCACCGGCCACCGAGAACCCAAGCGACTTTCCTCTCTCATCGAAAACAGACCCCGCCACAAAAGAAGAGCCCCAGCAATTTCGGGCCGGGGGAGGAAGCTCGGACCTTGGTTGAATCGCTGGACGGGAAAGAATGGGGGACCGCTCCTCTTTCGGTGGATGAAGACGACTGTTCACCAGGCCGCCCACGGCGGCGGCCTGCGCGCCTGTTAAACGCTGACGATTGATTCGTCTCCGTTGGGGTGACAAGCGGGCAACCCAACACGCGAAGAAACCCCGCGCTGAAAGAACGCCCGTCGCGGCGCATTAAACGCGCCGCAACTCCTGCCTCCGAATCCGACGTTTCCCGCCCCGATCCACAGGAAAAGCCGCGCGGCCTTTCTGGCCGCGCCCCGCTGGGCTCCGGTGGATTCGTTCCCGGCGGAGCGGTTCCGCCCCTTGCTCCGGTCGGGGGAACGGAAACCCGCTGACGGTTATTTCGTCGGTCGCGGGAGATATGTTCACCGCTCCGGTTTGCGGACAATCGGCGCGCTGGACGAACGCCCGTCGCGGCGCATTAAACGCGCCGCAACTCCTGCCTCCGGTTCCGACGTTGCCCGCTCCGGTCCACCGGAAAAGCCGCGCGGCCTTTTGCCGCGCCCCGCTAAGCTCGGTTGATTTGTTCCCGCCGGACCGCTTCCGCCCATTGCTTCGGTAGGGGAACGGAAACCTGCTAACGGTTATTTCGTCGATCGCGAGAGATATGTTCCCAGCTCCGATTTTCGGGAAATCCTTGCGCTGGACGAACGCCCGTCGCGGCGCATTAAACGCGCCGCAACTCCTGCCTCCGAATCCGACGTTTCCCGCCCCGATCCACAGGAAAAGCCGCGCGGCCTTTTTGGCCGCGCCCCGCTGAGCTCCGGTGGAATCGTTCCCGCCGGAGCGATTCCGCCCCTTGCTCCGGTTGGGGAACGGAAACCCGCTGACGGTTATTTCGTCGGTCGCGGGAGATATGTTTCCCGCTCCGGTTTGCGGAAAATCATTGCTCCGAACGAACGCCCGTCGCGGCGCATGGTTTCCGGACTAGCGTCCTCCAACCATTTCCTCGCCTCCCTCGGCTCGGTCATCAAACGCGCCGCAACTTCTGCCTCCGGTTCCGACGTTTCCAGCTCCGGTCCACGGGAAAAGCCGCGCGGCCAGAGGCCGCGCCCCGCTTCCGCCCCGGCCCCGCTCTGCGGGGCTCCACCTCCCGGCCCGCCGGTCACCTATCGGCTTCGCCCTTTCTTCGCGCGCGCATATTAAGTATTCCTCTTCCTTGCCGTTAAACAGCGTCCCGTCGTTGGGGGCTTGGGTGCACACGGGGACCGTGGGCACCAGGCCCCCGCTTTTGGGACATGTCTTGGTCTGCCAATGAGTCTTAGCGACCAGGATCGCCGGTTTTGCTACTAAGCGATTCTTGGCAACCTCCCCACTTTTTTTTATCCAACAATCATGACTTTGTCACTCTCAATCCAGATCATTCCCTGGCCTGCAGTTGGCTCAATTAAAAAATCAAAATAGCTCGCTCTGGGTCGAACGTCACGTATAATGACTGAAATTTCTAGTCCGTTGCTCCGAACCATTCCCTCCCTCCCAACGGCGCGTGGATCGTTGTTCGCTGTCATGGAAACCTCCCCTGGGGTTCAAATTCACCAAACCCTTATTTAGTATAACTGCTATCAGTTCTATTTGTCAATGGGTTTATTTCTGGTATGTTACCTCCGTGAGAAAGATAAAATACGACAAACGGAGTGGATTCGGTTTTTACAAGGGAAAGGGCCTGGGTAAAGCTCTGCTCATCCATCTTTCGGTGGAAACCCACAAGAAACTTCGACATCGTGCCTTTATGAAAGAGCTTTCCATTCAAAAAACGGTTCGCCATATCATCGAAGAAGCCGTAAAAGATGAGCTCCTTTCTTAACCCAAAAATTTTAGGTGACCGACTATTTCCATCCACGAGGGCTGGAAATTTCTATTCCGTACGCTGTCGACGGTAGCCCCGCGCCAACCATTGTTCCGTTGAGTGGTAGGTGTTTAAGAGTGGCCAAGACCGAAGGGTCAAAGCGCATACCGGATTCTTTCTCTAACTCTCGGATGGATTCTGCCCAGCCGGTGGCTTTGCGGTAAGGACGATCGGTCGTGAGGGCGTCCAGTGCGTCAGCCACGGTGAGGACGCGGGTTTCCAGGGGGATAGCCTCTCCGGCCAGGCCGTCCGGGCGGCCCGCGCCGTCAAACCGCTCGTGATGGGAGCGCACCATAAGGGCGGCATCCTTGAGAAATGGCAACCCCTCGATGATCCCGGCGCCAATCAGGGGGTGGGCCTCCATCCGGACGCGCTCCTCTGGTGTAAATCCGCCATTCTTGTGTAGCAGGGCGTCGGGAACACCGATTTTTCCCAGATCGTGAAGGAGGGCCGCCCAACGCAATCGCTCTCGGGACTCCCGGCCTAGACCCAACACTTCCGCGATGGCGTCGGCATAGAGGGCCGTTCGGCGGGAGTGTCCTTCGGTGTAGGGGTCCCGGGCCTCCAGGGCGCGGGAGAGGGCTTCAAGCGTCCTTCGGAAACTTTCGGTCAGCGCTTCGCGGGCGCGGCGCTGGCCGTCGCCCAAAAATCCCGCCAGAAGGCCACACCCCGCCACGGAGACAAAATCCGCCGTCAGCTCCCGGGCGGAGAGTCCGTGCCGAAACCCGACCAACGCCACGAGAACCGAAACGAACGCCGAACGCCACAACGCCGCGCTTAGCCCCCGGCGTATCCCGATGATGAGCGCCACCGCCATGACGGCCTGCACGAAATAATGGAACAGTTCCATCCGCGCCCCAGCCGCGAGCCATGAAAGGGCGGCCACGGCTAGGATGACGTCTTCCCATGCGAACGCTCTCGACTTCATGATGTCCCCCGAAAATATTTTTCTGGTCGGAGACAGAAGCGAAACCGCCGGATAAGTTTACTCCACCTTATCTTCGTTAAATTGTCCCCTAATAACTAGGCGCTCCTTGTAAAAGCAGAGGCGCGGTTTTAAAGAGGCGTATTTCTCAATCGGAGCGCGTTGAGAATGACGGAAACGGAACTGAAACTCATGGCCGCCGCCGCGATCATCGGGGAAAGCAGGAGACCGAAGAACGGGTAAAGCAACCCCGCCGCCACGGGCACCCCCAGGGCATTGTAAATGAAGGCGAAAAAAAGGTTCTGCCGAATGTTCCTCATGACAGAACGGGAAAGGCGGCGGGCTTTGGCGATGCCGCGCAGGTCGCCTTTCAGTAGCGTTACCCCTGCGGATTCCATGGCCACGTCCGTGCCCGTCCCCATGGCGATTCCCACGTCCGCCAAAGCCAGGGCGGGCGCATCGTTGACGCCGTCCCCTGCCATGGCCACGACGTGACCCTGGCGTTTCAATTCCTTGATGATCTCCGCTTTCGTTTCAGGCAGGACGCTCGCCCGTACATCGTTGATCCCCAACTCTCGCGCCACCGCTCGAGCGGTGGTCTCATTGTCGCCCGTGGCCAAAAGCACACGCACGCCCATGCGGTGAAGCAGGTCCAAAGCTTCCGGTGTGGACTTCTTCACGGGGTCGGCCACGCCGATGAAACCGGCCAGTTGGCCCCCCTCTGACAGGAACATGACCGTCTGCCCTTTCTGCCGCGAGGCCCCCGCCTTTTCCTCCCAGCTCCCCAGGGAAATGTTTAAGTCCTTCATGAGCGCACTGTTCCCCAGGGCCACCACAACGTCTTTCGTTTTTCCACGCACGCCTTTGCCCGTCACGGAGGCGAAATCATCTACGGGGAGGGGCGCCGCGCCCTTTTCCTCGGCGGCTTTTAGGATCGCCGCCGCGAGCGGGTGCTCGCTCCCCTTCTCCAAACCGGCGGCCAAGGCCAAGAGCGACCCTTCGTCCCGTCCGTCCGCAGGAACCACGGAAACGACGCGGGGTTTTCCCTCGGTCAAAGTCCCCGTTTTGTCAACCACCAGCACGTCGACTTTTTCCATCCTCTCCAACGACTCAGCGCTCCGGATGAGAACTCCTTCCAGGGCCCCTCGTCCCACACCCACCATAATGGATATGGGCGTGGCGAGTCCCAGGGCGCAAGGACAGGCGATGATGAGGACGGACACTGCGGCAATCAAGGCATGAACCATCCGTGGCATGGGACCGAACACCGCCCAGAGGATGAAAGAGATTACCGCCACGCCCACCACCACCGGCACGAAGACGGCCGATACCCTATCCGCCAGACCCTGGATGGGGGCCCGGCTCCGCTGAGCCTCCGACACCATCCGCACGATACGGGAAAGGAGCGTCTCGGCACCTACCCGCTCGGCCCGGATCACCAGGCTTCCGGTACCGTTCACCGTACCGCCTGTGACGCGGTCGCCCGGGGCCTTCTCTACGGGGAGCGGTTCCCCCGTGACCATGGCCTCGTCCACGGCGCTCCGCCCTTCCGTCACGATCCCGTCCGTCGGCAAGCTTTCCCCCGGCCGCACGCGCAAGCAATCACCCTTTTGGACCGACGCCAACGAAATGTCTTCCTCCCGTCCGTCCGCCAAGAGGCGCCGGGCCGTCTTGGGCGATAGGTTCAACAACTTCTTGATGGCCTCGGATGTCCGTTGCCGGGCGCGGAGTTCCAGCACCTGCCCCAGGAGCACCAGGGTGACGATGACGGCCGCCGCCTCGAAATAATGGGCTACGCGCCCGCTTGTATCCCGGAAGGTGTCCGGGAATATTCCCGGAAAAAAAACAGCAATGACGCTGTACAGGTAAGCAACGCCCGTCCCCAAGGAAATCAGAGTGAACATGTTGGGGCTACGGTTAAGGATGGACTTCCACCCTCGCGCAAAGAAGGGCGCCCCACCCCACAGGACCACAGGCGTGGCCAGCAGGAACTGGGCCCAACCCCAGACCCGTCCGGCGGACCCGGCGAAAAAATGGTGCAAGCCTGGAACGGCCATCTCACCCATGGCCGATAGAAAAAGGGGCAGGCTCAAGAGGGCCCCCACCCACATCCGTCGCGTCATGTCCGCCAGCTCTGGGTCCGGCTTTTCCTCCGCCGAAACGGCCATGGGCTCCAACGACATCCCGCACTTTGGGCAGGTTCCCGGGCCGTTCTGGATAATCTCGGGGTGCATGGGGCACGTGTACTTACCGTCGACACCCCCCGGGATCATTTCGGGATTAAATTTTGCGTCCTGCCCCTCCGGCGTCGGAGGAGGTTTGGACACGATTGTGCAACAGACGTGATCTTTCATGGGGATCTCCTCATGCTTTCCGCGATCGATGGTTTCATCTTTTTTCGTTTGGGGGATGGGGCGTGCCCACGGATGGTGGGGCGTCCCGAAACTCGGAGTGTCGGATTTGACCGCCGGCCTGAGCAATCCACCCGGACGCGGCGAAAGAGGCGATGGAGAAAAACAGTGTGAGCCAAGACACTCTTTTTTCCCAAACGGGACGTTTCCACGACGCGGCGAGGGCGGCCAGGGCTGAAAAAGTCGTCAAAGTAAAAAGGCCCTCGAAACGCTCGGCACGGGCCACGTGAAGATCCAGCCACGCTTGGGCGTCGCCATTGGACATGGCATAGACCCGGTCGTACCCCTTTTCCCCGAAATGAATCGCAACCCATGACATAACGCCCATGAGAACAAGCCAACATAGCGCCCCTCTTCGACCCTCCATCGATTTGGCCAGAAGGCCCCACGCCAAGGCGAAGGCCCCAGCCGCGAGGCCCTCCACGGGCCAATGGTTTAGCACGACGTGGAGGTACTCCGGTTGTTTCAAGTGGTGGAGGATGAGAGAGAGGTCACCCATGATGAATTACTGGGTGATTTCGGCGTTCTCAATCATGCTGATCCCGTCACGACTCACGAGCTTACCCTTGACGGTGACGGTCTTAGCCGCGAGGTCGGCGAGTGACGAATTGATCGGCTTGTGTTCGCCGACCAACAAGTAAAGTTTTCCGTCCTCCGTCTTGAGTCCCACGGGAAGCCCGCTTGTAATGCAGGTTTTGGCGCAGTCGGCGTGTTTGGCGCCGGTGGCCCCGTGGTCGAGATAACACACCATATCGACGATCTCCCCTTTGACGCTGACCGAGGCGGGCGTCGCGGCGTCTTTCATTTCCATTTTTTCCATCATCTCATCGTGCATCCCATGTTCGTGCGCGGCCAGAGGCAAGACAAACGACAGGGCGCCGAGCCCGGCGATGACAAACTTTCCCATTGTTTTTTCTCCTGTGGAAGATTGCAAATCAACGAAGAGGCCCGCTTCTCGAAATAAACGGGAAGCGGGCCTCTCCGAAGACGGTTACTTCCCCTTTTCTTCGTTCGCTTGCAGTTTGTGCCAAGCGGCGAAGGAACGGTATTCGCTTTGCAGTTTTGTCGTGGCGGCAATGATGGCGTCGCAGTGCTTCTCCATCTTCTGCCGGGTGGACGCCGGTGTTTTATCCGTCATTCCCGCTTTCTCCATGGCCTTGTGCTCGGCAATCACCGCGTCCAGGTCGGTGGCTTTCTGTTCGTAAGCCGCCGCCTTTTCTAAGTGACTGGTAGCGTCGGCGAACAGTTTCGGCGCAAACCCCAAAACCCCCGCAATGATACCCACGCCAAGAATGGCGCTTTTGAGTCTTTTCATGGTTTGATTCCTCCTAAGTATTTTGAACTGCTCTCAACGATGATGCTCTACTGTAAAAAATGATGGCCCTCCCCACCTTGAGTTAGACTCCTTACGGGTGAGGAAGGCAACAGGCCGCCCTGATTTTCTTTCCGGTGGACGCGTTCGTTGTGGATAAAGCGATTTGGAAATCCGACAAGCGATAGTCCGCCCCCATTCCCATTTGGCCCGATGCCGCTTTCAAGACCGTTTGCAAATCGGACCACGCAACAGAGGCCCCCTTATTAACGGTAAACCCCACGACGCCCGTTTTGGCGTCCACCGTGACGGTTGCGATGCCAGGGACACCGCCCATCGCCTTCTCTATAGCTTCAGCGCACCCACCACACACCAGTGATTTGGCCTTCGCCGAATAACGGCCCTCGGGAAGGACGGGGTCATCCGCGTGCCCCCTTTGGGTTGTGGGCGATGCCCCAAACACAGCCCCCCCCACGACTACCACCGACAACATGCCAATCATCCGTATTTTCCACATGCTCATGATCCTCTCCTTCTATGTGCTTTAGGTTGAGATGCCGGGGGCGGAACCAGGCAGTTTTCGCAGACTGCTTGTGTTAAGGAAGTGAAAAACGATTTCCTTTGTTCTGGCGTTAAAACAGAACGCATTTCCCAAAGATGACGCACAATCCGATGTTGTTGTTGGGATTCCAAATCTGCCACCTGGTCCACGTAGCGGTCTACCTGGTTTTCGTCGGCATTGTCATCCCCTAACACACCGCACAGAGCCACCCGGGCGTCTGCCAGTTTCATTTGGAGAGGTTCTAAGTCCTTCTGCAAGGAGGTTTCCAACGGGATGAGGTTCGTTTTTTGTTCCTCTGACAAATGGAGCTGGTGGATCCAACGGTGGGCGCCGGTCATGTCCAACGATTTTACCGTCGGATGAGCGCGGCAACAAGTCAACATCATGTAAGTGGAGCCCAGGGCAACGGCCAACACAGCGAGAGCCCCCGCGCTCCAGAGAGTCAATCGTTTTATTGTCATACGTTCCCCCCGGGCGTTCGTCCTTCTTGGAAAATGTGTTCAACAGAATTTTGTGGGTAGGGCGAGAGGAATCGATTCAATGCGATTTCCGTTGTCGTGACCGTTCGATGGCGGAGTTTAAACAGGTGGGCCCCTCCGGCGACTCCCAATAACCATAGGACAAAGAACCCGGCCAGCGCTGGGGCTAAAGGAAATCTTGAGAAAAGGCCTGTGCGGCCCCAGGCCCGGGTTTCCTGTTCGCGCACCCGTTCCCAAAAGTGTGCGCGGAAATAGGCGGACGGCTGGACAGTTTCAAGGACATCAAGCATTTCCCAACTGGACGAGAACAGGCGGGCTTCCTCTCTGCATTCTGGGCAAAGTGCCAAATGGTCTCGGACCCCCAAAGCTTCGTCTTTGCCAAGGGTGAGATCAAGGTATTCCGGTAGCGCTTTGACCGCATTTTTACAGTTCATGGTTTCGCTCCTTCACCCCTCTATACACCGCAGGCTCTAAAAAGTTGCGGTAGTATTTGGGGGAACGGGATGATTTGGAATAAATTGTTTCAGATCGTTTTTTAATGTTTGACGGGCGCGAAAGAGGAGGGATTTTACGGATGACACCGAAATCCCCATGGTTTGGGCGATCTCCTCATTGGACATTTCTTCAAACCGGGCGAGGACCACCGCCGTATGCTGATTCCCCGGCAACCGGGAAAGGACAGATTGAATGTGTGCGGCCAAATGGTGTTTCTCGACGATCTGCTCCGGGCCCGAATCCCATCGGTCCGGCACGTCAAGGGGGATCGATTCGTCACCCCCCTCATCGGCGGAATGGAAAAGGGAAACCAGGGGATGGCGTTTTTTCTGGCGGAGACGGTTGGAGATCAAACGTGAGGCAATCGAAAATAACCAGGGACGAAAGGGGCGGGAAGAATCGTAGCGGTCCCTCGCGCCATGAATACGTAGGAGGACTTCTTGGGCCGCGTCTTCGGATTCTTCTCGGGAAAATAAAAATCGGTGGGCGAAATTAATCAGGTGGGTGGAATATCGGTCGAATAAAATTTCAAAGGCGACCCCGTCCCCCGATTGAAACTGTCTCATCAGGGATTCGTCGGTATCACCTTCGACATTGCCGCGCGGTTGGTCTTCCATTGTTAACCGGGATTTCCCCCCAACCTACAAACATTTAGGGGGGGGATTTCATGCGGCCCGATTCTTTTTGCCTTTACGGAAAATTCATTCTACTCACAAGAAGATTCTGACAAACCTACCAGAGGGTGTCAATTTCTGAAATTCCAACGGGGCGAATTGCCGGACGTTTCATTTTCTGGTATAAATTGAGTCATGTGGAAATGGGTTTCTCTTCTTGTCTGTCTTTTCATCGCCCATAATGTCGCGGTGGAAAGCTTCGATCTCGATTGCTCGAAAGATACGTCACACGGAGTTTCCTGCGGCGTTCCCTGCCACAACCACAACGTTCTTCCCTCGGCCGGCTTGGCCGCGAGGCCAGCGGTTCTTTCTTTAAATCACGCTCCTGTCTTGAGGCCTCTCTTCGTTCAGCACCTGTTCGATAAGTCCCTCTTTCGTCCTCCCAAAACGTCCTCCTAAATAATTTTTCCACTATTGAACGCTCCCCCACGGACATTCGTCCGGTGGACATTCGTCCGTGCCAAAGGGGGCATCCCCTCTCGTCGTCATATTCGTTGAAGGAGTATCGCATGAAACGATTTCGATTTTTTAAGCGTTTTTTTATTTTTATTTCCATGGCCGGTTTTTGCGTTGGCGCGGTTCCGGCCCGCGTGGTCGCGGGGTCGGAGAACGTCCCCCCGTCCAATTTCTCGCTATCAGAGCTCGTGTCCCTCGCCCTTCGCGACAACCCTCTGCTGGGGTCCGAGAGCGCACGGATCGAGGAGAATGTTCAGTCCGGCGCCCAGGCCAGGACGTGGCCGGGTTTCTCCCTCGACGCTTCCGGCGGGCGGAAGCGGGTGGGCCCCGCTAGCGGGCTCCGCTACGAGGTGGGCGTCTCCCAGCCGCTCCCGCTCTTAGGGAAAATGGGTCTGCGCGGAGGAATCCTTGACCTGGAGGCGGAAGCCTGGCGCGTGCGGCGCGGGGCGACGGAGATTGGCGTCACGCTGACCGTCATCCAGTCCGCCTACGAATATGTCGTCAACCGCCGGAAAGCGGGTTTTGCCGAGCAACGCCAGAAACGTTTTGAGTTAGTTCAGGATTACTTGGCGGGCCGGGAGTTTTCCACGCCACAGAAAAAAGCGGAGAGCCGTATCGTGCGCAACCGCTTGAACGCCCTCACGTCCGACGCGGTTTTGGGCCAGGCGGGGGTCAAGGTATCTTTGGAAAAACTGAAAGTGCATGTGCCGCTCGAACCCGGGGCTGTGCCAAACGTAACAGTCCCCTGGTTGGTGGGGGCGAAAACGCTGGATGAGGCGGCGTGGTTCGCCAAAGCGATTGACCGGAATCCTGACCTCCTTCTTCAAAAACTGGCGGTCAAGGGCGCGGCGTTGGAGAAAACG
The DNA here is from genome assembly GCA_016714745.1 of Elusimicrobiota bacterium. Lineage (GTDB taxonomy): Bacteria > Elusimicrobiota > Elusimicrobia > FEN-1173 > FEN-1173 > JADKHR01. The sequence goes on along the minus strand of JADKCG010000021.1, from coordinate 69,780 downwards.
CTCGCTTCGCGTGAGGGTTTGCCGGAACCGTCTCTGGGAGCGTCTTATGAAGAGGCCCGAGCGGGAGAGATCGAAAAAACCATGGGTTTGGGTCTGAGCCTGGACCTACCGAGCTGGAACCGAAACCGGGCCGGGGTTTTGAGCGCGGGACAAAAGCAGACCGCTGAGGAAAATAGGCTTGTCTTTGAGGAGCGGAAATTTAAATCCGACCTGGCGCGGCTCTTCGTGGATTACGAGGCGGCCCGCCGCGTAGCCCAACAGTATCCGGAAACGCTTCCGGTCGAGCTGGAGACACATATCCGTGAGGCGGAGCAGGGCTTCCGTCGGGGGCAGGTGGACCTCCTGACGTTCCTGGAGCTGGACGATTCTGTTTCCGAAACATTTGGGCGGGTGCAAAACGCACAGCGGGCTCTCGCCGATGCCTGGACAGCGATCATGGCCGCCGTCGGCGAGCGGGACGCGCTGGCCCTTCTTGCTTCGTACTAGGAGACTCTCATGACACGCTTACTGGATTGGGTATTTAAGAATAGACTGACGGTCGTCCTCTTTTTCGCCTTTGGAGCGGGTCTCGGCCTCTACGCCGTGGCCCACACGCCCGTGGACGCGGTGCCGGACATCACGCCGGTCCAGGTAGTGGTCAACACCAAAACCGGCGCCTTGGACCCGGAACAGATCGAGAAGACCGTCTCGTTCCCCATCGAGACGGACATGAGCGGGATTTCCCGTGTGAAGGACGTCCGCTCCCTCTCGAAATACGGCCTTTCCCAGGTGGTCGTGATCTTTGAAGACGGAACCGACATTTATTGGGCTCGCCAGCAGGTGGGCGAACGGCTCCAAGGCGTGGCGGGCGAACTGCCCCAAAACCTGTCGCCTGAACTTGCGCCCATCAGCACGGGGTTGGGGGAGGTCCTCATGTACGCGGTTTTGGCTAAACCGGGCACGGCCCTCGCCGCCAAGCCCGAAAGAGAAAGACTGCTCGCCCTCCGCACAATTCAGGACTTCGTCATCGCCCCCTACATGAAACGCGCTGTCAAGAATGTGGCCGAGGTCGATTCCACGGGCGGTTACAAGAAGGAAATCCATATCGAAATCCATCCGGAACGCTTGGACCGTTATGGCCTGACCATCGAGGGGATCGCGGAGCGCCTCCAAGGACTGGGGGAGAATTTCGGCGGTGGGTACATCCAGCCCAAAGGACGGCAGGTGATTGTCCGGGGATCGGGACGGCTACAAAGTTTAGATGAAATACGGGGGGTTCCGATTAAGCTGGACGTGCAAGGAAAACCAATCCCCCTCTCCGCCGTGGCGGATGTTCGGGAGGCGTACGCCCAGCGGATGGGCGGGGCCACCTACGATGGGGAAGAGACGGTCCTCGGCACGGTGTTGATGCTTTCCGGGGCCAACTCTCGCCAGGTGTCCATCGACGCCGAGCGGGCGTTAAAGGAGGCCCCCCTGCCGCCCGACGTTCGGTTGGAGTCTCTCTACACCCGAAGCTATCTGGTCAACGCCACGCTCAAAACTGTGGTCAAGAATCTGGCGGAAGGCGCGGTGCTGGTCGTCGCGGTCCTGTTCTTGATCTTGGGCAACCTGCGCGCGGCGCTCTTTGTCTCTCTGGCCATCCCCATCTCCATGCTTTTCGGGGTCATCGGCATGCGGGTCTTTGGCGTCTCCGCCAGCCTCATGAGTTTGGGCGCCATCGACTTCGGCCTCTTGGTGGACGGCGCGGTGGTGATGATCGAGAACATTTTGCGGCGCCTGGAGGAACACGAAGGCGAACTTGCGCCACGGGAGCGTCTTCTCTTGTTCCTGGACGCCGCGAAGGAAGTGGTCAAACCGGTTTCCGTTGGTCTTTTAATCATTATGCTGGTCTACGTGCCCATCCTGTCATTGGAAGGGATCGAAGGCAAACTCTATCATCCCATGGCCGTCACCGTGCTCATGGCCTTGGGCGCGTCATTGTTGGTGGCGGTTCTGCTGATGCCCGTCTTGGCCTATCTGTTCCTGGAAAAACCGAAGAAGGGCGGCAAGGACCGAATTTACCGCGGCCTCTTAGCGCTCTACCGGCCAACGCTCAACGCCTGCCTTAAACGGCCCGCGCTGGCGTTGGTCCCCGCGGCGGTCCTCCTGGTGGCTTCTGTCTTGGTGTACCAACGGCTGGGATCAGACTTCATGCCGCCTCTCGATGAGGGAGACATGGTCGTCAACTTCACGCGGGAGTCGGACATCGGCGTGGACGCCTCGCTCCAGATGCAGAGGCGGAGCGACCGGGTTATCGCCCGGTTCCCCGAGGTTGAGCGCGTTTTTTCCCGGATCGGGACACCCGAATCCGCCACGGACCCCATGGGCGTTCATCTGTCGGACACCTTCGTCATATTAAAGAGGGACGTTTGGCCCAAGGGGCCCAACGGGAAACCGCGCACCAAAACGGAATTATACACAGCCCTTAAAGACGCTCTGGAGACGGAAGTCCCCGGCCAGGAGGTCAGCGAGAATCAGCCCATCGAGATGCGGTTCATGGAGATCATGGAGGGAAGCAGGGCCGACGTGAGCCTGCGGATCTACGGGAAAGAACTGCCGGTCTTGATCGAGCTCTTGGAAAAATCCATCGCTGTTCTGGAGAAAATCCCCGGCACCGACGAGGCGGAAATGGACGCCCTTACCGCGCTCCGCAAGAGCCCGGTTTTGAGCGCCCGCCCCAACTACGCCGCCATCGCCCGTTACGGTCTGGACATCCACAGCGTCAACAGCCTGCTCGAGTCCGCCATGGCCGGCAAGGAGGTGGGCAGTTTCTACGAGGCACAGTGGCGGTTTCCCATCGTCTTGCGGATGGAGGAGGAACATCGGGAGAACGTGGAGACCATCAAATCCCTGCCTGTCGGGATGGACGGAGGGTCGGTTCCACTTTACAAGGTGGCCGACTTCGAGAGCAAAGACGAGGTCACCACCATCGCTCACCACTACAGCCAACGTTACGCGGCCGTGGCCGTGTTTCTGGGCGAGCGCGACATCGCCAGCTATGTGGCGGAAGCCCGCGCCGCCATTGAGCGGGAGGTTAAACTGCCCGAAGGCTATTCCATGAGTTGGGGCGGCCAGTTCAAAAACTTGGAACGGGCCCGGAAACGGCTTGGGGTCATCGTTCCGGTAGTTCTCCTGGGGATTTTGGTTATCCTATGGAGAACCTTCGGTACCCTGCGCCAGGCGGTTTTGGTCTACACCTGCATTCCCCTGGCCATGACGGGCGGCATCTTCTCCCTCGCTCTCCGAGGAATCCCTTTGAGCGTCTCTGCGTCGGTGGGGTTCATCGCGCTCATGGGCATCGCCATCTTAAACGGCATGGTCATGCTCGAGTTCTTCAACCAACTCCGAGAGAAAGGGCTCGACGCGGGCACTGCCGCGCGGGACGGCGCCCTGGTCCGGCTCCGACCGGTGGCCATGACGGCGCTGGTCGCAAGCCTGGGGTTCATCCCCATGGCGCTCAACACCGGCATCGGCGCCGAGGTCCAACGCCCGCTGGCCACCGTGGTCATCGGCGGGCTCGTCACCGCCACTCTCTTAACACTGGTGGTGCTCCCCACCCTCTACAGCCTGGTGGAGAAAAAATCGCGCTCGAAAGAAATCGAAATCTAAGGAGATTATCTATGAAAGAGATCAAAGCCATCCTTCGCCCCTCCCTGTTGACACAAGTGATTATTGCTCTGAAAGAACACCCCGGCCTTCCAGGCGTGACGGTATCGGAAGTCAAAGGGTTTGGTAAGAGCCAGGCCAGTGACGCCACGGACAAAGTGGTGGTGGAAGCGGTGGCGTATGCCCAAAAGGTCCAATTAGAAATCGTGGTCCCAAACGACCTATGGAAAGAGGTGGTTGAGCTGATTGAGAAAACCACCCACACCGGCCGGCCCGGCGATGGAAAGATCTTCGTCTATGATGTACAAGAGGTCGTCAAGATCAGCGACGGCGAAAGAGGAGAGAATGCCATATAGTCTTGTCGGAGAGGCGGCGGGCATGAGCTTGGTTTCCGCGCGCCCGCGCCTGGGAGGGCACACCCATGTCTCATGACCACGCCGCGTCGGCGGGAGGGCGGAACAAGGAGAGGCTCCTGATCGTTTTCGCTCTCACGTCGGCCGTCATGCTTGCCGAGGCGGCGGGCGGATTCTTCACCCACAGCTTGGCTCTCCTGGCCGACGCCGCCCACATGCTGGCCGATGCGGGAGCCCTGGGCCTCTCCCTCCTCGCCATGCGCTTTGCGGAGCGCCCGGCCAACCAACGCAAAAGCTACGGCTACCACCGTGCCGAAATCCTGGCGGCCTTCGTCAACGCCTCCATCCTGCTCCTCATGTCGGTGCTCATCCTCATCGAGGCGTGGGAAAGGCTCCGCCACCCGCTCGAGGTCATGAGCGGCCCCATGCTGGGGATAGCGGTCGTTGGCCTGATTGTCAACCTCGTGGGGATGCGGCTCCTATTCCACGGGGCGAAGGAAAGCCTGAACGTCAAAGGGGCCTACCTGGAGGTCTTGAGCGACGCCCTGGGCTCCATCGGTGTGATCGCGGCCGCCGCCATCATGTGGCGCACGCGGTGGTACGCGGCGGACCCGATCGTAAGCGCGGCCATCGGCCTCTTCATCGTGCCCCGCACTTGGACGCTCCTCAAGCAGGCCGTGCACATCCTCATGGAAGGCGTCCCCGCCCACATCGATGTCAACGCCTTGGAGGCGGCCATGAAGCGCGTCCCGAACGTCTGCTCCGTCCACGACCTGCATGTTTGGACCATCACCTCCGGCTTCGACGCCTTGAGCGCTCACGTGGACGTGGACGACCCGGCGCGGGGAGACCGCATCCTCGCCGATCTGCGCCGCGTCTTGAAAGAGGAGTTCGAGATCAACCACACCACCCTCCAACTGGAAATCGTCCGCTGTCCCGAGGACACCCACTCATAACGGGCTGTCATAGGACGACGCCTTGACGCGGAAGACGGGGGCGGATATAATATAAACGTTGGTTTATATGATTGGAGAGCGTGATGGACACCATCGGTCTCGTTAAAGCGATCGCCGATCCCCGAAGGCTTAAAATCCTGTCCCTCCTGGCCAAGAAGGAACTCTGCGTCTGCGAACTGGAGGGGATTGTCGGGTTGTCCCAGCCGCTGGCCTCCGCCCACCTGAAAAAACTCAAGACGCTGGGGGCTTTAAAGGAGCGCCCGGCGGGGAAGTGGGTATATTTCTCGATTCGCGAGGACTTCTGGAAACGGGAGAAGCCCTGGCTGTCCCTGCTATTGGACCGCATCTCCAAGGAATCCGGAAAAGAAGCGGGTCTGTTCCGTCTTTGCCTAAAAAGGCGCCGGGACGGGAAGTGCGTGACGAGGTTCCAGCCGATGAAAAAAGAATTCCATGACTCTCCCATCCGAAAATAGGAACGTCCTCCTCCGCCGGGCCCTCCGGCTGGAGTACTTGACGGTCGGCTGGAACGTGATCGAAGGCTTCGTCGCCATCGGCGCGGGGGTCGCGGCGGGAAGCGTCGCCTTGGTCGGCTTCGGGCTGGACAGTTTCATCGAAGTGACGTCGGCGGCCACCCTCATTTGGCGTCTGAAGAAGACGGGCTCGCCCGATGAGGAGCTTGCGGCTGAACGGCTGGCCCTTCGGATCGTGGCCGTCACCTTCTTTCTTTTAGCCGCCTACGTGGCCTATGAGTCGGCAAGGGCCTTGTGGCTGCGGGAGACCTCGAAAGAAAGCCTCGTCGGCATCGGCCTTTCCATCCTTTCTTCCATCGTCATGCCCTGGGTCGGCCTCGCGAAACGAAAGACGGCCCGGGACCTCGATAGCAAGGCCCTGGCTGCCGACGCCGTGGAGACCATGGTCTGCGCTTGGCTGTCCATCATCCTGCTCCTCGGCCTGGGCATGAACGCTCTTTGGGGCTGGTGGTGGGCCGATCCTTTGGCGGGCCTCGTCATGGCCGGCTTCATTGTCAAGGAAGGATGGGAAGCTTTGGAAGAATCCAATGACTCCCGCGAGGACCAATAACGCAAGATAGGAGGCATCAAAATGCCGTTTCAAATCACTTTGGGCGCCATCGCGGGCGCCACCATCTTCCTGGGATTGCCCATCGCCGTCCTTCCGCGGGTCGGAGAAAAGACGCGGGGCTTCTTGAACGCCGCGTCCACCGGCATCGTCCTCTTCCTGCTCCTGGAGATCATGGGCCAGATGATGGAATGGATCGAGGACCTCTTTAAGTCATCGGTTGATGGGTTCCCGCAGCTCCACAACGCTCTCCTCTACAGCGGGCTGCTCATCCTCGGCCTATCCTGCGGCCTCCTGGGCATGATCTATTTCGAGAGGGCTTTCATCCACGAAGGCAAAGACGAGGTCTCCACGCCCGGCGAACGCGGGCGGCACATTTCCAAGATGATCGCGACGGGCATCGGCATCCACAACCTGACGGAGGGCATGGCCATCGCCCAAGCCTACTCCTGGGGCGACCATAAGCTGGCCATCCTCCTGGCCCTGGGGTTCGGCCTCCACAACGCGACGGAAGGTTTCGGCATCGCGGCGCCGCTCTCGGGCCAGAAACCATCTTGGAAGTTTCTCCTCACCATGGGACTCATCGGCGGCGGCCCCACCTTCCTCGGCGCCATCCTGGGGAGCTACTGGCAGTCCGACGTCCTCAAGATTTTCACCATGTCCCTCGCCGCCGGAACGCTCCTCTACCTCATCGGCGAACTGATGCACCTAGGGCGGCACCTCAAGGGTGAAACCATCGTGGAGATAGGGCTCCTGGTGGGCTTCTCCGTCGCCTTCGCCACGGAGATGGTCCTGGTCTTGGTTGGATTCTAAAAAGGCGCTGAATTGGCCTATATCGTCGTCAAGTTCATCATCACCGTCGTCCTGGTCGTGGCCGTCTCGGAGCTGTCCAAGCGGAGCGTCCTGGGGGGTGGCCTTCTCGCCTTCCTCCCGCTCACGACGTTCTTTCGTGACGCATGCCCTGGGACCATGAAGGACTTGGCCGCATGGGTGGATGGTTCCGAAAGAATCCTGTCTTTTTAAGGAGACATTTATGGCAGAGCATGGACACTCCCACGTGCACGGACATACCCACGGGCCCGTGGATCCCTCCATCATCAGCACCGGGCGGGGCCTTTGGGCGGTCAAGTTGTCTTTCTGGGGTTTGATGGCCACGGCCCTGATTCAAACGGTGGTTATTCTCTTCTCGGGGAGTGTGGCCCTCTTGGCCGACACCATCCACAACTTCGCCGACGCGGCCAGCGCCATTCCCCTGGGGTTCGCCTTTCTCCTCGCCCGTCGGAAACCCACGCGGGATTTTCCCTATGGTCTCGGCCGATCCGAGGACTTGGCTGGGCTCATCATCGTCCTTCTCATCCTCTTAAGCGCTTCCGTTGCGGGGTACGAATCGGTCCGACGACTCTTCCATCCCCAGCCCGTCACTCATTTGTGGGCCGTGATCGCCGCTTCCCTTGTTGGATTCATCGGGAACGAGGCCGTGGCTGTGTTCCGTATTCGCGTCGGCAAAGAGATCGAGAGCGCGGCCCTGGTGGCCGACGGATATCACTCCGGAGCGGACGGGTTCACCAGCCTTGCCGTCCTCCTGGGCGCCATCGGCGTCAAGTTGGGCTTTCCCCTGGCGGACCCCGTGATCGGCCTCCTCATCACCATCGCCATTCTCGGTATCGTCTTTCAATCCGCCAAAACAGTTTTTGCTCGGATGCTCGACGGGGTTGAACCAGAGGTGCTGGACGAAATCGATCACGCCGCTCGCCACGCCGCTGGCGTGCGGGGCGTGACGGAGGCCCGCGCTCGATGGATCGGCCACCGTCTTCAAGCTGAAATCAACGTGGCCGTGGACCCTAAAATGTCTGTTTCCGAAGGGCACGCTGTCGCCAAAGAGGTCCATCATCAGCTTCTCCATCATGTAAAAAGTCTTTCCGGAGCACTGGTCCATGTTCATCCGCTTGGGGAGCTTGATGACGATCGTCACCGTTTCGCGCCCCACTCCCATGACGGCCTTCCTGTCCATACGCATTAAAGAATGACGATGAAACTTTCGGTAAGGAAAAAAGCGATGGAGAGCGCCGTCGAATCGGGCGCTCACGAAGGTTTAAACGATCTGGAATACGCTTTCCTCGTGGAGCTGGCTCGTGAGGGAGATGCCGAGAAGGCCGCCGTTTGCGTTGGTGTTGGCGGGGAAGCGATGAAAGGTTTAATGCGGAACTTGGCAAGGATGGACTTGATTGAGATTGAGAAGGGGAACCGGGTCCACCTGTTGCCGGAATTGCGGGAAATGCTTTTGCTTGATCCCCGGAACGGAAAAACCATGTCGGTTTTGGGAAAACCGAAAGCCGTGGAGCTATACAGAACCTTAAAGAGGGCCTACGCTTTCGTTTTCCCCGAGGTGCCTTTGGCGGCGTTTATACGGGTGGGGGCGGCGGAATCGATCATTGCTGAGAAAGCGGACCGTTGGTATTTTCTGACATGTCGGGTGGATTTTCTTGTCTGTGACCGAGATGGATTTCCACGCTTGGTTTTTGAATATCAGGGGGGCGGACACGCGGAAGAGGACAACCGGAAACGTGATGCGCTTAAACGCAAGTTCTTGGAAGCCGCCGGAATCCCACTGCATGAAGTCGGAAGCGGCAAGATGGAGAAGTTGCCGCCCGTCGATCAAGCGGCGCATGTGGTTTCAACGCGGACCGTCTTATCCGAATGGGGAAAAACGTCTCTCGGGAATCGTTTTGAAACCTTCTTGGGCACACTCGTTGGTGTGCCGCAGGAACCCGATTACCCGACCACATGGAACCACTTGAAAAAGGAATATGTCGCCGTGATGGATTTCAAGGACGGGAAAATTGGACGGCGTCTTCTTGGACAGAAGATCAACCGCACAAGAGACAATCGCTCGGCGGATCTTCAATTTGCAGCGGAGGAAATACCGGGGCGTTTGCCTGTGGGCACGATTTTGGAAATTAGGGATGGGTCGCATAAACATCTTTTTACGAGTTACTTCCGCAAGGATGCCGACAGCTGGCGTTTGCTGAAACGGAAGGAAGGGGCTTCAACACTTTTTCAAAAAACGAAACAGACGAGCGAAAAAACACAACAGTGACGGTGGGGCTGGGGTCCTTGGTTCAAAACCATTTCTACCACCGAGCCTGGTCATGATCAAGCTTGGATTTTCTAGGATTCTCCCATCGAAAAGTTGCACGGAGGGAAAGATAGTCGTATGGCAAAAAACCGAAAACGGATTGACATTTCCGTAGGGACGAACATTCAAACGACCATACAAATGCGGCTCTCCCGCCTCGGCGGGCAAGTTCAAGCCTTGCGCCGAATGGTGGGCAACGGCGACGATTGGAAAAAGATGTTGACGCTGGCCGCCGCCATTGAGGGCGCGGCGGACCAAGTGTCGGCGGATTTGTTCCGAGGATACCTGGAATCTCTGGCGGTTGACGAAACCGTGGCCGCGAAGGCGCGGGAGGGGTTGGAGTTGGTATTGAGACGACGTTAATGGGTTCAGCTGCAAAGGGAAAAGAAATGGCGAAAAATTTGGTTTTGAGCGGCCAGAATTTCGACAAACTGGTCCTTGACCTGAGGAAGATCATTGATGCCGGACGGGCCCGCGCGCAAGCGGCGGCTAATTTTGAATTAATGCGGACGTATTGGAATTGCGGGGCCAGAATCGCACGGGAGCGAATAACAGAAAATTCGGGGTATGGCCAGTCGATCATGGAGCGTCTGGCCAATGAACTCCACGCCGACCGGACAACCTTGGTCCGTTGTGTTCTCTACCATCAGTATTACCCGAAAGGCGTCCCCCAAAATACCCCATTGACATGGGCGCATGTCAGAGAACTTTTGTCGGTAAAGGTTGATAAGGCCCGCCAGTTCTACGAAACAACGGCAATAGAAAAGAAATGGACGCGAGACGCACTGGTGAAAGCAATCCAAGCGGACCATTTCGGCGAAGACCCCACAAAGGGAAACGGCACCACCCCAAAACGATTAAAGCGCCCAGCAGGAGAACCCTTTATTTACCGGGCGACAATTCTTCGAGTTGTCGACGGAGATACTCTCCTTGTGCGGTTATGTGGCCAGAGTTTTGGCCCGTCGTTTTCTCCGTCGTAAGGAAACTGGAGTTTTTCTCCTTGAATATGCGACTGGCCACATAACAATCCAGTTGAGAACATAAAAGTCCCGCCCCAGGAATCGGGCGGTGGGGTGGTTTTGCGTATATAAATCCTTGCACCAACCCAAAAGGAGGTCCGGCCCGTCGTCCTCTTCGGGGGCGAGGAGCTCACCACATAATCGGGCGGGCCGAAACGTTCGAGGGTACGCTGTTTGTCATCGGCGTCGGTGTGGAGATAGCGCTTGGTGGACTTGACGGAAGCGTGGCCGAGCCAGTCTTTGATGACGTTGAGGTCGACCCTGGCCTTCAAGAGATGGACGGCGGTAGTATGCCGGAAAGAGTGCGTGGAGATTTTCCGTTTTGCGAGGGAAGGGCACTTTATGGCGGCGCGGTGGACGTATTTTTTGACGAGGAGCGGACGCCGAAACGGGTCAAGGTCCCCCGCGTTGATTGATGAAGAAGGAGGCGGCGGCTTGAGGAGCGGGGGGTCGGCGGTGGTGGTCGAGATAACGTCTGAGGAACTGGACGGTGGAGGGCCAAAGTGGGGTGGAGCGGGACTTGTCGCCCTTGCCGGTGATGGTGACGAATCGGTTCGGGAAGTCGAACCAAGAGATTTGGGCGCCGGCGGTTTCCTGGGCGCGCGCACCTGTGTTGTAAAGGAAGAGGAGGATGGAGAGATCGCGGACGCCGTCGGGGGCGTCGAGGTCGATTTGGGAGAGAACGGCCTCAAGCTCATGGCGGGTGAGGAATTCGGGGAAATTCTTGTGGGTTCGTTTTCTGGGGATATTGAGGACCCGTCTGGCGAGGGGCTCGAAGGCGGGCTCGAAGAGGCGAAGGTATCTGAAGAAGGACTGGATGGCGGCGAGGCGAAGGTTGCGGGAGAAGGGGCTGTTGGATCGCCCGGCGTGTTTGTCTTCAAGATATTGAAGGAAAGCGAGGAGGGATTTGACCTGAAGGTCTTTAACGGTGAAAGGGCGCGAGGAGCGGTGGCGTGCGGCGAGGAAACGGAGGAGGAGGCGGAAGGTGTCGGCATAGGATTTGAGGGTGAGAGGGCTAACGCCGCGGTGCTGGCGGAGATAGGAGAAGAAGAACGTTTTAAGATGTCCGGCCAAGTCGGATTTCATGAGGGGAGCCTTGGGAGGAGCGGGATCTGTTTTTTAGCGGTGTCCTCGGCGAGGGCCTGGAAGCGTTTGTCGCCCTCGCGGAGGAGGTCCTTGGTGATGGTGAGGTAGACCTGGGTATTTTCGAAACAGGCGTGGCCCATGAAGGTGGAGAGGTCTGGGAGTTTGTTCAAGGGGTCTGCGCCGTCCTGGTACCACTTGTAGAGGCGATGGACGGCGAAGGTGTGGCGGAGGTCGTGGATGCGGGGCCCGTGTTTTTGGGCGAGGCCGGCTTCGCGGAGGAGGTTGCGGAAGAGATAGAACATGCCGACGCGGCTGTATTGGCCGTTTTTGTGGCAGAAGATGAAGTCGTCGGGACGGCATTGGTTGGGGTAACGGAGGGAACGGCGGAAAAGGAAATGGGAGAGTCGGTCGGCGGAGTCCTGGGAAAGAGGGACAAGGCGCTCCTTGTGGAACTTGGTGTTCCAGAGGGCGAGGGTATTTTCGTCGGGGTCGAAGTCTTTGAGTTTGAGGTTGAGGGCCTCGCCGAGGCGGAGACCTGAGGCGTAGACGAGGTGGATGAAGGCGGCCATGACGAGGCCTGGGAAATGGTGGTTGTGGCGTGAGGTCCATCTGTGGGCGACGTGGAGCATGGCGCCGAGTTCCTGGAGGGAATAGAGGTGGGGTTTCGGGTAAGGTTTTTGGCGGAGGAAGGGGATGCGGCGGGAGGGATCCTCCTTGAGGAGGCCGATTTGAACGAGGTAGGCGCAGAAGGAGCGGAGGCGCTGGAGGCGGATATTTTTGGTTGTGGCGGACTGGGAAGGGATGGCGAACATCCAGCGGAAGGCGTGGGGTTCGTCGATGTCGGAGGGTTTGGAGAGACCGTAGAAGGAGAAGAAGGCATCGAGTTCGCGGTAGACGTAGATGAGGGCTTTGTTGTCGACGGAATAACCGAGGCGGCGACGGAGGGTGAGGAAGCGTTCGAGGAGGGGGGCGAGGCCTGGGCAGTGGAAATTGAAGGGGATGGGAGATTCCGGCACGGGGGTCACCCATCTTTCATGCCCGGAGGGCGAGGGAGGAGTACGGCGTAGTTGTCGGCGACGTCGCGGAGGCGGCGGACATCGGCGCGGGTGTAGATGAGTGTGGAGGAAAGGGATTGGTGGCCCAAGAGGTCGCCGATTTTCGGAAGAGGGGCGCCGTTGTCGAGGAGATGTTTGGCGAAGGAGTGACGGAGGAAATAGACGCGCATGGAGCGGTGGCGGTGGAAGTGTTTGGCGAGGCGAAAGGCGACGGCGTCGCGGGCGTAGAAGCCGAGGGGTTTGACGGGGGGCCGGACGGAGAGGAAGAGGTCGTCGAAGAGTCCCTTCGGGCGGACGGCGAGGTAATCGCGGAGGGCGTGGGCGAGGGATTGGGAGAGCGGGAGGACATCGGGTTTGTCGTCCTTGCGTCTTTGGAGATAGAGGCGGAGGTTGGGGAGGTCCACGTCCTGGGTGCGGAGGTTTGGGAGTTCCTGGGAACGGATACCGAGGGTGGCCATGAGGAGGGCCATGGCGTAGTCGCGTTTGCCAAGGGGCGAGGAGCGGTCGATGGAGGCGAGGAATTGCTCGACCTGAGGCCAGGGGAGGGACTTTGGGCGGCGATTGGCGCTGAAGATGCTGGGGGATGGGAGGCGTGGTGCCCAGTTGACGGCCAAGTGGGATTTCAGGTGAAGGAAACGGAAGAAGCTGCGGAGGGCGCCGAGAACGGGCATTTGAGAAGAGGGGCGCAAACGGAGGGAGCGTGCGAGGAAGAAGGCCTCGATATCGTTGGGGGAAAGGCGACGGAGGTTGGTGATTCCCCGGTGAGTGAGGAAAGAATCGAAAGAGATGAGGATATCGCGATGGGTGCGACACGTGGAGGGGCGGAGCCCTCGATGGAGGCGGCAGAAATCGAGGAAGTCGCGGCCGAGGGAACCGAAGGGATCCGGTTTGGGCGGATAGCGCGGAGGGATGCGGAATTCGTCGGCGCGGTCGGGATTGGCGAAGGCGAGGAAACGGAGGACGTAGGTGACCCTGGCTTTGCCGTGATCGTTGGCGAGGTTGTAGGGGGCGTGATGGAAAAAGGAGTCGACGTCGCGGCGGGAGGCGTCGGTGGTGCGCTTATGCCGACGGAGGAGGAATTCGAGGAAGGTTGCGATGTTGGCGAGGATGAACTTGATTTGGCGGTAGCCGAAGCCGTTTTTACGAAGGTCAGCGGAGTAATCGTTGAGGAGACGGGAATCCGGAAGGGATTGGTATCGGAGGAGTGCGTCGAGTTCTGAGAAATAACGGCGGAAAGGAGTGGGGCGTGGCGAGCGGCGGGCGGCGTGGCGCCAAGCGGAGTTTTCAAGTGGGACAATGGGCCAAAGATGTTGACGGCGGCCCCACCGGAAAAAATGGCGAAGGCTGAAGTTGTCGAAGTGGAGGGTGGAAGGGAGCGCGCCGACGGCGCGGTGAGCGGCGAGGAAATCGCGGGCGTGTTCGGTGGAAAGAGAGCCTAAAGGGACGCCGCGAAGGAAGAGCCATTTCAGGAAGACCCGGACGCACTGGCGGTAGCGGATCAAAGAAGGCGGCCAACGGCGTTCGAGGCGGTCCAAAAGATGACGGGCGTTCATGGGGAACGGTAGCAAGGGGAGGGCGGCGGCCGGAATCAACGGGATTGTGGGATCTGGGTTCCACGGGATCGGAGAGGTCGGTGGATATTTGGGTATTGGCGCGACCGAAGAGTGTTCGGAGGAAGGGAAAGAGGCGGGTGACAGGATAGGTTTGGGTGATCCGGCCGTTTATTGGCTGAGGGGAACGGTCCCGCCGGTGAACGAGGCCGATGTCGAACGAAGGAGGGCCGGTTTTCGCCGACGTCAGGAGGTTTGGAACCGGCGGCGCCAGAGATGGAGCGTGAAGACGGCGACGCAACGGTGGCAACGGTCCATGAGGAAGTCGGCGACGGCGTCGTACGAAAGGGAATTCCGCTTTTGTAGGGCGAGGTCGACGACGGCCTTGGCGTAGCGGTGGAACTTGAGGACGAATTCCGGCAGTATGGTGAAGGTTTTGCGGCAGACCGAGCAGAGGACTCTGCGAACGGGGATGACAACGGGATCGTTGAAGGTGATGAGGGATCGTCTGTAGACGGCATGCCAGTGAAGGGTTCCCTCCCGTCCGCAAGACCGGCAACGCACAGGCTTGGAGAGCCTGTCCTCCTGGAAGGCTTTCTGGTATCTTTTAATCTGTTGGTCGAGAGACATGGCCCGTACTTTACCACGGTGGAAGGCGTGGTTCGTGTGAATCAAAAGACCTTGAACGTCCACCCCTCGCAGGGGCAATGGAACATCCATCCGAATTTCCTGACGAAGCTTGAGTCGGCGGTATCGAAGTTTGGGGAGGCGTCCTGATGGGATTTTTGGCCCCGTTGAGGGAGGTATTCGATCGCCCGTTGAAACACTACAGGGATGTGCGGAAGAGGGGCATTGACCTGATGATGCGGATCGTGGATTGTCTGCCTGAGGGGTTGATATTGCAGGCGGCGGAAGATTTGAGGCTTTTGTCGAAAGACAGGAGATCCTTGTCGTCAGATGGGGAAGAGAATATGGATTTCATCTTCGACCGGGCGATCCACGACATCCCCTGGCCGGAGAAACGATGGATTGAGGCGGTGTGTGACGGGGAAACGGGGGATTTTTCAGAGGAGGAGAGGAAATACTTAACGAGCCACCGGGCGCCGGTGTTTTCCCTTTACGAGGTTGTGGGCAAGGGGGCTGGCTTCCGCGTGCGATTACGGGATCAGCTGAGAAGCGGTGAGACGATCATAATCGATCAAGGGATGAATTTGACGATTGATAAGGGGAAATATATGGCGACCCGGATTATTTCCTGGGAAGGGCTCCGCTTAACAGCGGGAGTCGGGATCCCGTTCATCCCGGAGACAGGGCAAGCTCTTGTGGAGAACTTTAAATGGCTGTATGATCAGAAAAAAGATCAAATGGATTGGGACAAGATGATGCGACGCCATTCAAACCGTTTCTATCTTGAATATAAACGTTCGAGCGAGAGAATTCTCTTTGTTTGAGCAGAACACGTCACATAACGAAACTGGTCACATAAGTGCGCCTGGACCTTGGGTTTGATGTGTTGATTGGCCAGCGGATTCGTCTGGCGGAGGTGGATGCCCCGCCGTTGAAAGAAGACGGCGGAGAAGAGGCCTTTGTCTACGTGCGAGATCAAATGGCGAAGTCCAAAAAGATAGTGATCAGGACGAGCAAGGAAGACTTGCACGGGAGATTTGTGGGTCATGTGTTCTACAGCCTCGATGAACGAATGGAGTGGGGCCGGGTTTACCGGGACGGTAAATGGTTGAACCAAGAATTACTTGACCGGGGGCTAGCGCGGGTTTATTGAGGCCCCCTTAACCATTCGTAGGCAATTATCGAAAGCGCTGGGTGGATCTCCACCAGCGCTTTTGAGTTTTTTGAGGCGCCCATTGGGCGCCGATTGGGCAAGCCGTGAAATTTGGCGCCTTAGATTGCTGGCGGCCCGCGTTTTTGGCGGGCCGCATTATTTGGACCTTGGCTGGTCGCGTGGTCATCCGCGACACGGGTAAGCCGTGCCTTTCGGCGCCCGTGTTGGCCAATCTTTTTGATTTTGCCCTTGAAGGGGGGAGGGGGGGTTGTACGGGCGGCGGGATGTGGCCCCGCCCCCGCCCCTGCCTTTGTGCAGGGGCCTGGCCACGGCCGTCGGACCCGAAGCGGAGATAAAGAAAAGCACTAAGAACGTTGGTGACCCAAGGGCGAAAGAAGGCAAGAACCGTGGGGGGGAGGGGCCAGTTTCAGGACGCCGTAAATTGTTCCGGAGCAGAGCGACGGCTCCTATCGCGGCCGAAGGCCGCGTGCCTTGGCTGTTGACGTGGCGGAGCGGCCGGTCTTTGCGGACGCGGCAGTTAATTTTCTTGCATCTTGGCGATCGTAATGGGGCGCGAGCACTCGTGCCCCGGTTTGGATGTGGATTGAGAAGTTGCCCCTATTCTTGATTTTTCATGTCATCTGTATACCCCGGAGGGGTATGTGCCCGAACGGGCACAATTCCGCCCCGCTCAGTCCCCGAAGGGGATTGAGTCCACCTCCCGGACCGACGAATTCCACTTGATTTTGGTGTGCGCGCGCGAAGAAAGGGCGAAGCCGATAGGTGACCGGCGGGCCGGGAGGTGGAGCCCCGCAGAGCGGGGCCGGGGCGGAAGCGGGGCGCGGCCTCTGGCCGCGCGGCTTTTCCCGTGGACCGGAGCTGGAAACGTCGGAACCGGAGGCAGAAGTTGCGGCGCGTTTGATGACCGAGCCGAGGGAGGCGAGGAAATGGTTGGAGGACGCTAGTCCGGAAACCATGCGCCGCGACGGGCGTTCGTTCGGAGCAATGATTTTCCGCAAACCGGAGCGGGAAACATATCTCCCGCGACCGACGAAATAACCGTCAGCGGGTTTCCGTTCCCCAACCGGAGCAAGGGGCGGAATCGCTCCGGCGGGAACGATTCCACCGGAGCTCAGCGGGGCGCGGCCAAAAAGGCCGCGCGGCTTTTCCTGTGGATCGGGGCGGGAAACGTCGGATTCGGAGGCAGGAGTTGCGGCGCGTTTAATGCGCCGCGACGGGCGTTCGTCCAGCGCAAGGATTTCCCGAAAATCGGAGCTGGGAACATATCTCTCGCGATCGACGAAATAACCGTTAGCAGGTTTCCGTTCCCATACCGAAGCAATGGGCGGAAGCGGTCCGGCGGGAACAAATCAACCGGAGCTTAGCGGGGCGCGGCCAAAAAGGCCGCGCGGCTTCTCCGTTGGACCGGAGCGGGCAACGTCGGAATCGGAGGCAGGAGTTGCGGCGCGTTTAATGCGCCGCGACGGGCGTTCGTCCAGCGCGCCGATTGTCCGCAAACCGGAGCGGTGAACATATCTCCCGCGACCGACGAAATAACCGTCAGCGGGTTTCCGTTCCCCGACCGGAGCAAGGGGCGGAACCGCTCCGCCGGGAACGAATCCACCGGAGCCCAGCGGGGCGCGGCCAGAAAGGCCGCGCGGCTTTTCCTGTGGATCGGGGCGGGAAACGTCGGATTCGGAGGCAGGAGTTGCGGCGCGTTTAATGCGCCGCGACGGGCGTTCTTTCAGCGCGGGGTTTCTTCGCGTGTTGGGTTGCCCGCTTGTCACCCCAACGGAGACGAATCAATCGTCAGCGTTTAACAGGCGCGCAGGCCGCCGCCGTGGGCGGCCTGGTGAACAGTCGTCTTCATCCACCGAAAGAGGAGCGGTCCCCCATTCTTTCCCGTCCAGCGATTCAACCAAGGTCCGAGCTTCCTCCCCCGGCCCGAAATTGCTGGGGCTCTTCTTTTGTGGCGGGGTCTGTTTTCGATGAGAGAGGAAAGTCGCTTGGGTTCTCGGTGGCCGGTGGTTCGAGCGCGGACACCGTGGCCCCCCGCCAGGTCAAAGGCCCGGGGCTTGTCCTGCTTACTGTCCCATTCATTGGACGTGAACGTGGAGAGAACAGCGGTGCGGTGTGGCGCCCGCATAGCGGGCACAAATTGAAGCTAAAAAAAACGCCCCCCGCTCCCGGCCTCCCCCCCCGGTGGGGGTGAGGTGAAACGCGCCCACCCTCTCCCTGGCCCTCTCCCGCCAGCGGGAGAGGGAAATACAAGGGCTTGGTTCAACGGAAAACCGCCCCTCATCCGTCCCTTCGGGACACCTTCTCCCACGGACGGGAGAAGGAAAATGCTTTATCACGTTCGTCGATCCGTTCGGAACGATAAAGGGGCACGACAGAACCACATGGGCTGGAAGCCCATGCTACAGGGTCAACCGCGTTGGTTTAATGTAATATTCTCCCGTCAGGCGGAAATTGTCCCAATAGGAATGGGCTACATTTGGGAAGTCAAGGGGAATAGTTTTCAAATTTTTAAAAGCACCCCAATTTAATCAACCTGATGGGATTTGAAGCCAACCCAAAGCGCCGCCATGAATGGCGGAAAAGCAGGCCGAAGGCCTGCGCCAGCGAGGGTGGCCGGCCCCTGGAGGAGCCCCGAAGGGGCGGGGGAAGGGGAAATCCCGTTACTCACCCCAATTTCGAAACCCCCCACCGGGGTCGAAAGGCTCAACGGCTCTCGGTCGTTGGGTCTTTTTCTTTCCCGATTACCGGGGAATCCCGGGTAGCTTCTCGGTCCCTTCACCCAGCAGCGAGCTAAGTGGAGGCCTGATCCGAAGTTCCTGGCGACAGCACTGTGTTGACAATGAATTGGCTTTTTTGGGAGGAATTCCATCGACATTTTGAGGCTGGATGTTCTTCGCAAAAGCTACGGCGCGGTGGCGGCCGTGGACGGGGTTTCTTTTGTCGTGGGGCCGGGGGAGATCGTGGGTCTATTAGGGCCCAATGGGGCGGGGAAGACGACGACCATCAACATGGTGATGGGGGTGTTGGAACCTGATTCGGGGGCGGTGTCTGTGGAGGGGGAAACCATCTCTTCTCGACGGAGCTGGGTCCTCTCCCGCATGAACTTCGCGGCGGGCTATGCGCCTCTTCCCGGGAATCTCACCGTGTACCAAAACCTGCGGGTGTTTTCGCTTCTCTACAGCGTGCCCAACGCGCGGGAACGGATCGCCACTCTCCTTGGGCAGTTTGACCTTATAAGATTTCGCAATGTGAAATGCGGAACCCTCTCGTCAGGAGAGCAAACCCGGGTGTCTCTGGCCAAGGCCCTTTTAAACCTTCCCCATCTGCTTCTCTTGGACGAGCCCACGGCGTCATTGGATCCCGCCACGGCGCGGCATATCCGATCGGTGATCCGGTCCTATGTGGCCGAAAGTCGGGCCGGAGTCCTCTGGACATCCCACAACATGCACGAAGTGGCGGAAGTGTGCGACCGCGTGCTCCTTCTCTCGCGGGGGCGGATTCTTCTGGGTGGGAATCCCAAAACCCTTCCGGCCTTGCACGGAAAAAAGAATTTGGAAGACCTCTTCATCGCCGTGGCCCTTGAACCGCTGTCCCTCGAAGGCGTTCTCCCATGAGTGTTCGCAGAATCGCCGCGGTGATCGTGCGGTATGTCTACTTGGTTCGGGGAAGCCTATCCCGGGTTTTTCCTCTTTTCACTTGGGTGGCCATTGATATGGTGTTGTGGGGGTACCTCACGCGATATTTGAACACGATGACCGCCTCGAACTTTGTGCCCACGCTTTTGGGCGCGGTTCTGCTCTGGAACTTTTTTATCCGTGTGATGCAAGGTGTCACCATGATATTTTTTGAGGACGTTTGGTCAAGGAACTTCCTGAACGTTTTTTCAACGCCGATCTCCATTGGGGAATATTTAGGGGGGATGGTGCTCTCCAGCGTGGCCACCAGTGTGATTGGGTTGGGGGTCATGCTGGCTTTCGCGGTGCCGGTATTTGGATTTTCGGTGTCAGCGTATGGGGTTTTGGCGATTCCCTTTCTCCTGGTTCTTTTTCTCTTCGGCATCGCCATGGGGATTTTCGGTTGCGCCCTCGTTCTTCGGTTGGGGCCTGCGGCGGAATGGTTTATCTGGCCCATCCCGGCCCTCATTTCCCCCTTCGTCGGGGTCTTATATCCAGTCGATACTCTGCCGCTGTGGATGCGCGGGGTCGCGCGGGCCCTTCCCCCCTCCTACGTGTTTGAAAGTTTAAGGTCCTTGGTTTTGGGGAAAGACATTTCTTTCACTCCCTTGGTTTGGGGTTCGGGTTTGGCTCTTCTCCATCTTTTCGCGGCTTGTTGGATTTTTCGCGACGTTTTTCGTCGCGCAGTTCGCACGGGCCTCATCGCCCGCTATAGCGCTGAAAGTGTCAGCTGAGGGTTTGCCCCAGTGGCCAACGGTCTGCCTTGTGGGGTTTCAATAAACAGTATAATAGGGCAATGAAGATAGGTTAGTAAAGCGAGATTTTATGACAAACGTTAAAGAAATGTCCCCGCAACAGAAAACCGAAATCGCGAAGGGGCTCTCGGTGTTGTTGGCCGACAGCTATACGCTGTACTTGAAAACCCACAACTTTCACTGGAACGTTGTGGGCCCCATGTTTCAAACGCTCCATCTGATGTTTGAACAGCATTACACGGAACTGGCGCTCGCGGTGGACTTGATCGCCGAACGCATCCGCGCATTGGGGGCCCCGGCTCCCGGTTCTTACGCGGAGTTTGGGAAGTTGACGTCGATTAAAGAAGCGGTCGGCGTTCCCAAAGCCCAAGATATGATCCGCCAACTTCTGGAGAGCCACGAGACCGTGATCCACACCGCGCGTCAGGCATTCCCCGCCGCCGAAGCGGCCGCTGATCAGGCCACCATGGACCTGCTCACCCAACGCCTCCAACTCCACGAAAAAACAAGCTGGATGCTCCGAAGCCTATTGGAAATTTAATCGGCCCCGTCCCAAGCATCGCTTACGGGCCGGATCGACCCCCCCCCGCGGTGCGGCAGGTTGTCGTCGCGACAAGCGTTTTGGGAAAATGCCCCCCGTACGAAGGGGCATGTGCTTCATTTTATAGCGAAAGAAATTCAGAACAGGGAGGATGTCGATGGCTTCCATTCGCGGAGCGGAGTTGATCTACTGGGTGTTCGCCCTGGTGGGGACTTTCTTTTTCCTCTTTCGGTTGGCCGCCATGGTCGTGGGAGGATTTGGAGGGGATGACGGCGCATTGGATCATGTGAGCGATGGGGGGGACACCGCGGACGGGGGAACCTCCCATTCCCATGCCCTGAACGCTACGGATGCCGCGTTTAAGCTGGTCTCCCTCCAATCCCTGACGGGTTTTTTTATGACGTTTGGGTGGGCGGGATTGGCCGGTCAGAAACAATTTGGGATGGGCACGACCTTCTCTTTCCTCGTTGCTTTAGTGTCGGGTGCCGTGGCCATGTTCTTGACAGCCTATCTCTTCAAGTTGATGGGGAAGCTGAATAGCGCGGGCGATGTGTTTTCCATGGAGAAGACCTTGAACCTTTCAGGGTCGGTTTATGCGCGGATTCCCGCCGAAGGCCGTGGCCAGGTGCGGTTATCGGTGAATAACGCCACGCGGTTTGTGGAAGCGATTTCCGAAGACCGGGTGGATTTGGATTCGTTTTCTGATGTGACGGTGGTTCGTATTGTGGACGGGACCACGGTTTCCGTAAAAAAGCTCAAATAGGGGGACAGAATGGATCTTTTGCAAGGATTGACATTGAATTTCACTATTATCGGTGGGGCGCTTTTGGCGGGGTTTTTATTTGTGACGATGTTGTTTTTGGCCAGCCGTTATCGACGGTGTCCGTCGAACATGATTTTGGCGGTTTACGGTAAAGTCGGGACAGGGCGCTCTGTTCGTTGTATCCACGGCGGCGGGACCATGGTCTGGCCTTTGATTCAGGACTATGCCTATCTTAGCTTGACGCCCATGACGATCAATATTCCACTGCGGAACGCTCTGTCCCTCCAGAACATTCGGGTGAACGTGCCCAGCACGTTTACCGTGGCCATCGATACCGGCCCTGAATCCATGACCAACGCCGCCGTGCGTTTGTTGAACCTGGAACGCCAAGAAATTGAAACCATGTCCCAGGAAATCATTTTCGGCCAACTGCGATTAACGTTGGCGTCCTTGACCATCGAACAGATCAACCAAGACCGCGAACGGTTTATGGAGGCGGTGCGCAAAAATATTGACACCGAACTCGGTAAAATCGGGTTGACGTTGATCAACGTCAACATCACCGACATTACGGATGAGTCAGGCTACATTGAAAGCATCGGGAAAAAGGCCGCCTCGACCGCTGTCAACCAAGCGAAAGTCGACGTGGCCGATCAGGAAAAGAAAGGCGCCATCGGCGAAGCCGACGCTCAACGGGAACGGCGGATTCAAGTGGCCTCTTTCAACGCAAAGGCCGTGGAAGGGGAAAACACCGCCAAGGCCAACATCGCCGCCTATAACGCTGATTTAGCGGAAAAAGAAGCGGATGCCACGCGGCGGGGTGAAGTGGCCAAGCAAGTGGCCACGGCCGAAATTCAGCGGTCCAAAGCGTTGGCGGAAACCCGCCGACTTGAAGCGGAACAGGTGGTTCCTCGGGAAATCGAAAAACGGAAAGTGGAAATTGACGCTGAAGCCGCCGCGGAAAAAAACCGCCGCACCGCCCGGGGCGAAGCCGATGCCATCGTGTCTGTGAAGACCGCCGAAGCGGCGGGTATCCATAAAGTGTTAACCGCTAAAGCCGACGGCTACAAGGCGTTGGTGGAAAGCGCCCAAAACAGTCCCAAAGATGCGGCGACCTTGTTGTTGGTGGAAAAGTTGGAAGAAATTGTCCGTCTGCAGACCGAAGTGATCAAGAACATCAAAATCGACAAGATCACCGTATGGGATTCCGGGGGCGAGAAAGGGTCGTCGACGGCCCATTTCATGAGCAACCTCGTCCGTACGCTCCCCGCTCCACGAAGTGGCCGCGATGGCCGGCATTGATCTCCCGAACTATTTGGGTTCGGTTCAGGGGTCTCCCGTGAAAAAAGAAGAATCTCCGAAACCAAAAGGATAGATTCTTATTTTTGGGATGTAAGAAGGCGAGATACTTCAGTTTTCAGTTCTTGTATTCCTAACCCTTTACTCGCGCTGACCCAGGCGATGTCGTTGGGCTGAAGGCCGAAAACGTGAGCAATGTCTTGGCGCTGTTTTTTTGCCAGGGAGGATCGGACTTGGTCGGCTTTCGTTGCGACAATGCGCCAGGGAAGATTTTGGGAAATGAGCCATTCGTGCATTTGAGTGTCCAACGGGGTGGGGCCAACCTTGGCGTCGATCAGACAAAAGATCATCCTTAGGTTGGCGCGGCCCGTTAAATACCCCTCTATCATGGGACCCCACTCTCGGCGCTCGTTTTTCGGAACCACCGCATAGCCGTACCCCGGCAAGTCCACCAACCAACGATCTTTTCCAGCGGAAAACACGTTAATCATGCGCGTTCTTCCGGGCGTTTTGGAGACCCGGGCCAATACGTGACCACAAAGAGCGTTGAGGAGCGTGCTTTTTCCCACGTTAGAGCGACCAACAAAACTGACCTCCGCTGTCGAGGGGCCCAGGTTTCCTGGATTCGTCTCACTGATAAGGTATTGGACATGGTTCAGCATAATGGATGATCTATTATAGCCCCTAAATGGGACGGACAGTAAATTTTGTTCAACCCGGACTTTGCAATAGGCGCGAGCACCGAGATGAAGAATCCGGCGGCTTTTTCGACGAAAAACGCGAAAGCGTAGCGGTGTCTACGGTTGAGCGTTTTGAGGAAGAAAAAGTCCCGGATTCTTCGTCGAATGCCGTGTCCTATTGCAAAATCCGGGTTCAAGGTTTCCAAAAAACAGTCGATCATTGAAAGGGAGCACAGGGAGGCGATCGACTTGGACACCAGAGAGCTTCGAACGCAACATGCCGACATCCTGGATCAGGTGGGGGTCATCCGGGCCCTTATGCAAATGCCGGTGAACTCAACGGTTGTCGTTAATATAAGTGAACGGTTAGACGTTCTGGCCGCCACATTGTCGCTTCATTTATCCCAGGAAGATCGGGACTTCTATCCCGCTTTCCTCTTGTCTGAAGATGAAAAGATACGAACGTGCGCTGAACGGTTTTTTGTCGAGATGGGGCATTTGAGGCGGGCGTTCGGAAACTTTAAAGACGCCTGGCGGTCCGCGAGTTCCATTCAGTCAAATTTTGTCGAGTTTGCCTCGAACGCCCACCGCGTTTTTTCATTGCTTGAAAACCGAATCGAGCGTGAAAATAATGTTCTCTTTCCCCTGTGGGAAAATTCTCCTGGAACCCTTCATTCCATTGGCGAAGAAGTTCCAATCCCCCTACGCAAACAGGCCTAGCCTCAATGCGGTTTAGATAAGGATCGTCCCGTCTTACGCCGGGGCCCAGGGGTTAAAAACGTATTGAGGCTACCCTTCTTTCTTTCCTTCTGTTTTATACGCCACAACCTTCAGTTTTATACTGACCCCATTGGGTTTTGAGTAGGAGAGGCGCTGGGGATGTCTTAGTCGGATGAAGACTTCCCCGGAATGTCCCCTGATGGTCACAGCGTCGTCCAGTGGGCCGGACCATAGACGGGCGGTCAGCGGGGATTCTCCGGCTGAACCGGGGTCCCCGTCTCCGGTGGGGTCAACAAATTTTTCCTCTGTGTGCCGACAATCGTCCGGGTCAGATTGATTTTTTCGGGTTCGTTCGGCTCCGGGCGCGGTGGGTTCCAACTGATATCGGATTTTGGCCCAGGTTGCGTCGGGCGGGACGACGGGGGAAAGGTCAATCTCTGGCATAGTTGAATTTTTAGCATTTTTGGGTTCGGGGGGGGGGATGTCAACCCGCTCTGGTTTTCATATGATCGGGCCATAAGTGGGCGTACAATTATTATTTTGATCCCCCGCTTTGCCCGCCAGCGGATCACCGTTGGCCGATGGGCATCCCATCCCTCGAGGTTTTTTACCCATGTCCGAAACACATTTCAAAACTATTGATGCCGGCGAGGCTGTGGCCTCCGTGGCGTTCCGCACGAACGAAGTCATCGCGATTTATCCCATCACCCCGTCGTCCACCATGGCCGAATGGTCCGACGCCTGGATGTATGAGATGAAAAAGAACATTTGGGGCGACGTTCCTTACGTTTATCAAATGCAAAGTGAGGGGGGCGTCGCTGGAGCGGTTCATGGCGCTCTGCAAACCGGGTCGTTGGCCACCACGTTTACTGCCAGCCAGGGCCTTCTCCTCATGATCCCCAACATGTACAAGATCGCCGGGGAGCTGACACCGACCGTGTTCCATGTGGCCGCTCGGTCTCTCGCGGCTCAAGGGCTTTCCATTTTCGGAGATCACCAAGATGTGATGGCCGCCCGCCAAACCGGTTGGGCCATGTTGTGTTCAGTGTCTGTCCAGGAAGCCATGGATTTCGCCGCCATTTCCCAAGCCGCTTCACTTAAGTCCCGCATCCCCTTCGTCCATTTCTTTGACGGATTCCGTACCTCCCATGAAGTCCAGAAAGTGGCGTATCTCGAAGACGACACGCTCCGTGCCCTCATTGATGATGCGGACATCCACGCCCATCGCGCTCGGGGCCTCACCCCGGAAAAACCGGTCATGCGCGGGTCGGCGCAGAACCCCGACGTCTATTTTCAGGGTCGGGAAACGGTCAATCCCTTTTACGATGCTTGCCCGGGCATCACCCAATCCATTATGGATCGTTTTGCTAAGTTGACAGGCCGTCAATATAAGTTATACGACTACGTGGGCGCTTCGGACGCCGATCGTGTCATCGTCATCATGGGCTCGGGGGCGGAAACAGCAGAAGAAACCGCGAAAGTATTGAACGCCTCCGGACAAAAGGTGGGGGTGCTGAAGGTTCGCTTGTATCGTCCGTTGGATGCGGCGTCTTTCTTGAAAGCGCTTCCAACCACAGTCAAACGCATCGCCGTTTTGGACCGAACAAAAGAACCCGGTTCCGCTGGCGAGCCGCTGTTTACCGATGTTGTTAGCACGGTATTTGAAGCGATCGCGGCGAATGCCGCCCCGTTCAAAACGGTGCCTATCATTGTGGGCGGTCGATACGGACTTTCCTCAAAAGATTTCACTCCCGGCATGGCCAAGGCTGTTTTCGATAATCTGTTGGCTCCAAAACCCAAGGGTCATTTCACCATCGGTATTAACGACGACGTGGGCCATACCAGCTTGGCCTGGGACCCCCATTTTTCGGCTGAGCCAAAAAACGGCGTGCGGGCGCTCTTCTATGGATTGGGGTCTGATGGCACCGTCAGCGCCAACAAGAATTCCATCAAAATCATTGGTGAAAACACCGAGGGTTACGCCCAGGGGTATTTCGTCTACGATTCAAAGAAGGCCGGGTCCATCACCATTTCCCATCTTCGCTTTGGCCCCGAACCGATCCATGCGCCGTATCTGATCTCGGAAGCGGATTTCCTCGGCATCCACAACCCCGTCTTCTTGGAACGGTTCGATCTCTTGGAACAAATGAAAGAGGGGGGGACGGTGTTGCTCAACACCCCCTTCGGCCCGAACGAGATTTGGGACGAACTTCCACGCATCTTCCAAGAAAAACTCATTTCAAAGAAACTGCGGTTCTTCGTTATCGACGCCAATGCCGTTGCCAAAGAGGCGGGTCTCCGGGGATTGATCAACACGGTCATGCAATCCTGTTTCTTCGGGATCTCCAACGTTCTTCCTCGGGAACGGGCTATCGAGCAAATTAAGAATTCCATCATGAAGGCATACGGGAAGAAGGGCGAAGAAGTGGTTCAAATGAATCTTCGTTCCGTTGATATGTCTTTGGAACACATGTTTGAAGTGAAAATCCCGGCCAAAGCCACGAGCCTCAAAGAGCTTCCCCCCTCTGTCGCCGAAGGCGCCCCGGACTATGTGCGGGACGTGATCGGCACCATGATCCGCAACCAAGGGGACTGCTTGCCCGTGAGCGCCATGTCCATTGATGGCACATTTCCTGTGGGCACCGCCGCCTTTGAAAAACGTAATTTGGCCCAAGAAATCCCGGTTTGGGACACGGCCACTTGCATTCAGTGCAACAAGTGCGTCATGATTTGTCCCCACAGCGTGATCCGTTCGAAAGTGGTGGAGCCCGCTCTGCTCGCCAACGCGCCCTCAACGTTTAAAAGTCGCGACGCCATCGAGCGGGACTGGAAAGGCCAAAAGTTCTTGCTTCAAGTGGCGCCGGAAGATTGCACGGGCTGTAACTTGTGCGTCGAGATATGCCCGGCCCGCAACAAATCAGAGGCGAAACTAAAGGCCATCAACATGCGGCCCCAGCCCCCGCTCCGCGCCACGGAAAAAGAGAACTGGGATTTTTTCCTGGGGTTGCCCGAATACGACCGACGGAAACTGAAAATCGAGCGGATCAATCAGGTGCAGATCCAAACCCCGCTCTTCGAGTTTTCCGGGGCCTGCTCCGGTTGCGGCGAGACGCCGTACCTGAAACTTCTTTCCCAAATCTGGGGCGACCGAGCGCTGATCGCCAACGCCACGGGGTGTTCCTCTATTTACGGCGGCAATTTGCCGACGACTCCCTGGACGAAAAACAAAGACGGACGGGGCCCGGCCTGGTCCAACTCGCTTTTTGAAGACAACGCGGAGTTCGGCCTGGGGTTCCGCCTATCCGTCAACCAGCAAATGGAGATCGCCCGGGATCTCGTGAAAAAGCTCGCGTCCCAACTCGGCGATGATTTGGTGACGGGCCTTTTGGAAGCCAAACAGCGGGACGAGGCTGGTATTTACGACCAACGGGAACGGGTCAAAATACTCAAAGAGAAACTGAAATCCATTCCCGGCCAAACTTCTGCACGACTTTCGGATTTGGCGGACGTGTTGGTCCGTCGAAGCGTGTGGATCGTGGGCGGCGATGGCTGGGCCTACGACATCGGGTTCGGCGGGTTGGACCATGTGTTCGCCAGCGGAATGGACGTGAACATCCTGGTGCTCGACACGGGGGTCTACTCCAACACCGGCGGCCAGTTGTCCAAAGCCACGCCCCGGGCCGCCGTGGCCAAGTTTGCGACGGGGGGAAAATCGTCCGTTAAGAAGGACTTGGGCCTCATGGCCATGAGTTACGGCAACATCTATGTGGCCGAGGTCGCCATGGGCGCGCGGGACGAACAGACGCTCCGGTCGTTCCTGGAAGCGGAGTCCTTCGATGGACCGTCTTTGATCATCGCCTACAGCCATTGCATCGCCCACGGCATCAACATGACGAAGGCGTTGGACAGCCAGAAAGCCGCCGTGGGAAGTGGTCAGTGGCTCCTGTATCGCCACGATCCCCGGCGCATCGCCCAGGGCCAGAACCCCCTCGTGATCGATTCCCGCCCCGCCGCCATGAAGATGGAGGACTTTTACCTTCGCGAAAACCGGTTCAAAATGTTGACGAAAACCGCACCGGAACACGCCAAAGACCTGTGGGGTCGGTCCCAAGTGGACACCGATTCCCGCTGGGCCCTCTATAATTACATGGCCAGCCGGCCTGTGGTCCCGGCGGCGGCCGCCGCCCCGGCCGTCTCCGCCGCCGCGCCAACGAATTAGAGAGAAACCCATGCCCATCGACATTAGCGCGGAATATCTCGGTTTAAAGCTTCGATCTCCACTGGTCCCTTCGGCGTCCACTCTGGCCGATGATCTGGACATGCTTAAAAAACTGGAAGACGCCGGGGCCTCGGCCGTGGTTCTCCACTCTATGTTCGAGGAACAAATCCGACGGGATCGGGACGAACTGTTTGAGCGCACCGAACAGGGCACGGAAAGTTTTGCCGAGGCCTTGACCTATTTCCCTGAAATCGCTGACGGGGGATTGAAACCGGACGAACGTCTTGAACAAATTGGCAAGGCAAAAAAAGCCCTCAAGATACCGGTGATCGCGAGCCTTAATGGCAGTTCTCTGGGGGGATGGACCGACTACGCCCAGAAAATTGAACAGGCCGGCGCCGATGCGCTTGAGCTGAATATCTACACGATCCCAACCGATTTGGATGAGCCCGGCACCAAGGTGGAGAATACCGCGGTGGAGATTGTTCGCGCTGTTCGGAAAGTCGTGAAGATCCCTCTGGGAGTCAAATGCAGTCCGTTTTATTCCAATATGGCCAACATGGCTAAACGGTTTGTGGATGCCGGGGCCAACGGCCTTGTGCTTTTCAACCGGTTCTACCAACCCGATGTGGATCTGGAAAATGTAGGCATTCGCCCCAAAGTTCTTTGGAGCACGCCCCAGGCGGCCCGTCTGCCATTGACTTGGATCGGTATTCTCTACGGGCGATTGAAGGTTGATTTCGCCGCCACCAGCGGCGTTCACACCGGCCGCGACGCGCTAAAAATGCTTATGGTGGGCGCCAACGTTACCATGATCGCCTCCGCCCTTTATCGTCATGGAATCAAACACCTTCCCGTCATGGAGAGGGAAATCGTTGAATGGATGGAAAAAAACGAGTACGAGTCCGTCCATCAACTGCGAGGCAGTTTGTCTCAAATCAATTGCCCCGACCCCTCCGCTTTCGAGCGGGCCCATTACATGCGCGCCCTCCAAACTCCGCCGGCGGCCTGAGGGGTCCGATGTCTCGCGCGCGCACCAACCGGGGGGGGGCTTGGGCCGGATTGTTTGTCGGGGTGTTCCTGGGTCTTCTTC
This sequence comes from Elusimicrobiota bacterium, assembly GCA_016714745.1. Lineage (GTDB taxonomy): Bacteria > Elusimicrobiota > Elusimicrobia > FEN-1173 > FEN-1173 > JADKHR01. The sequence continues at coordinate 40,379 of JADKCG010000021.1, read as the reverse complement.
TTGCCGCCGGGGTTTGTGCGGTGTTTCTCTGGTTTGTTAACGGCGCTGTATCCTCTGGTCTCGAAGGCTACCTCAAGAAGTATGTTTTTGACCGGCCCGAGGCCAGTTTTGGAACGGTAAGGGTCGACGTTTTACACGGTCGCATCGTCATGACGGATTTGAAACTCGCGGGCGAGCGCCTCTCCTTGACTGTTCCTGAAATTGAAGCCGACGTGCCACCGAAGGAGCTCTTTTCTGGGAACGGGTTTGTTCGATCCCTTCAACTTAAAAACCCCTTCTTGGAAGGTGCTTTTTCACTGCGGGGCGGGTACGGCGAAGCGGCCGCCTTTCGATTTCCCCTCTGGATTCGCCGTTTACCCATTGCCCAGATTGTGGTCACGGACGGTCAGCTTCGTCTTACAAACCGAGATTCCGACGTTTCTTGGGGTCTCCGCAAAATCGAAGGACAGTGGCTCCACCCCCTTTTGGAGGGCGGCGGGGGAAATGATCGGTTTAAGCTTGAGGGACAAAACGAAGCGGAGGCCCCCGGGCAGTTTTCTTTGGACCTTACGTTGGAGAAATTTGATCTTCCCTTAAGTCTGAACGGCGAATGGGTATTTCGGAAATGGCCGATCAAGGATCTGGCCCGCTTTATTTCCATCCCCAGCGATGTCCAGGTGCTGAGCGGCCGGTTGGATTTGAAAACCCAACTCATCTGCAAGAACGATTGGCTCACCGCCAGTCACCTGGTGGACATCTCGGATTTTAAAGTGGAGGTCTCTCCTCGTCGAAAACAACTCCTCGGCCGTCCCGTCAAAGAGTTCAAAGATATGATGGACATCCCTTCGCTCTCTTTCGTTGTTCCCATGAACGGGTCGATTCATGACCCCCACGTGGGCATCGCCTCCAGTGTTCAGCAGATCCTTTATAAAATGTTAGAGGGAAAAATTGACGACAAAAAGGATCTTGAAAAAATGTGTCAACGGGGCGGCGCCTATTTGGGCGCCAAAATTGACGCGGCGCTGAGGGCTCGGTTTAGAAAAAAAACGTGATCCCAAAGCCCCTGCCCTCACTTACGGACGTGGCATGGGCTTTCCTCCCATGCACGTGTTCCAGCGCGGCATGCCCCTGAAACAGATCCGGTTTCTCATTGTTCTATTCGTCGGGTGTGCCGCCACCGGGTGGGCCAAAGGGAAAACCGCCGCGGTGCCCTTCTTGACATTAGATGTCAGCGGGCGGGCTTCCGGGATGGGGGGCGCGCAATCGGCGGCCGTGAACGATGCCAGCGCTCTGGTGGCCAACCCGGCCGCGCTGAGAGAATTGGTTCGTCCCTCCGCTTCATTATTTCATGCAAGTTATGTGGACTCCGGTTTCTATGATTTTGCGGGGTTTGGCCGTCGTGTGGGCCGTGCGGGGGCTTATGGGGTCGGGGCTCAATTTTTTTCGCAAGGGACCAGCGAGCGGACCGACGTGGATGGCAACACGACGGGAAATCTGACCCCCTCGGATTTCGCGCTTTCCGTTGGTTACGCCCACGATTTTTTGGATTTTGTCTTGGGGGTGGGGGGAAAATACATTCAATCGAAGCTCGCAAATTCCGCCTCGGATGTGGCCATGGACGCCGGAATCCTCTCGCCTCTTTTCATGGAAAATAAATGGCGGTTCGCCGCCACGGTTTCCAATGTGGGGCCCCCGATCCAATACGACTCCCAATCTCAACCTCTTCCCACCCGCGCCCGTATCGGGGCCACCTTTTCACCCACATCCCGATGGATCTGGGCCGCCGATGCCGTGATTCCAAACGCCGGAGACACCTTTGGCGCCTTGGGCGTTGAATATCATCTGCCGATGGAAGGTTTGCTCAAGGTGGACGTTCGCGGTGGCTACAACACACAGTCCAAGGACCTCGAGTCCATGAGCGGCTATTCCGGCGGCATCGGGTTCACCGGTCCCCATTTCGGTGTGGACTACGCCCTCGTCACATTGGGCGAACTGGGTTTAAGCCATCGTTTTTCCCTCAACTTCTGTTTCGGCCAAGAAACCAAACCCCCCCCACCCAAAAAGTTCCCCCTCCGCCTCCCCGAGTAGAACAGGTGATTTGCGTTGGGGCCGTCGTTAACCCGAATTCCCCAGTTGGGCGCGAGGACCGAGACGGAAAAGCCGGGTTTTTTTCGAAACAAAAAAGTTTGGGCGTAGCGGGGACTACGTTCAAGTTAAATTTTTCAATGTCGATTGGCATAAGGGCCCCCCGTTTTCGTAAGTGAGATTCTAGCCAAAAAATTTGACATCGGCATTGGCTCTTTGTTAGGATCTTCCCATACGGCGAGGCTTTAATCACCAACTTGCCCCGGCCGACTCAAAGGAGTGAACAGGGTGCTAAAGCGGTCCGAGTCCCTCAAGATTTCCTGAAGGCCCGCACCGCAACATCCGGCGCGGGCCTTTTTCTATTTATCCCCCCGCCTTAAATCGGAGTTCAACCATGACACAGTTCGACAATAAACTCAAAGCGGAAACACTGGCATTGCACGGCGGACAAGAGGCGGATCCCACCACGGGCTCACGCGCGGTGCCCATCTACCAAACCACGAGTTACCAGTTCAAAAACACCGAACACGCGGCCAACTTGTTTGGCTTAAAAGAATTCGGAAACATCTACACTCGGCTGATGAACCCCACCACCGATGTCTTGGAAAAACGCATCGCCGCCTTGGACGGGGGCGTGGGCGCCCTGGCGGTCTCCAGTGGGCAATCGGCCATCACCTTGGCCTTGTTGAACATCGCCCAGGCGGGGGACGAAATCGTGTCGGCCGACAACCTCTATGGCGGCACCTACAACCTGTTCCATTACACGTTCCCGAAATTCGGGATTACGGTGAAGTTCGCGAAATCCAATGATCTGGATGCCATCAAAAAAGCCATCACACCCAAAACGAAAGCGATTTACGCCGAGTCCATCGGTAACCCGAAGCTGGATGTGGCGAACTTGGAAGAAATCTCCAAGATTGCCCATGCGGCGGGAATTCCCTTCGTGCTGGACAACACGGTGTCGCCTTATCTGCTTCGTCCCTTCGATCACGGGGTGGACATCACCGTTTATTCGGCGACGAAATTCATCGGAGGTCACGGCACCTCCATCGGCGGATTGATTGTCGATTCCGGAAAATTCGATTGGACGAACGGAAAATTCCCGCTCATCGCCGATCCGGATCCTTCCTACCATGGAACCAAGTTTGTGGAGGCTCTGAAACCGATGGGAAACATCGCTTACATCATTAAGGCGCGGGTGACCCTTCTGCGGGATCTCGGGGCGGCCATTTCGCCGTTCAATTCGTTCCTGCTTCTCCAGGGGTTCGAGACGCTTCACCTTCGCATGCCGCGCCATTCGGAGAACGCTTTGGCCGTGGCGAACTTTTTATCGAAGCATCCCAAAGTGGCCTGGGTCAACTATCCGGGCCTATCGGCTAGCCCTGAGCAGGCCCGGGTGAAGAAATACCTGCCCAAAGGCGCCGGTGCCATTTTGGGGTTCGGCATCAAGGGAGGCTTGGAATCGGGTCGGAAATTTATCGACGGCTTGAAACTGGTGAGCCATCTGGCGAACGTGGGCGACGCGAAGACCCTTGCCATTCACCCAGCCACGACGACCCATTCCCAGCTCTCCGCCGAGGAACAAAAGGCCACGGGCGTCACCCCGGACTTCATCCGCTTGTCCGTTGGGATCGAACACATCGATGATATCTTGGCCGACATCGACCAGTCCCTCATCAAGGCCTAATGGATGCGGTAACCATTTCATCGAGCCTTGGGCCAATGGAAACCCATTCGTTGACTTTTGACCGCCTCCTGTTGGCTTCTGGTCAAGAGCTGGGCCCCGTCACGCTCGCCTACCAAACCTATGGGCGGCTGGACGAAAAGGGGGGGAACGCCATCCTTCTCCTGCATGCCCTCACGGGAGACGCCCACGTGGCGGGACTGGTGGCCGGGGAGCCGAAACCCGGTTGGTGGGATCCTATGGTGGGCTCGGGGAAGGCTTTTGACACGGACAAATACTTTATTGTTTGTTCAAACGTTATTGGCGGATGCCGAGGCTCAACGGGGCCCGGGTCCGCGGATCCGAAAACAGGCAAACCTTACGGAATCCATTTCCCGGTCATTACGATCGCCGATATGGTGGAAGCCCAACGTCATCTGATGGACTATTTAAATGTCCCCACCTGGCTGGCCGTGGCGGGGGGGTCCATGGGCGGCATGCAGGCCCTCCAATGGGCGGCCAGCTATCCAGAGCGGGTGCGCAGTGTGATCCCCATCGCCACCACGCTGAAACATTCCCCCCAACAAATTGCTTTCGATGAAGTGGGCCGACAGGCCATCATGGCCGACCCGGACTGGCGGGGGGGGGAGTATTACGGTCACGGCCAACCCGAACGGGGTTTGGCGGTAGCGCGAATGATCGGCCACATCACGTATATGTCCGACCAGTCCATGGAAGAAAAGTTTTCCCGTCGGATGAAAACCGATGGGTTCAAATTCAGCTTTGACGCGGAGTTCGAGGTGGAAGGCTACTTGCGCAATCGGGGGGCCCATTTTGTCCGGCGGTTTGACGCGAACAGCTATCTTTACGTGACGCGGGCCATGGACTATTTCGATTTGTCGGGCGACAAATTGTTTAAGCCCGGCGCGCCTATTCCCCGATTTCTTGTCGTTTCGTTTAAATCGGATTGGTTGTATCCCTCATATCAGTCGAGGGACATCGTAACGGCGCTTCGGTCCCGCCACGGGGACGTGACCTATGTGGAGGTCAATTCCACCTACGGCCACGACGCCTTTTTGGTGGAATACGACGAGCAGACCCGGCTGATTAAATCGTTCATTGCGAAGACCCATGCGCCCTGACTACGCCGCCATTCTCCGCATGGTGGAACCCGGCGCCCGGGTGTTGGATCTCGGGTGTGGGAAAGGCGATCTTCTGTCGTTGTTGGTCAGAGACCGTAACGTGAAGGCCCAGGGCATTGAGTTGCGGGAAGAATCCATTTACGAATGCGTGGAGAAAGGTCTGACTGTCCTGCATGGGGACATCGAGGGCGGTTTGGGTGAGTTTCCCGATAAATCGTTTGATTACGTTATTCTGAACCAAAGTATGCAGGAAACCCGAAACGTGGAATTCGTGCTCAAGGAAGCGTTGCGGGTGGGAAAAAAAGCCATCGTCGGGTTTCCCAACATGTGCCACTGGCGCGCCCGGCTGGACGTTTTTTTTCGGGGAAGAACGCCTGTCTCTCCGGCCCTCCCCTACCGTTGGCACAATACGCCCAACGTCCATTTTTTAAGTCTCAGAGATTTCGAAGAGTTCTGTCAGGAAAAGGGCCTGTTGGTTTTGGACCGTCAAGGTCTCACCGCCCATGGGCGGGCGCGATTTTGGCCCAACTTTTTCGGAGAGAGCGCTGTTTACAAACTCACGGCGGGGGAATCATTTTCCCTTTAGCCGAAGGAGCACAACCATGAAACGAAAGTACATCATGATCGGGTGTGGGGTCCTCTTAGGACTGGGGGCTGTGGCGGCACGGGCGGCGGAACAGGACGATCGTTTATCGGCGCTCGAAGCGCGTCAAAAAGCGTTGGAAGATAAAGTGGCGGCACAGCCCGTGGTCACCGCTGGGAAAGAGGGGTTCGCGATAAAATCTGCTGACGGGGCGTTTGGCCTTAAATTTTTTGGCGACGTTCAAGTGGATGGTCGTTTTTATCTTGTGGACAACGCGGGGTCTTTCTCTGATACGATTTTGGTTCGGCGCTTGCGCCCAACCTTTGAAATGTCAGGGTTTGGTGTTTTGACAGCGCGGTTTCAGCCAAATTTTGGCGGGAGCACGTACACTCTCGACGACGCCTATCTGGACTACAAAGCCGCTCCGGGGTTGATTTTCCGGGCAGGTCGATATAAACCGCCGGTGGGATTGGAAAATCTTCAGTCCAGTGTGCGGACGACCTTTGTCGAGCGCAGTTTGGCCACCAACCTCGTGCCGGTCTACGACGTGGGTGCGCAACTGGGGGGCGGGCTGATCGATGGACGAGTGAATTATGCCTTTAGCCTTTCTAACGGGGCTCCGGATGGGGAAACGGTTACAGGCGATTCTGCTGACGGAAAAGAAGTTTCTGGGAGATTGTTCTTTCAGCCCTGGAAAGGATCCAAGTCTCTGTTGTCCGATTTGGGTGTTGGGGTTTCGGGCACCAGTGGAAGCGAGTCGGGGGCAACCACAACCAACAAAAAACTTCCGGCAGGTTTTAAAACCGAAGGACTTAACACGTTCTTTACTTATAAATATGCGGTGGCGCAGGGAAAACACCAAAGGGTTTCTCCTCAGTTATATTGGTATGGATCCAATATGGGGGTATTGGGCGAATACGTTGTTTCGTATCAGCACGTCCGTTCCACGACCACATCGAACCTGGTGAGCTTGGCGAACCAGGCGTGGCAAGTGGCCGCGTCATTCGTCTTGACGGGAGAAACGCCGGGCTATAAAGGATTAAAACCCGCGAAAGATTTTTCTCCGTCGAAGGGGCAATGGGGCGCTGTTGAACTGGCGGGCCGAGTCAGTCGGTTTACGGTGGACGAGGATGCTTTTGACAGCACGAACATCCTTTCGGATCCCAACGTTTCCGCTCGCGAAGCCCGCGCGTTGACCGGTGGGGTCAACTGGTACCCGAACGCTTTCGTAAAAGCCATGGTCAACTACACCTACACATCCTTTTCGGGTGGGGCGACGAATGGGAATCGAGTGCCGGAACGAGCGCTGTTCCTTCGCACGCAACTCGCGTTCTAGAAAAAGGCGGCCTCTCCCGCCCGCGGGCGGGAGAGGGTTGGACCAGAGGCGCCGTTCGGCGTTTAAAGGGGGTAAGGCCGTGCATCGAGCGATGGTTCTTGTGGCGATTTTTTTACTGTGGGGAGGGTCCCCTCTCTCAGCTAAAGAAATCGTGCTGTTGAACGCGTCCTATGATCCCACGCGGGAATTTTACCAAGAGTACAATAAAGCCTTCTCCGCGTATTGGAAGGCCAAGACGGGCGATGTTGTGAGGGTGGACCAATCCCACGGGGGGTCCGGCAAGCAAGCCCGGGCCGTTATTGACGGATTGGACGCCGACGTGGTCACTCTGGCCCTGGCCTATGACGTGGACGCAATGGCGGAGAAAGCGGGGCTGGTTCCGAAGGATTGGCAGAAACGCCTTCCCTCCAACAGCGCGCCGTACACCTCCACCATCGTGTTCCTGGTACGGAAGGGCAACCCCAAAGGAATCAAAGATTGGGACGACCTGGTCCGTCCGGGCGTGTCCGTCATCACGCCGAACCCGAAAACGTCGGGCGGCGCTCGCTGGAACTATTTGGCGGCGTGGGGCTATGCCCTCAAGCGATGGAACAATAATGAGACGAAAGCCACGGAATTTGTTTTGGGCATCTTTAAAAACGTGCCCGTTTTAGATTCCGGCGCTCGTGGAGCGACGATCACCTTTGTGGAACGGAGGATCGGCGACGTCCTCATCTCCTGGGAAAACGAGGCCTTTCTGGCGGTGAACGGTCTCGGCAAAGACCCGCTTGAGATCGTTGTGCCGTCTACTAGCATTTTGGCCGAACCCCCGGTGACGGTGGTGGACAAAGTGGCCCACCGGCATGGCACTCTCCTTGTGGCAGAAGAATATTTGAAATATCTGTATAGCGAAGAGGGCCAGACGATTGCGGCAAAAAACCATTACCGGCCGCGATTGGAAAGCGTGGCGACTCAATTCGCCGGTTCTTTTCCCAAGGTGAACCTGTTCACCATTGACGAATTATTCGGCGGCTGGCAAAAGGCGCAAAAGACCCACTTCGCTGACGGCGGAGTGTTCGATCAAATCTATCAACCGGGACGATAACGGGGATATTTGTGTCTGCCCCCCCCAGAAAGAGGTGCGACTAACGGATGAGCATTCATGTTCAAGGATTAACCAAAAAGTTCGGAGATTTCCGCGCGGTGGACGACGTGTCCTTCCAACTGGACGCCGGATCCCTGTCGGCTCTTCTGGGCCCTTCGGGGTCTGGAAAGAGCACCCTCCTCCGCATGATCGCGGGGCTGGAAACGCCTGACGCCGGTGAAATTCGTCTCACCGGAGCCGAGGCCACCGCCCAATCGGCGCGCGATCGGAACGTGGGGTTTGTTTTTCAACACTACGCGCTCTTTAAGCACATGACGGTCTGGGACAACGTGGCCTTTGGTTTGGATGTCCGAAAAGCGCCGAAAGCGGAGATTGAGGCCCGGGTGGCGGATCTCCTGCGCCTGGTTCAAATGCAGGGCTATGAGCGGCGATTTCCGTCTCAGCTCTCCGGCGGACAACGCCAGCGTATCGCTTTGGCCCGGGCCCTGGCGCCTCATCCGAAAGTGTTGTTGCTGGACGAGCCTTTCGGCGCCCTTGACGCCAAAGTTCGTGATGAACTGCGCGAATGGATTCGGCGGCTCCACGATGAAACCCATGTGACCACGCTTTTTGTGACCCACGATCAGCAGGAAGCCATGGAAATTTCCGGCAAAATTATCGTGATGGCGAAGGGGCGGATCGAGCAGGAAGGATCCCCGCTTGAGATTTTCGATCGGCCCGCCACGCCCTTTGTGGCTCAGTTCGTGGGCGAGACAAATATTGTGGAGTCGGTCGTGAGCGCGCCAGAGTTGGCGTTGTGGGGCCCGTTCCGTTTTACGGTCATGGGCCCCGCCGTGGGTTCCCGCGTGCGGATTTTTTTCCGACCGAACGATGTGTATCTCAGCTCCTCGCCCGAAACTTTGCAGGTGGAAGGGAAAATCACGCGCTCACGATTTCGTGGGCCCCTCATTGAACACCATGTGGATGTGGGGGCGGAACGGTTGATCATAGCCCATGTGCCGAAAGGAGTGTCGTTGGCCAGCGGGTTTGCCTCGGGTCGGCGCGTTTGGGTCGGCGTGACGGCCTTTCACGTCTTCCCTATGGATTCAAAATGAAAGTTCAGGGTGTTTTACCAGGGTTCGGGCTCACCTTCGGCTATACCATTTTCTATCTAAGCCTAATCGTTTTAATCCCGCTTTCCACCATTTTCGCCAAAACAGCCACCATGGGGTGGATTCCTTTTGGGACACCGTCACCACGCCTCGGGTGTTGGCCGCGTTTCGGCTGACCTTTGGAGCCTCTGCACTTGCGGCCCTCATCAACACTGTCTTTGGCCTCCTGGTGGCGTGGGTGCTGGTGCGGTATTCGTTTCCCGGTCGAAAAATCGTCGATGCCATGGTGGACATGCCGTTCGCGCTTCCCACGGCGGTGGCCGGGATCGCCTTAACGGCGGTTTATGCGCCCACCGGCTGGATCGGAGCGCCCCTGGCCAAATGGGGGATTCAGGCGGCGTTTGCCCCGCTTGGGGTGGTGATCGCGCTCACTTTTATTGGATTGCCCTTTGTCGTCAGAACCCTGCAACCGGTGTTGGAAGCCACGGAACCCGATATGGAAGAAGCGGCGCTCACCTTGGGCGCCTCCCGCTGGCAAACGGTGCGGCGGGTGGTTTTTCCACCGCTCATTCCGGCGCTGTTAACGGGGTTTGCGCTTTCGTTTGCGCGCGCGGTGGGGGAATACGGGTCCGTGGCATTCATCTCAGGCAATATGCCCATGCGGACAGAGATCGCTCCGCTTCTGATTATGACCAAGCTCGAACAATACGATTACGCCGGAGCCACGGCCATCGCGGTGGTCATGTTGGTTGTTTCCTTTGCCATGCTTTTGACCATCAACCTTCTTCAGGCGTGGAGCCGACGTTGGACGGGGGGGAAATAATGGCCGGGGCGGCGACTTCCCTCACTCGATTCAACGCTTCCGCGTCAGCCAAAACTCTGACGGAACCGCGTTGGGTCCAACGGATCGCCATTGGTGTGGCTTTGGCATTTTTGGGACTCTTTTTGGTGGTGCCGCTTCTTTCGGTTTTTGTGAACGCATTCAGCAAAGGCGCGGGAGTTTTTGCCCGGGCCATCGTGGATCCCATAGCTCTCTCCGCCATCAAACTCACTCTGCTCACGGCGGTCATTGCGGTGCCGGCTAATCTTGTTTTCGGTTTGGCGGCGTCCTGGTCCATCGCGCGATTCCGTTTCCCCGGGCGAAACTTTTTGATTACCTTGATCGACCTTCCTTTCTCCGTGTCTCCTGTTATATCAGGGATGGTGTTCGTTCTGATGTTTGGCGCTCAAGGATGGTTTGGTTCTTGGCTGGGGGACCATGGGATCAAAATCTTGTTTGCCGTGCCGGGGATTGTGTTGGCAACGATCTTCGTAACGTTTCCGTTCGTTGCGCGTGAAGTTATTCCCCTGATGCAATCGCAGGGAACCGACGAAGAAGAGGCCGCTTTTGTGTTAGGCGCCAGCGGTTGGCAAATGTTTTGGCGGGTGACTCTTCCCAACATCAAATGGGGTTTGCTGTACGGCATTATTCTGTGCAATGCCCGCGCCATGGGCGAATTCGGCGCGGTGTCGGTGGTCAGCGGCCACATCCGCGGCCGAACCAACACCATCCCCCTTCATGTGGAGATCCTGTACAACGAATACAATTTTGCCGCCGCCTTCGCCGTGGCCTCCCTCCTGGCCCTCCTCGCCCTCGTCACTCTGGTCGCCAAAACCTGGGTGGAATGGCGTTTCCGCTCCGAAACCTCCGCCCGTCACCCGGAACTGTAAATCAAAGTCGACGGACTTCGCCTTTCGAGCCACCTGAATCGTCCTATTGACACTCTTTTTATTTCGGTATATACTTAAACTATGCGTTTTGTCTGGGATGATGAAAAAGCGGTAGCCAATTCCATGAAGCATGGGATTGGCTTTAAGATCGCGACGTTTGCTTTCGATGATCCTTGCGCTCTTATCCTGGAGGACACAAAACATTCACTCCAAGAGCCACGGCAATGGCTTATTGGGAATTCAGGAAAAGGGATCTTGGTGGTTGTGTTTACTTTACGATTGGCCGGAAACCTCATAAGGATTATCAGCGCACGACGAGCCACTCGCTTAGAAAGGAGCCAATATGAAGAAAATAAAAGAGATCGATTTTTCTAAAGCACGGACGGTAACACCTCAAGAAACCGAGATGTTTCGAAAGGCGATCGAAGACACTTTTCTGATCAAAAGGCCTCGCCGCGGACGCCCCCCGAAAGGGGTGAATAAATATCGCCCCATCTGTATTCGCGTGCATCCCAAAGCCGTCCGATGGGCCAGAATCGAGGCCAAGAGGTGCGGCGTCGGCTATCAAACGATCATCAATCGAGTGCTTCTTAAAGCCTCCGCTTGACGCTCATTTTTCCCGACGGGGGAGTGTGGTATAATGATCCCCTATGGCAATGGATCCGGACTACTTCGACGGCATCAACTTCGACCGTCACTGGGAAGAGGAGGACTGGGAACGGTTCTTCGACGCTCAAGACCGTTTGACGTCGGACCGTCGGCGCCGGGTGGGCCATCCCTCCGAGCGACCCTGCGTGGACCCGGGCCTTTCTTTCCGCCGCGTCATGAACCTGTTCGGGATGGACCCGGACAATCCCGAATCGCCCCCCCGCCCTTTTGCGCTCGATCATGTGTTAGGTCCAGACGGTTCCGTGGGGCTTCCCTTTTGGCATCCCAGCGCCGATCCCGAACGGCTTCCGCTTTTCCTTCAGGCGGCGGAATTTTTTCGCCGAGTATCGGAACTGGTGGAAGTTCGCTACGCGAAAATGCTCGCCAAGACATATAAAAGCGTTTCCCACCGACAATTTCAAAAACTATTGCCGGAAATTGAAGATCAGGCACGGGCCATTCCCCGCCTGGTGGCCCTGGGTCACCGCACCGGCTACGATCCGTTTGGCGCGAAAGGGAACATCGTTCGTTGTCGAAAGGGATTGGAAAAGGCGGAAGCCTGCGTGAGCCTGATCTCGCGCCTCCCCCAACGCCACATCGATCGCGCTCTCTACCGGGGGCTTTTCGCTGACAGTGTCCGTCTGCGCAACGGGCTTTTGGACTGGATTCTTTTGCTCCGGACACGGTTTGCGGCGCGCTCCCGCCGTCCCAGCTAACAAATGGCTCCCTGGACAACGGTCACTCTTGTGGCCATCGCGGTCGCGGCCATTGCCGCCCTCCTGTACGCGCTTCGTTCAAAGTCCGCCAGTGAACCCCTCCTTCTTCTCCAACAACAAATCGATGCGCTTCGACAACAATCGGCAGAGTCCGCCCAAACTCAAACCGATGCCTTGACGGACCGTCTGATAAAGATGGGTGCGGAGGTCAATCGCCAGTTGGAAGCCGTGGGGCAACGGGTGCAAGAAAGCCAAAAATCCGTCGGGGACCGGTTGGACAGCGCCACTCGTGTGGTGGGAGAAGTTCAAAAGAGTTTAGGGGCCCTCGGCCAAGCGTCGGACCGAATTTTTGAAATTGGCAAAGACATCTCAAGTCTCCAAGATATTTTGAAAGCGCCAAAACTCCGTGGCGGGTTGGGGGAGTTTTTTCTGGCTGATTTACTTTCTCAAATCCTGCCGGCCCAAAATGTGGAGTTTCAGCATACGTTTAAGACCCGGGAAACGGTGGACGCGGTGATTCGGTTGGGCGGTCGGTTGGTGTCTGTCGACGCGAAGTTTCCCCTGGAGAATTTCCGAAAGATGTTGGAGGCGGGGTCCGACGAAGACCGTCGCACGCTTCGCAAGAAGTTTGCCCAAGACATGCGAAAGCATGTGGACGCGGTGGCGTCCAAATACATTTTGCCGGACGAGGGGACCTTCGATTTTGCCTTGCTCTATATCCCGGCGGAAAACGTGTATTACGAATGCATCGTGAAAGACGATCCGGAAGAAGGCGCCCTCATGGAATACGCCCTACGCCGCCGGGTGGTGCCTGTGTCTCCCGGCAGTTTTTACGCCTATCTCCAAGTGATTGCGTTGGGCCTTCGAGGGTTTCAGATCGAAGAAAACGCCCGCCGGATTATGGAAGATTTGGGCCGTTTGCGGGGGGATTTGGAACGGTTCGCCGAAGAGTTCGACCTCCTGGGCCGCCACCTGTCCAACGCAAAAACCAAACACGACGACGCCAGCCGCCGCCTGGAACGTTTTCAAGACAAACTGTCCACCATCGCCAACACCGCTGTGCCGCTCACTTCTTCAGCGGAGATTCCTTCGCTTCCTTCAAAATCGTAAGGAGTTGGGCGTTCCAAAAGCAAGGTCTACTTTTTCCCGCAGGGGGAAATGTTCGGGAGGAGGGCGCCTTCCTTGGGGTTGGACGCTGAACGATTCTCCGCAGGAGCAGGACGCGATGGCGTTGGGGTTTTTAAAGACGAACCGTTTTGAAAAGAGTGTGCTTTCGTAGTCCAAAACAGTGCCGGCGAGGAAAAGGAGACTATTTCGATCGACGTAAACGGTCAGATCGTCCACGTCGACTCGGTGGTCTCCATCGGGAGCGGGGCCGGCCCAGGGTTCGAGATTGTAATTAAAACCCGAACAACCCCCGGGCGTGACTTTAACCCGGAGCGCCCGGTCTGGGGCGGGGCGGGACGCGAGAAGCGATTTTGCCTGGGCCGCGGCTCGGGCGGAGATGTCAAAAAGAGCCCTCCGGGGGGCCGAACCAGCCTGAAAAATTTCTTCGATGGAACTTTTTGGTCCGAGGGGACTGGGAATTTCTGTTCCTCCCTCCGCGGACGCCGCCCCCCCCCCCCCCGGGGGAACCCGGTTAAGCGTTGAAGGATTTTCCACAGCCACAGGACGATTTGGCGTTCGGGTTGGCGATGGCGAACCCGCCGCCCGAGAAATCTTCTTTATAGTCGATCACGGACCCCGCCACAAGCCCAGCGGTTTCGGAGTCCACCAACACCTTGAACCCCACTTGATCCACTTCGGCATCGCCGTCTTTTTTTTCATCAAATGAAAACCCGTATTGGTAGCTGGAACAGCCGCCCTTCTCCACCAATACTCGCAACGATTTTCCGGTGAGGCCCGGATCCCCCGCAAAAATTTCTTTCACCTTCTTCGTCGCATTTTCAGTGAGCGTCACCATGGTAAACCTCCTCTTCAGATGTTAATACCTTACTAAAAAAGTCATGTATTGTCAAACCCGTCGGTGACGTGGTATAATACAGGCGTCATGGATCATGCCATTCCCAAAAATTTGCCTGCACTGTTGCCCATCGTCAAATATGGGCATCCTGTGTTGGTCAAGAAGGCCAAGCCTGTTGCCACCGTTAACGAGGCTGTTCTTCGTCTGATCCCGGTCATGTTCAACACGATGTATGCGGAGCCGGGCATCGGGTTAGCGGCGCCCCAGGTGGGGATTTCTTTGAGGATCATGGTTGTGGATGTGGGCCCCGATGGGAAAAGCCAACCGTTGGCGCTCATCAATCCCCGGATCGATGCCCGCAAGGGGCACATTAAATCCGAAGAAGGGTGTCTCTCCTTTCCCGGCATTCAAGTGACTGTGCCGCGGGCGGCCTATGTCAAATTGTCGGCGATCAATGAAAAAGGGTTTCCCATCACGGTTGAAGCCGAGGGGCTCCTGTCCAGATGTCTCCAGCATGAACTGGACCATTTGGACGGCGTGGTGATGATCGACCATCTCTCCATGCCCCAGCGGCTCAAAACCCTTTGGGACATTCGCCAACGCAAGAAAGACGGTCTTTGGTAGGCCTTTGCTGAACACGGTTTTTTTTGGAACTCCGGCGGTGGCTGTTCCTTTTTTGGAACGGCTGGCAAAAAAATCCCAGCTGATCGGCGTCGTGAGTTCACCGGATCGGCCCGCGGGGCGCGGTTACGCGGTTGTTCCAACGGAAGTCAAACGAGCCGCCGTTGGCTTGGGTCTTCCGGTTCAACAGCCGGAAAATCTAGCGGGGTTCTCGCTGGAAAAATCGTTCGGACGGAAACCCGATGTTGGGATTGTCGTGGCGTATGGACACCTCCTCCCGCCCACGGTTTTTAGCGAACCTCTTCAGGGGCTGGTGAACGTTCATTTTTCCTTGGTACCCAAATATCGAGGGGCCGGCCCCATGCAGTGGGCCCTGATCCGGGGCGAAAAAGAAACCGGCGTTTCCCTCTTTCGGATTGAAAAGGGGCTGGACACGGGCCCGGTTTTTCTCCAGGGTCGGTATGCCATACCCTCTGAGGAAAATGCGGAAACTTTGCGGGAGAAACTGGTTTCCTTGGGTCTCGTTCTTTTGGATGAATTCCTCCGTCGATTAGAAGAGGGCCCGTGGGAGCCCACCCCCCAGACGGGCGAACCCACGAAAGCGCCGCCGTTGACAAAAGACGACGGCCGTCTCTTATGGGGTCAGCGCTCCGCTGAGGAAATGGTGAACCTTATTCGGGGGACCTTTGAATGGCCCGGCGCGTATGGCGTGATAAAAGGCCAGCGGGTTAAGATTCGGAAAGCGGAGCGATCTCCCAACGGCTCCGGCGTGCCGGGGGAGATCACGGCCGTCGAGAAAGGCCGCGGATTTTTGGTAAAATGTCTCACGGACAGCCTCCGTGTTCTGTGCGTTCGGCCGGAAGGTAAAAAAGAAATGGACGCCTCCAGTTTTTGGAACGGAGCCCGCCTTTCGGTGGGCGACAAATTCGAAGAATAAAAAGGAGAATCCCATGGCATTCTTGAAACGCATCATGCTTTTTATGGCCGTCAACGTGTTGGTGGTCGTGACCATTTCGATCGTGTTGAACCTGCTCGGCGTTCGTCCTTACATGACGGCCCACGGCATCGACATGCAGTCGTTAGCGGTGTTTTGCTTGGTGTGGGGCATGGGGGGATCGTTCATTTCGTTGGCCCTTTCCCGAATCATGGCCAAGATGTTGATGGGGGTTAAGGTCATTAACCCCGAAACGGCCACGGGGGATGCGGCTTGGTTGGTTCAGACCGTTCATCAGCTGGCGCGCGGGGCCAACCTGCCGGAAATGCCCGAGGTGGGGGTTTATCAAAGTCCGGAACTGAACGCGTTTGCCACAGGGCCCACCAAAAGCCGCTCGTTGGTGGCGGTTTCTTCCGGTTTGTTGGAACGGATGGACCGCAATCAGGTGGAAGGGGTGTTGGCGCACGAGGTCACGCACATCGGTAATGGCGATATGGTGACGATGACTCTCCTCCAAGGCATTGTGAACGCCTTTGTCATGTTCTTGGCGCGTGTGATTGCTTTTGTTGTCAGCCAGAACGTGAAAGAAGAGAGCCGGCGCGGGGTCCAATTCATGGTCACCATTGCCTTGGAGATTTTGTTGAGTTTCTTGGGCATGATGGTGGTGGCGGCCTTTTCACGACGGCGGGAGTTTCGCGCCGACGCGGGCGGGGCTCGGTTGGCCGGGCGGGAGAAAATGGTCTCGGCCTTGGAAGGACTTCGCCGCGGCCTTGGCATCACCGACAAACGGGCGCCTTCCCTGGCGGCCTTTAAAATTTCCGGCAAACAAGGGGGCCTGATGGCTCTTCTCTCGACTCACCCGCCGTTGGATGTTCGCATCGCGCGGTTGCGTCAGCCCGGCGCGTTTTAAAACGAATCCCTTGTGACAGTTCCCGCTGTTCCAGCGCGGACGTTGTTGGACATCCCGTTTAACGATTGGTTCAAGGTTTTTGGCCTTGAACCGAAGGAAGCCTACCGCGTCCGCCAAGTTCAGACGTGGATCTTTGAACGTCGGGTCAAAACGTTCGGAGAAATGAGCGATCTTCCCCAGTCGTTTCGGGAAAAATGGGACGCAGGCTTTCGCCTGAGGACCTTAGTGTTAAGCCGAAGAGAAGTGTCGGCCGAAGACGGCACAGCGCGGCTGTTCTTTGAAACGGCGGACAAACGCCGATTTTCGTCTGTCTATCTCCCGGCCAAGGGCGGGGAAGGCGATCGTTCGGCCCTTTGTTTGTCCACCCAGATTGGGTGCGCTTGGGGATGCGTTTTTTGTGCGTCGGGCCGTGTTCCTTTGGAACGGAATTTAACGACGGCGGAAATGGTTGAACAGGTGTTGTGGGCGGAAGAAGCTTTTGGCCACAAAATCAACAGTCTCGTTTTTATGGGGATGGGGAACCCCTTGCCAATTTCTCCCATCTGATCCAGGCGCTTCAAATCCTCCGTTCTCCCCTGGGGTTAAACTTTGGCGCGCGGCATGTGACGGTGTCGACGACAGGGTTGGTCCCGCAAATCCAAATGTTGGCCGCGGCGGCGCCCAAGATCAACTTGGCCATCAGTCTGCATGCGGCCGATGACGAAACGCGGAAGAAACTTTTACCCAAATCCTCCGTATGGCCGATCAAAGATCTTTTAAAATCGGCGTGGGATTATCAACGCGAAACCGGCCGCGGACGCGTCACGTTTGAATACATTTTGATCAAGGGTGTCAACGATTCGGAACGGGAAGCCCAGCGGTTGGCCAACTTGCTTCGCGCCAAAAAGGCCTGGGTCAATTTGATCGCCTACAATCCGGTGGCGGGTGTGCCGTATGAATCCCCACGGAAACATCCATGCGGGCGTTCGCCAAAGTTTTAACGGAAAGGGGACTTTTTGTTCGGCTTCGCAAGCCCCAGGGCACCGACATCGCCGCCGGATGCGGCCAGCTGGGCGAAGCCGGGCCGGTCGGCGGGCGGCGAAAATAATTTCAAGGAGTTTTTTAGGATGACAACGGATAATCCCCAGATCCCAGATGACATCCCCAAGGACGGCGCCCTTCTGGCCGAACCTATGAAACGGGGGGGCGATCGGCGGCGCAAGAAACCCTCAGGCCTCGTGATCACGCTTCTCTTGGCCATCGCTCTTTTTTCTGCTCTCTTGGCGATTCATTGGGCGGTTTCGGGTTTTCTTCATTCGCGCAAAATTGTGATCGTTCCGGACCTCACTGGAAAAACGTTGGAGCAGGCCCTGGATATTCTTTCCCCGTTGAAACTGGCCTTGGCCAAAGAATCTGTGCAGGTGGACGAAAATTCGCCGCCCGGCGCCATACTGCTCCATTCCCCTCCGAAGGGCCTCCATGTCAGAGAAGGTAAAATCGTTCGCGTCACGCTTTCTTCCGGTGGGCAGGTGGTCTTCGCGCCCGAGTTGACCGCGGTCACATTAACAGAAGCCCAAAATCGCCTGCGGGCGGCGGGGTTAGCGTTGGGCGCGGTGACGCAGGTGTATTCGCTCCAAAACGATGCCGGTCAAGTGATGGAGCAAACCCCTGCGGCCAGCACGGTGGTTCGGCCCAACGCCATGGTGGACCTCAAAGTGTCCAAAGGCCCTCCGCCCGAGGGCATGGCGCTCATGCCGGATTTTATTAATCGTCCTTATGCGTCGGCCAAACAGTGGGCCGACGAACAGAAAATTTCACCGGAAATGAAAGAGGAGTTGACCGCCGTCTTTCTTCCGGGCGTCGTGATCCGCCAATTCCCGTCGGCCGATTCGGCGGTGACTGAAAAAACCCCTGTGGCCTTTGTTGTCTCCCTCTCTTCAAGTACCGAGTCCAAAGTCGGGGCAACCGTTCGATATCAACTTCCCCCAGGATCCGATTCAGCCAAAGTGCGGGTGGTCATTCGGGACGATGGGGGGGAACAGGAAGTGTATTCCGCTGTTCAATCTCCCGGGTCGGTGGTGGAGGTCCCCGTGTCGCCGCAAGGACCGGCGCGGGCGCGCATTTTCGTCAACGGTGTTTTAGTCGAGGAGCGGCCCATTAAATGAAAAAACGCTCGTTGGTGATGGCACCCTCTATTCTCTCCGCTGATTTCGCTCGGTTGGGCGAAGAAATTCACCGGGTCGAAAAAGTGGGGGCCGACTGGATCCACGTGGATGTGATGGACGGTCATTTTGTTCCCAACCTCACCGTGGGGCCCGTGGTGGTCCATTGGATCAAGAAATGCACGTCGCTTCCCCAGGATGTTCATTTGATGATCGAGCATCCGGAAAAATACATTCCGCAGTTCGCCCAGGCCGGCGCCTGGAACATCACGGTTCACGTGGAGGCCTGTCGTCGCCCCAGGGAGGTTCTCCGCCTGATCAAAAAGTACGGCTGTCGGGCGGGCCTGTCGGTGCGGCCGCGCACTCCGATCGAGAAGGTCGCGCCGTACTTGAATGAGTTGGATTTGGTTTTGGTGATGACCGTGGAACCGGGGTTCGGTGGCCAGTCTTTCATGCCCGACATGCTTGAGAAAGTCCGTTGGCTCCGGCGCCAAAATGCCCAATTAAAACCGTCGAAACAGGTGTGGATCGAAGTGGACGGCGGCATCAATAATGACACCGCTCCACTCGCCACTCACGCGGGGGCCAATGCCCTCGTGGCCGGCAACGCCATTTTCGCCGCGCCCCATTCTGCCCTCGCCTTAAAAAATCTTCGCCACCGCGCCCAAACTCCTATTCTGTAGTCACCTTTCCTCTCCCGCTTGCGGGAGAGGGTGTGCTGTTGACTCTTCCCACCATCCGATCGCTTAACTCTCTCGCCAAATAAAACTGCGGGTCCACCTCGAGCGCGCTTTGGGCGGCTTCGTAAGCCGCCCGGAAATGTCCCTGCGCCGAATGGATCACGGCCCGGTTGTAATGCCCGATGGTGTAGAGGTAAAGAATCTCTTCCACGAAATAGTTTTCCCGCCATTTTCCTAAAACGTTTCCCTGGAATTCCATAGGAATCGATCTCATTAAATTCTCTTCCAACTCCCCTTTCGTCACAATTTCAAAAGCCAAACCGCTCGGACGCAAATAAAACGGGTTGCCTAAAAGTCCCAATCCTTTAAAATCCGTTCCAGGAATTCCAATAATATAAAGCGGGAACCGCCCTTGGGTTTTTTCGATCAGTTCTGAAGAGTGGGCGTGGTCCCCGGGGCGATTCCCAATTCTGGAAAATGAAACCGCAAATGGTCCGAATAAGCGGGGCTCATGCTGGAATTTAGGATCTTAACGTCCGGACGTGCGCCGGTGAGCCGTTGCAGATACCACAGGGTAAACAACGAATTGTCCCCATGCACGAATACCACCGCGTTTTGTGAGAGAGAGGCCAGGAGGTCCCGTCCATAGATTTCGCACAGGTTGAAATTTGAAAATTTCAATGCCTGAAAATGATGAGCCAGAAGGGAAAACGGAAGGAGAAGAATCACGCCCACGGCCATTGCCCTGCCCCCTTGCGGAAAGGAGCGCCCGAACCCGGATGTTTTTATTTTTTCCGCAACCCTGGCCAACCCTATCCCGACCCCGACCGCGAACAAGAAAAACGAGGCCACTAAAAACCGTTCCAAAATGGCGCGAAGGACCACTGTGTTGGCCGGCATGCCGGACCACGCCAAGAAAAAAGGACCAGCCAACACCCAGGCCGAACCCACCACTAAAAATATTTTAGGTGATTTCCAGAGAAGGATCAAAAATCCAAAGAGGCCCAATATCACGCCGGGCCAGGAAAAACTTTTCACCAACGAATGTCCAAAGAAACCCAATACGGATTCGAGTGCCGCTTCATTAAAAGGGGCGTATTCGGGTGTGAGCGATGTCACGCCGTAGGCGCGACGGGTGAAATGGTCGATAAAACGGGACAGATCCGTAACGGTGCCGGCGTTCATATAAGGCATGGCTTGGGCGCGAAGGGGGACATAGATGTAGGGGGTCAGTCCAAGAAGCAAGAAGAGCCCCATCGTCCCCCATTGCTGGGGGCTCAGTTTCGGCGAACGGTCTTTCCACCACAGGAGGAAACAAAAAAGGATGCCCGGCAGGAGAAAAACAATCGAATGGTGGTGGGAGAAGGCCAGCCCCGCCACCAGGGCCATTGCGTAAAGTCGTTTTATGGACGAGGGGGGATTCTTCCCTTGAACCAAAGGAATCGCCAGCCAGAGCAGAAGACCCATAAAAAGGGCATTCAACGCGGAGATTTCCGGCACATGGCTGTACAGCCAAAAGTGGTAGGAAAAACCCAGTGTCAGTGCCCCCGCGATCGACGGGAGCACCTGTTCGGTCAAGAGGGCCAGGACAAAGAACATGGCCCCCACAGCCAAGGCTCCGCAAAACGCGTTAAAGAGATTGACCCCTTGGGCCGGAGTTCCCGGCAGGATTGCGGCAAAAATTCCGCCCCCCATGGTAAATAGCGGATACCCCGGCGCGTGGGCCACGCCAAAACTCGCCGCCGCCGTGGTCATCTCTGCCGAATCTCCGCACGAAATTAGCGTGGGAGACCCTGTTATAGCGTAAAGACCAAACACCCCAAGCACGACCAATAATCCTGTCACGAGGAGAGTTTTTTTGTTAAACCCGGACTTTGTAATACGTATAAGGGGACGTTGCATACTAACTAACTTGAATAAGAGGGTCGATGTCGAAACTATCGGCTAAACTCAATCCACGAAATCGTGCCCGCCCTGCCGCGGTTGGCGTCATCTTCAATAAGCGCGCCATCTCGGTGTTTGATTGGCGGAGGTGTTCCGTTCCCAAAAAGGCCATCAATGCCTTCGCCTGAGAAACTCTCTTCATTCGGTTTCGCGCAAATATGAGCCGGACGTCGATGTCATATTTTTTTGCGACCTTTTCAGCCACGCTGTAAATGTCGACTTTTTGGTAAATGAGAGTCGCTTGGAGTTCTTCGGTCTTTTGAACGGTTTCCAAAACTCTCTGAACGAATTCACCCTCCCCCAGAACGCGAGAATCAAAGAGTTGTCGGTCTCCTCTCATTCCAAGGGGAACCTCCCTGGGGCCACCGCCGAGGCTACGTCCAAGTCCGCCCCCAATCAAATCAACCCTCTTCCCTTGGCCTAAACCAAGGGCAACGAATTCCTCGTATTTCGATCGGGCTTGGTCAAGGGTCTTCGAAAAGTGTCCCAGGATCTCCTCGGTCTCCTGCCAGGCGGCCTTGGCGTTTCCCATGAGGACACTGTGCCCGGTGTAGGGATATCTCGCAAGGTCTTCCATCCCACGGACCAGCTTGGCTCTTACCGGGTTCAGGTGGATGTAACGAACCAGTTCGAGAAGGTAGGCGTTCTCATCGCAAATAATCGATTTATAACGGTTTTGAAAAAGGTGCCCCGCCCGTCTGTAACGCCGGTTGAAGGCCCCGGCGTAGCCGGTCATTAACCGGCGCATGAAAGGGACCATCCCCTGAGGACCGGATCGAACGAGGAGGTGAAAATGGTTTGGCATGAGCGCCCACGCCAAAATTTGGGTGGGGACCCTCGCTGTGGAGGGTTCGATTCGATCGAGAAAATCCGTGTAATCGTCTTTGCAGGAAAAAATCGGCCTACGTTCGATTCCACGGGCGATGATGTGATGGAGCAAACCAGGGAAATCGATGCGGGCTTGGCGGGGCATATCGGAATTATTTCAAACCATTCGTTATAAGTCAATTAGTATGCTACGTCCCCTTACGCACCGTCCCCTTACGCACTTACGCAGTCCCCTTACGCAACGAGTCAATAAACGCCGCTCGAACTTAGTTTTTCTCTCCCATCAGCCAATCAGAGGCTTTGTGGATATGGATCCCACGGGGGTGGGGGATGTTTGACGGCCACAGGTCGAGGGTGATCAATCTTTTTTGAGCGCGTGGGTGTTCCCGAGCGGATTCCAGAAGAGCGCGGGTTTCCCTCTCT
The DNA here is from genome assembly GCA_016714745.1 of Elusimicrobiota bacterium. Lineage (GTDB taxonomy): Bacteria > Elusimicrobiota > Elusimicrobia > FEN-1173 > FEN-1173 > JADKHR01. The sequence goes on along the minus strand of JADKCG010000021.1, from coordinate 17,898 downwards.
CGGGTTGAGGGGTCGTCGAGGTTTGCGCAAACTTGGATCAAATCTTCGCCCCCTTCTGGATATCGCGCGATAAAATCCACCTCAAATCCGCCGTCGGTTTTTACGTAGGAGACGTCTGCCCCCCGACGATCCAATTGGAGAAGAACGGCGGTTTCAAGGGCGTTTCCCCGATTCGCTCGACCTGAGCGATCAAAGACCGGAATGAGACCGGGATCAATCGGATAGACTTTCCGGGGGTTGACCATTTTTTGGCGTTGCGATGTCGTCGCTAGAGAAAGAGTGCGGATTAAAAAAGCATCTTCCAGGTGGCTCAAATAAGCATACAGGGTGTCTTTTCCTATAGACATTCCCTGGGATTTGAGGTCCCCGTAGAATTTGTTGATTGAAAAAGTCCCCGCGGCGTTTCCCAACAAATGACGCACCAACCAACGAAGAGCCACGGGGTGATCCACCGAATGGCGTTCAATCACATCCCGCAGGATGACAACATCGACATACGTTTTAAGCAGTTCGTAACGAGCGCGAACGTCGAGCCCGAGCGCTTCCGGGAACCCACCCTCCATCAGATAGGCCCGGGTATTTCGGTCGAGCAGGGAGCGTTCCTCTTTTGGAGCAACGCGATTGAGGGGCTCGTGGCCGTGGTGTCTCAAATACTCCCGCAAACTCATTGGCAGAACCAGGGCCTCTACGGCGCGACCCCTCATGCTTGTCGCCACCTCCCGCGACAACAGGCGCGCCGAAGATCCCGATAAAAAAATCTCAATCTTTTCTGAATCCAGAACCCGCCGAACAAACGTTTCCCATCCCGGCACCAACTGGATTTCGTCCAAGAAAAATGAGACTTGCCGTCGGGCTCGCATTTCCGGGTAAAGAGAATAATAGATCTCCAATAAATTTCCCAAATGAGAGGCGGAAAAACCTTCCAATCGTTCATCCTCAAAGCTGAGATAAAGCAAATCTGTGCGTGGAACCCCGGCGGCGAGTCGTTCCGACAACAACTGCCAAAGATACGTGGTCTTTCCAGCCCGACGCATGCCGATGACCGCACAGGCCTTGCCCCGCGCCGGGGGTACCCTTACATCCCGGCGCGTGAAACGCGGAATCTCAGCCGCCAGGCTGTCGGCGATCTTTTCCCTTAAAATGTCATTAAATTGTCTTTCCATGAAGGATAATTTACTTAAATATTATCATCCATGCAAGGATAAATGGAGGGTGCGCAATTCAACTCAGACTTGTTTTGACCTCTGCTGTGGCCACTCGCCCAATTGTTTAAGGGCTTCTTTAAGGTCGGCGTCGTGGGTGTGGCTTTCCAGGCGGGCAGTGAGGCTGTAGGCGCAGGGGACGACAAACAAGGTCAGCAGGGCGGACACCGAGACGCCCCCAATAATCACCAACGCCATGGGCACGCGGGTTTCCGCTCCGGGGCCCAAGGCCAACGCCGGGGGAATCGCCGCCGCTACCGTGGAGACCGTGGTCATCAAAATCGGCCTTAGTCGGATCGGGCAGGCGTCCAACAGCGCGTCACGGACGTTCATCCCCTGTTTCGATCGCCGTTCGTTGGTGAAATCCACAAGCATAATGGAATTCTTTTTCACGATGCCCATTAATAACACGATTCCAATCATGCTGAACATATTGAGCGATTGGTCGCTGATCCATAGGGCCAAGACGGCGCCCGTGACGCTGAAGGGCAAGGCCACTAACACCAAGATCGGGTGAATGAAACTGTTGAACTGCGACCCCAAAACCATGTAGGCGATCACCACGCCCAGCACCAGCGCCACCGCCAGGCCCAGGAAGGCTTCTTGGAACGTTTCTGACGCGCCGGAAAAGACCATTTTGACCCCTTCCGGCAATACCTCTTTTTCTATTTTTCGAACCGCGGCCAACGCGTCGGCCTGGGATTTGCCGGTGGCCACGTTGGCGAAGAGCCGGATCGCGCGGGACCGATTTTCGCGGGTGATGGAGAGCCGTGTTTTTTCTCTTGCACCGCATCATAATGATGATATTGTGAGTCCATGCAATTTCTCTCACCAGCGGTGAGAGTCTTTCATCTTTTAATATTGTCCGATATATTTAAACCATACCTTACGATGTTGTTCCAAAGGGCGAATCAACTCATCCTATCCGCGTCGAGTAGGCCGGGGGGGGCGCGTGACCTCGCTCACGGCGCGAAAAGACCCGCCGCCTCCAACGCCACCTCCCACGGCCGAGCCAAAAACCGCCGGGTGATTGTGCTGATCAATCTTTGAAAGATACCCCGTTTGTTATAACCAATCCGGCAATTCAATTTCTGAGGCAGGGGCACGAAAGAAGTCTCTTTCCACCGTGTGGAGGTGACTCACGTAGGTTGGTAAATCTATCGCTCGCGCGTCCATTAAAAAACCTTCGACCGCCTTCCGAAATCGGCCGACCAGCGCTGTGTGTTTAACCAACCCTTTGGCCACCATTGCTGAAATGTCGCTCACGTCGTTGGCGTTGAATCGTTTCAGTTTGGACACGACAACGTCTAAAATATCCAAAGTCTCAATTTCAAAATGTTTCAAGCGATCGTTTAGTTTCACCATCTTGTGATAGACGGCATCCGGGGGGAGAAAAGGGATCCCACTGGCAACGATATCCAAATACATTCGGTGGGATTTGCACAAGGTCGAGCCCTTGCCGGCCAACTCCAGCAGTTTATTCTTGACAAAGGGTGTGATTTCCGCCGTTTCCAAAACATCGCTGTCTTTGGTTCCCCGATCGTAATCCACCTGCAAAAGCAATGCCCCCGAGCCTACAATCTTAAGGGGAATTTTTAGGGTGACGTCCTGTTTCCAGCGGCGATCGATCTCCAGAAAAAACTCCTCAATTATTCTCACGGGCGCCTCGTAGGGCTTGGACAAAGTCGCCCGTTTTGATTCGCGTGACAACGCGCCATCTTTTAGCGACGCGATCTCTGGATTTTATGGCTTCTTCGAAGGCCTCGTTGCTGTATAGAACTTCAGGTTCCAAAGGGTCTTCCAAATTTTTATTCCGACGACGAACAGTAAAACCCGGATACCGCAAAATGTTTTGAAGTAAAACTTCTGTTCGGTGGTAACGATCCACACATTCTTTGGGTAATGTGTGGGGGGGGCTGTGGAGCTCGGCCCTCACAGCGAGAAGAGTGTTTTCAAAAAGCCATCCCAATCGGTTAATCCGTCCTTCACCGAAAAAATCCAACCGGAGTTTATTCAGACCGAGGGAATTGGGTTGGTTGACGATTACGGGCGCCAACGCCGTGATTTGGCGTGGAGTTGTGGCATCCGTCAGCACCTCGCGAATGACGGCCGTTGAGTTGTCAAGCTTTTCGGTTGGCAGAATGTCCGGACTTTCCTGGAGGGGGCTCGCCCCTAAACGAGAAATGGCGTTTTGGAGGACCTTGCCGGCAGGGGCCGTTGGGCCGAAAGAAAAGTAGCTGAGCGGCGTATTAAATGTTTTTAAAATGAGAAGGAGCTGTTCTGCCGTAAAGGACCCGCTTCCACGTTCAATTTCTGACAAGCGATTTTGGGAAAGACCCAATAGACGACCCAGTCGCGCCTGCGTCCATCTATTTGTTTGGCGCAACCGGCGAACCTTTTCAACAACCTCTAACCGGATCGTCTGGGTCTTTTTTGTCATATCGAAAAATCGATTTAATTATCGATGTATCGATATTATAGGTCTTCGCCGGATTTTTTGCAAGGGGGTGCCAGGGCGAGTTGAGCTGAAAATCACTTTATTGGACCAGGCCAAGGAAAGGGGTGGGGGATGAGGGACACATGGAAGGAGTAGCGAATATGTTTCTGGCCGACCCCGACGTACAAGCGGAAATCCACGGCCACGCCGACAAGAACGGCCACCCTGGGCTACACCATGGCCCTTTCCCGCAAACGGGCTCACACGGTGCGTGACTTTTTCGTGAGCCAATGGAAACTCGACAAGAAACGATTTCGGATTTTCGCCCACGGCGCGAAAAGACCCGCCGCCTCCAACGCCACCCCCCACGGCCGAGCGAAAAACCGCTGGGTGATTGTGTTGCTCATCCCATAGGATGCGGTTTGGTATTGCTATGGCGGAAGAAAATATTGGCATGCTTTGAAGGCATTTTCCGTTTTAAACACTTACAAATAACCATTGAATAATTCGTGTTTTCGCGTTATATATTTAAGGTGAAAAGAGCCGATTTTTTATTTGATTGTCATGTATTGATTTCCCGCACGTCAATATGTGCCCCAAAACGAAATTCATTGCCCATGAGGAATTTCTGGGCGCTTCTGTTCGTGGTCTGTGCCGCCGTTTCCTCCTGGGCGGGAGTGATTGCGCCGTCGACATCGACCCTGGCGGCCACAAGCGGAAACCCGGAGGAAGTGACATTGACGTGGGCCTCCGCCGGGGACGACGGCGGGATTGGCGATTTGACGGGTAACTACCGCCTCCAATACGCCACCTATACCGTCGCTTGGAGCACGAGCTCAACACCAACCGATGCCACGACCGTCACCATCGCCACCACCGCGCAGGTCCCCGGCTCCGCCGAAAGCCACACGGTGACGGGGCTCACGAGCGGGGTGACCTACTACTTCGTTTTGTGGACAGAAGACGAAGTCCCCAACTGGTCCGGTATTTCCAACACCACCTCCGCCGTAGGCGGATATTGGTTTGACCCCAACCAAATCGAGGTGGACGGTTTGAACGGAGGACTTGTAATCGGGTCCCGTGTCGCTTGGGGGGACTACGACAATGATGGGGACGTGGACATTCTGGTTAGTGGATGGGACACAACTCGAAGATTGAGGGTCTACAAAAATAATGGGAACGGCAGTTTTGACGGAACCCAAATTGAACTGGGTGACGCAGGTTTTGGCGGTGGGCTGGCCTGGGGCGATTATGACAACGATGGCGATTTGGATATTGTGGCGGCGGGCGCCCCTGTAAATACTCGGATATTTATAAACAATGGAAATGGCACCATCAACCCGACACCCATGATTGTTGACAACAGAGCCAAAGGTGGGGGCAGTTTGGCGTGGGGTGACTTCGACCTGGATGGGGACCTGGACCTTCTGTTCATCGAGGCGTATCAGTTGCGTGTCTATGAAAATAACGGGGATGGGTCTTTCGACTCCGCCCCCATTGATGTGGATGGTCCCGGTGAGGGACTTGGCTCCTCCTCTGCAGTCTGGGGTGATTTTGAGAACGACGGCGACCTCGATATCTTGGCATGTGGTTATAGTATGGGGGGGGCCTACAAACTGCGTGTCTATAAAAATAACGGAAACGGAACAATCGATCCTGCCCAAATTGAAGTGGGCGGGACCAACATGGGTGTTTACCAGGGGGAAGTGGCGTGGGGCGATTTTGACAGCGATGCGGACCTGGATGCGTTGGTTGTTGGATACACCTACAATGACGGGGGTGGTCCCAGGCTGAAAGTGTATAAGAACAACGGCAACGGAACCTTTAATAACACCCAAATTGAAGTCGATGGCAAAAACGGCGGATACAACTATGGGAGCGCGGCCTGGGGGGACTACGATAACGACGGAGACCACGATATCCTGGTTAGTGGCACAAACGACGGAACAACCCGCCAACTCCGTGTTTATAATAATAACGGAAACGGGACCATCGACGCGACGCAAATTGAGGTGGACGGGCTCAACGGGGGACTCCAGGGGAGCGTGGCCTGGGGGGACTTCGATAACGACAGCGATTTGGATGTTCTCGCCAGTGGAACAGACGGCACCAACGGCCAATTGCGGGTCTACAAGAACCTAAACCTCACCGCTAACACGACCCCCACCGCGCCGGCCGGCTTGACAACAGCATGGAGTTACAACGTTTCGGGCACGTCCACGGCCACGTTTAAGTGGGCGGCGGGGTCCGACAGCGGGGCCGGGGCCAGCTCGGCCGACGTGCTGACTTATCAGGTGGAGATATCGACCAGCAACACGTTTACCGGTCGCACGATCGTGGCCGGGCAGTGGACCACGCCGGGGATGGGCAACTATTTAAGACCGCCCAAAATATTTGATGGCAACACCAACCACGGAATCATGTTGCACAGCCTGCCGACGTTCAATACGACCTACTACTATCGGGTCAAAACCATCGATACGGGGCTAAAAGAATCGGCCTGGAGCGCCACAGGGAGCCTGTATGCGGAGATGGCCAGTTCGGCGCCCTTTGCGGTGGCGGACCTGCTGGCCAGCGGGCAAGCGGGGCAAGGGCAAATCTTCTTGACGTGGACCGCGCCCATGAACATCAACGCGGGGGCCAATGCCGCCTACGATGTGAGGTATAGCATGACGGGGGCCATCACGAACGACACGGAATTCAATAACGCCACGCCGGTTGCGGGGGAACCGTCGCCGGGGTTACCGGGGACGAGCCAATCGTTGGTCCTGGCGGGGTTGACGCCGATGGTGACGTATTACCTTGGGATCAAATCGAGCCACGATAACGGAACGAGCCCGCTGGATGTTGTCAGTCCCCGTGCCAGCGCGGTGGCGAACCCGTTTGACGCCAGTCAAATTGATGTTGAGGCAATCAATGGAGGCATAATCTCTGGAGGGTTGGTGTGGGGGGACTTTGAGAACGACGGCGACCTAGACATTTTAAGCAGTGGGTCGATTTATGGTGGTAGCCGCCAGTTGAGAATCTATAAAAACAATGGGAATGGAACCTTGGACCCAAACCAGATTGAAGTGGATGGAGCCAACAATGGCCTTACGCTCGGATCAACAGTGTGGGGGGATTTTGACAGTGACGGGGATTTGGACATTTTGGTGAGCGGGACGGATGGGACCAACCGACAGTTAAGGGTTTACAAGAATAACGGGAACGGAACGATGGACGCGACACAAATAGAGGTGGGGGGCCTCAATGGAGGTCTCTCTGACAGTCGAGTGGACTGGGGCGACTTTGATAACGATGGGGGTCTGGACATTTTGTCGGCTGGGACGGATGGCACGAACCGACAGTTGAGGATTTATAAGAACAACGGAAACGGAACACTAAATGCCAACCCGATCGAAGTGGCCGGCGTCAATGGGGGCCTATCGGACGGGGGTCTGGCCTGGGGCGATTACGACAACGACGGCGATTTGGACATATTGGCCAGCGGGACAGCAAACGGGTCCAACGGACAGTTACGCGTGTATAAGAACAACGGAAACGGGACAATGGACCCCACGCAAATCGAAGTGGACGCGCTGAACGGAGGGCTTTACAGCGGGATGGCCATCTGGGGCGACACGGACATGGACGGGGATCTTGACATTCTGGTCAGTGGATACAATGGGAACTATCAACTGCGCCTCTATACGAATAATGGGAACGGCACCATCGACGCCGCCCAGGTGGAGGTGGACGGATTGAACGGGGGACTGCGCTACAGCAGTGTGGCCTGGGGCGACTTCGATAACGATGGGGATCAAGATCTATTAACTTGTGGGAGTAACGGGTTATCCCAGTTGCGTGTGTATCGGAGCAATGGAAACGGCACTTTTGATCCGTCCCAACTGGACATCGAGGGGGTGAACGGCGGACTAAACAGTGGATCCCTGGGTTGGGGAGATTACGACAACGACGGCGATCTGGATGTGGGCATAGGTGCGAACAGCGACATGGGCTATTCATTACGGGTTTATAAAAATTATTGTGCCACGGCCAACACCGCCCCCACTGCGCCGGGAGGCCATTCGGGCTCATTTTCTTTTAACACCGGGTCGGTCAGTGTGGCCAGTTTCACCTGGGCGGCGGGAACCGACAGCGGAACCGGTGCAACGGCGGAAAACGGGCTGACATACGACATCCAACTGTCAACGGTGTCCAACTTCAGTTCGGTCATATTCCCCGGCCAGCTGGGCGCCAGCCCGCGCCTGGGCAGTTACCTCAAACCGCCGAAGATCTTTAACAGCAACACCTATTACGGTGTTGTCATGAAGTCCACCGACCCCTGGAACGTCCAGACCACGGCCAGCTACGGCCTGCGCACGGACACCACGTATTACTACCGCGTAAAGACGGTGGACTCCGCCCTGGCGGAATCCAGCTGGTCCAGCGGAGGGAGTGCCTACACAGGGGTTTCCCCCAGCACCAGCACCCTCGCGGGCGAGTCCACGGCCACGGAAGGGGAGGTGTTGCTGACCTGGAACAGCGCTGGTGACGACGGCGTGAACGGCAACCTCACCGGGACCTACCGGATCCAATACGCCACGTATACAGTGGCGTGGAGCACGAGCTCAACGCCGACCGATGCCACGACGGTGACCATCGCGACCACCAACGCAGCGCCGGGCTCCGCCCAGGCGAACCTTGTCACGGGGCTGACGAGCGGACTCACGTATTACTTCGTTTTGTGGAGCGGGGACGAAGTCCCCAACTGGTCGGAGGTGTCGAACACGGCGTTAGTCTACCTGCCACCGCCGGCCATGGTGACCCTGGCGGAAGCGGTGGGGCAACCCGGCTGGATCGGGCAGGGTGAGACGCAACGGATACTGGGCACCGCCCAGGTGGTGTCGGACAGCGCGGCTGGGGTGACGGTCTCGTCCGTTGCGGTGCGAGAAACCGGCGCCTACACGGCGGACGGGAATTTGACGAACGTGGAAGTGTGGGTGAGCTCCAGCGGATACATCGACGCCACAGCTGTTCGGCTGGACAACACGGCCAAATCTTTCAGCAGTGACACCGCGACATTCGACCAAGACGTGACGGTGAGCACGGTGCCGTTGTATTACATCGTGCGCGCGGACGTGGCCGGGGGCGCCACAGAAGGCACGTTCGACGTTTCCCTGCAGGTCTACACCACGGCCAACACGACCAACAACCCCCAGGCGTTCACCAACGCCACCGATGTGGTTGCCCCGCCCAGCGGGGCCCCAGCGGGGCTTACGGCCACGGTGGAGGGAAACCTCTTGCGGGTGAACTTAAGCTGGAGTGGCGCTACGGGGGTGGACACCTATGCCATTTTCCAGGCTACTCATTCCGGTGTTGGCGCATCAGATTTCTTGATGGGAATAACCAACACCACGAGTTTTACAGACAACTATATCCCCGCCAATCAACAGATGTATTACAAGGTGATCGGCACCAATCGGGCCGGAACCACCGGGACCAGTAATGCCGCCAACGCCACCTCGGTTGATTTTTCCGCATTGACCACCAGCAACATCTACCCTTTTGCCGGAACTTCGGGCGGGGTCGATGGGATCCCGGGAACGTCAACGTCGTTATCTCTTCCCGGATCAATGTTTGTCGATTCTATGGGAAATCTATACATCTCGGATACCGGTAACCATCGCATTCGATTTGTGCCAAAGGTCAGCGGGACATACTTCGGCCAATCGATGACGGCGAACAACAGTTACAGCATCGTTGGAAACGGTTCGAATGGCTACATCTCCGATAATGTGATCGCCAACACCGCGGAGCTCTACTCTCCCACTGGCCTCCACATCGACACCGCAGGCAACCTCTATATCGCGGATACCAGCAACCATCGTATTCGATTTGTGCCAAAAACGACCGGGACCTACTTTGGGCAAGCGATGACAGCCAATTATATCTACACGATTGCGGGGAACGGCACCGGCGGATACGCGACCGACGATGTGGTGGCGACCGGTACGCAAATAAAGTCACCTGCCGGCGTTAGCCTGGACAGTGAGGGTAACGTCACTATCGCCGATACGGGGAACCACCGCATACGCTTTATCCCAAAAACGACCGGGACCTACTTCGGGCAATCGATGACAGCCAATTATATCTACACGATTGCGGGGAACGGCACCGGCGGCTACGTGGCCGATGACGTGGCGGCGACTTCCACCCAGATCTACAGCCCTTCTGGCGTGAGCGTGGACGTGGCCGGAAACGTCTACATTGCCGATTCCACCAACCACCGCATACGGTTTGTGCCAAAAACGGGGGGATTCTATTTTGGCCAAACGATGACAGGGGGTTACATCTATACGATCGCTGGAAACGGCACCGGGACCTTCGGCGGGGACGGCGGGGCGGCCACATCGGCGAAGGTCCGGGATCCCTTTGGCGTTTCCCTGGATGCGGATGGAAATGTCTACATCGGGGATTACTCCAACCATCGCGTTCGATTTATTGCAAAAAAGACAGCGACGTACTTTGGTCAGGCCATGACCGCCAATTCCATCTACACGATCGCGGGGAATGGAACAGGCGGATATTTGGGGGACAATGCGGCGGCGACCTCCACACGCATCTACAATCCGAAGGGGGTAAGCGTGGATGCCGGCGGGAACGTTTACCTCGCGGACTACAACAACAAACTTATACGATTCGTTCCCAGGGCCAATGGAACCCACTTCAATCAATCCATGACAGCCGCCTCCATTTACACCATTGCTGGAAAGCGTACCTCAGACAGCGGTGTTTCGAACTCCACACAGATTGATTATCCCCATGGGGTCTGGGCCGACACGGGTGGGAACGTGGTATTCGTGGACAAGGATAATTCGAGAATCCGGTTTGTTCCAAAAACCAACGGGACCTATTTTGGTCAGGCGATGAGTGCCAACACCCTGTACACAGTCGCCGGAAATGGGACTTACAGCTTTAGCGGCGAAGGGACGGCCGCCATCTCCGCCGCCATGCGGGACCCTCGCTGGGCCACCCTGGACACAGATGGCAACCTCTACGTTGCGGACAGTTCGAACCATCGGATCCGCTTTGTGCCAAAGACCACCGGGACCTTCTTTGGCCAGGCCATGACGGCCAACTATATCTACACGATCGCGGGGAACGGAACGGGAGGGTTTCTAGCCGACGATGTGGCGGCGACTTCCACTCAGATTAACTCACCCGCCGGGCTGAGCATCGACAGGGATGGAAACCTCTATTTCGGGGACCAACAAAACAACCGTATCCGGTTTATCCCCAAAACCAGTGGGACCTATTTTGGCCAGAGCATGACGGCCAATTACATCTATTCAATCGCGGGAAATGGCACCTACAGCTATAGCGGCGATGGGGGGGCCGCCACTTCCGCTACCTTGAGGTATCCCATGGGATTGACCGTGGACACGGCGGGCAACATCACCTTCGCGGACAACTCGAACGCCCGTATTCGGTTTGTGCCAAAAACAAGCGGAACGTACTATGGCCAATTGATGACGGCCAATTATATTTACACCATTGCGGGGAATGGGACCTCGAGTTTCCTGGCCGATAACATGGCGGCGACGGCTTCGCGCGTTGCCAGTCCTTTTGACGTCAGCGTGGACCCTGGTGGAAACATTTATATCGCGGATACGAACAATCATCGAATACGGTTCGTTCCAAATACCAGCGGAACGTATTTTGGCCAAGCCATGACGGCCAATTACATCTACACGATTGGTGGAAACGGCAACATCACCTATAACGGAGAAAACGCGGTGGGAACAATCAAGACCCTGTATTCCCCCCGTGGCGTCTACGCCGCGCCAAACCACATGGTCTACCTATCAGACAGCTCAAACGATAAAATCCGCATGATCGCGTCGGAAGACTTTGTTGCGCCATCCACATCGACGTTGGCGGCGACGGCGGGGGTTGGTCAGGTGTCGTTAAACTGGAGTTCCGCCGGAGACGATGGGACTTACAACAACCTGACCGGCAACTACCGGATCCAGTATGCCACCTACACCGCCAGCTGGAGCACTGGGTCGACCCCCAGCAATGCCACGACGGTCACGATCTCCACCACGAACGCGACCCCGGGTTCCGCTCAAAGCTATGTGGCCACGGGGCTGACAGCTGGACTGACTTATTACTTCGTTTTGTGGAGCGGGGACGAAGTCCCCAACTGGTCGGATGTGTCCAACACCGCCAGTGCCTGGCTGGACGGCACGGCTCCCTCCACCAGCACGTTGAGCGCGGTGCCGGGCGACGTGGATGGCGAAATTGACCTGACCTGGACCTCCGCCGGCGACGACGGGGGGTCCGGGAACCTGACCGGCAACTACCGGATCCAATACGCCACGTATACAGTGGCGTGGAGCACGAGCTCAACGCCGACCGATGCCACGACGGTGACCATCGCCACCACCAGCGCAACGCCGGGCGCCGCGCAAAGTTACCTGGCGTCGAGCCTTACCCCGGGCAATACCTACTACTTTGTTTTGTGGACCGGAGACGAAGTCCCCAACTGGTCGGAGGTGTCGAATACGGCATCGGTCTATTTGCCTGTACCGGCCATGGTGACCCTGGCGGAAGCGGTGGGGCAACCGGGCTGGATCGGGCAGGGTGAGACCCAACGGATTTTGGGGACAGCCCAGGTGGTGTCGGATTCTGAATCGGGGGTAACGATTTCGTCCGTGGCGGTGCAGGCGAGCGGGTATACGGCGGACGGGAATTTGACCAATGTGGAAGTGTGGGTGAGCTCCAGCGGATACATCGACGCCACAGCCGTTCGGCTGGACGACGCTTCAAAATCCTTTAGCGGAGACATTGTTGCCTTTGACCAGGACGTGACGGTGAGCACGGTGCCGTTGTATTACATCGTGCGCGCGGACGTGGCCGGGGGCGCCACAGAAGGCACGTTTGCCATATCCATGGAGATCTACACCACGGCCAACACGATCAACAACCCCCTGGCGTTCACCAACGCCACCGAGGTGGTCGCCCCGCCCAGCGGGGCCCCAGCGGGGCTTACGGCCACGGTGGAGGGTAACTTGTTGCGTGTGAACCTAAGCTGGAGCGGCGCCAGCGGCGCGGACAGCTACACGATCTATCGCGCCACGCACGCGGGGGTGACCACCACGGACTTTTTGCTGGGTGTCAGCAACACGACCAGTTTCTCGGACGATTACATTCCCCCTGCCCAACAGATGCATTACAAGGTGTTGGCCACCAACCGCGCCGGGTCCACCGCCAGCGGATCGGCAAATGCCACATCAGTCGATGTCCCCGCGCTCACAACATCAAATATCTACCTGCGGGCCGGCTCGCCCAGCGGGTTTGGGGATGGAAACTTTGCATTCCAACAAACTTTGAACGCCCCATCTGGTACCTCTCTGGACAACGAGGGGAATCTCTACATCGCAGACACCACCAACAATGTCATCCGGTTTGTTCCCAAAAAGGATGGCACGTACTTTGGACAAGCCAGAACCGCGAACTATATCTACACGATTGCAGGTGGAGGGGGTGGCAACAATGATGTTCTTGCCACTTCTGCAAATATTAACCACCCTCGGGACCTGGCGTGTCGATGTGAACGGGAATGTCTACATCGCCGCCGCATGGGAAGATCGAGTTCGGTTCATTCCAAAAACGAGCGGAACCTACTTTGGCCAGGCCATGACCGCCAACTATATCTATGCCATTGCGGGGAATGGCTCGGGTGGATACGTGGGCGATAATGTCCCTGCGACCAGTACTCCGGTGGATCATCCTTCTCAGGTGACCGTCGATGCCAGCGGCAACGTCTATATTGGAGTCAGTTATAACGCTCGCGTTCGGTTTGTTCCAAAAAACAGCGGGACCTATTTTGGTCAGGCCATGACGGCGAACTACATCTACACCATCGCGGGTGATGGTACCGCCGCTTATGGGGGCGACGGTGGACCGGCCACTTCAGCGCAATTAAACGAGCCTGGCGGGGTCGCCTTGGACAGCGCGGGGAACGTCTACATCTCGGATTACTCCACGTATCGTATCCGATTTATCCCGAAAGTTTCCGGCACGTATTTTGGTCAATCCATGACCGCGAACTATGTTTACACGATCGCGGGAGGGGGTGGATCCAGCCCTGACGGCGTGGCGGCAACGTCCGCGAATTTTAACCGATTGACAGGAGTAAGCCTTGACGGTGTCGGGAATGTTTATATATCCACAATTGGTGACCAAATCCATTTTATAGCCAAAACAGGAGGAACCTATTTTGGCCGAGCCATGACGGCCAATTACATCTATACCATCGTGGGGACCGGCGCAGGGTTTTCTGGTGACGGTGGAGCGGCGACTTTAGCGAAAATTAATAATCCGTATGGGGTCAGCGTCGATTTGACCGGAAACCTCTATTTTGCAGACTCTTCGAACAATCGCATTCGAATGGTTCCTCGGACCACCGGCGCCCACTTCGGGCATTCCATGACGGCAAATTATATTTACACCATCGCGGGGGGAGGCGCAAATGGGTTCTCTGGGGATGCCGGGGTGGCCACTTCCGCAAAACTTGATTTTTATTCTACGGATGGCGCCAGTGGCGTGTGTGTAGATAATGGTGGAAATATTATTGTGGGCGATTACAACAATCATCGAATCCGATATGTCCCAAAGACGAGTGGCACCTATTTTGGCCAATCCATGACGGCCAATTACATCTACACGATCGCGGGCACAGGGACTGCGGCCTATGGGGGCGATGGGGGAGCGGCGACTTCCGCTCAAGGGGGGGGGCGGGCGGCGCGAAAAAAGACAACGCCGCCGGGGCGGGGAGGGGCCCCCGCGCCGCCCTCTCCCCGGGCGCGGGCCGGGCCGGCCTGGGGGGCGGCGGGGCCGCATCAATAACCCTACTGGTGTGAGTTTGGATAGTGATGGGAATCTTTATATTGCGGATAAAAATAATCACCGAGTCCGTTTTGTTGCGCGAACCGATGGAACGTATTTCGGCCAATCCATGACGGCCAATTACATTTACACGATCGCGGGCAACGGAACCGGCGCCTACGGCGGGGATGGAGCCATCGCTACCGCCGCACAGCTAAACAACCCAACAGCGGTGAATCTCGACTCTATTGGAAACGTCTACATTGCCGATACGACAAACTTTCGTATTCGCTTTATTCCTAAAACCAGCGGGACCTATTTTGGGCAAGCGATGACGGCCAATTACATTTATACCCTTGCCGGGAACGGGGGATTCAATTACACCGGGGATGGCGGAATCGCCACTTCCGCCACGATGAAGAATCCAACAGATGCGAGTGTCGACGCGGGAGGGAACGTATACATTTCGGACCAAAGCCGAACGCGCATCCGATTCATTCCAAAGAGAAATGGGACCTATTTTGGTCAATCCATGACGGCCAACTTTATTTACACCATTGGAGGAACGGGAGTTGGTTCCTATAACGCTGAAAATCTGCCTGCGATCGGAGCAAACACAGGGAATGTCTACGCCATTTTTGCCGCCTCTGACCATATGTTATACCTCACGGAGAGCAACAACAAGATTCGCATGATCGCGGCGGCCGATTTCATTGCGCCGTCGACGTCAGCGTTGACGGCCGTGCCGGGCGCGTCCGCGGGGAAAGTGAACCTGTCCTGGTCGTCCGCCGGAGACGATGGGCCGACGAAGACCCTCACCGGTAACTACCGCATCCAATACGCCACGTATACGGCCAGTTGGAGCACCGGGTCAACGCCCAGCAATGCGATGACTGTCACAATTTCTACGACGAACGTAACGCCGGGGGTGGTGGTGTCGACAACCCTCGCCGGGGTGCCTGGTGGGACCACCTATTACTTCGCCCTGTTTACCGGTGACGAAATTCCCAACTGGTCGGAGGTATCCAATACGGAGTCAGCCTTGGTAGAAGACACCGATACAGTATCACCATCGACCAGCACGTTGGGCGCAAGCACGGGGACACAGCCGGGCAACATCGATCTCTCCTGGTTATCGGCGGGGGACGATGGGGGTTCGGGGAACCTGTTTGGGGACTATCGTATTCAATACGCAACGTATACCGCCAGCTGGAGCACCAGCTCCACCCCTTCCAATGCCACGACCGTAACGATTTCGACAATAAATGTAGTTCCAGGCGCCGCCCAAGGCCATACGGTGACAGGATTGGTTCCAACGACGACCTACCACTTTGTCCTGTGGAGCAAGGACAACATGAACAACTGGTCAGAAATATCGAATTCAACTTCTGCTCTTCCTTCCACGGTTGGGTATGCCCCCTCCAGTAGCACGTTGACAGCGGTAACAGGAATGTCGGCGGGAGCGATCAACCTGTCGTGGAATTCGGCGGGAGCGGAAGGAATGTATAACAACCTGACGGGGTATTACCGCATCCAATACGCCACGTATACGGCCACCTGGAGCACCAGCACGACGCCAGCAAACGCGTATACGTCCACGGTCACGGCCACGAATGTGGCCCCGGGCGCTCTGACAGCGACGACGATCGTGGTCAGCCCGACCACACCGCAGACGTGGTATTTTGTGTTGTGGACATCTGACGAGGCGGGCAACTGGTCCACTGTTTCTTCGACAGTAACGGCGTCGCCGCCTTTTATCATCCCAGATTATGGGGTGGGCCCCTTTAATTTGGCAAGCGTGGGTGGGGGGCTGAGCCAGGGCGGGACGGCCTGGGGGGACTATGACAACGATGGGGATCTGGACGTGGTGGTCAGCGGGACGGACGGCACAAATAACCAGGTGCGCGTGTATAAAAGCAACGGGAACGGGACGTTCAATTCGACGGCGGTGAACGTGGCGGCGGCCAACAGCGGGTTGAAAGAAGGGGATGTGGCGTTTGGTGATTTTGATAACGACGGCGACCTGGACGTGGTGGCCAGCGGCAGTGATAATTCAAACAACCAGCTCCGTGTCTTTCGGAACAACGGAAATGGCACTTTCAACACCACGCCGGTTGAAGTGGCGGGGTCAAACAATGGCCTTAAACAGGGGGGCGTGGTCTGGGGCGACTTTGACAACGACGGGGATTTGGATGTGCTGGTCAGCGGGACGGACGGCACCAACAACCAACTGCGGGTCTATCAAAACAAGGGAGACGGCACGTTCAACGGCACAGGTATTGACGTGGGGGGAACCAACAACGGGTTACGCCAAGGGAGCGTGGCGTGGGGCGACTTTGACCAGGACGGAGATCTCGATGTTTTGTTGAACGGAACGGATGGCACGAACCGTCAACTGAGGGTGTATGCCAACAACGGCAACGGGACGTTTAATTCCACAGCCATCAACGTGGCGGGGTTGAACAACGGGCTGGTGGATGGGCGGTGGCGTGGGCGATTTTGATAAGGACGCGGATTTGGACGTGTTGGTGAGCGGCAGTGATGGGACGAACTATCAATTGCGGACCTACAGCAACAACGGCAACGGGACGTTCAATGCGACAGCAACGAACGTGGCCGGGTTGAATGGGGGGGTGGGGTATTCCTCGGTTGCGGTGGGGGATTACGATGTGGATGGGAATCTCGACATATTGGTCGCAGGACGGACAAGTGGGCTCGCGGGGTATTGGAATTTAGACGAAAACGCAGGGACATCGGCCTTCGATCTGAGCGGGAACGCCAGCACGGGGACACTTACGAACGGTCCGACCTGGGGGACTGGGAAAAGCGGATCGGGCATTGTTTTTGATGGAAACAATGACTATGTGACAATGGGAGACCCGGCCAGCGGAATTTTGGATCCCAGCGGTTCGTTCACTTTGTCCGTTTGGGTCAAAACCACCCAGAGTTTGTCAGGTGGAAATTATGCGGCCATAGCTGGGAAAGGGTTTTTGGCATCCGCGATTGGCCATGGGCTCTTTCTTAGCGGGGATTATTCTAGTCGTCCAGTCTATCAAACCCGATACAATTTAACAGCTCCTCATGTGGTTCACGGATCATCCATAAGCGATGGAAATTGGCATTTGTTAACGGGGGTAAGGGACCACCCAACCAGCACAACCTATTTTTATGTGGATGGACAAATTTCGGGTTCTTCTGTCACCGCATTATCCGGATATTCAAGTAATAATTCGTTTGGCCTAGGACGAAGACATGATGGAAGTTGGGGTTACTCCTATAACGGGACTATTGATGATGTGCGTTTCTACACACGAGCGTTATCGGCGGGTGAGGTTGCCAGGTTGTATCAAGCGACCCGTATTTCCATTGGCACCTTACGGATCC